>DATHZN010000074.1:0-9569 GCA_035458585.1 Marinobacterium sp. | reverse complement strand
TCGGTCCGCCTCTGGGAGTGCATCCAAAACGACTGGAAGATAACCATCTCCGAACTTCCCCTCTGTCGAGGTCAGAATGATCTCGTTGTAGGTAAATTTGTAAGACGCGTAACCTGTCATGCTAAAACGCCAGGCATCTACTGCTTCCCCAAGTTCAGCTATGCTGAACTCGGACATGCCACTGGCCGCCGTATTCACGCTATGTACCCGGAATACGACGCCCTCCAAGGGTTTGTTTTGAAGTTGGAGCCTGCCGCTGAAGCTGCAGCGGCTCGAAGAACAAGTGGTAAGGTAATTAGCCATCTCAAGCTCTGCCGATACCAGCTTCAGCTGATTGCCGGAGGTATCACGCAGAAGAAATGCGGACTTGTCAGATCTCTCTTGAAGATCACCGCTAATTTGAATCTCATTCTCATGGAGGAACGGCTCGGATCCTCGATCCAGAGTCAGCCCCTGTTTATCTATCAGCTTATCTGCCTCTCCAGCCTGCACATTTGAAATGAGTGTTAGCAGCAGGGAAACAGCAATTAGGCACCTTTTCATTCTCTACTCTCCGCTTCATCCTAATATTTAAAGAGTAGAAAGTGTTCTTGGATTTTTCCTGTTAGATTTTCCGAACGCGAACGTTTTTGCCTTTGAGGGATCGGCTGCGAAGTATTTCGACACCGCGATCGACCAGAGTTTTGGGCAGTGCAACGAAGGACTGGTAGTCCTGCACACTGATGTTACCGATATCCTTGCCATCGATCTCTTTTGTAGCTGTCAGTGCACCGACAATATCTCCGGGGCGGATTTTGTTCTTGCGTCCTGCTGAAAGCTCAAGAGTTCGCATCGCTGATGCGAGTACGCCAAGCTTATTCGTGTTCAGGTTCGGCGCTTTTTGAGGTGTCAGGTCGAAGCCGATTTCTTCGGCGATGAGGTTGAGTTTGTACTGCTCTTTCTCGAAGATGATGGATATCGCCAATCCTTGGCGACCCGCTCGTCCGGTGCGACCGCAACGGTGAGTAAAGACCGCCCGTTCGCGCGGCAGATTGAGGTTAACCACCAGATCAACCGAGTCGATATCCAGTCCACGTGCTGCCACGTCGGTGGCGATCAACAGCCGTAGCGAACCGTTAGTAAACCGCACTAGCATCTGATCGCGTTGGCGCTGGTCTAGATCGCCATGAAGCACACCGCTGGAGACGCCGTACTGACGTAGCGCTGTGCCAAGATCATTACACTGCTCACGGGTATTACAGAAGATTACCCCCGCCTCTGGTTCGGCTTCTGTCAGCACTGCCAGCAGTGTCTCTATCTGGTGTTCAGGTTCTGTTAGATACACTCTCTGTTCGATATCAGGTTGTTGCTCAGCAATCGCCTCTACCTGGACTCGCTCAGGATTGGTCAGTACGTCACGGCTTATCAGCCCTATGTTTTCAGGAAATGTTGCTGAAAAAAGCATCGACTGACGTTCGGCTGGTGTATAGCGAACGATGTTGAGAATCTCCTCTTGGAAGCCCATATCGAGCATTCGATCCGCCTCATCAAGTACCAGTGTACTGACTTGGCTCAGATCCAGCGTACCCTTGCGAATATGGTCGGATATGCGTCCGGGCGTACCCACAATTACATGGGCGCCATGCTCAAGCGAGCCTATCTGTGGTCCTATAGGTTGACCGCCGCAGAGCGTCAGGACCTTTATATTGCCTGGGTAGCGAGCCAGTCGACGAATCTCAGTCGCAACCTGACCGGCTAGCTCGCGTGTCGGACACAGCACCAACGCCTGTACTGCAAAATTTCGTGGTTTAAGATTACCCAAAAGCGGCAAAGAGAAGGCAATAGTTTTGCCGCTGCCAGTGGGAGCCTGTGCCAGTAAATCTTTTCCTGCGAGTGAGATGGGCAGGCTTTGTGCCTGTACCTCTGTCATGTTCTGCAGACCGAGATCACCGAGAACATCGAGTTGTGCCAGAGGCAGTTTGAGGCTGGAGAAGGGTGCTGACATAAGAGACCAGTTGGTAATATGAGTTTGCGGGGCAGTATATCAGATCAGCGCCACTCCAGACCGAGGTGTTCCGCACAAACCTCTAGTACAGGTGCGATGCTACTGTCGAGTTTCAACTGTAGTAGTGGGTCGGCCCGTGTAACACCGGATGTAAGAGCCGCTTGTGGAATACTTTTTTGTGCCGCATGGCGATTGAAACGGAAACCTGAAAAGACTTGAAGTGAGCTGCCAACTGATAGCATCGCCTGACTGTTCTCCAATGAATTCAGCGCTTTGAATACCGTCTCTTTAGGAACGTTGTCGCCGTAATAGACAACTCTTGCCTTCATTATGCCGCCGCACTCAGTACAGGTCGGAACTTGGAACTGACTAAAATCGGCCTCGAAGTCAGCATCGCCATCCGGTCGAGCCGCTACCTTGGGTGCATGGAAGTGTGGGTTGAGTTGGCGACACCAGACATGCATCTCCTCCCGAGTGATCTCAAAATCACACTGCATACAGGCGACCAAATCGGCCCGTCCATGCAGATCAACAACGCGCTCGCTCCCCGCTTTTTGGTGTAGGCGATCGACATTCTGCGTAACCAGAATTTCAACCAGACCAGCTCTCTCCATCGCAGCCAGAACCTTATGCCCCGGATTGGGCTGGGCATCGCGCATCGTGTGCCACCCTGCGAGACTCCGTCCCCAGTAACGCTGGCGCACATTTAACTGCTTCATATACTCCTGATGTAATACCGGCGGTGGTGAACGCCACTGACCTGCAGAGTCGCGATAGGCAGGAATACCTGAATCTGTACTCATACCTGCACCAGTCAGAACAAAGAGGCGCGGATGGTGCTGAATGAACTCGGCTAGCTGCTCACCAAGTTGGAGGTGTTGTTCAGAAAAGGTCTGCATCTACTCAGGCTCGTAAAAAAGGATTGCCAATCCCGCTGTATAGGAATAAAAAGCGTCTTTAGTTCACACTGGAGTGGATACTCATGTCGACGGCACCAACCTTCTCAGACTCAAGCTGTGGTGGCGATGATGAGCCCCTCTTCGAGCGTGTAGCAATTCAGTTGATGGATAAAGGCTATGCGATTTGCCCCGCTGCTCTGCCGATGGATCTTGCTACAGATTTGTGTGAGGAGCTGTATGGCCTCAGCCCAAATGATTTTGCGAGTGCAGGTATCGGCCGTCAAACCCGACATATGCATAACGAGTTTGTTCGCAAAGATCGTATCTGCTGGCTGACAGGAGAGAGCCCGGCTAGCGCTGCCTGGCTGAATTGGGCAGCAGACTTACAGCAGTATCTGAATCGCAGACTCTTCATGGGGTTATTCTCCTTCGAGAGTCACCTTGCACACTATGGGATTGGTGATTTTTACAAACGTCACTACGACGCCTTCCAGTATCAACGAAACCGCGTACTATCGCTGGTCGTTTATCTGAATCCTACCTGGGGAGCGGATGACGGTGGCGAGCTAGTGCTTTATCAGAGTGATGAGGATCTGCAGGGGATAAAAGTGACGCCTCTGATGGGAACTCTGGTGCTCTTTTTGAGTGAGGAGTTTCCCCACGAGGTCCTTCCAGCGAAGCGCGATCGCTTCTCAATCGCAGGTTGGTACCGAGTGAATGGCAGTACGCCTGATCGGGTTGACCCCCCTCTTTGAGTTTTTTGGTGGGCTCGCGATAAACCGGTGCACTGTGCATCCCGCATCTAAGGCCCGGTTTCAGAATTACAAAAAAAACCGGGCTCAGAGCCCGGTTTTTCATGAGGCTATTGGATTTAGTGCGCCGCTTTTAACTCTAGGCGGCGAGCGTGCAGTGCTGGCTCGGTGTAACCGTTAGGCTGCTTGCAGCCGTCGATGACAAGATCGCATGCGGCTTTGAATGCGATACTGGAGTCGAAGTTACCCGCCATTGGCTTGTAGCTTGGATCATTAGCGTTCTGACGATCAACGACAGCCGCCATACGCTTGAGCGTCTCCATAACTTGCTCTTCGGTGCAGATTCCATGACGTATCCAGTTTGCCATGTGCTGGCTGGAAATACGGAGGGTTGCGCGGTCTTCCATCAGGCCCACGTCATTGATATCGGGCACCTTAGAACAGCCGATACCTGAATCGACCCAACGAACGACGTATCCGAGAATACCCTGAGCGTTGTTATCCAGCTCTGCCTGAATCTCCTCACTGCTCCACTGAGGGTTGCGCTCGACGGGAATGCTCAGGATGTCATCCAGCGATGCACGTTCCCGTTTTGCCAACTCTTGCTGAACAGCAAAGACGTCAACCTGATGGTAGTGCAATGCGTGCAGAGTCGCCCCTGTTGGTGAAGGTACCCATGCAGTGTTGGCACCGGACTTCGGATGGCCGATCTTCTGGACCAACATGTTGGCCATCTGATCTGGCATTGCCCACATACCCTTACCAATCTGCGCGCGACCGCTCAGACCACAGGCGAGACCGATATCAACGTTCCAGTTCTCGTACGCCTGAATCCAGGACGCTGATTTCATATCCCCTTTACGGATCATTGGGCCCGCTTCCATCGACGTGTGGATCTCATCGCCGGTTCGGTCGAGGAAGCCTGTGTTGATGAATACAACACGCGAGCTAGCTGCCCGGATACACTCTTTCAGATTGACGGTCGTGCGGCGCTCTTCGTCCATAATGCCGACCTTGATAGTGTTCTCGGGCAGTCCCAGAGCAACTTCTACACGTCCCATCAGTTCGTTAGTGAAGGCGACCTCTTCAGGACCATGCATCTTCGGCTTAACAATGTAGATGGATCCGGTAACGGTATTATTGAAGCGGCCAAGATGCTTCACATCGTGAATTGAAATGGCCGATGTAATCATGCCATCCATGATCCCTTCTGGGATCTCATTGCCGTCTTTGTCGATGATCGCGTTGTTGGTCATCAGGTGACCCACATTACGAACGAACATCAACGAGCGGCCTTTGAGCGCCAGAGTCTGACCATCTTTCCCAGTATACTCGCGGTCACCATTGATTGAACGGGTGAAGGTCTTACCACCTTTGCTGATCTCTTCGCTCAGGTCACCTTTAACCAGTCCGAGCCAGTTGCGGTATACGTGGGTTTTATCTTCGGCGTCTACTGCAGCAACTGAGTCTTCGCAATCCATGATAGTCGTCAAAGCTGACTCCATGACGATATCTTTGACACCGGCTTTATCCTCGGATCCGATCTGGCTAGTAGAATCGATCTGAATTTCGAAGTGCATACCATTGTTGACCAGCAGTACAGCTTCGGGTGCCGCTGCTTCACCACGGTAGCCGCAGAACTTAGCAGGTTCTTTAAGACCGACAGCTGAGCCGCCAATGGTGACACTCAGTTCACCTTCAACGACGCTGTAGGCGGTTGCATCAGCGTGAGAGCCAGAAGTGAGCGGAGCTGCCTGATCCAGAAAGTTACGACCAAAAGCGATTACTTTAGCACCGCGCGCAGGGTTGTACTCTTTCGTTGCCTCGGCGCCGCCATCGGTTGAAATTGCATCGGTGCCGTACAGTGCATCGTAGAGGCTACCCCAGCGAGCATTTGCAGCGTTCAGAGCAAAACGAGCATTAGAAACAGGAACAACCAGCTGTGGACCTGCCATGGTTGCCATCTCTGGATCAACATTAGAGGTGCTGATCTGGAAGTCCGGGCCCTCATCAACGAGGTAGCCAATCTCTTTCAGAAAGGCTTTATATTCGCCCAGGTCATACCCTTCTGGGTGTGCACGGTACCACTCGTCCATCTGCTCCTGGATCTGATCGCGCTTCGCGAGCAGTTCGCGGTTACGTGGAGCCAGATCATGAATAATATCGGCAAAAGACGCCCAAAAGTTGTCGCTGCTTACGCCCGTACCAGGCAGAACTTCGCTGTTCACAAAATCGAATAGCTCGGTAGCAACCTGTAAACCATTAACCTCTGTTCGTTGCATAGTTTCTCTCCTGTTGAGTCTGTGCTGCGACGTGGAATTCGATCTACGCTAAATGCGGCGCAGCAGTTTGGTAGTGTATAGGTGTACCTTAACTCAGGTGCCACCCTGAGTATGTAGGTAAAAGGTTAAGATGTGAAAAGTTCTATTTCACAATGTAAAAAATACGCCGAAATTCTATTTTGCAGACGGTGTCTTGACGCTGCTGGCAAAGGACCTGGGTTTGTCACGCGATTAGTCAAGACCTGAGGTGCTACTCATTGGCTATACCTGACACGTAGCCTATGGGCTCTAGCTCTGTTTAGTCTTGCTGCTAGTCAGAAAAAACGGCGCATTAGCGCCGTTTCAGAGACTTGCATTTACACTCAGAAGAGGCGTCGGCAGCGAATCGTACCGTCAATTGAAGCCAGCTTCTGCAGTGCCACTTCAGAGTAGTCCGCATCACAGTCGATCACAACATAACCCACTTTTTCATTGGTTTGTAGGTACTGACCGGCGATGTTGATCTGGTTGTCTGAGAACACATTGTTAATCTGCGACAGAATACCCGGCACGTTGCGGTGAACGTGTAGCAAACGGTGAGCGTTTGCATGGCTCGGCAGCGCAACTTCGGGGAAGTTAACGGAGGTGATAGAAGAACCATTATCGCTGTACTTGACCAGTTTCTCAGCCACTTCGTAACCGATATTCATCTGCGCTTCCATCGTCGAGCCGCCGACATGGGGTGTCAGGATGACGTTATCGAAATCACGCAGCGGACTGATAAACTCATCGTCGTTACTGCGCGGCTCGACTGGAAAAACGTCCACTGCTGCGCCCAGCAACTTGCCTTCTCTGAGCGCTTCACAGAGCGCGTCTATGTCAACCACAGTCCCGCGAGCGGCGTTGATGAATACTGAGCCTGGTTTCATTAATTCAAACTGCGCAGAGCTCATCATATCCTTGGTCGATGGCAGCTCAGGTACATGCAGTGTGACAATATCTGATGTCGATAAGAGCTCAGAGAGGCTGCCGAGCTGACGCGCGTTACCCAGAGGCAATTTGGTGACCACATCATAGAACTGAACTTCCATGCCCAGGCCCTCAGCGAGTACGCTCAGTTGCGAACCGATGCTGCCATAACCGATGATCCCAAGTTTCTTTCCACGAATTTCGAACGAGTTTTTAGCTGACTTCAGCCATCCGCCACGGTGTGCTACAGCGCTCTTTTCCGGCACGCCTCGCAGCAGCATGATCGCTTCTCCGATGACTAGTTCGGCGACTGAACGCGTATTGGAGTAGGGTGCGTTGAAAACGGCGACACCGGCTTGTGTTGCCGCTGCCAGGTCAACCTGATTAGTACCTATACAAAAACAACCGACGGCAACAAGCTTCTCGGCAGCAGCAAACACCTCTGCGGTAAGTTGTGTGCGTGATCGAATACCAAGGAAATGAGCATCTGCAACACGCTCTAATAGTTCCGCCTCAGGCAGTGAGCCTGTGTGGAATTCGATGTTGGTGTACCCCTGCGCATGGAAAGTATCCACAGCAGACTGGTGTACGCCCTCCAACAGAAGAATTTTGATTTTGCCTTTGTCTAGTGACGTTTGCTTGCTCATATTTGAAACTCGTTTAGCCGAAAATGAGAGTGCCCAAAAATTTAAGGCGCGTAGTATATCACAAGGCAGCGATTGATCGGATTTTATCCAATGAGTATGAACGAAATAATTTCAGTAATTGGTGCAGGAGTTTCAACTTGATCCTTGGGATCAAGGGGCGGTTAATCAGCCGCCCCGAGGCTCGTTTAGCTGTAGTAGCAGAGGTAAGCGGTTTCAACAGCAACTTTAACATCGAACGAGGTATTGGCGGGAACGTTGAACTGAGTCCCTGCCGGGAAAGCCTGAAACTCGTCAGAGCCTGGCAGTTTGACAACAAGTTCACCATGCGTCACTTTCATGACCTCGTTTTGGCTGGTGCCGAAAGTGTATTCACCCACTGCCATAACGCCCGAAGTTACCGCGCCATTTGCTGATTCAAGCGCAATTGACTTCACCTTACCGTCAAAGTATTCATTTACCTTTAGCATCTTCTACTCCCTAAATTTGGTAGCGCGATCATAGACTGACGCCGAGCTGCTGTCATCTATGATGAGACGATTGCTGGCATCTCGCACTCGGCATTTTTTACCGCCAGCCTGCGGCGACTATCCTTTTGGAAACCAAGCGGATGAACGTACTCGCGGTCAGTTGGAGCAGTTAAACGTTCACCCCTAGACAATTAGTGGTGCCAGGTAGATTGGTTCACTGAACCCGGTAACTCTGGTCAGCCCCAGTGTTTATGAGTCCCAACCTATGGTCACTGAGGGATAAAACATTTTCAGACGGTTTGGCTAATTCGCTGCCCGGATTCGAACCCCGGGCAGCCAATTGCCTCAGTTCATATCGCGTACTTTTTCAGCGCAGCCTCATTCCAGGCCAGTCCGTTACCGGGTGCATCCTTTACTATCGCGTAACCCTCTCTCACCTCCTGTGGTTCGGCGAGGAAGGGCGCCGCCCAGTCATTCCACTCGAGCCAGTCAGCGGTTTCGCTGGCACGCAGTAGCTGCGCCGAGATCGGGCCGTATAGATGGCTGGACAGCGGCAGCCCGGCAGCGCCGGCAATAGCCGCTGAACGCATCCAGCCGGTGACGCCACCAATGCGCATCAGATCTGGCATGTAAAGGTCGGCCGCTTTGGCCATAACGGCTTTGTGGAATTCGCGAGGTCCGTAGATGTTTTCGCCAATCTGTACCGGCGTTTTCATCTCACGTGTGATCTGCGCACAACCTTCGTAATCGTCGTAGACGATCGGCTCTTCAAACCAGTAGAGGCCCTGATCGTCAAGGCCGTGCATGCGCTGCAATGCTTCGCCAAGAGTCAGGCCTTGGTTGAAATCGCTCATCAGGATAATGTCGTCGCCGACGGCATCGCGCACGATCTGAATCGCTTCGATATCTTCACCTAGCGTCGGTCGTCCGAGGCGTATCTTCAGTGCATTGAAGCTGCCTTCGGCTACCAATGCTTTGGCTTCGGCAGCGATCTGTTCCTTCGGAATCAGCCACAGGCCGTTGGTGTTATAGGCCCGAATCGGGCCAGGGCTGCCACCCAGTTCAGCGGCAAGCGAGCGGCCAGACGAACGGGCCTGCGCATCCCAGAGCGCCATATCGAGTCCGGAAAGCGCAATGAGTGTCATGCCGGTACGACCGTTCAGATGCAGTGTCTTCATCGATTCGCTAAATACGTCGAGCGGCGCAACCGGCTTGCCGATAAACTGCTCGGCGATGCTCTCAATCACGGCGATGATCGGTTTAACCATGTGGTGCAGGTAGGGTTCTAGGTAGCTACGACCGGTTACGCCTTCGCGCGTGTGCACGTCGATCAGAATAAACGGCCAGTTCGGGTATTCGCCTACCTTGGAGACGATGGGCCGGCGTAGGGGCACCGACAGCGCACGGATCTGGACGCTTTCCAGTGTCAGACGTGAAGATAAAAGGGTTTCAGCGCTCATTATCTAGTTATCCTTGGTCTTGTTGTTTATCTAGATGCCGCTCTGTCTGGATCGCCAGCATACCGCTGAGAACAGAGGCTTTCAGGCACAGAAACAGTGGCTACCGAAACATCTGGGCCCTGGCTCGACT
>DATHZN010000073.1:0-63029 GCA_035458585.1 Marinobacterium sp. | reverse complement strand
ATAAAGCCCCAGGTCATTACAGAAGCGATGACGATAACGCCAACAAGACTTGGGATTAGCGTTTCCAGTACATAAGGGTCCATACCAAACATAAAGTGTGCCTGCTTTCGTCAGTTGTTTTAGTACGTTGACGATAACGCACCACATCATTTACTGAATTGACCTGGCGCAATAGATCATGTTTTCGACAGCAGAGTGGGAAGGGAAGAGGAACAGGTATGCATATCTAAGGTCACAAAAAAGACGCCGGAGCCTAGCAACAACCCCGGCATTACCCGCCGCTTTGAGAGTGGCTGTTCGCGCACTTACCGAATATAACTAGTTAATATCAGCGAGTTCCGCCTCCGTTGGAAGACGCACGTTCAACACCTCAACATCAAAGTTCAGTGTTTGGCCAGCGAAAGGGTGGTTCAGATCAATCTTCACTTCCCGAATATCCAGGTCGACTACTCGACCAAGCTGCGGTTCGCCCTCTCCATCCTCAAGGTTAACTAACATCCCCTTTTTCAGGCCAGGTAAGTCAGAAAACGCCTCACGCGGAACCACCTCAAAGAGTGTTTCATCACGTTCGCCATAACCGAGTTCCGGTGGTACCGCTACCTGAAAGTGGTCACCCTCCTCACGCCCCTCCAGCGCCTGTTCGAGGCCCGGCACGAGCATATTTCGACCGTGTATGTAGGAGAGCGGTTCATCGCCACGCGATCCATCTTTAACCTCGGAGTCATCCACCAATGAGTAGTGGAACTCAACGTATGCATCCTTAGAAATCTTCATTCAATCTAATCCCATAAAATCCCATTTAATCCGCTTCAGGGTTGCAAACGCTCGACATGCCACCCCGTATCGGTCGCCGTAAAGCGAAAACGGTCGTGCAACCGACTCTCACGGCCTTGCCAGAACTCAAACCGCTCAGGCACCAGACGGAAACCGCCCCAGTGCATAGGGCACTCCACCTCGCCTTCTGCTTGCAAGCGCTCAACTTCCTGCTCCAGCAGTTCACGTCCAGCAACTGGCTGACTCTGGTGTGAGGCAACCGCGCCGATCTGAGACCCAAGAGGCCGGGACTTAAAATACGCGACGCTCTCTTCGCGCGACACCCGCGCGACTGAACCGCGAATTCTCACCTGTCGCTCTAGCGCCTTCCAGTAGAACAGCAACTCAGCGCAAGGGTTCTCCTCGAGCTGTCTTCCCTTCTCGCTCTGATAGTTGGTGTACCAGGTGAACCCACGCTGGTCGAACCCTTTGAGCAGAACAATACGAGCGCTGGGGTAGCCAGTCGCATCTGCGGTTGCGAGTGTCATAGATGTTGCATCACCCGGATCTGCCACCAGCGCCTCGTCCATCCAGTGGGTGAACTGTAGAATTGGGTCTGCGGCTAGCGCTGAACGGTCCAGTCCAGCGTATTGGTACTCACGGCGAACGTCACTTACATCTCTATTTTCACTCATACAGGCTCCTATCTTTTACTGGCACTAACTATATACTAATCACTCACTTATGCGCTAAACGTCGCACAGGGAATCTTTATGAAGTCAGCATTTATCACGACGCTGCTGATCAGCCTGCTACTCGCAGGCTGTGCCCCGCTGCAGAACAAAGAGTTACGACTGCAGAATCTCGCGAAATCGGAAGTCGATATGATTATCGACCAACACATAGAGGCGGGTCGCGAGCTAACTCGGGAGCTCACCATCAAACTCTACAAACGTAATCCACGTGAGCTGGCGAAGGCGGCACCCGGCACCACTGTAGAAATGCGTCTACAACAGCTCCTTGGCAAACCGCGCCCGATTCGACACGCGGAGCTGGATAATCTGTATGCTCTGGATGCCCTGCCGCTCGCATTTGATGAGAACTTTCGCGGTGATCGAGTCTTCGCTTTGATGGTCGCCATCACCGGAATGCTACATTCGAGCTACAACTATCGCGACGAGTTTTTCATGCTTAACGAGATCGATCACCAGAAACTATACAACTCCGCCCGCAATCTAGAGAAGATCGCTTGGATGATACACAACCAGCGCTACACTAACGGAGAGGTTATGATACTGAGCGACAGTATCAGCGACAATCTGGTCAACCTCAGCTATGAGCGCATTTTTGGCAAACTTATTGCGACCCAAGACATGATGGCGGAGATCGTCGCCACCTCTACAGACCGTTCAATCAACCGCATTGTGCAGGGCGTTGCCACGGCCCCTTTCCTACCGATCTAGCTAACGTAGGTGGATAGCCGCAATCTTGTGATTGCGGTTGAGCTCAAAACAGAGATCCGCTCTTTGAGGAAGGTCCTCAAGCATCCAACGAGTGAGCCGCTCGTAGTGGGCGATAAAACGACCAATCTCCTCGGCGCTCATTATTCGCAGAGTATCGGTCGGACGCCTGAGATCTGATAGAAGAGCCACGCGTTCTTGTAGCTTAATCTCTTGTTGAGCGCGCCAGTCGTAGACCACCTGCATGTCGGGTACTTGCAGACAGATCAGCAGATCAATCTGGTCAAAAAGTACCTGATAGTGCTGCTGTAACTGCAAGTTGACGTAGTGACGCCAACGACAGTCAGGGTCTTCCAGGCGCTCCAACTCATTAATCGGCTCATCCAGCATCTGGTCGGGCTGTGGCCGCGCGCCCACACACCAACCATCAAAAACGATAATATCGGCTGCCCCCACATACTCCTGCCAAGACTCCTCCGAGCAGCGCTCATCAGTACTCTTGTCAAACAGGGGTATACGGGTGATCTCGTTATCTGTTGCGTTTTTGAGCTGCTCCAGCAAGCGGATACCTAAATCGACGTCGTGTGTACCCGGTACTCCACGCGTTAACAGCATTGGATGTACCTGTTGGGCAAGACGCTCACGTTCCGCGCGTGTCAGGTAGAGATCATCAATCGAGAGGTGCGCGACTCTGAGCCCAAAGCCCTCTGAAAGCACGACCTCCAACAGGTTAAATAGCCGTGCCTTACCCGCTCCCTGAGCGCCGTTAATACCGACAACTAAAGGCCCATCAGCGGGTTTATTCTCCAACACCCAACAGGCAGTGGGAACATAAACTTTCTCGAACAACTCAGATAAACCCAGATCCACCTGCAGGTTACGCACAGCATTCGCAAATGCGCGATTTGTCGCCTCGAGGGCACGTTGACGCTGCTCCTTACTCAGGGGCATACGGTTGGCAGGCCACTCACATAGCAAAGCCATCAGATCGGGTCTCCGTCTATAAATTTTTTGATTTCGTCCACCTCAGACTCCAGCATCAATGAGGGCGCGTGACCAATACCAGGGCGCTGTAGCACTCGCATATCAGGATGCGTAGACTGCATTTGATTGACGATAGCAGGGGTCAGAAGATCAGATGTCAGGCCGTGAACGAGCAGGCATGGCTGCATAATCGACTCCCACAACTCCCAGAGTAGGATCCTTTGGTTGGCACTCGCTGCCGTGTTAGCAGCAATCAGTGGGTCATAGTGGAGAACAAAACCGCCCTCAACATGGGGCTTGCTCCCGTACTTTGTCAGACGCTGCCACTGCTGATCGCTTAAACCAACAAAACTCTCGTAAGTTTGCCGCAGAAACTGGTCGACCTCCTGCAGATTACGAAAGTGAGGCGCATTAATATAACTAGCTATCCGTTGAAGCGCTGTTTGCGGCAGCTCAGGGCCGATATCATTTAACACCAGTCGGTTGATCGGGCTTTTCGGTTGAGACGCCAAAGCCATTCCCAACAGCCCACCCAGCGAGGTCCCTATCCAGTGAATTTGGCGCTGACGAAACTTCGATAACAACGGTGCCAGTGCCTCCAGGTAAAGCTCAGGATGATAGTCCTCTGCGTTATCAAGAGACTCGCTCAAACCTCTTCCGGGCAGGTCAGGACAGATCACATAGTGGTTTGATGCCAGCGCTACAGCAATCTCGTCAAAATCACGACTGTGACGCAACAGACCATGTACACACACAACGACTGAATCGTTCTGCGGGTTGCCGCGACTCCAGTACGCCAGGCGCTTCTTGCCCCCTTTATAAGGGTAAGTTAGCTGATGTAATCTCATTGTTGATCTGCTCAAGTGATCGAATTGATACGCGAATACGTTTCAACAGGACAATGCCCCTTAGCCTAAGTTTACCCTGTTTTGGCAGGACAGTTGCCCCTACCTTCGAGTAACATACTAGGGTTATTTTACCTGTTGATTTTGGAGAAGTTTTTCGCGTGCGCCTAATTAAGTGGATTCTACCCGTTGTGGTGCTTGCTGGTGCCGGTTTTATCTTTGTTCAACTCAAAGCCAGTAAACCCGAGCTACCGCCCATAACGCCGCAAGAGCGCTCCTGGACTGTCCTAGCTACGCCCGCCATACCCCAGCCGCTCTCCCCCCAGATTGAGCTCTACGCCGAAATTGAGAGTCCACGTCAGGTCACCCTACGCGCTGCACTTGCCGCCGACGTCGAGGCAGTTGAGGTGCTTGAGGGAAGCCGCTTTAAACAGGGTGATATCTTGATTCGTCTCGACACTCGCGAGGTCGATTTCCAGATTCAGCAACAACGTGCGCAGCTCGACTCCCTCAGATCACAACTTGATACTGAGAGACTGAGTTTTGAAACCCATCAAAAAGCACTGCAGATCGAACGCGAGATGTACCAAATTGCTGAGCGCTCGCTGGAGCGTCAGACCAACCTATCAGGACGCAATCTATCCAGCCGGGAGCAACTGGATGCGGCGGAGATGAATCTGGCCCAGCGGCAGCTAAATCTGGTCAGCCGCCAGCAAGCGATTGCGAATCATCCGAATCAAGTGAGTCAGCTAGAAGCAGCAATCGCTCAGGCACAGACACAGCTCGATCGCCTGACGCTAGATCGAAGCCGCGCAGAGGTGAAAGCGCCTTTTGATGGGCGTGTAAGCACGGTTTCAATTTCAGCCGGTGATCGTGTACGCAGTAGCGACCCTCTTGCACGGATCTACCCGACCTCTGCACTTGAAGTCCGAGCACAGCTGCCCATGCGCATCCTGCCCCTAATCAAGCAGGGCAATAACGAACTGCCCGAACTGTCGGCCAGCGTGCAACTGGATGGACGCAAAATGCCGTTGGAGTTGGCTCGTTTGAGTGCCGAGGTCGCAGCGGGCAGTGCGGGTATCGATGCTATGTTTCGCTTTGTCGACACGGCCTATGCGCCAGAGCCTGGGCGTACGTTGAGTTTGCAACTCAACCTCCCGATTATTGACGACCTCATCGCCCTACCACCGGTTGCCCTCTATGGAACAGACCGCGTATATCGCGTTGTCGATTCTCGCTTGGAGGCTGTGAAAGTCGAACACTATGGCGATCGTGTAAAGGCCGACGGCTCACCCGAAGTACTGGTACGAAGCGACAAGATAAGCTCAGGTGATCAAATTATTACAACGCAACTGCCCAATGCTGTTAGCGGCATGCTGGTTGAGGTACGCGAGTGAACCAGCTGACTGGAATCAAAGGGGTTATCGCTCTCTTTGCGACGCACAGGGTCGCTGCGAACCTGCTGATGCTGTTGATGATTGTCGCGGGTATTCTGGGAGTTAAACGCCTCAACGTGCAGTTTTTCCCAACCTTTGAGTTGGATATCGTGACAGTCAGTATCCCTTGGAGCGGGGCCAGCGCCGAAGATGTACAGACATCCCTTATATTGCCGGTTGAAGAGGAGCTACGTGCACTTGATGGCATTAAGCGAATGTATGCCACTGCTCGTGATGGGAGCGCTTCATTCCGTCTAGAGCTGGAGGAGAGCGCTGACCGGGATTATCTCCTCTCGGAAACAAAGCAGAAGATGGATGGCGTGCGGGGCAGCCTGCCGAGTGACGCCGAGTCGCCCGTCGTACAGATCGTGACTCGATATGACAATATCGCTGATCTGATACTCACCAGTGATCGCGCAGACATTGACGAGTTACGCCATCTGGCTCGCGATTTTGAGCAACAGCTGTTGTCAAAAGGCATACGCAAGATCGATTTTACCGGCCTTCCCAAGCAAGAGATTGCCCTTCAGATTACCCCCGACTCACTTGATCAGTTGGGTATGACTCTGCCCGAGATCGCCAGTGTTATTCGCTCGCGGTCCGTCGACTTGCCAGCCGGCACCGCAGCGAAAAACGATGGCGCACGCCAGATCCGCAGTCTGGGCCAACAGCGCGATGAAGAGGGGTTTGAAAACTTACCTCTGCTAACCAAGGGACAGGGCCAACTGGTGCGCGTGGGCGACGTTACGCTGGTGGAGCGACGAGATCAGGAGAATCAGGTTCGACTCTTCTTCAACGGCCAGCCTGCGATTGTGCTGAGCCTCAAACGTACAGAGTCAGAGGATAGTCTCAAAGCTGCAAAGATCATGAACACCTGGTTGGACGCGACCCGCCCTACGCTCCCCCAGGGAGTTGAATTACACACATACAACGAGTCTTGGACGCTGATTCGCGACCGCATCAATCTTCTGGTTGAAAACGGCATCAGTGGTCTAATCCTGGTCGTCGCAATTCTCTTCCTGTTTCTCAACGGCCGAGTCGCATTCTGGGTCACCATGGGTATCCCGGTCTCTTTCTTGGCGACTCTGGCGGTGCTCTACATGATCGGCGGTACGATCAACATGATATCCCTATTCGGCCTAATCATGGCGCTGGGCATCATTGTTGACGACGCCATAGTCGTCGGAGAGGATACGCTGGCCCACGCGCAAGTAGGCGAGAGTTCCAGACGGGCAGCGATAGGCGGTGCGATGCGCATGCTGGCGCCGGTCACCGCATCATCAATGACCACTATCGCGGCATTTTTGCCTCTGATGATGATCGGTGGAATCATAGGAAACATCCTCATCGATATTCCAGTTATCGTTATCTGTGTCATTCTGGCATCCTTAGTTGAGAGCTTCTTAGTTCTGCCAGGCCACCTGCACCACACATTGGCAAAGGTCGATGCGGTGCACCCCTCGCGACTGCGCCAGGCGCTAGATCGTGGTTTCGACCACTTCAGGGATCGCATGTTCCGCCCCTTCGTTGAGACGGCCATATCGTTCCGCTGGAGTTCTATCGCACTCGCGATCGGTATACTGATCTTCAGTATTGGGCTGCTGGCGGGCGGCCGCATCAAGTTCAACTTCTTTCCGGCAGTAGAACAGGACACGATGAACGCCAACGTGCAGTTCGCCTCCGGTACTGACGCGATCTACGTAAAGGACTTCCTCGAACACCTCGACCTGACGCTGCGCGAGACCGACAGCGAGCTGGGTGGTGATCTTTTGAAAATGAGTCTTCAACGTTTGCATACTGCCCGTTTCAGCCGTGGCGGTGGCGGTGGTTCAACGGGTGAAGAGCTTGGCTCACTATCGGTTGAACTGACACCTGGTGACAACAGGAGTGTCGGTACCAGTGAATTCATTAAAGCCTGGCGTGAGCGCATCATCTTACCAGCCGGCATAGAGAAGTTCTCCATCGACGTTGATCAGGGAGGTCCGCCCGGTAAACCGGTGGAGGTAAAACTGACCGGCAGTGACATTAGGGTACTCAAAGCTGCATCGCTGGAGCTACAAGATAAACTTAAACGCTACACTGGCCTGAGCAATATTGACGACGACCTTCCTTACGGTAAGTCGCAGTTAATATACAAGCTGACACCGGCTGGGGAGACCGCCGGACTTTCGCTCGAGCAGGTCGGGCGTCAGCTGAGAGCCGCATTTGACGGAATAGAGATACAAAGTTTCTTTGAGGGACGTGACGAGATCAGTGTCAGGCTGTTGATGAGCGATGAACAGCGCAATCGGTTAAGCAGTCTGACGGCCCTGCCAATCGTTCTGCCCGATGGATCCACTACGCCTGTGGCAAACGTGCTTGAGTTTACCCCTCGCCAGGGGTTTGACTCGCTGCAACGTATTGATGGACGCCTATCAATTAACGTTTCAGCCGATCTGGACGAAACGCTCGCCAACGCTAACGAGATCATTGCAGATCTGCGCTCTACAGTGATGCCAGACCTACTTAGCCAGTATGGCATCGAGGCGAGTTTTGAGGGTAAAAGCCGCGATCAACGCGAAACCATGGCCGATATGGGTACAGGCCTTGTGATAGCCCTCGTACTCATCTATGTAATTCTTGCATGGGTCTTTGCCTCCTACAGCTGGCCGATCACTGTCATGTTGGCGATTCCACTGGGGCTTACGGGTGCAGTTCTGGGCCACTACCTGACCGGTCTAGACCTGACGATTCTCTCACTCTTTGGCTTCTTTGGCCTGTCAGGAATCGTCATTAATGACTCAATCGTTCTGGTCACCTTTTACAAGAAGTTACGCGAACAGGGTATGGGTATTCACGAAGCAGTCGTTGAGGCGGCCTGTCAACGACTGCGTGCTGTGCTGCTGACATCGCTGACCACCATTGGGGGTTTGACACCTATCTTGTTCGAGACTTCTCTGCAGGCGCAATTCCTGATACCCATGGCGACCTCAATCGTCTTCGGTCTGGCATACGGTACACTGCTGATCCTTATTGTAGTGCCATCACTGCTCACTATCGTGGAAGGCGCTCGCCTTAAAATGGGTCTGAAGCCAGTGACCGAGCAGGCTGTTACGGCTCCCAATTGAAATGATAGGGAAGAAGCCACCCCAGCCAGGTGGTCCCAGCCCGGTGGATCTGTCGGAACAGGCGGGGTCTTAGAAAGGGGGTGCTGCTGCAGGCTAATCCGGTCACTCAGACTCGAGCTGTAGAGCGCTTGGTAACCCATTCTGTAGCGTTTATCACACCGCTGCGATCGGGTATACTTCGCGCCAAAATTTGTACTACTTCCCTACTTTTGTCACGCTCTTTTGGGCGCATTGGAACTGAAATATGAACGCGGATCTGGCACTACTTCAGCCCTACCCATTTGAAAAGCTGAATAAACTTCTTGGTGGACTCACTCCGCCAAAAGAGCTCGAGCATATCTCGCTTGGGATTGGTGAGCCAAAACATCCAGCTCCGGCTGTCGTCACTGAGGCGCTGAACCAGTCGGTTAACCTAGTGGCCAATTACCCCAGCACCAAAGGTGGGGCCGAGCTGCGCGATACGATCGCTGGCTGGTGTACGCGTCGTTTCCACTTAGAAGCAGGCTCCCTCACGGGTGATCATCATGTACTTCCGGTAATGGGCACGCGTGAGGCGATCTTTGCTTTCACTCAATGTGCAGTTGAGCGCAAACCGGGGGCACTGGTCTTCTCTCCCGACCCGTTTTATCAGATTTACGAGGGCGCCGCTTACCTTGCTGGAGCTGAACCTTACTTCCTGCCAACGCTGGCGCAGAACGGCTTTATTCCCGACTACGATGCAATACCTGAAGAGGCGTGGAGAGCCTGTGAGCTATTATTCATATGTTCACCCAACAACCCCAGTGGGGCTGTTCACTCCAAAGAGACAGTGATCAAACTTATTGAGCTGGCGGACAAATACGACTTTATTCTGGCCTCCGATGAGTGCTACTCCGAAATCTACTTCGACGAGGCAAACCCGCCAGTGGGTCTACTGCAAGTCTGTGCTGAGATCGGCCGCAACGACTACAAAAACTGTGTCGTATTTCACAGCCTATCGAAACGCTCCAATTTACCGGGTCTGCGCTCAGGCTTTATCGCCGGTGATGCTGAATTACTGAAGCCGTTTCTGCTCTACCGCACCTACCACGGCTGCGCGATGCCGCTGCAAGTACAGAAGGGATCTGTTGCCGCATGGAACGACGAGACACACGTGCAGGCTAATCGTGAACAGTATCGCCAGAAGTTCGCAGCCGTGCTTCAGATCCTCCAACCCGTAATGGAGGTGAATATGCCAGACGCCAGTTTTTATCTTTGGGCCAAGACTCCGATCGATGACGAAAGGTTTACGGCTGGGCTGTTTGAACAGCAGAACCTAACGGTATTGCCGGGTCGATACCTTTCACGTGAGACCGCCAATGGACTTTACCCCGGCGCCGGCTATGTACGAATGGCACTTGTCGCTACCGTCGAAGAGTGTGTCGAGGCAGCTTGGCGAATTCGCCGCTACATCGAGTCGCTCTGACTTTGAGGCGCAGGGGTCAAAGCCTGCGCCCTCTTCCGTTTCAACTGATCTCGTCGATCATCCACTCACGAAAGGCTCTGGCGATGGTCCGCTCTCTGCCCACGCCCGCACTGACCAGATAGTACGCCTGCTGGCACTTTAACACCTCGCCTGAGGCTATCATCAGTTTATTCTCTGCCAGTTCTGATTGCAGCAGCGCCCTAGATCCCAGCAGATAACCGCCACCCGCAATAGCCGTCTCCAGCGCAAGCAGCCCGTTGCCAAACTGCAACAGCTTATAATCTCTCAAATCCTGACGCTGTTGTTGGATAAACCAGCGTGACCAACCACATGACTCCTCAAAACGCTCCAAAGTTCGGTCACATAACAAAGGAAGATTGGTATCCAATTGATTGTTTGAAACAGAGCTCAATAGCGAGGGTTTAGCCATCAACACCAGATCAAGATTCAGCAAACACTCTGGCTCAACATCCTCATAGTCACCATACCCCAACCTTACCGATACATCGATACCCGCGCGCTTTAACTGGGAGACACCAAAACCGCATTGGGGCGAGGGATCTACCGAGTGCATACTTGCCTGAAGGCGCACCTCAGCTTCCGGATAGCGGCTGTAGAACCGGTGCAGCCGCGGCACAATCCACTTGGTTGCAAACAGCGGCTCGGCGCAAACAGTAATCACGTTGCGCTCATCGGCGTAGAGCCGGATCTTTTCAACGGCCTCGGCGATTACCTTAAATCCTTCATGAAGTTCTGGCAGCGCCGCCTTGGCAGCGGGTGTCAGACTGACGCGACGGTGGTGCCGAACAAAGAGTTCAACTCCAAGATACTCCTCCAAGGCCTTAACCTGGTGGCTTATTGCGGCCGGCGTTACATTCAACTCTTTGGCCGCCTGCGCAAAGCTCTTGGTCCGAGCAGCAACTTCAAAGTAGGAGAGCGCAATCAGTGGGGGCAGTCGTGACATGCAGTGACTCAATTAGAAATCGACTAAGCAAAATAACGGGTGGGCCAATAGGCCCACCAGAGCAGACATCACTATAGCAAATATAGTGATGTCACAGGCGTGTATTCGATCCCTACGACCTAACTTGCGACAGCTGACACCGCGGCAGCGCTGTTAAGCCGTTGGCGTAGCAGGAACTTCTGTATTTTACCGGTGGATGTTGTCGGTAAGGCCTCAAAAATAATCTTTTTAGGCGCTTTGAAGCGACTCATGTTCTGCCGACAATAATCGATCATCTGCTGTTCGCTCAACTGAGCACCTGCCCTAAGTTGAACAAAAGCAGCGGGTACTTCACCCCACTTCTCATCAGCTAGAGGCACCACCGCCGCAAGTTCAACGTCGGGGTGGCGCTGAATAACATCCTCTACCTCGAGTGAAGAGATGTTCTCGCCACCGGAAATAATGACATCTTTTGAGCGGTCAGAGATCTTCAGGTAACCATCAGGGTGCAAAATGGCGAGATCGCCAGTATGGAACCAGCCCCCCTCAAATGCCTCTGCAGTGGCAGGCTCATTGCGCAGGTAGCCTTTCATTACTATGTTGCCACGGAACATGATTTCACCCACGGTTTTGCCATCGGCAGGCACAGGTTCCATTGTGACAGGATCCAGAACAGCCACCTCTTCCTGCATGGGGTATGCAACGCCCTGACGACCATTTAGGGTCACCCGCTCCTCCAAGCTGCAGCTCTCCCACTCTGGCTGTTTGACGCAAACCGTTGCTGGGCCATAGGTCTCAGTCAACCCGTAGACATGCGTCAGTTCAATACCCAGTCGCTCGACCTTCTCCAGTACCGCCGCAGGTGGCGCGGCTCCAGCAATGAGTCCGGACAGCTTATGACCAAACTCCACGCCAGTTTCCAGAGCTTTGTCAGCCATCATGGAGTGAACGATCGGTGCGCCGCAGTAGTGGGACACTTTGTGTCTCTCGATCAACTGCAATATGAGTTCCGGATCGACTTTGCGCAAACAGACGCTGGTCCCGCCCACTGCGGCGAGGGTCCAGGGAAAACACCATCCGTTGCAGTGAAACATGGGTAGCGTCCAGAGGTAGACAACAGGTCCGGCCATCTCCCAGGAGAGCACATTGCTAACGGCATTAAGGTAGGCCCCACGATGATGGGTGACGACCCCCTTTGGATTCCCCGTCGTACCCGAAGTGTATCCTAGCGCGATCGCGTCCCACTCGTCGTGCGGCGGCTGACAGATACTCGGCTCTTTCACCTGTTGCAGCAGGGCCTCGTACATCAGCTCACCGATAAACTGCTCATCAGTCTGGGTAGCATCACTGACGTTGATGACCACCGGTTTGTTAGCGTCCATGCGCTCAAGCGCTGCAGTCACCACGGGGTAGTACTCAGGGTCGACCAGCAGAAGCTTTGATCGACTGTGTGACAGGATAAAGGCGACTGCCTCTGCATCCAGACGCACATTAATTGCATTAATCACGGCGCCCACCATCGGAATACCGAAGTGAGCCTCACACATTGCAGGGACATTTGGCAACATGACAGCAACCGAGTCACCACGCCCAATATCAAATGATTTGAGTACCGAGGCCAGACGGCAGCTACGCTGATGAAGATCAGACCAACTATATTTCTGCTCGGCATAAATAACAGCGGTGCGCTTGGCATAAACCTTCGCAGCACGCTTTAGAAAACTGAGTGGCGAGAGCGCCACTGAATTTGCATCGCTCTTGTCAAGCACCTGATTGAACGGGCAAAGATCACTCATACTAAGGTTCCTAGGATTAGGGGGCTGGGTGACTCAGTGGAGATCCTACTGGGCCACAACACAACTCAATATTAACGCCCGGGTTGCTGCCAGGTCGGTTGGCGTTTCTGCAGGAAAGCATCGATGCCCTCACCCGCATCAGGACTCATCATATTCTCTGCCATCACTTGACCGGCAAAATGGTAAGCATCCGCTAAGTCCATCTGTCGCTGTGGATGAAACATGGATTTACCGTATCTGACGGCAGATGGGCTCTTACTGAGTATCATGGCGACCTTTGCGTCCACGGCCTCATCCAGCTTGGCATCATCGACAACCTGACTGATCAGGCCCCAGTCGGCTGCTGTCTGAGCGTCTATAATCTCTCCAGTTACCAACATGTCGAATGCCCGCTTAGCCGAGATACTGCGCGACAGCGCTACAGCTGGGGTTGAGCAGAAGAGTCCAACATTGATACCCGATACCGCAAAACGCGCAGAACTGCCCGCGATCGCCAGATCGCAACTCGCCACCAACTGGCAGCCAGCCGCAGCCGCAATACCGTCTACTTTGGCAATAACAGGCACTGGTAATGCGACAATACTCTGCATCATTCGGCCACACTGCTCAAACAGGGCTTCGTAATACTCCTGATGCGGGTTCTCTCGCATCTGTTGCAGATCATGCCCTGCACAGAATCCGCGACCCTGACCACTGATCACGACGCAGCGCACTGCTGGATCTGCTTTAATATCATCCAACTGCTGCTGCAGTGCTTCCAGCACGGCCTCCGACAGGGTATTAAGCTTGTCGGGGCGATTCAGCCTGAGGTATACCGCTCCGTCCCGATCTTCACGCAGCAAAACATCACTGCTACTGGTGGCTAAACTCATTTCACTCTCCTGCTAATCGGTTAGCGTGGGTTAATGACAACTTCAGCAATAATAGAGTTGCGAATGAAGCAATTTTTGTGGGCCATATGATGGATACGGTTCACCGTTGCATCGTCAGGCTGCTTATCAGAACTGAACACCACCTTAGGTGAGAGTTCAATACGGGTCACCGCCATTCCGCCTTTCTCATGCTTCTCCAGAAAACCCTTTGGCTCATCATCATAAGACTCGACGCAGTAACCTTGGTGGTCTGCAATCGCCAGAAAAAAGAGCATATGGCAGCTTGAAAGTGCACTGACCAACAGCTGTTCCGGATCGGCACACTGGCTATCACCTTTAAAATCAACCGAGGCTGAGACATCCAGCTGCTGTCCGCCACTCAGGGCGATACGGTGATTCCGACTGTAGGTGTCGGGCTCAGAATTATGCGCTGCACGGCTCCAACTCAATTCAGATTGATGTACGGACATGGTGTTGTTCCTTTTAATTTTGAACTCATTAATGCCCGGACTCTATCAGACTATTCAGACAGGGGTAAACTGATCCTTTCTAAGCAAATAAGTAAGGAACGCTAAACTGAAACCAGTACCACAAAATTCCATTAAACGCCTTTTTCTGTTCCTAAAAACGCAATTTAGTCGATGGAGTTTCAGGTATTTTGCATTAGGTTCCCTAACTAAACTACTTAGAGCTTATCGTTTTACCTTTTATCAATGAAAGCGCAGAGTAGTCATGACAAATACACAGCCCATGGCCTGGGTGAATCCTATATATCAGTGGAGCAGCAGCAGTGAAAAAGATCAGTGTGGAATACGCGATTATTGGTGCGGGAACAGCCGGCCTTGGTGCCTACTCTAAAATTAGCCGACAGACATCAAGTCTGGTAATGGTACAGGATGGACCCTATGGCACAACCTGCGCTCGAGTGGGCTGTATGCCAAGCAAACTTCTCATCACTGCGGCTGAACAGGCGCATCAGGCAGCGACTGGCGACTTTTTTGGCGTCCCCACCCGTGTAGAGGTGGACGGAAGAGCAGTGCTGGAGCGCTTGCGGCGTGACAGAGATGAGCGCTTTGTGGGCCGCAACCTAAGCTATGTCGCCAAAATACCGAGCGAGCATAAAATTGAAGGACGTGCGCGTTTTGTCGCTCCGGGTAGACTGCAAGTAGATGATCACACTGAAATCGAAGCAAAGCGGGTGATTCTAGCAGTCGGTTCCCGTCCAGCGATTGACCCGGTGTTTGACCCTGTTAACCACCGCGTGCTGACGAGCGATACACTTTTTGAGATTGAGGATCTGCCAAAGTCAGTGGCCGTCATTGGACTGGGGGTTATCGCGCTTGAGCTTGGCCAGGCCCTTCATCGTCTGGGTGTAAAAACCACCTTTTTCGGACGCTCTGGACGCATCGCTAACCTCACACATCCAGAGATGCAGAGAGAGACGCTTGAGGTGCTTTCTCAAGAGCTTGAGATCCACCCTAGAGGGGCTATTCAGAGGACTTGGGAGGACCAGGGTGCTTGGATCGAGTATGTAAACGAGGCGGGTCAAACGATTCAGCGCCAGTTCGACCGAGTGCTTGTCGCGACCGGGCGCATCCCTAACCTGGATCGTCTCAACCTCGAAGCAGCAGGCATCAGCAGCGGGTTTGACAGCATCACGCTCGGTTACCCCGGTCTGCCTATTTTTGTCGCGGGTGATGCGAGTGAGACCCTTCCTGTTTGGCATCAAGCGTTTGATGAGGGCCGAGCGGCGGCCGACAATGCCCTGAGCTACCCACAAGTACAGATGGTAGAGCCTCGCACAGCGTTGAGTATCTATTTCACAGATCCTCAGATTGCCCTTGTCGGTAAGAGTTTTGCGGAGCTGAAAGAGGGTGATTTTCTGATGGCAGAGCTGAAGTTCGATAGTCCCAGGCACATTGTATGGAACAAACCACAAGGGCGCCTGCAGGTGTATCTCGACAAGGAGAGCGGACGCATTCTGGGTTCCGAACTATTCGGTTACCAAGCTGAGCATCTGGCGCACATCCTCGCGTTGGCTATTACTCACAATATGACGGCCGCACAGGTATTACAAATGCCGATATACCACCCGAGCGCAGAGGAACTCCTGCGTGATGTACTGCAACAGGCCGAGAAGCAGCGTCTAGCTCTCCTCTCGTCGCTTCAACTCCATCAATTGCGCCAGGCTTAGCGTCGTCGATTTAATCTCGCGAGTGACTACATAGATGTAGTATCGATCGATACCTATATCTTCATCCAGTAGTTGCTCCACCAACTGCTGAAAATAGGAGAGGCTCGGAGTGATGAGTTTCATTACGTAATCACAGCCACCGCCGGTCGAGCTACACTCTACAATCTCATCCACTGACATGATCCGCCGTTCAAAGCGTTCGAAATCCGCTTTCTTGTGAGAATCCAGTGAGACTGTCATATAGACACGCGTGAGATCGATGAGCTTATCGAGACGAATCAGGCCTCGATATCCCAGTATCAGGCCGGCATTCTTCAGTTTAGTGACGCGCAACCAGCAGGGTGTGGGTGAAAGATTGACTATCTCTGCCAGGCGGCCTTTCGAGAGCTGACCGTGTTGCTGAATAGCACTGAGTATGCGGATATCCAGAGCATCAAGAGGTATTTTCTTCATAGAGTCAGCGCTTAGGTGAATGCAAGAGCGAAAACGCGATTCTATGCCCGATCACCCTGCTGTTCAATCAGTAAAAAGCCCCATGAAAGGGGCTCTATTTAGATCTAGACTGAGAGCTCTAGCGGTTCAGGAAGGTGGTTAGCACGGTAGCAGGCGGTCAGAGTATTTGCCAACAGACAGGCGATCGTCATGGGACCCACACCACCCGGTACGGGTGTGATAGCACCTGCGGTTGCTTTGGCCGACTCGAAGTCAACGTCACCGACAAGACGGGTATTGCCGTCTTCCATTTGAATCCGATTAATTCCGACATCAATGACGGTCGCACCCGGTTTTAGCCACTCTCCGGGTAGAAATAGCGGCCGACCCACTGCGGCGACAACAATATCAGCGTTGCTGAGCAGCTGCTGCAGATTAGTGGTACGTGAGTGCGCCACGGTCACCGTGCAGCTCTCACGTAGCAACAGCTGAGCCATAGGTTTGCCAACAATGTTAGAGCGTCCTATTACCACAGCGTTGAGTCCGCTTAAATCGCCGTGAAGCGCGCGCAGCATCATAAGACAACCCAAAGGGGTGCAGGGAACCATCGCTTTCTGCCCGGTCGATAACATACCTGCATTGGAGATATGAAACCCGTCAACGTCTTTGCTGGGCGTGATCGCATTAATGACAGCCGCTTCATCAATCCCCTTGGGTAACGGCAACTGCACCAGTATCCCATGTACCGCAGGATCGTCATTAAGCTGTTCAATCAGCTGCAGTAACTCTGCCTGTGAAGCGGTCGACGGTAAGTGATGCTCAAATGAGTTCATGCCGGCCTCAATCGTCTGACGTCCTTTCGAACGCACGTAAACTTGTGAGGCGGGATCTTCTCCCACCAGTACGACCGCCAGACCAGGCGTTACTCCCTTGGTCTCAATAATGTCGGCGACGTAAGCGGCGACATTCTCGCGTATCCGAGCAGCAAACTGCTTACCGTCGATAATCTGTGCAGCCATAAGGGTCTCCGTATCAGCCGATTTATTTGAGGGCGGCAGGTTGCCCTGCTGAGCCCGCATTTTGGGTTACCCAGTTCGCATTGGCAGCGATACCACCGAGCGGAAAGAAGTGCACCTGTTCGATACCAAAATCCGGATGACGCTTCTTGTGCGCTGCCAGCTCAACCAATAGCTCTGTCGGCTCATAGGGCAAGAGTAGCTTGGTCACATCCTTAGCACGACGTTGCAACACACGCATGCTCGGACCGACACCACAGGAGAGTGCGTACTTCATTAGCGTCTGCAGCTTGGCAGGTCCCGCAATCCCTATATGAATCGGCAAATCGATCCCTTCAGCGGCCAGACGGTCTGCCCAAGAGATGACAGGAGCCGCCTCGAAACAGAACTGCGTTGAGATCGCCACTCGAGCATCGGTTCGCTCAGAAAATGCGCGTTTCCATTTAAGGGCTTGCATCACCATGCGGTCAGAACCATCAGGATCGATGTCGCGATTTCCTTCAGGATGCCCTGCCACGTGTAGACGACTGAAATGATCAAACAGACCGCTCTCGATCAACTCCATCGAGTTGGCAAATTCACCCACGGGTTGATTCAGACCGCCGCCCAGAAGCAATGCCTGCTCGACACCCGCCTCGCCTTGGTAGCGATCAATCCAATCGGCCAACTGCTGCTTGCTCTCAATCAGGCGTGCCGGAAAGTGCGGCATGACCGCGAAGCCTTCGTCCGTCAACCGTCGAGCCGTGGCGACCATATCATCTATGGGTGTGCCCTCAATGTGGGCAATGTAGACACGTGTACTGCTTGGCAAGAGATCGCGGAAAGAGTCGATTTTCTGCGCGGTACGTGGCATTACTTCAATCGAGTAGTCTTGCAGGAAGCTCTCCAGCGATTTGGCATCTTTGCGACTGATACCACTGCCGCGAAGGAAACCTAAAAATCCCAACATACTCTGCTTACTTATGAGAGGCTGGATCTTGTTGCCAGCTAACTTATCAATGAGTGTTCGGGTCATAGACACTATCCTCTGAGCATCCTCTCAGCCATCAATTCTGATGACTGGAGATCCACTAACAGTTCTCAGCGGCACAGCTTGGCTGCACCACTGATTCAGACTGCGCTATTAAGCGGCAGCAATGCTCTTGTTTGGGTCGTAGAAAGGCTTGTCAACCACCGTTGCGCGCATCTTTCCACCCGGCATCACAACATCCAGCTTAAGTCCAAGATTGACTGCATCCACTTCAACCATCGCCAATGCAATATTCTGCTGGAGGCGCGGAGAGTAAACCGCTGATGTCACTTTGCCAACAACGACGCCATCTTTCTCCACCTGCCAAAAACGAGTGTTCGGACCGGTAAGCGCTGGTGCTTCGATAACCAGACCAATCTGTTTACGTTTCACACCCTCTGCCTGAATGCGCTTGAGCGCAGCCTTACCAATGAAGTCCGCTTCCATATCAAGATTCACCAAGCGATCCAGACCCAGCTCGTAGGGGTTAGTCTGGTTATCCATATCAGCATGGTAGGAAAGCATGCCGCCTTCGATCCGACGGATTGAGGAGGTGTGGCCTGGCTTCAGCCCAAAGGGCTCGCCTGCTGCCATAATTTTTTCCCACAGCTCATCACCGCGAGAGCTGTCCTGAAGGTAAAGCTCATACCCTAGTTCACTTGACCATCCGGTGCGCGATACGATCAATTTGATACCATCGATATCGAACTCACGCAGCCAGTAGTAGCGCAGGTCAGTAATGCTGTCACCAAACAGGGCTTTCATAATTTCACCCGATTTCGGGCCCTGCAGCTGCAAAGGCGATACGTCAGGTTCACGAATCTGTACATTCAGCCCCGAATTAATTGCCACGCCCTGCGCCCAAAGAAGGATGTCGCTGTCGGCCAGTGATATCCAGAATTTATTCTCTTCCAGACGAAGCAGAATTGGATCGTTGAGGATGCCACCCTCTGCGTTGGTGATTAGAATGTATTTGCACTGACCTACTGCAAGCTTTGAAAGATCGCGTGGCGTCAGCATCTGCACAAACTGTGCAGCATCAGGACCGGTGATCTCAACCTGACGCTCCACCGCCACGTCACAAAGGATGGCATCGTTAACAAGGTTCCAGAAATTCTGCTCTGGATTGCCAAAATCCCGTGGGATGTACATGTGGTTGTAAACGGAGAAGCCTGTCGCGCCCCAGCGTACTGTTGCGTCAAAGTAGGGTGATTTGCGGATCTGTGTGCCGAAACCGAATTCTTGTTTTTCTTGAATGCTCATATCATCACTCTCTTGTGTTGGGGTATCGCCGCAGGCCGCTAAGGAGATCGTCTTCAGCCCCTGTGGAACATGATCGAATGATAGGACCAAGCGCCCCTTGAAGAGGCCTAAACAGAGCAGAACCCCGGCACTTTTCGGTCTTATTTTCAGTTGCCTTTAGACCAATTGGTCTAGCCTAATATGGATGTTTTTTGGGCAGAAAATGAGCAGCAAAAAAAACGGACCCACAGTCAACTGGGGTCCGTTTTCATGGATAATTTTCTGCTGGGCGTTGAGGGTGCCCTCAGGCCTTAATGACCCGGGAAAACCACTGTTTTACTGCCGTTTAGGAAGCTGCGACGCTCGACATGCAGTTTGATCGCTTTAGCCAGCGTCAGACGCTCTGTATCCCGCCCTTTGGCAACCAGTCTCTCAGGTGTGTAGGTGTGATCGACGGGCTCCACGCCCTGAGTAATGATCGGACCCTCGTCCAGATCCTTACTGACGTAGTGGGCAGTGGCACCCACGAGCTTGACGCCCTTAGCAAATGCCTGGTGATAAGGCTTAGCACCCTTAAAACCGGGCAAGAGTGAGTGATGAATATTGATGGCACGACCATGCAACTTACGGCACATATCGTCAGAAAGCACCTGCATGTAACGCGCCAGCACCACTAAGTCAGCATTAACCTGCTGGATGATTTCCCACATTTGTGCCTCCTGCTCCGCCTTGGTATCAGCAGTAATTGGCAGATGGTAGTACGGGATCTCGTACCAGTCAGCGAGGCGCTTCAGATCAGGATGGTTAGAGATGATTGCAGGGATCTCAATATTCAGTGCACCCGTGCTCTGACGGTGAAGGATATCCTGCAGACAATGATCATACTTGGAGACAAGCAGCACAACACGCTCAGGTGTCGCAAGATCACGTAGATCCCAATCAGCATCAAAGGCAACGGCTCGCTCCGCAAACTCCTCACTCAGCGGAGCCTGGTTAAACAGACCATCACCGATGAAGCGAAACTCAACTCGAAAGAAGAAGCGACCGATCTCATCATCGTCAAACGTATGGATCTCGTAGGCGTAGCACTGGTGCTTGTACAGACAGCTTATAATCAGCTCCAGTACGCCCAGTTTGCTTGCCGAGCTCCCTGTCAGTGTGTAGGCGTTTGTTGTTAGGCCGTTATTAGCAAGTGCCGAAGCAGGAGCGGGTGCGTTCATTGATTCTAATCCTTATTTAACAGTCAGTTACTAGAGAAAATATTGAGCTAAAAAGCCTATCCTCAGCGTTAACAGCCTGTTGGGGTGTTATTCTTTTCGCCTGGGCAAGTACCCTTGGGCATTATTCTTTTGGGATCGCGACCGAGGTCTGACTAGCGGACATCAAACGGCCATCGACTGTTGTGGATAATATAAAGTTCCCGCTATCCAGAAGGCCTAAAGAAAAGGGGTGAACAGCGCCGGTTCAGACTTATTTTCAAGTCTCTTTAGACTATTTGGACCAACAGGTCCGAGGGCCGATTGCAGCGCCATAGGATTGAGGCGCTAAGCCGCGCTCTGTATCCTTGCTAGCGCTTAAAAAATCAGGAGAGAAACCATGAGCAAATCTGATATCCATCTTTACGGTCTGGCTGAGAGTCGATGCGACACAATGAAGCGCGCCGGCAACTGGCTGCGCAGCCACGGATGCGAATTTTCGCTGCATGATTTCAAAAAAGAGCCACCGACAGAGCAGCAATTGCGCACTTGGTTGAAACAGACAGGATGGGAGACGCTAGTCAACCGACGCGGGACCACCTGGCGAAAGGTGGATCCGGCAATCAGAGACTCAATTGACGAGGCATCAGCACTGCAGTTAATGCTGGAGACTCCCAGTATTATCAAGCGACCGGTACTGGTGACAGGCGCTCACATTGAGGTCGGGTTCGATGCGCAGCGATATGAAGGCTTGTTATCTTGAGTTTGGAGCAGTCAGAAAAAGGCGGCTTCAACCTGCCAAACTTGCTACACTTTCGCGCTATATATGTTCGAGCGATTTGCGCCCCTAGCAGGCTGTAAATTGCAGAACTTATTTACTTATCGACTGGATTAAGAGGGATTTATGACAAACTTCGCACTGGGCCTGGGTGTAGGCACTAAATCAGCCGCTGGCGACCTGCTGGAGGTTTACTACAACGCACCAATTCTGCACGCCGATGCAAGCCTAGTTGAAGCAGTTGCAGGTGCGGTTGGCTACACCGGCGGCAACATATCCATGGATATCAACGCTGCGCAGCTCAAGGCTCTGGAAGCGGCTTTCCTAACAGTGGGTGCCGAGGAGCAGGCACAGATTACAGAGATTCTGGAAGGTACTTCACAGCCACTTGTCATCTGTATTCTGGAGACCGATGATGCCCCCACAACCACGGCCGAAGTTTATCTGAAGCTGAGTCTGATCTCGCATCGTCTAGTCAAGCCGCATGGCCAGAACCTGACGGGGATCTTCGGATTGCTGCCAAACGTTGCATGGACTAACGAAGGCGCGATTGCACTGGATGAGTTGCCCGGTCGCCAGCTGGCCGCGCGGGCGCAGGGCCGCATACTCCAGGTCACCTCTGTCGATAAGTTCCCGCAGATGACCAACTACGTCGTACCTGCAGGTATCCGTGTGGGTGATGCCTCCCGTATTCGTCTCGGTGCGCATGTCGGTGAGGGCACCACGGTAATGCACGAAGGCTTCATAAACTTCAACGCCGGCACTCTCGGAGTAAGCATGGTCGAAGGTCGTATCTCCGCAGGGGTCGTTGTCGGCAACGGTTCCGACCTCGGCGGTGGCTGTTCGACAATGGGCACGCTCTCTGGCGGCAACAACGTGATTATCTCTGTGGGCGAAAATGCTCTGCTTGGCGCTAATGCCGGCCTGGGTATTCCGCTAGGCGATCGCTGTACACTGGAAGCGGGTCTATACGTGACTGGCGGCTCTAAGGTGACTATCCTTGACGATCAGAATAACGCAGTAGCAACGGTCAAAGCGTCTGAATTGGCGGGTAAATCCGATCTGCTGTTCCGTCGCAACTCACAGAACGGCCGTATCGAAGTTAAGACCAACAAATCAGCGATCGAACTGAACGCCGAGCTGCACTCACACAACTAAGAGCACAGCCTAAGTCATCAAGAGCCGCGATTGCGCGGCTCTTCTGTTTTATCCGAACGAACAACAGCAGGACCTCTAACATGGCACAGCCAAGCGAAACTCTAAAACTAACCTGCGAGCTGATCAGCCGTCAGTCGGTTACACCTGAAGATGCCGGTTGTCAGCAGTTGATGACCGAGCGCCTCAAAGCGCTAGGTTTTAATGTTGAGCCCATGCCGTTTGAAGAGGTGACAAACTTCTGGGCTCGCCGGGGCAACGAGGGTCCTCTACTCTGCTTCGCTGGTCACACGGATGTCGTACCCACAGGGCCGGTCGAAAAGTGGCAGACGCCTCCCTTCGAGCCCACAGTAAAAGATGGGATGCTCTATGGTCGTGGCGCTGCTGATATGAAAGGCAGCATTGCCGCTTTTATGACGGCACTGGACCGTTTTGTTGCTCTACACCCTGATCACAAAGGATCAATCGCACTGCTGATCACCAGTGACGAGGAGGGCCCCTACATTAACGGTACAACGCGCGTGATTGATACCTTGGAAGCGCGTAACGAGAAGATCGACTGGGCGATTGTCGGTGAGCCATCGAGCACGGCCTCGGTCGGGGACGTGATCAAAAATGGTCGTCGCGGCTCTTTAGGCGCGACACTGCGTGTTAAGGGTATTCAGGGCCATGTAGCCTACCCTCACCTGGTGCGTAACCCGATTCATGAGCTGGCACCCGCACTCACTGAACTCACCACGACCGAGTGGGACAGGGGGAATGACTTTTTCCCACCGACCAGTTTCCAGGTTTCCAACATCAAAGCTGGCACGGGTGCCACAAATGTGGTTCCCGGTGAGGTTGAAGTGCTCTTCAACTTCCGCTTCTCTACTGAGGTGACCGATATTGAATTGCGCCAGCGGGTTGAGGCGATTCTGGCTAAACATAAGCTTGAATATGAAATTAAATGGTCGCTCTCCGGGCAGCCATTCCTTACAGCCGCTGGCGATCTGGTAGATGCAGCTCGCGATGCCATTCGCGATACCACCGGACGAGAGACCGAGCTTTCAACATCGGGCGGCACATCAGATGGCCGCTTTATCGCACCGACTGGCGCACAGGTGGTTGAGCTTGGTCCGGTCAATGCAACCATTCATAAGATTGATGAGTGCGTCAACGTCGAAGATCTGGATACCCTCTCGACAATCTATGAGAGGATCCTGATCAAACTACTGACTCAGGATTAATATGAAGCTGATCTGCCCTGTTTGCAGCGCCAAACTGGAACTCGACGCCGGGGGTAAAAATCTCCGATGCGCAGCGGGTCACAGTTTTGATAAAGCTAAACAGGGTTATTGGAATCTACTACTCGTACAGTCCAAACGCTCAAAGGATCCGGGGGATAACCCGGAAATGGTGAGAGCTCGCAACCGTTTTCTGGATGCTGATTTCTACCGTCCGGTTCTGGAGCAGCTAGTTGCAGTGCTGGATACCCAACTATCCTCCTCGGCCAAAATAGTTGACCTTGGTTGTGGAGAAGGTTATTACACTGCGGGCCTACGACAGCACCGACTAGTGCAGGGTTTTCAGGATCAGGTACTGGGCCTCGATATCTCCAAGCACGCTGTACGCGCTGCCGCACGCCGAGATAAACAGATTACCTGGATCGTCGGTTCATCTGCGCGAATTCCCGTGCCTGATCAATCTATTGATCTTGCACTAATTATCTTTAGTAAGGTGCTTAGTGCGCCTCTGGAACGCGCACTTAAACCGGGAGCCCTCCTGCTGATCGCCTATCCGGGCACCAACCACCTCATGAGCCTGCGAAAACTCATCTACGACGAGGTACGCGAGAAGTCTTCAGCGCCAGATGCGCATCTGTCCGAAGACTTCCAACGGGTGACAGAGGCGGGTGAGCCGTTCGAGATCACCCTGAAAGGTACCGAACAGATCTGTGATCTACTGGCAATGACCCCCCACGGTCAGCGTATCAAAGAGGCAAACCGAGCTGAAATTCTTAATCAGCCAACACTGACTACCTGCGTCGATATCCGTCTGGCACTATTTCGCTATCAACCGGATGTCCCGGAGTGAGCGGACGACCTACCCAAGGCTGGCACACTCAACTGCGGTGGCTGGTTATCTCACTGGCGACTCTGATGCTGGCGTTGGCGCTCATTGCGGTGGCAGGGCTAATTATGCAAGATGGACTCATGGCTGAACTACTAGCCTTGACCGGCATTATGCTTGCCGTTCCGGCTATTTGCATCGGCACTCTCTCTTTCATAATGCTAATCTATGCGCGAATCCGCACCGTGCTGAGTAGGGATACTGAATGACAACCGAGCGCCACCCTGATATTGAAGTCTATGTGAAGAATTCGTCGCCCCGCGCCCTGATCAACTGGCTGACGGACATTAGCGAGGGTTTAAGCGTTGTAAAGAGCCGTGGAGCCAGCCATGAATTTAGCTGCACTCTCAGCGGCGTAGCCATTCCAGTACTGATTGAAGAACGTGTCGTAGGCAAGCCCTGGCTTAGCATCTGGTTCAACTCCGCACAGACACCCTGGCAAGTTGATCTGGACTGCGCTAAAGCTATCACTGAGGCTCTCAATGTGCAGACTCGCTGTATTGTAGATGGCTGGAGAGAGGGCGATGAACCCGATGAGTGGTGGCGCGTAACTAGCGAAGGTGCGGAGAAGATCATTTGGAAAACCGAATAGACGAGTTCAAACCCCTGCATGCTCTGCTACTCGATACCAAGGGCGGTGCACGGGAACTTAGTTACCCCGAAATTCAGGGCTGGACACCGGAGCAAGGGATGCTCTGGATTCACATCGATTATACCGATCAGGCCAGCGCCACCTGGCTGGCAGCAGAGAGTGGTCTGGCTTCAGTAGCGGTCGACGCCTTGCTGGCTGAGAACACCCGACCACGCGCACTACAGCTTGATCACTCTCTTCTTCTGGCATTGCGCGGCGTAAATCTTAATCGGGATGCCGACCCATATGACATGGTCTCAGTGCGAATATGCATACAAAGTAACCGTCTGATCAGCACAAGACGCAGACGGTTGCAAAGTGTCACCGAGTTGGTTGAGGCGCTACACAATGGCACCGGCCCCGAGACCCTGTCTGATCTGGTGGTTAGCATGGTGGACGGGCTAACCCTGCGCATCGGAGATCAGGTGATGGAGCTTGATAACCGCTTGGAGCTACTTGAGGAGTCAATGAGCGACAATCAACGCCTGACGCAGTCACGTCAGGAGCTGATGGAGCTACGTAATATAATCTCGAGATTGCGACGCTACCTTAGCCCTCAGCGTGAAGCGTTCATTCAGCTACAGTCCGAGCGTCTGACACTGTTAGATGCTCAACAAAAGAACCAGATTCGTGAGACTCAGGACGCCCTGCTTCGCCATATTGAAGATCTGGATCTCATGCGAGAGAAGACGATAGCCGCGCACGATGCGCTGTTGGCGAGCCTTTCCGACCAGCTAAACAGTCGCATGTACCTGCTGTCGATCATCTCCGGGTTATTTTTGCCGTTGGGCTTCTTTACCGGTCTGCTGGGCGTCAATGTTGGCGGCATGCCGGGGGCTGACAACCCGATGGGGTTCTGGATATTTTGTGGCGCGCTGGTAGTGATGGGGCTGGGAATGCTCTGGTTGCTGAAGCGTCTGCGCTGGTTCTAAGCGATCATAGAGAGCGTTGCACCAGGATCAGGCCGCGGCAATGCTGCGTACCGAGCGCGAGGCGTGTTAGCTTGAGTGTCGATCCAAGCGAGTGCGTAGGCTACTTCACCCCGGTTTCCAAGTTGGAGTCCTAGATTGATACGCTCCACCGTAGAGGCTGTATAGAGCTGTTCTGGCGCGATGTATCGTGGCGAAGGATGATCTAGGGGATCGGCAGAGAACGAACCCTCAGACGCCCTCTGGTAGCCGTACGACTCATTGGATGAGATCAGACTGAGCAGCATTCTAAAATGGGCGCCGTCGGTCGACCGAACCGACTCTGCTAGTCCAGCTTGCGCGCGCTCTATACGGGTAGCAACGATCTCGTTTACCATCTTATCTTCAGACTCCTGCTGCCAGCAGGTTATCGACTGTTTCTCTCGTTACTTTAGGAGTTTCGCCCATGGGTCGTTGGCGTCCGCCGGCCGAGAAAAGCTCGCCCTACATCACCGCTGAAGGTTATCAGCGTCTCAATGATGAACTCAAGTACCTGTGGAAGAGTAAGCGACCAGAGGTCACACAGGCGCTTAGCGAGGCGGCCGCAGAGGGCGACCGCTCCGAGAACGCTGAGTACATATACCGCAAAAAAGAGCTGCGTGAGATCGACCGCCGAGTGCGCTATCTCTCAAAACGACTCGACGGAATCAAAGTCGTGGAGCACCTTCCAAACGATCAGAACCGTATCTTCTTCGGTGCCTGGGTCACGCTGATAGATGATGAGGAGAAGGAGCGCACCTACCGCATTGTCGGAGCGGACGAAATTGACCCCAAGCTCGGATACATCAGTGTCGACTCTCCTATTGCGCGACTGATGCTGAAAAAGGAGGTAGGGGATGAGGTTGAGTTCACTACGCCAGAAGGTGAGCAGCGCTGGTATGAGATCCTCTGCATTCGTTACTGATCATTAGTCGCAAAGCGGCTAGCCAGCTCAGGCGCTACCTGGATAACAAACTCAGCGGGTTCAACTAGCCCGACTGAACCGAGAGGTTTATCAAGGTCATCAGTAAAAAAGTACAAGCGAGAAGTAACATCGACCACTCAGCGTGCACGATGTGCGTCACCGCAGCCCCAAGCATGAGACCCGCGAGTCCTAAAGAGACAATCCGCCGGGGGATCTTCATCAACAAACCAAGACCCGCGAAAAATTCAATAAAGCCTGTGAGGTACATAAACCAGATCGGGTAGCCCCATCACTCAAACGCAGCAAGCTCAAACTCAAGCCCAGCCAGCTTTGCACTCCCTGAAGTCACGAAAATCAGCACCAGCAGACCGTTGAGCACTACCCACCTCATCACCTTCTACTCAGTTCGACCTCGAGCGTCCAACCCATTCACCTTCAGCTGCAAATATTCTTCAAACCCTCAGCGAGGTAATCTCTAAACCTCAGCCATATCCCTCAACACAGTTGGATCAGCCACGCTTAATAAGATGGTAGAGCAAAAAAACAGCGGGCGCACAAACGCACTCGGGTGGCTGCGATCTTTCGGGAAATTCATGCGATTCAGTAAAGAATGGTGGGTCGTATAGGATTCGAACCTATGACCAATTGGTTAAAAGCCAACTGCTCTACCAACTGAGCTAACGACCCGGGAGTTTGAGTTCGGAGAGAATGGTGGGTCGTATAGGATTCGAACCTATGACCAATTGGTTAAAAGCCAACTGCTCTACCAGCTGAGCTAACGACCCCCACCGATCTCGGGATTGGCTCCTCGAGCTGGACTCGAACCAGCGACCAATAGATTAACAGTCTACTGCTCTACCAACTGAGCTATCGAGGAAAAACCCTTTTTGTATCCTAATGGCGGAGGGACAGGGATTCGAACCCTGGGAGCCTCTCGACTCGTCGGTTTTCAAGACCGGTGCTTTCGACCACTCAGCCATCCCTCCGTTAGGATGGGCGCAGAGTTTACCGTGATATTTTTTTCCGTCAACACCTGCTTTGATCTTTTTTGTAAAAAAGTTTGTAACTGATTAATTTTCATACAATATTGTTTAAACCCTATACAAATGCTTGGGTTTAAAGGCGTTAATTCCAAACCAGAGGCTGTGGCCCGACGCTCTACGACAGTCCCCTCTTTTGAACCTCATCGCTGTTTTAAGCGTAACCTATATCATTGACCTGTAACCGATCGAGACCCAATGGACTCCCTAACTCAAATCGCACTGGGCGCGACCGTCGCCGCTGTCTGTGTGGAACCCAAACACCGCCGTAAAGCGATAATGGTCGGCGCAGTGCTAGGCACCCTACCTGATCTGGATGTACTTATCGATTACGGCGATGCCGTATCAAACTTCACCTACCACCGGGGCTTTAGTCATTCGTTATTTGTACTTACGCCGCTTGCAGTAGGACTTTGGTGGTTGCTCAAGCAGTTCTACGAGCCGGTAACGGCCTCGCCCAAACGCTGGTTCTATGCTGTTCTACTGACGCTTATTACCCACCCATTACTGGATGCACACACGGTATATGGCACCCAATTACTCTGGCCGATACCCACACCTCCAGTGATGTGGAGTACCCTCTTCATCATTGACCCGCTCTATACCCTTCCGCTGTTGGTGGGGATGATCGCTATATTGATCCGGCCTAAGGGTTTGCTTCCTACACGCCTGCTTGCAAGCGGTCTGGTATTGAGTACGCTCTACCTTGGGTGGAGTTGGGTCAGCAAGAACATCGCCGAGAGCGCGGCTGCTCAGGCGCTGGCGCAACTGGGCAGTAGCGGGCGCATCCTCACCACTCCTACCCCCTTTAATACGCTGGTATGGCGTGTTCTGGCAGTAGAAGGCGACCAATACATAGAGGGATATTACTCCGCGCTGGCACCGAACAAGCCCATTGCGTTTACCCGTCACGATAAAAATGAAGCGCTGCTTAGGGCTACCAGCCACCTAGAGTCGGTAGGCCGGTTAGAGTGGTTCTCACATGGTTTTATTAAGGGTTCAATCGAAGAGGACTATCTAGTCGTTACTGATCTTCGCATGGGAGTAGAGGGTAATTACGTCTTCAGCCACGCTGTGGCCAGCAGTAAGGATGAGGCGTTCTTGCCGATCTCCAGTTACCAAGTACCACAGAGCTTCAGTTCGGCGGAGATCGCAGAGCTTTGGGATAAGATTAAGGCACTCCACTGATTGATCTAAGCAAAGATCAGCAGCGAATAGAGTTGACCCTAGGGGAGTGACAAGCAAACGAAAGTGATTACTCCACGCGCCTAGCGGTCCAGAACCTATCGCGCCAATAGTCGTTGCTCAGGCTCGAACGGGTTACACCTACTGAGGTTGAAGCGTGAACAAAATCGCCTTTACCTAGATAAACCCCAACATGGCGGTTCCGCCAACCGGTTTTGAAAAATACCAGATCACCCGGCTCTAACTCACTCGGTGGGATTGGGTAGCCCTGTTGGGCTTGGGCCTCAGTGGTTCGCGGCAGACCTTTATTATAGAGATCCCAGTAGAGGTTCTGCACAAATGCTGAGCAGTCAAGACCGCGCTTATCGGAACCCCCAAGCCTGTAAGCCGTACCCTCCCACTGCAGGAAATAGCTGTCGATCGCACTGGAGACGCCCCCATTGAGGTCCCCCTCAAAGCGTGTTTGAACACCACAACCGCTGAGGGTTACTAGCAGTAGTAACATCACTGTGCGCATTTATAAAACGCCTGTCAGGGCGTTGTCTCGATAGTTTGCCCAGGGTTGTGCTGCATCACCAAACCAGTTCTGACACACCTGATCGTAAATGGCTCGGTAGTCCAGCGTGTGTTGCATGTCACCATCTACCAGTTGCTTAAGGCTGGGATGTTCCCCATAGAGACCAGCCTTGACGCGCCCACCCAACATGAAGTGGGTGTTTGCACTGCCGTGATCGGTACCCTCGTTACCATTCTCACCCGCGCGGCGACCAAACTCGGAGTATGTCATCACCAGTACATCATCCCAACGCCCCATGCGCTGAAGCCCCTGTCGGAAGGCCGCTAAATTGTCTGCTAACTCTTTAAGCAGTCGTGGGTGGCGCCATGGCTGACCTTCGTGCGTATCGAATGAGCCGTGTTGCACATGCATTACCGGCACCCCCAGGTCGGCACCAATAACACGCATCACATCGGTGAGCTGCCCTCCCAGATCGCCATGCGGCATCCGTGTGGGGAGTCGACTCGCGGAGTAGCGCTCTAACTCAGCCTCGAGGGTTTTGGAGGCCTGCGACAGATCCGTTTTGCGTTTCGATATGAGGTTAAGCAGCCGGTTGTTCGTGGGAGGTTTCTCATCCACCTCGATATCTGCTAGCTGATTGAGACGCGCCATACTGATATATACGCCATCTCCACGAGCAAAGAGCCCCATTGATCCCTGCAGGGTTGCTCCTAAGACGGGGTGATCTTGAGGCATATAAAGACGTTCTAAGGTTTCAGTGACCCACCCCTTCTGTGCACCGCGGTTACCATCGCCGCCCGTCTCCCAGAGTGCGATCGACTTAAAGTGGGAGCGGTTCTGATTGGGGTAACCGACACCCGTGATCAGAGCGAGATCCTCTCCCAAGCTAGGTGCCAGTGCGCTCATGCTGCTGTTAAGACCTAACGCGCCTACATTTCGACTCTGACCCACGGCGATAATCTCGCTGGGATTGACACCAATTCGCCGCCGAAGTTTACGGTATTCGTCAGACTCATAGGGCACCAAAGTGTTGAGGCCGTCGTTCGCACCTTTGAGTTCTACCAGTACCAGATACTTTTTCTGGCCGGCCGCACGCACCTGCAGAAAAGGGGCTGCAGCGCCTGCCAAAGCCATCGCCTTAATAAGATCTCGCCTGTTCATCATCGGCTCCTATTTCAGGTTTATCAGTGGACTGCGTAACCAGTCACTCAGGGAAGCGAAGCGTTCGCCATCATCAATACTGACCATCCACTGTTCCAGTGGCATCTGACTCAGCTTAGGTTGACTCTGCACCAGCTGTTGCCACTGACTTTGTGACTCAAGCTTACCACCCGCAAGAGGGTAGGTCCCGCTGCCGTCGCTCATACTCATGCCGCCCATCATGGCCATCGCCATGGCGCCACCCTGCTGACCACTGTTGAGCTCTATCAGCTGCACCGCCGTCTCTGGTCGCCAGGTACCTGAGTCCGATGCATCAACAAAGACCTCCAAGCGCTCCCTCCAGGTCTCCAACGAACCCGGCTCGTTGTGACGAGGACTCGCTTTAATCTTATCCAGTACTCTGGGCGCAGTGGCAAAGAGTGCTTTCACCAAGCGTTTGTCCTCAGCGCTGAGCTGACGATACTGCTTGCGTGACCATTCGTCGTAGTTGTGCGCGCCAATTGAGACGTGGCGTAAACCCGCTTTATCCCTCCAGGCATCACGCGGCCACTTTGTAAAACAGCTCGGTTTACATCGATCCTCATCCACAGCGATCTCATAACGCCCACGATCATTACGAACGAACTTAAAGCCAAAATAGTCCCACTCTCGCCCCTCAAAGCTGAGACCATCAAACATCAAGTCTATACCCTGCCAGCCACCTTCACTCGGGCGTTTAAACCAGAGCACTGCCAGCTCGCGGGTCAGCAAGTCGCCGGGCTGCGGATTGGCTGGCGGTTGGCTTTGCTGGTTAACAAGGCGCGTCAACTCTTCCCAGTCAAGTGTTGTGGTACCTGCACAATAGAGTCGATCAGGGTGGCGTTTGGCACCCTCTTTATCGCTACTACAACCGGGAAACTGAGTTCCCGCGGCACCGGGAAAACTCTGACCTCTCCACTCTACAGCGCCCACAAAGAGGTTGCGATCGCCACCATTTCCCGCTGCATCGTAGAGAAAGCGCACGCCGACTTTGCGAATCGTTTCAATTTCTGCGGGTAACTCAATGGTTTGAGTTTCCCAAACCCACTCGCTCTCATCCTTATATCGTCCGAGCCGCTCGGTATCGCGAGCAGCAGTCATCACCTGATTATCGGAATACCAGAATTTTCCATCAGCATATTCAACCTGTACCCGATACTGCGGCGGTCCATTGTAGGCCTCACCCGCTACCTTCACTTTGATAACGTTTGCCTTGGGGGTACTGAGCATCATAGGTTGTTGACGCATCTGCATCTCACCCTCCGCCAAGTTGCTCATGGCAACATCCCGTTCTATGAGGAAAGCGGGATCGAGCCAGTACTCACCATACCCCCAACCACTGACATCGGGTGGGTCGAACAATGTCTGTCCCATGGCACCGAGCGTTGAGTCGATCTGCTGTAACGTCATACTGGGTTGCTTCGAAGCGCGAATGGCTCCAATCACTAGCTCAACCGGCGACTTTACGCTGGTTGCGCGGTAATTCGGATCCCAAAAGTAAGCGGAGTTGAGCATCACCTCCAGCAGCGCATCGATACGGTAACCCGATGCAACAAAAGCAGAGGCGAACTGATTAATGGCCTGCTCCGGTGCAGCTTCAGAGGAGATGAACTCCTGCCAAAGACGACGGCTCACATGTTTGGACGCTTCGGGATGAGCCAGAATTAGATCGGCAAGGTCGTCGCCGTTGAAATTACCCTGCTGACCGAAAATGGTTTTGCGCGAGCGATCCTGCGCCCAGGGGCTCACCTGAAAACTGAGATCCCCGAACTCAGAGACGTGCCAGCCAGCCAGAGCCCGAGCAGCCTCCTTGATATCTCGCTCTGTGTAGTTGGACTCACCCAGTGTAAACAGCTCTAATAGTTCGCGAGCGAGGTTCTCGTTGGGGGCATCCTCGCGGTTATTGTTATTATCAAGATAGATCAGTACGGCGGGATCTCGCAGCATCGATGTAAGCAGCTCAGCGTAACTGCCGATAGCATGCTCACGGAGAGATTCGTGGTGGTACCACTGAGCGTGCGACTTCTCGTTCAATCCACTGAAACCTGCTACAAAGGTGTTCTCCCAGAACATCACCATACGCTCGCCCATTGGTGAGGGTGTTGCCAGCATCTGACTAATCCACCATAAACGCAAATCCCCCACTTCTTGCTGACGAGCTGAACGAAATGCCGCGCGCTGAGCCTCCGGCCAATCACCATGGCCCCAGTAGCGGACAGACTCACCAGTCCATTCAGGCGCCGGGACGACTGCGTCGCTAGAGAGGGTCCTCAGCAGATAGCGCACCAGTTCGGAACGCGGTTTGCCTATCCACGGCTCTACCTCATCCGGAGGTGGTTCAAACCCTGTCTTACGCAGTATATAGGCGACCTCGTCCGCGCTAAGTGGCTGATCGACCATCCTCGGCATACTGGTTGTACTCAACCAGTTCTGGGCTGTCAGGGTTTTAGCCGGCACCCTGAGGACCTCAACCATCTCCGCCTGAGGTATAGCGGTCTGCTGGCACCCGGCGATAAGCAGAGTCGCGGCGACCAGAGATATGAGCTTACGCATTGTGGAATACCTTTCCTTAAACGCCTTCAAAACCTAATCTCTAAATATGTACCAAGCTTGGATAAACCTCAATCGATCAGAAGAGATCGGATTAGAACGCGAGTTCACATTATTAGTTCTCGCTCTAGCAGTCTAGTTTGAGATCTACGCTCGTGGCACTTCCACAACTGGATGGTTGCTGCGACTGAGCCGCAGGCTAAAGCATTACTCAATTAGCTGAATAACCCAGACCCGGGACACTGCCTTCAAGAAGTATTAGAGTTGAGGGGATGTTGAGAGATCGATCCACTGGAGCACCCGTATGCGAGTTATTCGGGTTGTCTGCGTCGAAACTTGAGTGCCCGAGCAACTACAGTTACCGGATATGAACCTAGTGAGCTTATTGAGTCAGGGGGATATTAAGCCCGATATTGAATTTGTGACTCATATACCCGCAAAGGCAAAATGTGCTTCAGCTAGAGTGCCGCTCACCCAGCGAGAGAGCGGCGTAACAAGAAAAGGACGTTTTATGTTAAGCGGCAGGCTGGGCATTGCCCTGCTGTGCCAACCAGGCTTCCAACTCATCAGCACCGCCGACGTGTTCACCATCGATAAACACCTGTGGCACAGTGCCGCGGCCTGATATAGCCTGCAGCGTAGAGTAACTGATCCCCTGCTGGCCCAACTCAATCACTTCATAACGCATCCCTTTGACTGTGAGTGCCGCCTTTGCGCGGGCACAGTGAGGACAGCCTGGTTTAGTAATCATACTGACGCGTCTGGGCAGCGCCGCGTCAGGATTGATGTAGTTCAGCATCGTATCTGCATCGGACACCTCAAACGGATCGCCTGGTTTATTGGGCTCGATGAACATCTTCTCCACCACACCATCTTTCACCAGCATAGAGTAACGCCAACTCCGCTTACCAAAACCTTTGTCAGCCTTCTCCACCAGCATGCCCATGCCGTCACTAAACTCACCGTTACCGTCTGGCAGCATGCGGATGTTCTCGGCATTCTGATCAGCTGCCCAGGCATCCATGACAAAAGGGTCATTTACGGAGAGACAGATAATCTCATCTACACCCTGAGCCTTGAATGTATCGGCAAGCTCGTTGTAACGGGGTAGATGGGTGCTCGAGCAGGTCGGTGTAAAAGCACCCGGCAAGCTAAATACAATGACCGTTTTTCCAGCGAACAGCTGCTCCGTAGTCACCTGACTCCAGTCATTATTCACGCGGATGGGGAAGGTCACATTGGGTACTGCCTGTCCTTCGCGGTTCTCAAACATCAGTGCGTCTCCTCGGCTTAGTGCCTTGCTTAATTTTGATGTAACCAGTCTAAACAAAAGACGTCATTAAATAAAATTAATTGAAGCTACTAAATCAATTGCTTTTAGCAATACAATTGACAGGGGTGTCTGCTGTTTTGAGCCATTTGCGCGAACTCCTGAGCCCCGTTATCAGCACTACACTGAAAACAACAAAACCTGAAGAGGTTTGACGGGGTTTCTGCTAGCATAAACGGGTTGAAACTCTTACTGGAATACTGCGTGTTTAGCGAATACCCCCTCAGCGATCGCCTGTTAAAGGCTCTGGAACAACTCTCCATCACCAACCCTACCGAGGTGCAAGCGCAGACTCTGCCGCTAGCACTAGAGGGGAAAGATCTGTTGGTGGCCGCCGAAACCGGCAGCGGTAAGACGCTGGCGTTTCTGGTTCCTCTGCTGCAACGCTGTATTGATGAGAGCAAACCCAGTGCCGGTACGCGCGGCTTGATTCTAGCCCCCACACGAGAACTTGCTGAACAGGTAGCCAAGATGTGTGAGGCGCTGGCTGCTTTCACGCAAATCAAGGTGCAGACCGTCTGTGGCGGTGAGAACTGGAGTAATCAGGCCGCAAGATTGCGGAAAAATCCAGAAATTCTTGTGGGAACGCCTGGACGTTTGAAAGAGCACCTAGAGCGCAATACGCTCGATTTTGATGATCTTGAATACCTTGTTCTGGATGAAGCTGATCGCATGCTGGATATGGGCTTTCGAGATGAAGTTAGCTTTATCACAGAGCGGTGTAACAAAGATCGACAGACGCTTCTACTGTCGGCCACACTGTCCAACGCCAATATTGGCAGTCTGATCAGAACCGTACTGAATGAGCCCGTTAAACTACAGCTGAGCACAGCACAGGATGCTGTTGAGAGCATTAAGCAGCAGATCATTCTGGCAGATAACCCGGGCCACAAAGAGAAGTTACTCAACCACCTGCTTGAGAACGAGACCTACGACAAAGCCGTGGTCTTCTGTAACACACGTGCCTATGCCGAGCTGTTGGCTGATAAGTTGAACCGGACGGAGCTTCGCACCGGCTTACTGCACGGTGAGTTGGATCAGCCTGAACGTAATCGCATTATGAAGCTGCTGCGTGAGGGTAAGATCAATATTCTGGTTGCCACTGACGTTGCGGCTCGTGGCCTTGACATAGAAGGCATCGACCTAGTGGTCAACTTCGACATGGCGCGCAAGGGTGACGAGCACGTTCACCGTATCGGCCGCACCGGGCGTCAGGGCCGTGATGGTTTGGCGATCTGCTTGATTCAGCAGAACGAGTGGAACCTGATGGCCAGCATTCAACGCTACCTCAAAATCAAGTTCGAACAGCGTACCCTGCCCGGCCTAACGGGTCACTATAAAGGCCCGGAAAAACTCAAAGGTAACGGCAAGGCAGTTGGCAAGAAGCGACCAAAACCTAAAGTCGACGACAAAACCAAGACGAAACAGAAGAAGCGTTTGCGTGACCAGAAGGATGTTGGCAAACGGCGTACCGCCTCAGCATCATCAAGCTTGGGCGATGGCTCCATGCCTTTCGGTAAAAAGAGACCGACTACGGATTAACTCAGCCAAAACAACAGGTGTGCCACTAACACTAGTGTTGTCAGCACCGTGCGCAACACCCTGTACCCTGCTGGGTAGCTGTTCCAGGCGTAGAAGCGCTCCCAGACGTAGACCAGAGTAAAACCCAGTGCGCTGAGAACCAACTGCAGTGCGTTACCACCCCACCAGCTTAACCAGAGCAGTGCAGGGAGGAGTAGCGCCAATACCAAGCCCTCTTTTGCGCCGCGCGCTCCAGTATCGGCCAGTGCTGCACGCCACACAGCGCCGCAAAGGAACGCTAGGATGATCCAAGCGTAACTGAAAAAACTAAACGCCGACCACCCCAGGCTATTAATGCCGTAGAGACTAGCGTAAAAGGGTATCAGTCCTGCAAGCCCACCCAGCCAGACACCCGTTTGTATGCGTTCAAACTGCTGCATCAATGGCGGACAGGTTTCTTGGCTGAGGATTTGTTAGCGTCACTCGTCTCGAGGCGCCATGGTTTGCCATCACAGCGATGACGATTTGGGCAGTCGGGTAAGCATCCTCGACAGGGAACGGCAACGGGGGTATTAGTCATTTAGATCTCCTTGAAAGTTGAGCAGTCTACGTATTTCGTTCGGTCACAGTTCATTATAATGGACAGCCTTGGTTTGAGGCCCTAGTTTTATATGATTCTCAACTGGAATTACCCATGCGTCTGATACTGGTTTCACTTTTCGCACTTTTTTTCAGCCTCACACTGGTCATGTCGGGCAACTCATACTTGCTCACCCTCATCGGTGTTCAATTGGGACAGAAGGGTATTGAGCCCACGTCAGTCGGTCTGGTGATGGTCTGTTACTCCATCGGCTTCGTGGCGGGCGCAATCTGGGCACCCAAATTACTGCTGCGTGTCGGTCACATCCGCAGTTTTGCTGCACTGGCAGCCATGGCTGCGATGGCTTCGATTACCTATCCGATCGTCGACTCTCTATGGCTCTGGGCCCTGTTGCGTGGGCTTGGAGGCCTGGCGGTTGCCGCACTATTTATAGCGATTGAGAGTTGGCTCAGTGCGGTCGCCAGTAACGACAATCGAGCTCGCCTCTTTGCGCTTTATCAGATCGTCACCTATAGCGCCGCAGCTGGCGGCCAACTGATACTGGAACCGGGAATGGCGGCAGGTCCCGGCGTTGCATACAGTTTTGCCGCGCTGCTGCTCATGGCCGCCGTTATACCCCTGTCGATATCCCGGTTGCAGTCACCCCCGTTAGAGGAGTCTGCGAGCATGAGTCTTGGACGACTCTGGCGTATTACCTCGCTGGGGCTGCTCACCGCCTTCTCTTCCGGTATTCTGATCAGTAGTTTTTACGCGCTGGTGCCGCTCTATGCCACGTTGACAGGTGTTGAGACCAGTTCAATCGGCAGTTTAATGTCAATTTCAGTCATCAGCGCTATGTTGTTTGCCTGGCCAATCGGTTGGTTATGTGATCGAACGGAGCGCAGCCGAGTCTTGTTCTTCACCGCTCTGATCGCTGCGGCCGCCGCCTTCGCCGCAGCTCTGGGCAACGAGTGGCTCTACGCACTGCGGGTAGCATTCCTCGCTGTTATTATGGCCATTATTGCCAGCGTCTACTCAATTGCGGTCGCGATTACGAATGATCTGGTAGAACCACAGGATCGTGTTGCGGCGGCCTCAACCCTGATGCTCAGCTACGGACTCGGTAGCATAGTCGGCCCACTGATAGGCTCCTGGCTGATGCAGGCTATCGCGCCCAGCGCACTCTTTTACGGATATGCGCTGCTGCTGTTATTACTGGGGGCTTTCACCTTCTACCGTCGTCAACAGCAGACCCCGATCCCAGTGGAGGAGCAGGAGCACTTCATTGTGGCGGTCCCAGAATCACAGGTGGCATCAGAGTTTGACCCACGTACTGAGGATCATGAGGATATTCCGATCGAGGAGCTGATCCGTGACGTAGCAACCGATTCAACCATCAACTCAGAAGTAAGTACCGACGATGCTCAACGCGCTGAAACGGCGCCGCAGGATAAAACGCCTGCGGGAACTGATCGACAGTAACACTCTGGACCTCTGGCCGAAACTGGCGCCAGATCTGCAAGTGTCGCACCTGTACGAGCCATTAGAGGGTAATCTATGCGCTCTGGAGCTATGCATTGAGCGCGGACATCACACACTGATGCAACAACTTTTGCATCGGTTTCCAGAGCTCTGCAAGCGTCCACTGCCTAACGGCCAGCACCTAGTCGAGAGAGTGCTAGCTGAGGATGCGTCGCTAGCGATGCTCAGCGCACTGCTCGGGGCTGGGATGAATCCCAATCTTGATCTCAATAACCGCAGTCTGGTCGAGCTGGCACTGGAGCAGCCCTCTGAACGGGCCATGTTATTGATCAATCGTCTGGCGCAGCACGGCGCCTCACTCAATCACCCGATACTTCTGCAGCGCGCCCTTAAGCAGCAGAATCAAGCGCTCGTCAAGTTCATGATCGACTCTGGCGCGCCTCTGGTGATGATTGACGAGTCGGTTTACAACGAAGAGATACTGGCCTTTGCCAAACGCTGTATTGAGGATAAGAAGATCCGAGACCTTTGGGCATGAGCACCTACTAGCGCCACTCGATGGCCGGACAGCGGTTCATAACTACCCCGACACCCGCCGCTTCGGCTCTCTGTGCGGCTTCAATAGGCGTGACACCCAACTGTAACCAAACAACCGGCAAACCCAGTTCAACAACCTGATCCACTACGCTGGAGGCTGCCTTGGTATTTAGAAACACATCGACAAAGTCCACCGGACAAGGCAGCGCGCTCAGGTCGGGAACGACCAGTTCACCCAGAATCTCTTTGCCTGCCGCTCGGGCATTCACCGGAATCACCCGTTTTCCGGAGCGCTGAAGATAGGCCATGATGCGATAACTGTCGCGATCTGTTTTCGGACTCGCGCCGACCAAGGCAACGACGCGCGCCTTGTGCTTAAGAGATTGAATCAGTGTTGTCTCATTCATGGTCGCCACTGCACACAGGGCAGTTGGGATCGGCCTTAAGCTTCAGCGTGCGCCAGTCCATTCGGAGCGCATCAACCACTAACAGCCGTCCAATTAAAGGTTCACCGATACTCGCTAGCACCTTCAATGCTTCAGCCGCTTGCACGGTACCCACCATACCGACCAGCGGCGCAAAAACGCCAGAGGTTGAGCAGTTGAGATCCAGCTCTGCCGTTTCGGGATAAAGACAGCGATAGCAAGGGCTGGACTCCTCGCGCGGATCATAGACCGTTATTTGCCCTTCAAAGCGGATCGCTGCACCAGAAATCAGCGGTTTTTTAGCAGCGAAGCATGCACGATTCAGCGCGTGACGAGTAGTGAAGTTATCTGTGCAATCAACGACCAGATCAACGCTCTCCACCAGGCTTTGCAGAGCGTCTCCCTCCAGCCGCTCGACATGAACCTCAGTCGTAGTGGAGGGATTTATCTTACTAATCTGTAGGCTCGCTGACTGGGCTTTTGACTGCCCTAGCGTCTCCGTCGTGTGAATAACCTGCCGCTGCAGGTTACTCAGCTCTACATCGTCATCGTCTACCAATACCAGAGTACCTACCCCGGCGCTGGCAAGGTAGAGTGCAACGGGTGAGCCAAGGCCGCCTAGTCCAAGTACGAGCACACGAGCGTCCAACCAGGATTGCTGACCTTGCATATCGATCTCTGGAAGCAGAAGGTGACGGCTGTATTGCAGCAGTTGCTGGTCGTTCACAATTCGCTCCTTTCGTTGTAATTACTGATCTGCCATTGACCCGCGGTCACACGCATATTGCCACCGTAATCGCGCCGCTGTCGAAGCTCAATAAAACCTGTCTGTAAAAATATTTCGGCAACAACGGCGGCTTGATCATATCCATGCTCAATCACCAGCCATGCCGAATCACTGAGATAATCGGGCGCCTGCTCAATAATATACCGGATATCGGCTATACCTCTGTCGTCAGCCGTCAAAGCCGAAAGAGGTTCAAACTGAACATCCCCCTGCGACAGATGAGGGTCTGCAGGATCTATGTAGGGCGGATTTGAGACAATCAGATCAAAATGACCGCGCAGTGGCTCAAACCAGCTGCCCTCAACAACTTCTACGTTACTCGCCTTCAGTGTTCGGGCGTTGCGCTGTGCGAGCGCGACGGCGTTAGAGATCCGGTCGCAAGCAACCACCTCCCAATTTGGACGTTCAAGTGCCAGCGCGAGTGCAATTGCGCCTGTTCCGGTACCCAGGTCAACTACGCGCGCGGTGCTCCTCTCACAGAGCTCCAGCGCGAGTTCAACAACTACCTCTGTATCAGGGCGCGGTATTAGAGTGCTGGAGTTAACCTCAAGCTCAAAATTCCAAAATGCACGCTTGCCGAGCAGATGAGCCACCGGCACACCCGCTCGGCGTCGCTCCAAAAGCTGTTCGAACTTGGAGAGTTGCTCGGCGGTAAGCTCACGTTCGGGCCAAGTGTAGAGGTAGCTTCGGCCTTGGCGCAAAACCTCGCACAGCAAATGTTCCAGGTCGACTCTAGCATCCTCTCCCGGAAGTGTGCTGGCGAGCTGCAACGCCGTATCGATACGCATTAGTTCTCAGACAGCGCGCTAAGTTGCTCCGTCTGGTACTCCTGAAGGAGCGAATTGAGCACCTCGTCCAGATCACCTTGCATCACTTCGTTAAGCTTGTAGAGGGTGAGATTGATACGATGATCAGTGATACGTCCTTGCGGGTAGTTATAAGTACGGATTCGTTCCGAACGGTCCCCGCTACCCACCAGGCTCTTTCGGGTGCTCGCCTGAGCCGCCTGTTCCTTCTCAACCTGCGCCTGCTGCAGTCGTGATGCGAGCAGCGCCAGCGCTTTCGCCCGGTTCTTGTGCTGCGAGCGCTCCTCCTGACACTCAACAACGACACCCGTGGGGATATGAGTGATACGGATTGCTGAATCAGTTTTGTTGACGTGCTGGCCACCGGCACCCGAGGCACGGAAGGTATCGACCCGAAGATCGGCCTTGTTGATCTCGACCGCCGCCGATTCATCTAACTCAGGCATTACCGCAACGGTGCAAGCAGAGGTGTGAATCCGGCCTTGAGATTCAGTCTCGGGAACGCGCTGGACGCGGTGTGCACCGGACTCGAATTTAAGCCGCGAGTAGACGCTGTCGCCACTTACGCGGGCAATCACCTCTTTAAAACCGCCATGCTCGCCTTCGTTGGCACTTACAATTTCAACCCGCCACCCCACTCGCTCAGCGTAGCGCGAGTACATGCGAAAAAGGTCGCCAGAGAAGATTGCGGCCTCATCCCCGCCCGTTCCTGCGCGAATCTCAAGAAACACGTTGCGGTGATCGTTAGGGTCTTTGGGTAGCAATAGAATTTGCAACTCGCCTTCAAGGCGCTCCTCGGCCTCTTTCGCGACCTCCAACTCCTCTTTAGCCATTTCACGCAGGTCAGGATCATCCTCCTGAAGCATCAGAGCAGCCGTCTCCTGATCTTCGCGAGACTGTTGCCACTGTTTGAAGGCCTCCACGACAGGTTCTAGCTCTGAGTACTCCACAGAGTAGTCACGGAACTTCTTCTGATCGCTAATCACCTCCGCGTCACTGAGCAGCGCAGCGAGCTCTTCAAAACGATCGGACAGCGACTCCAGTCGCAATTTAATTGACTCTTTCATGGGACTCTTTCATTAGACGCTTAATTTGGAATCGCGAGGCTAATCTCGCGATTGCGAGTCGAGCTGGAACAGTTCTGCTGCCAAAGCTTGCAGGTCCTCTCGACCCTCGGCGGAAGCCTGCCGCAGCTGTACACTGGGTTGATGCAGAAACTTATTTGTGAGACTGTGAGTCAGGCGCTTCAGCACCTCCTCCGCCGGTTTGCCAAGTTCTAGTTGATGCAGCGCGCGCGCTAACTCATCTTCAGCCATCGCCCTGTGCTTGTTACGCAACTGTGTGAGCGTATCGACCGCATCCAACTCCCGCAACTGACGCATGAACTGACCCGCTCCCCGCTCAATCAGCTGTTCAGCTTCCTGGGCTGCATCCAAGCGCGAGCGCTGATTTTCCTGAATCACTTCAGTCAAGTCATCAACTGTGTAGAGATAGACATCCTCAAGCTCCCCAACCTGGGGTTCGATATCGCGGGGAACTGCAATATCGACCATGAACATGGGGCTGTGACGGCGCTTTTTCAGTGCCGCTTCGACACTACCCTTGCCCAGAATCGGAAGTTGTGACGCCGTCGAGCTGATAATGATGTCAGCGTATTGCAGCGTTTCTGGGATCTGGGCGAACTCGATCGCTTTACCGTCGATCTCCTCGGCGAGCTTCAGCGCCCGGCCCAAAGTACGATTAGCGATGGTAATCGAGCCGACCCCAGCCTGTTTCAAGTGTCGTGCCACCAGTTCAATAGTCTCGCCTGCGCCAATCAACAAGGCTCGGCTCTCACCCAAATCTGCAAAGATATGCTGCGCGAGACTGACGGCGGCGTAGGCGACCGATACGGGGTTTTGCCCTATGCTGGTTTCCGTTCGTACCTGTTTCGCCACACTAAATGTGTGGCGAAACAGGCGGCCAAGCTCCGCATGCAGGTGACCAGCGTCCTGAGAAACAGTGAATGCACTCTTCAACTGCCCAAGGATCTGCGGCTCGCCCAACACCAGCGAGTCTAGACCAGCTGCCACCCGCATCATATGTTGTGCTGCTGACTGATCCCAGTGCTCATAAGAACACTCTTTGAGCTGTTCTACGTCAACCTGATGATATTGTGCAAGCCAGTTGAGCAGCTCTGCTGATTGCGCCTCTTCTAAACTGCAATAGAGCTCTGTGCGATTGCAGGTTGACAGTATTGCCACCTCTCTGAGCTTCGCTTCCTCACAGGCACGCGCAACTGCCTCAGCCAGTTGCTCAGGGGCGAATGCGACACGCTCGCGTATATCGACCGGTGCCGTTTTGTGATTGATGCCCAGTGCCAGCAGCGCCATTGCAGACCTAAGAGTGTGAAAAAATCAGGCGCGTATAATACACCTTATGGCGCTTGCGAATAAGACCCCGTAAAGTGATCATCAGCGTCAACCCTCGCGTAAGCGATTCCATGGTAACTCTGGTGTTTACGCAATGACATTAGCGCTCAGTTTTCCTATAGTGGTTGAAAAAATTAAGGAGTGACCGGATTGCTTACCGGCATGCGCAACAGCCTTGGCCTCACCCTACTGCTCCTCTCTGGTTGCACGGTAAATCCGCCAGAAACGCGTTCGGTTCACGCTGCACCGCCCGCGGGTGAGGTAGAGTATCGCTCCGGAGAACTTAATGAGGAGTCTCTCCTGGAGCTGCTGACGGCAGAACTTGCCGGACAGCAGCGGGATTTTGATACAGCCTATGACCTCTACCTGCGGCAGGCCGAGCTCAATCGCTCCGCCATTCTAGCGGAGCGCGCTACTCGTATCGCACAATTTACACGCGACCCCGATGCTGTGATTGAAGCGGGCTCGCTCTGGCTGGATATAGAGCCTGAGCGACAGGAACCGGCGCTTATTCTGGTCAATATACTGCTGCACGAGTCACGCTTAGATGAGGCACTCAGTCTGCTTAGGGCCCAGCCGGAGATAAATACTGAGACGCTTGTCGTTGTCGAGTCATTACTCGACAACTTTGACGATTCAAGCGCTATCGAACTGGCTGAACTCTTCGCGCAGCACTTAGAGAAGCGCCCGGATCAGCTCGATATGCTGCTAATCCAAGCCAAACTACGCCGTAAACTGGGCCAAACCGACGAGGCGCTGGAGTTGCTGAACCAGGGCCTGAAGGTTGAGCCCCTTCAACCTGATCTGATAGTAGAGAAGGCCCAGTTACTGAGAAGCGAGGAGCAGGACTCCGGTTCGGCTTTGAAGCTGATTGAGAGCGCCCTGTCCAATAATACCGACCACCGTCAGCTTCGAGCTGTACACGTTCAGCTGCTACTTGAGCTCAAACCTAACTCCGTGGAGAAAGCAGTTAATCAAGCGATTGCCCAGGCCGAGCGCGACCCTCAACTGGTTTACTACTACGCTTTACTGCTTCTGGAGAACAACCAGCCCCTGTTGAGCCGTGCTTTGTTTAACGAACTGCTTGAGAAAGACCCAGCCAGAACTGATCTCTATCTCTACGTGGGTATTATCGAGGAGAGTCTTGATAACAAAGAGCCCGCACTGGCTGCCTTTACCAAGGTTGAGAGCGGTGATGTACTGTTAAATGCACTCAGCCGAGCGCTAATGCTACTCGACGTCGACACTGAGTTTCAGCGCGCCCGCGAGCTGACGCTGGCAGCCGAAACAAACGATCCCGAGCGGGCGAATCAAGCCAGCATTATTTTTGCTCGCTGGGCGAGTGATGCTGATCGACGTCAGGCTGCTTTGGACTATCTGGCGGAAAAGATCAACGAACAGCCCAATGACGTTACCCTACTCTACTCTCGAGCGCTGATGATCGAGCCAGTCGACAGCCAACAGATGATGCTCGACCTGGAACGGGCCTATGCCCTTGACCCAGAGAATCCGGCGACTCAAAACGCTTTGGGATACTCTTTGCTTGAGCACTCAGATGAGTACGAACGTGCACTCGAGTTAATCAGTAATGCACTGGCTGAAAGCCCGGATGATCCTGCTTACCTCGACTCCATGGGCTGGGCGCTGCATAAACTTGAACGTAATCCTGAGGCGCTAGAGTACTTGGAGCGCGCGTACGAGCTAATGAAAGATCCAGAAGTAGCTTCGCATCTGATTATTGTGTTGAGTGAGCTAGGAGAGATGGAGCGCGCACTAGAACTGCTGACTGAGCAACTGCAGGAGCATCCCGGAAATGCTGATATAGAGGAGGCTCAACGTTGGCTAGAGCGCTAGTCATTGCAGCGCTGTTCATCCTCAGTGGCTGCGCCAGCTACAAGCCCGTTTCGTTGGAGATGGGTGTAACGCTTGCACCCTCAAATGAATTCACCGCCAGCGGAAAACTGGGCATTCGCAGTACCCAAGTGAACGAGTCAGGACGTTTTACCTGGATCCAGCAGGGCCCTGACTATGAGATCGAGTTGCTCGACCCCTTTGGTCGCCAGGTGATGAACCTGATGGGAGAGACGGGCCAGGTCGTTCTGAGGTCAAACAGTGCAGCACCAAAGATGGCGGGTACACCTGAGGAGCTAATGCAGGAGCTTTTGGGCTGGCAGATCCCTGTCGCGCCAGCTCGCTTCTGGCTGCAGGGCCACCCGGCTCCCGGGGTCAAATTTCAACAGGAACAGCGCAATCAGTTCCAACAACTGGGTTGGACTGTCGATATTCTCGCGCTACAGACCTTACCCCTGGGTACCGTGCCGCGAAAAGTGCGCCTGACCTATGAAGATCTGCAACTGACGTTGATCATCGGTGACTGGGAGTTCTCTCAGTAAAGGATACAACCTAATCAAGCTGTCTAGCCAAATAGATAGGCTCATCTCATTTAAAACCCAGACAAACACAACCCCTTTGAATGTATAAAGAATGAACAATTAGGGGTTGATTTAAGCTGTCGCTAATTTAAAATACCGCCCTCCTGAGACAAGGTGGGATGCCACACTTAGCTACAGGGGTATAGCCAAGTTGGTAAGGCACTGGATTCTGATTCCAGCATTCGTAGGTTCGAGTCCTGCTACCCCTGCCATTTATTATGAGTAACCGCCGAGCCCAAGCCTCACTAATCCCGACTGACGAATACGAGAAGGTACTCTCTGTGTCCAAGATGATGGTGTTTACCGGAAACGCAAATCCGGAACTGGCCGAGAAAGTTGTTGAACGTCTCGACATACCGATGGGCAAGGCTAACTGCACCCGGTTTAGTGATGGTGAAGTAAGCGTTGAGATTCAGGAGAACGTTCGCGGCAAGGACGTCTTCATAATCCAGTCGACCTGCGCCCCAACCAACGACAACTTGATGGAACTCGTTGTCTTTGTTGATGCTATGCGCCGCGCATCGGCAACACGAATCACGGCGGTTATTCCCTATTTCGGCTACGCTCGACAGGACCGCCGTCCTCGCTCTGCGCGAGTACCGATCAGTGCCAAGGTTGTAGCCACTATGCTGTCGACCTGCGGCGTCGATCGCGTATTGACCGTTGATCTACATGCCGATCAGATTCAGGGTTTCTTCGATATCCCGGTTGACAACGTCTACGGATCACCGGTGCTGCTAGATGATATTGTTGATCAAAACTATGACGACATTGTAGTGGTCTCGCCAGACGTGGGGGGTGTAGTTCGAGCCCGCGCCGTTGCGAAACAACTCGACACTGACCTTGCGATTATCGATAAACGTCGCGAGCGGGCGAATGAGTCCCAGGTAATGAACCTGATCGGTGACGTTGAGGGGCGCACCTGTCTGTTGGTTGACGATATGTGTGACACAGCAGGTACCCTATGCAAAGCTGCCAAAGCCCTCAAGGAGAACGGCGCGAAACGTGTTATCTCTTATGTGACCCACCCGGTGCTCTCGGGCCCTGCGATAGAAAATATCGCTAACTCAGATCTCGATGAGATGGTAGTAACGGACACTATCCCTTTGAGTGACGCAGCGAAGAAATGTGGTAAAATCCGCCAGCTTTCGTTGGCGCCCATGTTGGCTGAAGCGGTTCGCCGCGTCTGTAACGAAGAATCTATTAGTGCCATGTTCCGTTAGGTTTCATAAGTAACGAACCTGCACTTTAGTGTGGCGTGAGCCACAAAACTGGTCCCAATTAGGGAAACCAAAACTGTATGTATCTGGTCGCGGATGCATGCAGTTTTTAATTTTATATAGGTAACAAAATGTCTAACTTTACACTTACAGTAGAAGCCCGTGCAGATCAGGGGAAAGGTGCGAGCCGCCGCCTGCGTCGTACTGGTCAGGTTCCAGCAATCGTATACGGTTCTGCTGAGCCGCTAAACATCGCTCTGAATGCAAACGAATTGTCTAAAGTTCTTAACGATGATGCGTTCTTCTCTTCACCAATCACTCTGCAGGGTGCTGGCGAATCACAGACGGTTATCATCAAAGACCTTCAGCGCCACCCAGCTAAACCCGTCGTACTCCACGCTGATTTCCAGCGCATCGACGAAAGCAAGAAGATCAAGATTCGTGTACCTCTGCAGTTCGTCAACTTCGAGCGCTCGTCTGCTGCCAAAGCATCAGGCAAGTTCGCTGCTGAGGCGGCAGTTGTAGAAGTCACCTGTCTGCCGAAAGATCTGCCTGAGTCTGTTCAGTGTGACCTCTCTTCTATCGAAATGGGTCAGATCGCTCACCTATCAGACATTACTCTGCCCGAAGGTGTTGAGATCGTTGCACTGCGTCGCGGCGAAGACCATGACCAGGGTATCGGCTACTGCTACGCACCACGTGGCGCGCGCGCTGCTAAGTAACGCCGCGTAACGAGGCGCCGGCGTTATGGAGCGGATAAGTCTGATTGTAGGCCTGGGTAACCCAGGCAGTGAATACGATAAGACCCGACATAACGCTGGTGCCGAATTTGTTGAGCTGCTCGCAGCTCAACACAACATCGCACTTAAGGCTGAGAGCAAGTATTTCGGCTTACACGGCAAGATTCATATCGACGGGCATCCACTGCATCTTCTCGTCCCAACCACTTTTATGAATCGCAGCGGCAAATCTGTCGCCGCACTGGCCAACTTTTTCAAAATTGAACCTCAGGCAATATTGGTCGCTCACGATGAGCTCGATATTCCACCCGGTGTCGCTCGCCTTAAAAAGGGCGGTGGACACGGTGGACACAATGGCTTGAGGGATATCATCGCCTCGCTTGGTAATAGTAAAGACTTTTATCGTCTGCGCATCGGGATCGGCCATCCAGGCAATGCTAAGCAGGTTGCCGGATTTGTGCTCCAGCGTGCGCCACTGTCTGAGCGCGACCAGACACAACAGGCGATTGACGAGTCTCTGCGCCATATCGACACCGCCATCAAGGGTGATTGGCCGCGAGCGATGAACCACTTACACACATTCAAAGCGACAGTTTAATAGGACAGACCCATGGGTTTTAAATGCGGTATCGTTGGCCTGCCCAACGTCGGTAAATCAACACTCTTCAACGCCCTGACAAAAGCAGGCATCGATGCAGAGAACTTTCCGTTCTGTACTATCGAACCTAACTCTGGCGTCGTACCCATGCCAGATCCGCGACTCGGCGCACTGGCAGAGATCGTAAAGCCAGAGCGCATTGTCCCAACCACTATGGAGTTCGTCGATATTGCCGGTCTGGTTGCAGGAGCATCTCGCGGCGAAGGCCTGGGAAATAAGTTCCTGGCGAATATTCGTGAAACTGACGCTATTGCCCATGTTGTACGCTGTTTTGAAGACGACAACGTCATACACGTTGCTAACCGTATCCACCCAATCGAGGATATAGAGACGATCAACCTTGAGTTGGCGATGGCTGACCTTGAGTCCTGTGAGAAGCAACTCCAGCGAGTACAGCGCAGTGCCAAAGGTGGTGATAAAGAGGCGGTCAAACAAAAAGAGCTATTAGAAAAGATCATTCCGCATCTGTCAGAAGGCCACCCAGTTCGCGGCATAGAGCTGAGTGATGACGAGAAGAGAGTCGTGAAGACTTTCCACCTATTGACCACCAAACCGACGATGTACATCGCTAACGTCGCCGAAGATGGTTTTGAGAATAACCCGCATCTCGATGCGGTGCGTCAGCTTGCAGTCAGTGAGGGTGCGGAAGTTGTTGCGATCTGCAACAAACTGGAGTCAGAGATCTCTGAACTTGAAGATGATGAGAAGCTTGAGTTCCTACAGGAAATGGGGATGGAAGAGCCAGGTCTCGACCGCGTCATCCGTGCCGGTTACCAGCTTCTTGGCCTACAGACCTACTTTACCGCGGGTGTTAAAGAGGTGCGGGCATGGACAGTGAAGATTGGTGCAACTGCACCTCAGGCAGCCGGTGTCATCCATACGGACTTCGAAAAAGGCTTCATTCGCGCTGAAACCATCGGTTACGACGACTATATCGCGTACAATGGTGAGCAGGGAGCCAAGGCGGCAGGTCGCGCGCGCCTTGAGGGTAAGGAGTATATCGTTAAAGATGGCGATGTTATCCACTTCCGCTTCAACGTGTAAAACGACAATCGAGGCGGTCTGAACAGGCTGCCTCAGTACTCAACCTGATCAGTTTCTGATCGATATCGAGAGTCGGCAATAGACTGAAATCTTGGAACCTTCAACTGAGCTCTTTTACACCTACATTTATCCAAATTTTCCTTTGAATTCTATTGACATAGAACCGGCCAAAAGGAATAATTTGCGGCCTTGAAAGCACGGCAATGTAGCTCAGTTGGTTAGAGCAACGCATTCATAATGCGTGGGTCACAGGTTCGAATCCCGTCATTGCCACCACTTTTTAGGGGTATAGCCAAGTGGTAAGGCAGGAGGTTTTGATCCTCCCATGCGCAGGTTCGAGTCCTGCTACCCCTGCCATCCTCCTCTTCTAACGAGGGTGATAGACGTGTCGCTTTCAACACGGCAATGTAGCTCAGTTGGTTAGAGCAACGCATTCATAATGCGTGGGTCACAGGTTCGAATCCCGTCATTGCCACCACCACAGGGGTATAGCCAAGTTGGTAAGGCACTGGATTCTGATTCCAGCATTCGTAGGTTCGAGTCCTGCTACCCCTGCCACACAACACTCCGTCGTGTAATGTTTACAACCTTTGCTTTTTTTGTCCAAAAAGATTGCTTGGGTAGTTATACATCAGTGTGCATCCAGTTAGGGATTAGATACCTGACCGTCGAGATGAAAGTACGAAGCATAGCCCGCCGAATCGTCACACCCAAAACAGACACTTTGATATTGAGTTCTTGGCCTAAACCCTGAGGATATTCGGCCGGTCTATTTTCTGTGTTAACGAGCTTTAACCTTTGGACTTTAGTGACTAGTCTTAGTAGACGATTGACTCCTATACCGAGCAAATATGGCTGAGACCCATTCCACCTTCTCGCTACTTGACCGCCTTTCACAAAATCAGGTCGAAAAGCGTAACTATATCGATCTGCTATTTTCCGGCTTCGCGTCCAACGTGAGCGATGGGCTACTATCGCTTATCAGAAGCTCGGGCATGTCGCCCCGTGGACGCGTTGTACGTAACCGCGTGGAGCTGCTTGAAGCACTTGCCGATCGAAGCTGGGATCTGGTGCTCTGCCAAGACTCTGCTCAGACCGAGCTTCACCCGTTGGATGTAACTCGATTATTGAGATCTGAAAGTCGTGATTTGCCCGTTATCCAGCTCGCGGAGGCGCCCAGCTTTGAGGCACAGCAAGAGGCGATCAATCAGGGAATTGTATTTTTGCTACCCCTCAGCGCACAACAGATGATCGTTGCACGTGTGACACAGGTGTTTGAGCAACAGAAGCAGAAACGACGCTTGCATCAGTTGGAGATGGGGCTTGAACAGCTAGCCAAAATGAATCGCCGCTATGCAGACGAATCTAATCTTGCCATCGCTTCAGTATCAGGCAGTCACCTAACTGAACCGAACAATTCCTTCCTCGAGCTTTTTCAGCTTACACAGGAACGCGCTAATCACTTGGAATTGCAGCAGATATTTGCAGTTGAGAGTCTAAGACTGCTCAATGAACCACTAAAATTAGGCAGTAGCTCATTTGACGATACGCTTAGGCTACACGATGCCTCGGGTGCCGAATTTAGCGCTCGAGTACAGCTCTTCCCCGCTATGCCCGATCGACCGAAAATTCGCCCCCTGGTCATTGATCCTTTGGCATTGACCAGCAAACCGACTCCGGCCGAAGTCGAGGCACATCGGTTACTGGGTCAGGCCGAGTTTGTTGATTTACTGCAACAGCAGTTGCAACAGGCGATGAGTGGTGGCCATGACGCTTACCTACTCTACTTCAAAGTCCGACCAATACCGACAACCACTGATCCATCACTATTAGAACAACTCCGCAATAGTCTGGCTAAATGTCTGCGCTCAGTGATTACAGAGTATCCGCTTGGCCGACTGGAACCCTTGGACGTCGCGGCACTGATTGAAGGTCTTGATCGAAGCAGGGCAAAATCCGTTGCACAACAGATACAGAACTGTCTAAGTGACAAGCGCTTGGCACTCCCCGCCGGAGTCTCAACACTGGCACTCGGGGTCGGTATCACTGCGATTAATGACAGCTCGCCGGGAGCCTCAGAATTGCTAATACGTGCTGCGAGGAGCGTACGCCCCCTAAATGAGCAGTTCAATCAGCAGGCGGTTTTTGCAAACCCGGTGCAGCACCAGATTGAGCTTGACAGCGCCACAAAGGAACTCGAGGAGGCAATTGCAGAGCATAAGTTAAAACTGCTCTATCAACCGCTAGTTTCGCTCGACGAAGGCAGCCGCGAACAGAATTACGAGATACTTGTGCGCATGAGTAGTGGCGATAGCAAGGACCTCCTACCGGCGCAATTTCTGGCAAGTTTGGAGCATGCCCGGGTGATGGTAAAGCTCGACCGGTGGGTGCTCGAGAGAACGCTTCAGGAGCTGAACCATCGTAGCTCATCTACAGATGACATACGGGTCTATGTAAATCTTGCAAGGCGTACACTTAAGAGCACCTCCTTCACCTCTTGGCTGTCGACTCTGCTAAACGAATTATCTCTCGACGGCCGACGCATCACCCTAGAGCTCAGCGAGTCAGATGTCGCAGCCGATCTTGATGATGCAGAACGACTCTGTCAGGAGGTGCGCAAGGAGGGTATCAGCATCTGCCTAAAACACTTCGGATGTTCCACCAGTTCTGGCAAGGTATACGCTCGGCTCAAGCCGGAGTTCGTCAAACTTGATGGCGCTTTTATTGAGGATCTTGAGTACCCTGACCGTGGTCCCCGAGCTATGAAACGGCTGGTCGAGTCAATCGACAAGGCATCTACCAGAGTGATAGCACCACTGATAGAGGATGCCTCGACCTTACCCGACCTCTACCGCATGGGTATCGATATGGTTCAAGGCTACTATCTACAGCCACCTCAAGAGGAGATGCGCTATGAGTACTTTGATGAGAGGGACGAGTCTTAGGCAACCTTCATAGGATAAGCAACGACTACTTCACATCCCGATCTCGGAAACCGATAAGGTAAAGGATACCATCCAGGCCAAGATTGCTGATCGCCTGCTTAGCACTTTGACGCACCAGAGGCTTAGCGCGAAATGCGATGCCTAATCCGGCAATCGAGAGCATTGGCAGGTCATTAGCCCCATCACCCACTGCAATAGTCTGCTCCAAATGAATCCCCTCGCGCTGCGCGATTTCACGTAACAGTTCAGCTTTGCGTTCACCGTTGACGATGGTACCGGTGACTTCGCCGGTCACTTTACCATCTACAATATCAAGCTCATTGGCATGGATGTAATCAAAACCAAATCGCTGCTGCAGATGCCGTGCAAAGTAGGTGAAGCCGCCGGAAAGGATCGCTGTTTTGTAACCCGTCAGCTTCAGCTGGGTCATCAGTTCTGGTAGCCCCTCCGTCACGGGCAAGCGCGCGGCAATGCGCTCCAGTACAGACTCATCAAGCCCTTTAAGCAAACCGACGCGACGCCTAAAGCTCTCGTTAAAGTCGATCTCACCACGCATGGCTGCCTCAGTAATGGCAATCACCTGCTCGCCGACGCCAGCCTCCTTCGCCAGTTCGTCGATAACCTCAGCTTCGATTAGAGTGGAGTCCATATCAAAGACCACCAACCGCCGGTTACGTCGGTAGATATCATCACGCTGGAACGCGATATCTACATCCAGTTCAGAGGAGAGCTTCATTAGCGATTGTCGTAGTGGGGCTTCATCAGCGGGCATATCTCTCACTGAAAACTCGACACAGGATTTAGTGCGCTCCGAGTCAACATCGTCAAGTTGGATTCGACCGGACAAACGACTGATATTATCGATATTGAGATTATGACTGGCCGCTATGCTGGTTACACCGGCTATATGCTCAGCACGAATGCGACGCGCCAACAGCGTGATGATGTGTCGGGACTTACCCTGAGCGCCAACCCAACGCTGGTACTCCTCCACACTGATGGGTTCAAAACGAGCACGCATATCCATCTCGTGAGCTTTGAAAAGAAGGTCACGCAAGAGCGGTGAGGATTCAGCCTCCTCTGGTACATTAATCAACAAGCCCAACGAGAGGTTATCATGGATAACAGCCTGTCCAATATCCAGGATATCAATCTGATACTGCGCCAAAATTTCAGTGATGGCGGAGGTGACGCCTGGCTTATCAGCTCCTGAGAGGGTTAGTAAAATCAGTTCACTCATTACTCAGCTTACGCTCGCTAGGGTTGGCTAAATCGCAGGCGCAAGTATACCCAGAGCGCCCGCCAACGGCTATCGCTTACCTCGTCCTTTGCCGCGGGTTTTCCCGCCCCCTTTGGAGGCTCCACCGCGACTTGGATGACTCGCTTTGCCCTCTCCACGCTTGGCCTGCCCTTTCTGATCAAACAGACCTTTTGCAACCCGCTCACGAACCGAAGGTTTCTTTTTCGGTGTCAATTCACTGTCAAATAGCTCGAAGTCAATCTTGCGCTCATCCAGCGTGACGCTGGCAACCCGGACCTTGAGCGCATCTCCAAGTTTAAAGACGCGTCGGGTACGTTCACCTACAAGACGCTGTTTATCGGCCTCAAAATGGTAGTAATCGCTCGGGAGACTGGTGATATGTACCAAACCATCCACATAGAGGTCATTAAGCTCTACGAAAACTCCGAAGTTGGTCACGGCCGAAACCACCCCTTCAAACTCTTCGCCAATCTGACCCTGCATGTACTCACATTTAAGCCAAGAGACTACATCGCGAGTGGCATCGTCTGCGCGACGCTCGGTCATTGAACAGTGCTCGCCAAATTGCAGCATCTGTTCCATACCATACTCCACGGTAAAGGCAGGGTTAGCCTTAAATTTATCGGGGCGCTGAATCATTGAACTGCGTTTGTTAGCGTGAATTGCGGACCGAATCAGACGATGGACCAAAAGATCAGGATAGCGGCGAATCGGCGAAGTGAAATGGGTGTAAGCGTCGTACGCCAGACCGAAATGGCCCTCATTGTCGGGACTGTAAACCGCTTGCTGCATTGAGCGTAACATCATTGTCTGGATGATGTGTCTGTCCGGACGCCCCTCAATAGCCTCAGCCAAATGCAGATAATCCTTTGGCTCAGGTGTGTCACCACCAGGAAGGTTGAGACCCAACTCACCAAGAAAAGCCCTCAGGTTTGTCAGTTTCTGCTCTTTTGGCCCCTCGTGAACGCGATAGATGGCCGGTTTTTTGTTCTTCTCAAGGAAATGTGCAGTTGCCACGTTAGCCGCCAGCATGCACTCCTCAATCAACTTGTGCGCATCATTGCGCTGAATCGGCGTTATGCGCTCAATCTTTCGATCTTCGCTAAAGATGATACGCGTCTCGGTGGTATCAAAGTCGATCGCCCCGCGCTGATCTCGTGCACTGCGAAGGCGCTGATAGAGTCCATATAAGGTCTCAATCGGTTTAACTACACCGGCATACTCTTTGCGCAACGCCTTTCCTTCATCGCTGTCAGCCTCTGTCAGCATACTTGCAACCTTGGTGTAGGTGAGGCGAGCTTTAGAGTTAATAATACCCTCGTAAAATTGATAGTCGCCCAACGAACCGTCACGTTTAATAGTCATCTGGCAGACCATCGCCAAACGATCAACCTTTGGATTGAGTGAGCAGAGGCCATTGGATAACAGTTCGGGTAGCATCGGGACTACAAAGCCCGGAAAGTAGACCGAGTTACCGCGTTTTATCGCCTCTTCATCCAGTGCGGTGCCGGGACGCACATAGTAGGATACATCTGCAATGGCGACCCAAAGGCGCCAGCCTCCCAACCGTTTCTTCTCGGCATATACGGCATCATCAAAATCACGCGCGTCTTCACCATCGATGGTCACAAACGGCAAGTCACGCAGATCAATGCGGTTTAGCTTATCCTCTTCACGTACTTCAGGTGCGAGTTCGCCAATCTCCTGATGTACAGCATCACTCCACTCATTGGGAATATCGTGATTATGGATAGCAACCTGTATCTCCATTCCGGCTGCCAGATGGTCGCCCAGCACTTCCACCACCTGCGCACGCGCGGGTTGGCGTTTACTTGGCTGCTGGATCAGTTCGGCAACGACCAACTGGCCGTCCTCATAGGTCAGCCCTGAGGTAGGATCAGGAATAATCATCACCTGATTGGTAATGCGCTGGTTCTCGGGGATTAGAGTGCCAAATCCATTTTGGCCATCAAAACGACCGACCAACTTTCGGGTTGAGCGCTCGATCACCTCTATGATGCGCCCTTCCGGACGACCGCGCTGATCCAGCCCGACCTGCTGCACCAATACCCGGTCACCATCGAAGACCTCTTTCATCTGACGGGCGTGAATATAGAGATCATCACCACCGGCATCAGGCTTTACAAACCCAAAGCCATCACGATGACCGATGACACGACCCGGAATCAGGTCCATCTTCTCTATCAGACAGAACTGGTTGCGGCGATCTGTAATAAGCTGGCCGTCCCGACACATCGCTATCAGGCGGCGTCGAACAGCCTCTCTATCATCTTCGTGACCAAGCTTTAGCTCATCACAGAGGTAAGCGTGACTGATTGGCGCACCCCACTTGCGCAGAAACTCCAAAATAAAGTCACGACTGGGTACCGGTCGATCATACTTCTCTGCTTCTGTCTGAGCCTGGGGGTCTTTATCGCGCCAATTCTTCGCCATGCGTTACTCTATCTCTTCTCTATCAGTTAGTTATCTAAGTTTGGATCTTTTGAAGCTGAGTTGCCAGTTATAAATAAAAAGCCGGCTCAAGGCCGGCTTTTTCAGTGAGATTAGGGCATCTCGTCAATTTCTGTCTCTTCCTTCGGTGGCGGGATGAGATCCTCTTTGGTCACATTCATCGCCAGCAGCAGGTTCGCCGCGACGTAGATCGAGGAGTAGGTACCCACACCAATACCGGCCAGCAGTGCTATCGAAAAGCCTCGAATGGTTTCTCCACCGAATATCAACAGTGCCACCAGCACCAATACAGTGGTCAACGAGGTAACCAAAGTACGACTGAGTGTCTGAGATAGTGAAGCGTTCATAATCTCCACCGAGTCAGCAACACGCATGATACGAAAGTTCTCGCGGATGCGGTCGTACACAACAATGGTATCGTTAAGCGAGTAACCGATGACCGCAAGCACCGCCGCAAGGACTGTCAGGTCAAAGTCTAACTGCAGGATCGAGAAGATACCCAACACAATGGTCACGTCGTGCACCAGCGCTAAAACGGCGCCCAGCGAGAACTTAAACTGGAAGCGAAATGCGAGATACACCATGATCATTGCTAGCGCCAGAAGCATGCCGAGACCGCCCTGCTCGCGCAGCTCTTCACCGACCTGGGCACCGACATACTCGTTACGGCGCAGCTCTACGTTGATACCTTCAGTCGTCAGCGCTTCCACAACCTTATCCCCGAGTTTGGGGTCATGGGTTTCGCCCAGACGAATCAGTACATCCGTACTGGCGCCGAAAGTTTGCACGACGGCATCATTGAAGCCTGCATCAACCAGTTGTCCGCGAATCGCGTTAAGGTCAGCGGCCTCTTCGTATCCAACCTCGACCAGACTACCGCCCGTGAAATCAAGACCAAAGCGAAGACCATTGATCGCCAGTGAGGCAACCGAAATGAGCAGGAGCAGACCCGAGAACGCAGCTAGAAGCTTACGTGGGCCCATGAAGTTATAAATTTTCTGTTGTTCAGCCATGATCCGCTCCTAGATTTTCACCGACTTAAGCTGCTTACCGCCATAGATCAGGTTGACCATCAGACGGGTCACCAGAATTGCCGTGAACATCGAAGTCAGAATGCCGACCGATAGCGTTATCGCGAAGCCCTTAACCGGCCCCGTACCCATCGCAAACAGAATCACCGCCGCCAACAGCGTGGTCACATTAGCGTCGAGAATCGTTGTAAAAGCACGCGCGAAGCCAGAGTGGATGGCCGATTGGACCGGCATACCAATTTTTAGCTCCTCTTTGATTCGCTCGAATATCAGTACGTTAGCGTCAACGGCCATACCCACCGTCAACACGATACCGGCAATGCCGGGCAACGTAAGCGTGGCCGACAGGATTGACATTACCGCCACTAGCAGTACCAGATTGAGCGTCAATGCAATGTTCGCTATCAGGCCGAAGACCTTGTAGTAAACCAGCATAAAGAGCAGCACCAGAGCAAAACCGATCTGCACAGAGAGCGTTCCCAGCTCAATATTCTCCGCCCCCATGCTCGGTCCAACTGTGCGCTCCTCCACGAAGTAGATGGGAGCAGCAAGAGCACCCGCTCGCAGCAACAGAGCGAGCTCAGAGGACTCCTGAGGGTTATCCAAACCTGTTATACGGAAGCTGGATCCAAGTGCACTCTGGATTGTCGCAAGAGAGATAATGCGTTTCTCGACATAAGGAATACGCTTTTCGACCTGCTCACCATCGACCGTCTCTTTGACCATGCGCGCTTTGTACTCCACAAAGAGCACCGCCATACGACGCTGAATAGCATCCCGCGTAACACGGCCCATCAGTTGTCCGCCTTTGCTATCGAGGGTTATCGATACCTGTGGCTGACCATTCTCGTCGAAATTCGATTGAGCGTTCGCAACGCTCGAGCCAGTAATAATAATATCTTTCTCAAGCGCGGCTGTGCGACCCGGCTCTGACCGGAACTCATAGGTCTCTGTAGTCGCCCGCGAAGCATCAGGTTTGGCTTCGAGACGAAACTCCAGGTTAGCCGTCTTACCAATAATGCGTTTAGCAGCTGCTGCATCCTGAACACCGGGCAACTGCACAACAATCCGGTTACGACCCTGACGCTGCACCAGCGGTTCGGCAACCCCCAGCTCATTCACTCGATTACGTAGCGTCGTCAGGTTCTGTTTGATCGCATAATCTTCGATCTCTCGAAGCGTCGCCTCTGACAGGTTCACATAGAGATAAGCTGTACCGTCAAGATCTTCAGTTGTGAGCATAAACTCAGGGAAGGTCCTCCTGAGCAGAGACTCAGCTTCATCACGCGTTGCCGCATCAGCAAACCGTACCGAGAGGCTACCGTCATCGCGGTGCTCCACTTCACGATAACGCAGGCGCTCTTTACGCAGGTTCCCTTTAATGTCGCTGACGTAGACGTCCAGACGCTGACTTACAGCCTGCGCCATGTCGACCTCCAGAAGGAAATGTACGCCACCACGAAGATCTAGCCCCAGTTTCATAGGACCAGCACCGATATCAGTTAACCAGTCCGGGGTTGTTGGCGCCAGATTAAGTGCAATGACATACCCATCACCCAGCGCCTCGGCGAGTGCTTCACGTCCACGCAACTGAGCCTCGCCGTCTTTAAAACGAATCAGGCCGCCGCGCTCCTGCAGTTCGGAGCTTTTGAATTCGATACCCGATGACTTCAGCACACCTTCAACACGAGCGAGAGTCTGTTCATCGATCTGTACATTCTGGCGAGAGCCAGAGAGTTGCACTGCGAAATCATCCGGGTAGAGGTTCGGCAGTGCGTAGAGACCTGCAAGGAACAACACAAGGGTGATCAGCGCAGATTTCCAAAGGGGAAAACGATTGAGCATTTTTGCGCCCTATCTTAAAACAACGAAAGGCGCCTGGCACAAGGGCACAGGCGCCGGCTTTAGAGCAGCCTATTAGATGCCTTTAATCGTGCCTTTTGGCAGCTCGGCAGCAACATGTACCTTCTGGAACTTCAGCTCAGTGCCTTCGCTCACTTCCAGCACAACGTAGTCATCGGTCAGACGAACCACCTTACCGATGATGCCCCCAGCGGTGATCACTTCATCGCCTTTAGCCAAACCACCGATCAAATTCTTGTGCTCTTTTTGGCGTTTTGCCTGCGGGCGCCACATGAAGAAGTAAAAGATCAGACCGAAGCCGACCAAAAATATCAGGTTGAACATGCCTGGGTCCATGCCAGCTGGTGCTCCAGCTTCAGCGTACGCTGGAGATATAAAGAAGCTCATTAAGCTCTCCTAATTACGGTTTATTGGTAGATCGAATTATTCGGCGATTACATCCGCCAATGGGGGCGTCTCCTTGCCCCTCAAACGGTAGAACTCGTCAACAAAGGCGCACAATTTACCCTGTTCAAGGGCAGTGCGCAAACCAGCCATTAGCTCTTGGTAATAGTGCAGGTTGTGGATGGTATTCAATTGAGACCCCAGGATCTCTCCACACTTGTCCAAATGATGCAAATAGGCTCGACTGAAGTTTTGGCAAGTGTAACAGGCACACTCGCTATCTATAGGATTTATATCGGTTTTATTTGCCGCATTACGTATTTTCACGACGCCATTTCGAGTAAACAAGAAACAGTTGCGAGCGTTTCGAGTCGGCATAACGCAATCGAACATATCCACGCCCCGACGCACACCCTCGACCAGATCCTCAGGTTTACCAACCCCCATCAGGTATCTGGGTTTATCTTCTGGCATCTTCCACGCAAGGTGATCGAGGACTTTAATCATCTCCTCTTTGGGCTCACCTACGGACAAACCACCGATTGCATAACCATCAAAACCGAGTTCAATGAGTCCCTCAAGAGACTCATCACGCAGATGTTCGTACATACCACCCTGCACGATGCCGAATAGCGCTGAGGGGCTATCACCATGTGCCTCTTTAGAGCGTTTGGCCCACCGCAGCGACATACGCATGGAGTCTGCCGCCTCACTCTCGGTCGCGGGATAAGGGGTACACTCGTCAAAAATCATGACGACATCAGAGCCCAACTTTCGTTGCACCTCCATTGAGACCTCAGGGCTAACGAACACTTTGTCGCCGTTAACCGGAGACTGAAAAGAGACGCCCTCCTCGGTAATCTTGCGCATCTTGCCAAGGCTGAATACCTGAAAGCCGCCCGAGTCAGTCAGTATGGGTTTTTCCCATTGCATAAAGTCATGCAGGTCACCGTGGAGTTCAATAATCTCTGTACCCGGGCGCAGCATCAGATGAAAGGTATTACCCAGCAGAATCTGCGCACCTGTCGCTTCGACGTCGCGTGGTAACATCCCTTTGACAGTCCCGTAGGTGCCCACAGGCATGAACGCAGGTGTCTCAACTACACCGCGCGGAAAGGTGAGACGCCCGCGGCGGGCTTTGCCCTCGCTGGTAATCATCTCAAAAGACATAAAACATTCGCGCGTCATCAAAGAGCCTCATCAGCGGCATCGCGACGGGTAATAAACATCGCGTCACCGTAACTAAAAAATCTGTATTGTTCCTGAACCGCCACTTCGTAAGCTTGCATCGTGTTCTGGTAACCAGCGAAAGCACTAACCAACATCATCAACGTCGACTCCGGCAGGTGGAAATTGGTAATCAGCGCATCAACCTGACGATACTGATAACCCGGATAGATGAAAATTTGAGTATCACCGAAGAAAGGCTTGAGCTCGCCTTGGCCTCCTGCCGTCTCCAAGCAACGAACACTGGTCGTGCCGACAGCAATGACACGCTTACCCGCAGCTCTTGTTGCCGCCACCTGCTCGCACACATCTTCACCCACTTCGATGTATTCAGCATGCATGCGGTGCTCTTCGATATTATCTACCTTGACCGGCCTGAAGGTTCCTGCTCCGACATGAAGTGTAACGAAGGCTTTTTTAACCCCTTTAGCATCGAGCTTGGCAAACAACTCATTATCGAAATGTAATCCTGCCGTCGGGGCTGCAACAGCTCCGGGCTTGCGGTTGTAGACAGTTTGGTAACGCTCGCGGTCAGATTGTTGATCTTCGCGCTTGATATAAGGAGGCAACGGCATGTGGCCATGCTGTTCTAGCGCCTCAATGAGCGTATCCGAGATGTCGAACTCAAGATCGAAAAGACCATCCTGGCGCCCTAGTACCCTCGCCTTGATACCCCCCTCGAAAATCAGCTGAGCCCCCTCTTTGGGAGTACGACTTGCGCGAAGGTGCACCAGCGCTCGTTTGTCAGCAGTGACCCGTTCAACTAATAGTTCAACCTTACCACCGCTCTCTTTTTGTCCATGCAGTCGTGCTGGTATGACACGGGTATCGTTAAACACCAAAAGATCGCCAGGTTCAACCAGTTCGACAAGATCACTAAAGATAAGGTGCTGCAGTTCACCGCTATTACCATCAAGACAGAGCAAGCGACTGCTGGAGCGCTGCTCCAGCGGATAGGCTGCAATTAGCTCTTCGGGTAGATCGAAATAGAAGTCACTCAGCTGCATTGGCCCTTTCCTGCAAAAAGAGAGAAGTGTTAAAACCGCGGCGCGAATTCTATCAAATTTAAATTATTAGGTCAGTGGTGATTGACGCCAACTTATAGCGGTCTATAATGCGCCCCACGCTTCCTACGCCGGTGTGGTGGAATTGGTAGACACGACGGATTCAAAATCCTTAGTGTCGTAAGCAATTGTTTTGAAAAGCTTTTAAATGTGACGAACGTGTTTTAAGATATCGTTACACACTCATTACACAATATGAGTTGATTCAAAGCACTAGGTTTTTATGCCGCAGTGATGGAATGGTAGACATGGTGGATTCAAAATCCACTGCTGGTGACAGCGTGGCGGTTCGAGTCCGCCCTGCGGTACCATTCAAATCCTAGTGTATTCTGCTATCCCTCCCCCTCTTATCTTAATTTGTTTAGATTGGTTGGCGCTGAAAATGGCGACTTTACTGACGAAACAGTGTAACCTCCACCCTCCAGCACCCGGCACTCAGCACAGCTATGGCACTTTTTCGACATCAGATTTTCCTGCTCAGTATTCTTCTAATATCAATGCTGCTTCAGTTCCAAGTCATCTGGGACATCGAGAGCAAAATTTTAGATTACAGCCCAGTAGCTGTTGCTAGCCTTCTGTTCATCCCGCATGGTATCAAAGCAATCTGCGTTGTTCTGAGTGGAGCAAAGGCAACCATTCCAATCTTTCTAGCCCACTTTATTACCGACTTGGCTATAGGTATGGGAGCTATAGGTGGTGTATTGTCAGGCTCTGGCGCGGTAGTTTCGATGATGCTCCCGCTAGTGTTGATAAACTTCATAAGCCACAAGCCAATATTCACCCCTCTGGCACAAGACTCAACCGAGAACCTGAGCCTGTTTCGCTTAGTTATTTTTACAGCTATCGTATCGTCACTACTCAACTCTGTTATTGGCGCAGTCCGATACGGAACGTCTCCACTCGATTTAACGGCTTTCAAATTTTTCACAGGTGATTTGGGTGGTACCCTAGTTGTCCTTGGCTTGCTCATATTGATGAGGAAACCACTGATGAAGCTCGCAAACGCAATTATCGACGCCAAGTAAGCTCTATAGCTGTTCTACTCACAGAGCATTGAGGGTATC
>DATHZN010000072.1:0-5263 GCA_035458585.1 Marinobacterium sp. | reverse complement strand
TGTCGATACGAAATATGACCCCGCCATTTGGTACTATTTTGAACAGATAGTATCGTTAGCTTACCCCTCGGGAACTGTTAGCAGCGCTGCATTCGATCCGCTGCAATTATATGACGTTGAAGTTGATGGGACTCAATCTCAGAATAATAACTTCTGTTACAAAAACTAGAATAAAAGCGCTCAAATTAAAGAGGGCTAGCCCCTCTTAGCGATAAACGCCAAAGGCTTAAAGAGGGCAGGCCCTTTTAAGGGATAAATGTCACAAACCCTCAAGGATGAGGAGAGAAAACTATGGAACGGATATCCAAAATACGCCCAGTAGCGGGCTTTACATTAATTGAACTGATGATCGTGGTTGCGATTATTGGTGTGCTCTCTTCAGTCGCCTTACCGCAGTATCGAAACTACGTTGTCAAAACCAAACTCGCTGAGGCTTTTTATGCGGTGACGCCCGTTAAATACGGTTTGGTGGAATATGTGTCGGTTAATGGGAGTACGGCTGGGTTGGCGGGGAAGACCTGGACGGCCGTTCTTAAAGAGTTAGGTGTGAACACCAACTTCTTTGGCGACAACTCCCGCTATGTTAAGAATGTTTGGTGGAATAACACCAAAGGAGAGATCCGCGTATCCTTTACCGATTACCTCCCGGAAGCTGATGGTCGCTATCTGGTGATGCGCGCCGATATGATGGGTGGCAGTTTCCGCTGGCGCTGTTTGTCGTCCACTACCTATGCACTGGCGTTGCCGCCGGACTATCTACCTGCCAATTGTGACTAAAAGGGGTCTGACCCCTTTTACATTCTAACGTATAATCTGCGGATTAAGTTTTGAGCTAAGGAATGGACGACTCTATGTCGCAGAAACTTGTAGTTGCGCTAGCGCAGATCAACTTCCTGGTAGGGGATATTCCCGGTAACACGCAGCGCGTCATTGACTGCGCCAACGCGGTTGCTGCCGAGGGCGGCGTCGACTTGGTGCTCTTCTCTGAGCTGGCCTTGACGGGCTATCCACCCGAGGATCTCTTGTTGCGTCCTAGTCTGGCACGTCGAATTGACGAAGCCCTAGCGCGGATCTGCGCAGAGGTTCGCGGCGTGGGAGTTATCGTTGGTTATCCGAAAACCCGAGAGGGTGCTCTGCGTAATATGGCGGGGGTTATTGTGGAGGGCCAGTTGATCTATGAATACGCCAAGCAGCGTCTGCCCAACTATCAGGTGTTTGACGAAAAACGCTACTTTGAGGCTGCGTCTGAGACTGGTGTATTTGCCTTTAAAGGCGCTAAGATTGGCATCGCTATTTGTGAGGATGTCTGGCATCCGGAGCCCGTCGCAGCTATGCGTGATGCGGGTGCGAGAGCAATTCTGACCCTTAACGCATCGCCATTCCACAAGGGTAAAACGTCGGAGCGCACTCAATTGATGGCTGAGCATGCGCGTTTGGCCGAGTTACCCATCGTCTATGTCAATCAAGTCGGTGCGCAAGATGAGCTGGTGTTTGATGGTGGCTCGCAGGTTCTGGACGCAGAAGGTGAGCTCGCGTTTATGGGGGCTCACTATGAAGAGGCGACCTACCGTGTAGAGATCGATCTTGAGTCTGGCGTGGTAAACGCGCTTCAGCCCTCCATTCCCGAACCTGCATATGAAGCTAGCATTTACCAAGCGCTAGTAATGGGTGTTCGTGACTACATCAACAAGAACGGTTTTAAGGGAGTCGTCTTTGGTTTATCGGGCGGTATTGATTCGGCTCTAACGGCGGCAGTCGCTGTTGATGCGCTTGGTCCTGATCGCGTTGAGTGTGTGATGATGCCGTTCACATACACCTCCTCTATGAGCATCGAAGATGCTGCTCTCGAGGCTGAAGCGCTGGGCATTCGTCACTCGGTGATCTCTATTGAGCCGATGTACGCAAGTTTTATGGCCCAGCTCAAAGATGAATTTGAAGGCCTGCCGTTGGATGCCACGGAGGAAAACCTGCAGGCTCGCTGTCGTGGCGTGCTGTTGATGGCCATCTCCAATAAGAAGGGGTATCTGGTGCTTACTACAAGCAACAAGTCGGAGACGGCTGTTGGTTACTCTACGCTTTATGGTGATATGGCGGGCGGCTTCTGTGTGCTTAAGGATATCCCTAAGACACTGGTTTATCGTCTATCGCGCTATCGCAATACCCTCAGCCCAGTCATCCCTGAACGTGTCATTGAGCGCCCACCTTCGGCGGAGCTGCGCCCTGATCAGACAGATCAGGATAGCCTGCCAGACTACGATGAGTTGGATGCGATTTTGGAGCTCTACATTGAGAAGGACATGAGTGCACGGGCAATTATTGAGCTTGGATACGCTGAGGAGACGGTTCTGCGAGTGGTTCGTTTGGTCGATATCAACGAGTACAAACGGCGTCAGGCACCGATTGGAACGCGTATTACGCAGCGTGGATTTGGTCGAGATCGCCGTTACCCGATTACTTCTGGTTGGAAGGCTGGGGTGTAATCTGTAGCACAAATAGAAACAGGACCTGCGGGTCCTGTTTTAATTTGCGTCGAAAAGAGAGCTTACTTCTCGTCAGAGGAGAACACCCCAAATGTAATACGGTCTAGAAAGCTTCGCTCTTTCTCCTGCTCGATTGGCTCAATCCCTTCGCCAGACTGCCGCGCAATTGGCTCAGGCATTTCGGTTGGTGCCAACGGCCGTGCAACCGGCTCATCTGAACCCTCACCGATCAGACCAAAAGTGGCTGTGTAGATGAGGTCGTTACGGTTCTCTTGGAAGGTGCGTACCTCATAGTTGGGGTAGTTCAGCTCAAGTACTGAGCGTGCGTCTGCTGCCAGATCATCGAGACCTAGCTCTGTGTAGGCCTCAGCCATGATTGCCAGTGCGTCTGCTACGGCTGGCGTCTCCTGCATATTTTCAACGACGTATCGACCGCGGTTCGCGGCTGCCAGCCACGCCTGACGCTTCATATAGTAGGTCGCCACATGAATCTCATAGGTTGCCAGACGGTTCTTCAGGTACTGCATACGCTTCTGTGCGTCCAGAGCGTACTCTGAATCTGGGTAGCGGTTCAGCAGCGTGGTGAAAGCGTCAAATGAGTCACGTGCCATGCCGGGGTCGCGCTGGGCAACATCGATTGGCAGATACTTAGCAAAGAAAGAACGCTCGGCTTCAAAGGCTGCAAGCCCTTTCATATAGTAAGCGTAATCCACATTCTCATGGTTCGGATGTAAACGAACGAAACGATCCGCTGCCGCACTCGCGGAGGTCTGTTTGTTGCTGCGGAAGTAGGCGTAGATGAGCTCCAACTGAGCCTGCTCAGAGTAACGACCAAAGGGGTAGCGCGCTTCAAGCTTTTGTAGTTTCTCGACCGCAAGCTGCCAGTTGCTCGCGTCAATGGCACTCAGTGCCTCTTCGTAAAGCTGGTCTTCAGGAATATCAGGCTCAACTCTCTCGCCGCTGAAGATACTGCAGCCGGTTAACAGGCTGATCATCAGAATGGTCGAGAGGAATTTGGTTAAACGCATGTTTCTGTCCTAGTTACTCCGGTCCGCTCGGCGGAGCGGGGTGGATTCGGATATACTGTCCTGTACTAGGCTATTTAACCATAGTCAGACACCCGCTGGAATCCAGTTAAGCAACTGATTTTCCCGTCGCTATCGCAATTTTCAGAGTAAACAGAACAGAGATGTCAGAACAGATTCAACTTGAAGCGACCGTCCCCGACACCTTATTTGGTCAGCGTCTGGACCAGGCCGTCGCGCAGCTATTTCCCGACTACTCGCGCTCGCGCATTCAGGGTTGGATCAAGGAGGGTGAACTTACCGTTAATGGCAAAGTGCTTCGACCGCGCGATAAGCTCAGCGGCGGAGAGAAAATTGTGGTGGCGGCAACGATAGCGTTGATCGAGGAGCACAAACCGGAGGCGATTGAGCTGGATGTGATCTACGAGGATGAGCATATTCTGATTATCAATAAGCCCTCTGGCCTGGTGGTGCATCCGGCTGCCGGTCATGCTGATGGTACGCTGCTGAATGCACTTCTCCATCATGCACCGGAGGTGGCACAGGTGCCACGTGCGGGTATTGTTCATCGTCTGGACCGAGAGACCACCGGGTTGATGGTGATTGCCAAAACAATTCAGGCGCAAACCGACCTGGTCGAGCAGTTGCAGAGCCGCTCGATGGGGCGCGAGTATGAAGCTGTGGTGCAGGGTGTGATGATTGGTGGTGGTAAGGTGGATGCCCCGATGGGGCGACACTCTAAAAATCGCCAGAAGATGGCGGTAGTTGGTGTGGGAAAAGAGGCGGTAACGCACTACCGAGTCCTTCAAAAGTTTCGCTCGCACACACATATTCGGTTAAAGCTTGAGACTGGCCGCACGCATCAAATTCGTGTACATATGGCTCATATCAACTACCCACTGGTGGGTGATCCGCTCTATGGTGGACGCTTTCGCCTGCCCAAGAATACCAGTGAGAAGATGCAGTCTGTGCTTAAAAATTTCCGCCGTCAGGCGCTACATGCTAAAAAACTAGAGCTCTGGCATCCAGCGACTGGCGAGCACTGCAGCTGGGAGATTGATCTACCTGCAGACTTGCAGCAACTGGTGAATGTTTTGCAACGCGATGCTGAAAAGTACGACTACGAACTATGAGATTGATCCGCGCTAGCTGGAATGCTCCAGCTCATATCCACGCTCTTACAACGACCCGCCTCGGTGGGCAGAGTGCAGCACCCTACAACGGACTCAACTTGGGCGATCACGTGGCAGATAGTCCCGCTGACGTCAGTGCTAATCGCCAGCAGTTGATGCAGGCGACAGGGCTCAAGTTAGCCCCCCAGTGGTTGCATCAGGTGCACGGTACCGAAATTGTTGAAGCTCTGAGTGATGGACAGCTACGCACCGCTGATGCCTGTTTTACCGCCACTCCCGGTCAGGCTTGCGTTGTGATGACAGCCGACTGCTTGCCAGTACTCTTTACCAATACAGCTGGTACCCGGGTTGCGGCAGCTCACGCGGGATGGCGCGGATTGGCTGCGGGTGTGCTGGAGCAGACCCTGAAAGTGTTTGATAACAATGATGAGATACTGGCTTGGCTAGGTCCTGCTATTGGTCCACTAGCCTTCGAAGTGGGTGCTGAGGTGCTTGAGGCTTTTGTAGCCGAGAATCCCGAGGCGGAGATTGCCTTTAAACCCAGTCCCACTCACCCCCGGGACCGTTTTCTTGCTGACATCTACCAACTGGCGCGTACTCGTCTGGCTGCGGCCGGGGTGGCTGA
>DATHZN010000071.1:0-8171 GCA_035458585.1 Marinobacterium sp. | reverse complement strand
TCCAGAGGACGATTCTGCCAGGCTAAGACCTCATCCATAACGGCGTTGGTTACCTGTGATATGAACGTCGGGGAGACCTCAACACCATAGGCTTCCTCGAAGTGCGCCTGTATGTCGCGGGTCGTCATACCTCGGGCATAGAGCGAGATAATTCGGTCATCAAAGCCATTGGGTTGCTTTTCGCCCTTGCGAACCAGCTTGGGCTCAAAAGTACCGTTACGATCGCGTGGTACTTCAAGCTCCATTTCGCCATGAATACTGCGGACCGACTTACGGCCTTTACCATTGCGAGAGTTGGCTGTGTTCTTACCTGAAGGGTCGTTCTTGGCGTAACCGAGATGTTCATTCATCTCCACGTCCAGAGCACGTTCAGCAACCTTTTTGGTCAGCTGTTTAAGAAGACCATCCTCACCGAGGATGTCGTCAGGGCTGGAGCAGCCCTCTAGAAGTTGAGCAATAAGCTCGTCTGATATTGGCATTCTGTTGTCCTTTCAACAGGGTGGTTAGAATGCCACTTACACAGTTCTTTTTACACTCTCCCATGATGTCTCTGAAGCTCGCGTAATGCGGGCTTTTTTGTTTTTTGTATAGCCACTGTTCTTCCCCTTATCGCATCGCTAGCCCGACGCCCACTGACACTACAAGTAACCGTTTGTAGCACTTATGGTAGTCGCCACCGTTTAGTGAGATGTATCTTAGAAATCTCACAACATTCTCAGTCAAGTCTCTAAAGTCTCAAGCATAGGGTGCGCCCTGACTTCGTTCGTTTTCTGCTGTCTGCAGCCTCATATTGCGATGCCGGGTGAGCCTTGAGTCGCCATTAATGAGAGCCCAGGCTATTGCGAGAGCGTGGTTCAGTAGCGCCACTCGCGGTGCACCGAAATCGGCCTTTTCATCTAAAGATAGAGATCCACAGGTTAGGCTTCAGACCTCTCTGGTAGAGCAAGCAGTTTGCACTGTATTGGTGCAATCCTGCTCAGCAGGATTAGCTCACAGGGTTTTAAGTAACTGTTTTTAAATAACTCTATATCTTCTGGCGCTTATCTCGCTTAATCAGTGTATGAGTAGGATAGACGCACCAAATCAGAGACAACTGCTTTTTTTTACAGATCTGGATGGAACCTTATTAGACCATTTCAGCTACAGCGCTGAGGCCGCCGCCCCAGCGCTTCATCAGCTTGACCAGCGGGCTATTCCCTGGATTCCAAACACCAGCAAAACCTTTGCTGAACTCCAGCCTTTACGTCAGATGCTCGGACACCAAGGACCTTTTGTTGTTGAGAATGGCGCCGCGATTTATCTCCCTGAAGGGTTTGAGGTGAGCACAGATTTGGAACCTGTCGAAGGCTATCAGGTGAAACGTTTTGGGGAGAAAAATGAGCGGCTAGTGGAATGTCTTGAAGCGTTACAGAATCGCTATCGCTTCCGCAGTTTCTCACAAATGACGATTGACGAGCTTATTGATCTAACCGGCTTGGATTTTGAGTCCGCCACCCTGGCATTGCAACGACAGTATACCGAACCCATGCTCTGGCGAGATACGGCCGAAGCGTTTGAGGATATGCGATTAGAAGTTAAGTCTGTTGGTTTAGAGCTGGTGCGTGGTGGTCGGTTTGTTCACTTGATGGGGAAGCATAACAAAGCTGATGCAATGTTCTGGTTAAATCAGCAATTTGAAGCGTCGGGCAATCCAGCGATAACAATCGCTCTGGGCGATGGTGAAAATGATATCGAGATGCTCAGTGCAGCGGATATCGCTGTGGTGGTTCGATCACCAGTACATCCACCGGTGAAACTTCCGGCTCACAAAAAAGCCATTGTGACGCCAGGGCTTGGGCCTGTTGGATGGAATCAGGCCGTGCTCGACATTCTACAGAATACAAATCGATTTTTGGCCGAACAGCGTTGATAGGAGTGTGAGCATGGGTGATTTCTACCAAAACGGTATTATTACAACACTGCACAATCTTTCGAACAGACCCTTGGCGGAGCTGGAAGCCGAGTTGATGCGTTTCTCACGTAAACGCCCCATGGCTCTGATTTTACCCTGCCTCTACTCAGAGTTGCAGACGGAGGCGATGCCTTTGATTCTGAGCCATTTAAAAGAGGTGCCCTACCTTAAACAGATCGTTATCGGGTTGGACCGTGCAACTGAAGATGAGTACCGCCATGCGCTCAGTTTCTTCTCGGCTCTGCCTCAGGATTACAAGGTTCTGTGGAATGACGGACCGCGCCTGAGGGCGATTGATGCCAAGCTGCAGCGCGAGGAGTTATCGCCCGAGCAACCGGGAAAGGGGCGTAATGTCTGGTTCTGCATGGGCTACACCTTGGCTTCGGGTGAGGCCGAATCTATCGCTATGCATGATTGCGATATTCTCACCTATGATCGCGAACTACTGGCTCGTTTGATCTACCCTGTGGCAAACCCCAACTTTAACTACGAGTTCTGCAAAGGTTTCTACGCCCGCATCGCGAGTGGCAAGATCAACGGACGGGTGTCGCGACTGCTGGTGACGCCCCTGCTGCGCGCGCTTAAAAAAGTTATAGGTCCAATGGACTACCTCGAGTACCTCGACAGTTATCGTTACCCCTTAGCGGGTGAATTCTCTTTTCGCCGTGACGTCATGAGCGATATTCGCATTCCGAGCGACTGGGGGCTGGAGATTGGCGTGCTCTCAGAGATGACCCGAAACTACTCTAATAACCGGCTGTGCCAGGTTGATATCGCCGATGTATACGACCATAAGCATCAGGATCTCTCTTTAGAAGATGCCTCCACCGGGCTCTCCAAAATGTCGATCGATATTACCAAAGCGGTTTTTCGCAAATTGGCGACCAACGGTGTGGTGTTCAATCAGGAGACTTTCAGAACAATCAAGGCGACCTACTTTCGCATTGCACTGGATTTCGTTGAGACTTACCGCAACGACGCCGAGATAAACGGCCTAAAGCTCGATGTTCATGGTGAAGAGCAAGCGGTGGAGTTGTTTGCACGCAACATCATGAGTGCCGGTAACCATTTCCTCGAGCACCCAATGGAGACTCCCTTTATTCCCAGCTGGAACAGGGTCAACAGCGCCTACCCATCAATACAGGATGAGATCCTGACTGCAGTCGAGGCGGATATGAATGAGTTTGGTGCTGCTTAGGAGAAATTATGCAACAGAGTATACTGGAACAGCGAATTGCAGGGCATTTAAAACAGATCTACCCAGATATTGATTTGACCGATCTGGTCGCTGAGTGTCTCAACGTGATGGATTTGAAGGCGGATTCACCCTCTCCTATACCCCATCGTAATCTCTGGAATCAGTCTGATGTGATGATGATCACCTATGGCGATAGTCTGAAACGCGAGGGCGAAATTCCACTTCATACACTGATTAAGTTTCTCGATACCCGGGTCCAAGGGGCGATCTCTAGCGTTCACATACTGCCTTTCTTCCCCTACACCTCGGACGATGGCTTTAGTGTGATGGACTACACCAGCGTTAACCCGTCGCTTGGTGAGTGGAAGGATGTAACGGCAATTTGCGAGCGATATAAAGTGATGGGAGATCTGGTGATCAACCACTGTTCTGCCCGAAGCCTCTGGTTTGAAAACTTCAAAGCAGGAGTGGACCCGGGAGCAGATTACTTTATCGATATGCCCCCTGATACTGACCTCAGTGCAGTGGTGCGGCCAAGAACCTCGCCACTGTTACGCGAAGTGGAGACTGTTCAGGGCGAAAAACATGTCTGGTGCACCTTCAGTCACGATCAGGTGGACCTTAATTTTGCCAATCCGAAAGTGTTACTCGAGATCCTTGGGATTATTAAGCTTTACCTCGATTACGGCATCAAATGGTTCCGGCTTGATGCGGTTGCCTTTCTATGGAAGGTTCCGGGTACAAACTGTATTAATTTGCCGCAGACACATGAGGTAATTCGTCTGCTGCGATTGTTGATCGAACATCACAGCGAGGATGCGGTTGTGATCACTGAGACCAATATTCCTAATGCAGAAAACCTGACCTATTTTGGTAACGCGAATGAGGCGCATCTGATCTATAACTTCTCTCTGCCACCTCTGCTGATAAACAGCCTGGTTAGCGGTTCCTGCCAGCATCTTAAGCAGTGGCTGATGACCATGCCTCCGGCGCAGAACGGTACAACCTATCTTAACTTCATCGCCTCTCATGACGGGGTTGGTCTTCGCCCCGCTGAGGGGCTTCTGAGTGAGTGGGAGCTCGAGACGCTCATCGGGACAATGCAGCGTTTCGGCGGGCGCGTCAGTTCGCGCACCACACCTGATGGCAAAGCAAAACCTTATGAGATCAACATTAGCCTGTGGGATGCTCTGTCAGGTACGGTGGCCAACGGTCCGGATGAGTGGCAATTCGCGCGCTACCTTTGCGCCGCTGCCGTAATGGTTGCACTCGAGGGGGTGCCGGCCTTTTACATACACTCCCTGCTAGGAACTGAAAATGACCAAGCCCGAGTGGAGCACACTGGCAGCTTCCGCTCTATTAACCGACATGTTTGGGATGCCGATGAGCTCGAGGAGAAGCTCACTGCCAATACGCATCATGCACGTGTATTTCAGGCACTGACCAATCTGTTAAGGATTAGACGCCAGCAAAAGGCGTTTCATCCCAACGCGACGATGTTTACCCTGCACACAGGGGAGCAGGTTTTCGCATTTTGGCGCCAGAGTATGGATCGTCGCCAGAGTATCTTTGCCATCTACAACTTCAGTGATCAGCCTCAAAGTTTGCCGCTCTCGGAGCTGAATCTGACGATGACAGATTGCTGGACCGACCTGATTACCGGTGAGCGTTACAACGACCGTGGTTCGCAGCTCAAACTCATGCCGTACCAGTTTATCTGGTTGTCCAATATCTAACTGCTGCTATGGTATGATTGAGGAAAACCCAGAGACGCCTCGCTCGCAGAGACTAAGGTTAGAGGATGTTTGGTGGCGGCTGTGTCCATTGCCAGGCACGGCATGGCCGAGTGCATGAATCAGAGTGATACAACCTGCCTGCATATGCATCATATTGGTCAGTCTGTTCTCGAATACGCCAGGTTCGTCATGCCGTCATGCCGACATGCCGACATGCCAACAAACAGAGGGATTAAACCTTAGCTTGATTACGCACTAAGGGTCTCATTGCCAAGAGGCCCAGAATTGGGCCGGGTAGCAGAATTAAAGGTATCCAGGCGACGGGTAGTTTTCCGATCAGGCTGACACTCAATTGAATGGCAATCAGGGTGAGGGTAAAACCAATGGCATTGATCAGCGCAAGTGCCGTGCCTACCGCCTCCGGTGGCGCATTTTGGGCGCTAAGGGCCGAAAACTGAGGCGAGTCTGCGACAATAGCAAAGCCCCAGATAAACCAGAAAAGGGCGATCACTACCGCACCTAACTCAAACATGATTGGTGAAATCAGACAGCAGACGGCTGATACTCCGAGCATATTGGAGGCTACACGGGCGCTGCCTACTCGTTGAGACCAGACTCCGCCGAGGGCGCAACCGAGCGCGCCAACGGCGATAATAGCGAAGCTCGCGAGTGAGACGTTGAGCGTATATTGGTGCTTTTCCGTCCAAGCTGTAATCCACAGAGGCGCGATAGCCCAGATAGCATAGAGCTCCCACATATGACCAAAATAACCTGCAGCGCTGGCGCGTAACTTTGGGTGCCTCTGCAGTGCACCGATCTGTTTGAGACGCACGGGTGCCGGCTTAAGTTGATTCGGTCCCTCGCCGACTCCCCAGAGAATAATAAAACCACTAAGCAAGTTTACAGCGGCAACGGCAAGCATCACCTGTTGCCAGTTGGCTGATTCGAATGAGGCAAATAGATGAGGGGCGGCAGTGCCCAGCGCCAGTGAGCCGACGAGGTAGCCCAAGGCTCTGCCCAGCCCCTCTGGGAACCAGGTTGCGGCTAGTTTCATGCCAACGGGGTAGATGCCGGCTAGAAGGAAGCCTGCAATGAATCGCATGAGTATCAGGCTGTTTAGTGAATCGATCCACAGAGCAGTCGCAGCGTTTACCATGGCGCTCAGCAAAGCGCATGCAAAAAAGAGTCGCGAAGGACGGAAACGATCACTCAGCGAGAGTAGAGCGAATAACAGTGCTCCGGTAATAAAGCCTAGCTGTACGGCGTTCGTAATTTGCGCCAAGCTCGCAACGGGCAGTTCCCAGAGTAACCTCAGACTGGGGAGTACTGCATTACCTGCGAACCAACTGGCAGTACCCAGGAACTGTGCCAGTATGATCAATAGCAGGATGCGAGGCGGGCGAATCGTTGCTGACATCGAGTTTACTCTAAGGCCTAGGCTAGCCAGTATCGGGCGTACCAACCCTTTTTGCCATAAAATAAGCGGATTTAAGACTCAACAATTGAATTATTCCCCCGTTTTAAATCCGCGTATCATTGAGTTTTTTGGTTAGCCTGAGTCTATGTCTAAATTGCTGCGAGCTATTTTTCCTCAGTTGGGCTGGTGCTCCAGTGTTAGTCCACAGTCTCTGAAGTCCGATCTGTTTGCCGGTCTTACTGGAGCGGTTATCGTTTTGCCTCAGGGGGTTGCCTACGCCTTCATCGCGGGACTTCCGCCAGAGTACGGGCTCTATACAGCGATTGTGACTCCCGTAGTTGCGGCGTTATTTGGCTCCTCCCACCATCTGATTTCAGGTCCTACGGCGGCTATCTCAATCGTTGTCACGAGTGTCGTCTCTTCTTTCGGGATTGCGCCGGGTAGCGCATTTATCGCCACTACCATGCTGTTGACTCTGCTGGCCGGTTTAATCCAGTTGGGTCTGGGACTTTTGCGTCTGGGTACACTCGTTAATTTTATCTCGCATACGGTTGTGATTGGTTTCACGGCTGGTGCCGCCGTGTTGATCGGTACGAGTCAGTTGAAGCACATACTGGGTATCTCCATCGATTCGGGGTTGCGCTTTTACGAGGAGTTGATTGCACTCGCGCGTGCAATGTCAGAGTTCAATGTCTATTCACTGGGGATAGGTTTTTTTACGCTTCTGAGTGCAATTATTATCCGTCGCATATCACCCAAGTCACCCTACATGTTGCTGGCGATGCTGATGGGCTCATTTCTCTGCCTGTTGATAGATGGTGCGGCAGAGGGTGTCAGGCTGGTTGGCGCACTTCCCGGTACCCTGCCTCCCTTTGCGATACCCGCTATCGATGTTGAGTCTGTTGGGCGTCTGTTATCAGGAGCCTTTGCGGTGGCACTGCTTGGTTTGATAGAGGCGGTCTCGATTGCGCGCTCGATTGCGATCCGCTCGGGTCAACAGATTGACGGTAATCAGGAATTTGTGGGTCAGGGTCTCTCCAACATCATTGGTAGTCTCTTCTCCTGTTATGCCGGTTCAGGCTCATTCACTCGCTCGGGTGCCAACTACGATGCCGGGGCAAAGACGCCGCTAGCAGCCATTTTTGCGGCTTTGATAGTAGTCGTCATTCTGGTTATGGCACCGGGTATGACAGCTTATCTTCCTATGCCTGCTATGGGGGGTATAGTGCTGTTGATTGCCTGGAATCTGATTGATTTTAATCATCTACTGGGGCTCGCGCGGGCCCATCGTAATGAGGCTATTACTTTGGTAGTGACCTTATTAGCGACGCTGCTGGCGGAACTGGAGTTCGCCATCTATGTCGGCGTGTTTCTATCTCTTGCCTTCTACTTGCGTCGTACTTCTCGACCAAGATTAACGGTCATTGCACCGCTGGAGAGAGATAATGGGCGCTATCTGCGCAACGTCAGCCGTTACCAGAACCAAGAGTGTCCACAGATTCAGATCCTACGCATTGATGGGTCGCTTTTTTTCGGTTCGCTTGAACATCTACAGCGGCAACTTAGTCAGGTGTTAGAGCAGGGAGAGGGTGCTGTGTTGCTGGTGGCTAAAGGCGTGAATCATATAGATCTTGCTGGTGCTCAACTGCTGCAGAGCGAAATCGCTCAGCTTGAAAGGGCTGGACGAAAGGTGCTGATCAGCTCACTTAAAGGGTATGTCAGAGATGAGCTTGATGCGATGGGGCAGTTAGAGAAGATAGGGTCGAAGCATTTTGTTGAAACCACGGGCGACGCACTGTCTCAGCTGCTAAACCAAGTAGACGTCTCAATATGCACCGGTTGCTCGCGCCGTGTGTTCGGTGAGTGCAG
>DATHZN010000070.1:0-77819 GCA_035458585.1 Marinobacterium sp. | reverse complement strand
ATGATTCGCTCCACAAACCAGAACGCGCCCACCAAGGCTATGACTACACTCAGTGGAATGCGCACCCAACGCTCCCAGTGCTCTGTCTTACCTAACCAGTAGCCAAGCAACGCGAACATCAGCGCAATCACGGTCAGTTGTCCGAGCTCGACACCAATATTGAACGCGATAAGGCTTGGGATAAACGAAGTTGGATCAAGTCCAATTTCACTGAGCACGCCGGCAAAGCCCAGGCCATGCAGTAGGCCAAAACCAAACACCAGTGCAATGCGCGCGCTACTGAGACGATGGCGGAACAGGTTCTCTACCGCCACGTAGACAATCGAGAGTGCTATCAGCGGTTCAACGATACTCGGTGAAACGCTGACGATACCTAAGGTTGCCAAGGCAAGGGTGATGGTGTGTGCCAGTGTGAAAGCGCTGACTTGCCATATTAGCGCTCGCCAAGCCTGGCTCAGCAGGTAAATACCGATAACAAAGAGAATGTGGTCTAGGCCCAGCGGTAAAATATGCTCAAACCCGATAATCACGTAATCGAGCAGGCTCTGACTCTGTTGACCCTGAATGTTGAGCTCCACGAGATCAGACTGTTCACCTGCCATTACATAGAGTCCTGCTTTTAGCTCTCCCTGGCTGGTGATGCGGAAAATCAGGTTGCCAAGGGGTTCAGGCCAGCTGACTGCGATGGAGTCGATCGGATCTGTAATGGCGGCCGTGTAACGGAGAAGTGACTCACGAGCGATCTCTGGATCAGGATTTTCAGTAACGCTCAGACTGATGAGCCTGAAATCAAACTGAATCGGCTGGCCCGCAGAATCAACAAATCTAAGCTCTTGCGGCAGGGATTTGGCGAAGTTCTGGGCCTGGGCCTCTAGTTCGGTTGCGGGCAAAGCACGAAGCGCGTTGTACTGCTGCGCGAGCGGTGAATCATCGGTGTCCTCATGGGTGGAACCCACCCCTACCATTAACGCCTCAAGGTTGGTATCCAGACTAATATCAATCGAATTGCTTTCAAGTATTTCAGCGTTGACTATGGTTGGTGTAATCTCATGACCATGGCTTATCGGGGAGCTGAGCACCGATAGCAGAATGAGTATTGATAACCCGAATCTGGTCAGCTGTTGCTGCAACGATACAGGGGAGTTTCCCAACATTAACTTTTCCTTCGCGGTGAATAAAAATTGAACGGTAACGGCGTACGAAAGTACACAGTGCTAGCAACAGTGATACTAGCGATTAATAGCGCGGCTGTCAGTGCCCATGAGTTCTGGTTGGAACCCACCCAGTTTGTTGCTCCGTCGGGTAGCGAGGTCGGGTTTGAGATCCGCATAGGGCAGTACTTTAACGGCCGCCACTACCCCTTTATACAGGGTGAAACTGAGCAATTTTTCAAACGGACAGAGCTAGGTCGTGAGGAGATTGAGGCGCTCAACGGTGACAAACCGGCTGTTAAGCTTGAATTGAAAGGTCCTGCCTCTTGGGTTGCCTATGAGAGCACTAATTTCAATATCCGGTTCCGTGACACCGAAAAGTTTTTCAGCTATCTGAACGAGGAGGGGCTCGAGTGGGTAGTTGATTGGTACGATAAACAGGCCAAGAGCCCAAAAGATGCAACAGAGACCTATTACCGCCACGCCAAAGCATTGAGTTGGAGTGGTCCTGATGAGCCAAATTGGTTGAGCGAACCCTTGGGCATGCGTCTGGAGTTGGTACCCGATTCAGGTTTCCTGCAGTGCCAGCAACCCGCACGGTACCGTGTACTCTACCAGTCGGAACCGCTTGAGGGTCACTTGGTTCGCCGTTTTCGCAAGGGCACCGATGTTGTAGAGCAGATACGCTCGGATGCTCAGGGCTATGTCGAGTTCCCGGCCAGCGAAGGTCCTTTTTTAGTCAACGTCGTCCGCATAGACGATGCCAACAACCCTAGAGCTAAGGGCAAAGATTGGGTGAGCGATTGGGGCTCACTCACCTATGCCTGTGCAAACTAATGGATAACAATAATGTCAGAGACAGTTAAAGCGATACGTATAGAGTCGAATGGAGGCCCAGAGGTAATGAAATGGGTCGATGTGCAAGTAGCTGCACCGGGGCCCGGTGAGGTATTGATCCGGCATGAGGCCGTTGGTCTCAACTACATAGACGTCTATTTCAGAACTGGCCTCTACCCACAGGATATGCCGGGTAGTCTGGGTATGGAGGGAGCTGGGGTTGTTGAAGCGATAGGCGAGGGTGTTGATCTCGTTGCGGTAGGTGATCGCGTGGCCTACGCGAACCGTCCTCTGGGAGCCTATGCGCAGAAGCGTGTAGTGCCACAGGAGATCTTAATTAAGTTGCCCGATAACATCAGCTTCGAGCAGGCGGCCGGCATGATGCTTCAGGGTCTGACCGTGCAGTATTTGGTGACCGATAGCTACGTTGTTAAACCGGGCGATCAGGTGTTATTGCATGCAGCAGCCGGCGGTGTAGGTCTGATTGCCGTGCAGTGGCTCAAAGCCCTGGGCGCTCGCGTTATCGGCACCGTCGGTTCCGCTGAAAAGGCGGCGTTAGCGAAATCATACGGCTGTGATGAATGTATTATCTATACCGAAGAAGATTTCGTCGCACGGACTCGTGAACTGACAGATGGCAAAGGTGTCAATGTCGTTTACGACTCGATCGGTAAGGATACTTTTGATGGATCTTTGGATTGCCTCGCACCTCGCGGAACGATGGTCAGTTTTGGTAATGCGACCGGACCAGTGGCCCCTCTCAATATCGCCACATTGGCAGCGAAGGGATCACTCAAAGTGACGCGGCCCACACTCTTTGCCTACGTGAACGAGCGTCCGCTGTTTGAAGCGATGTGTGAAGACCTGTTCAAACGAGTTCAGACAGGGCAAGTCAAAATAGAGGTTAACCAGCGTTATCCTTTGGCAGAAGTGGCCCAGGCGCATACGGATCTGGAGTCGCGCAAAACGACGGGCTCCACCGTACTGCTGCCTTACTGAGCCAGCAGATGCAGCGTTCGCGTGGCGAGCGCTGCGATATCCTCATCTTGGTGGGTGATTAGCAACAGTGTTTTGTGGTGACGCTGAGCTGCGAAGAGCGTAAACGCCAAGGCGCGCTGGCGCGTTTCGGCATCCAGTTGTGCAAAGGGCTCGTCAAGGATAACGAGAGGTTCAGGTCGCAGCAGTGTGCGTATCAGTCCCACGCGTTGGCGTTGTCCGCCTGACAGCTGTCCGGGCATTTTTGTCAGCTGTTGCGTAATTTCCAGTTGCTCTGCTGCCTCACCGAGTTGATGTTTGATAGTGTCGCTTCTCAAGCCAAGCTTGATGTTCTCTTCAACACTCAGATGCTCAAAAAGATTGTCATCCTGAAACAGCATGCTGATTGGACGGCGCTCAGGCGGCAGTGACAAAAGATCCTGCTGACGCCAGGTCGCTTCCCCTGATTTGGGTTGAATAAAGCCTGCCAGCGACATTAGCAGTGTTGTTTTTCCAACACCGCTAGGTCCTTTAAGGGCAAGGCGTTCGCCCTCCTCAGCCTCCAGCGAGTATTCGCGTTGCCAGTCGTCGTAGTCAATAGAGAGATTTTTTACTCGAAGTGTCAACGGCTCAGACCTCTGATGAGTGGTGGGACTTCTCGAGTATCAGCAGCAGAAGCGCGCATAACATCAAGAGTGCGGCTGAAGCGATACCGGCCTCACCCAGACGATAGCTACCAGCGTAGTTATATATCAACCACGGGAGAGTCGGTGCGTCATAGGATCCAAAGATCGCAAAGATTGAGACATCACCCAGGGCCAGCAGCAAGCCGAGAGCAAAAGCTGATGTCAGGGGGCGCTTAAGATAGCGCAGGTAAATCTTAATGCGAGCAACTGGACCGAGCCGAAGATTGGCTATCAATGGGCCGTATTGGCTAGTGTAAGCACTGGCGCTAGCACGAAGTTGGGGGAGCAAAAATGGCAGAACCAGAGCGGCATTAAGAGCGATTAACCAGAAAAGACTCCACTGCTTTAGGGCACCTGTGCTCAATAACCAGATATAGATACCGGTTGAGAGCACCATCGCAGGGGCTACAAGGTGGTGGGTTGATAGCCAGTTGAGTAGCGCGGCACGGACTGGCCTACGCTGCGCACTGGCCTGTATCTGGAGGGGTATTAGAAGGAGTGCCATCAGCAGGGCAACCGATGTTGCGCTCAGGGCTATTAGCAAGGAGCGACCGAGACTGGCTGCCAGAGTCCAGTAGTCAAGATTGACCAGTTTTGACAGTTGTAAAGAGCTTATCAACGCAAAAATGGGTAGCAGCATAATAACCCAACCGAGCAGGTAGAGAGTCTGCCCCAAACGGCGCTGCCATGCAGGCATGGCTGGCTGCCAGCTACTCATCTGACGCGCAGCTCCCAGCCAGTTGATGCGACTGAGCAGTGCGGTCAGAGCAAAGAGTGATCCCGCAATTGCAAACTGCATCCACGCCAGCGTCAGTGCCTCCGTAAGATTGAATTGATATTTAAGCGCCTGATAAATCGCCAATTCGAATGTCGTGGCGCTTGGGCCACCACCGAGTGCCAACACCACCGCAAATGAGTTAAAGCAGAGGATGAAAATCAGTGTCGCGACGGCGAGAAGAGCGGGTCGTATTTGTGGCCATTCCAATACCCTAAAGCGTTGCAGGGCGGTCAGTTTAAGCTGGCTAACCAGACGTTCACTTCCCTGAGGCAGCGACTGGTAACTCTGAAGAATGATCCGTAGCGCCAAGGGGAAGTTGAGGTAGACATGGGCAATCAGAATGCCGTTCAGTCCGAACAGCTTCCAGTCCTCTGGCAGCAGCGGTCGCATAATCCCCTGAGGCCCAAATAGGATCATCACGCTGGTGATCACTACCAGTGTAGGGGTGACAAAAGCAAGCAGACAGAGACGCAAGAAGTGCTGGCTGCCATAGGGGTTAAGCCGATAGAGCAAACGTGCGAGAGGCCAAGCCAAGCCAACTGATATCAGAGTACTGAGTGCCGCTTGCCATAGAGAGAAACGTAGAATCTTATGAGTATAGCTGTCGCTGAGTAAACCGGCATCAAAATAGGCATTATCGAAGCCTGCTAACCCCTCAAAAGCCAAGACGGTGACTGCGATCAAGCAGCCCAGTGCGGCGTAACCGCTGAGCTGCTCTACAGTTCGCAGTCTAAGCATCATGCTCAGTTGGCTGCTGCATCGCGCCAGATTTTGATCCAGTCAGCACGGTTCGCTGAGATTGTCTCTGGCGTAAACTCGATGGTTTCTGGTACGACAAGCGTATTGAACGCCTCTGGAAGCTCAACATTTTCAATGACGGGCAGCATCCAGTTGGTCACCGGTATAATAGCCTGAGCCTCAGGACTAATGAGGAACTGTAGAAACTGGTTGGCTAGCTCTGGCTGATCGGTGTAAGCACTGATTGCGGCTACTTCGACCTGAGCAATGTGTCCCTCAGTAAACTGCGCTGCCCGGTAGTGGTCAACCTCTTCTGCCACCTGGTGATAGGCAGGGGAGGTGGTGTAGCTGAGCACATAGTCAGCACCGCCCTCAAGGAAGAGACTGTAGGCTTCCCACCAACCTTTTGTGACCGTCTCCGTGCGTTTGGCGAGCTCTTTCCAAGCCGCTGCGCTGTTCTCACCATAAACCCCGTTTATCCACAGCATCATGCCTTGCCCGGGTGTGCTCGTACGCGGATCCTGATAAATCACACTGGCGTCCGATTCGATTAACTGTTGGAGTGAGGTCGCGGGGGAGCTGATTTTGCGGCTGTCATAGATGAAAGCGAAGTGGCCGTAGTCAAAAGGAACAAAGAGATTATTTTGCCAGTTGAGATCAGCCTTGAGTGTTGAGGTATCGACACGATGAGGCTGTACCAATCCCAGATCGGCAGTCTCTTTGATCAGTCCAAGATCCAAGCCCAAAAGGACGTCAGCTTCAGTCGACGATTGTTCAATCCGACTGCGGTTTAAAATTGAGACGCCATCGTCAACAGCAATAAAATTGAGTGTACACCCACACTGGTTCTCAAACGCACGCTTGAGTTGAGGTCCTGGTCCCCACTCAGACACAAATGAGTCATAAGTATAAACATTCAGAGTGGTGGCAGCGTAGACAGGCGAAACGATAGAAACTGCGAATACAGTCGATAAAACGGCTGATCTCATGTTAAATGTCCTATAGGCTTTGTGCCAAAGAGGTTTTAAGGATTGAGGGTTTATAACCAATAGGCGCAGATGATACTGACTGATAATGCCCTTGTCATGCCTGTTAAGGTGTCGCAGCGATTGGATATGTATTTCGGGCAACGGCTCAATTGGCTACCGATGCAGACCGGGGGTACGCGGCACAATCTGTTTTTGGCAAACTCGGATAATCAATGCTGGGTGGCTCGCGTTGCACCCAACCGTCCACTCCCCCCCGGTGTAGATCCCGAACGCGAGGCAAAAGTGTTAGCCGAAATCTCAGGCATACGCGGGGCCTTGCGGCCTGTTCTTATAGATCCAGATGCTGGTTTACTGCTAATGCCCTATCTCGGCAAGGCGCTCGATTCTGATTCGATCACCACAGAGATTATTAGTAAAATTATCTTGTTTATCAATAGATTACATAAGGTTACTAATGCTCCGTCAATTAACTATCCAGCGCTATTTACGCGTTACCGTAATCATTTCAGCCGGTCGGCGCCGGGGATGGCACAGCTGGTGGATGAGACTGAGGGGATTCTAAACGAACTACCCGATATCGGTCTGTCATTGGTGCATCACGATCTTCACTGCGGCAATTGGCTGTGGGATTCGCAGCTCCATTTGATCGATTGGGAGTACGCAGGTCAGGGAAACCCCTGGCTGGATTACGCCGCACTGGTAAGAGACTTTGGCTTAAATCTGGAACAACTCAGGAGTTTTGACCGTCTGGCGCTGCTGAATGATAGGGCGTTGGGGAGTGGATTAGCTAAAGCGATCCAACTGGTAGATCAACTGGAAAATATCTGGCAACACTACGTTGCGCTGGCGCAACCTGACGAACAACCGACTACACTTTCAGAAGGAGAATTTTTATGTCCAGAACCCAGGCGTTGCTTGAACAACTAACCTCAGATCCAGAGAGCGTGGAGTTCGAGCAGGTAATGGCCGTCATTGCTGACGAATACGTGCACACCCCCAGTGCTTTTGCCAACGGTGATCAGGTAAATAGCGATGAGCAGAATCAGGGGTCGTGCAAAATATTGGGGTTTGCTCGTCTTAATTCGCTCTCGGAGTCACAGACGCTTTACTGTTTTGGTCGCTATTACCGAGAAGATGTATTGCTCCACCCAGATGGGAGTGATCATGGGAATATTCGCGCATTCATGCGCACGGGATGGTCTGGGGTAGAGCTGCCTGAGCAGGCGTTGATCCGTAAAAACTGATCCATATGTGAAGGGCACAAGGATAAGCGTGAGTCACCATAGAATTCTGATTATTGAAGATGAGAAGGCGAATCAGCGGACGTTGGCTCGACTGCTGGGTACCGACTACCGGCTGGAAATCTGTGATGACGCTGAGACGGGCTGGATGGCACTGGATACCGCTGAGGCGATCGACCTGGTGCTCCTAGATTTGCGGCTTCCGGGCATGGATGGTTTTGAGATGCTCAAGCGTATTCGCTCGGAGGCCCGTTTTGAGCTTCTGCCAGTGGTGATCCTCACCGGTATGACAGATGAAGCAGATGAAGAGCGAGGTCTGGAGCTCGGTGCCAGTGACTACATCTCAAAGCCGTTCAGGCCGGCAGCCGTAAAACTTCGAATTAAAAATCAGTTAGCGTTGCTAGATCAGCGCCGTATGCTGCAGGAGTTGGCAGTCAGTGATCCGCTCACCGGGCTTTATAATCGTCGCGGCTTCAACGATATCTTTAAGCGTGAGCTGGCAAGGGCCAATCGCAGCGGCACATCACTTTCATTGGCGTTGATAGACGTAGACTTTTTCAAGAAGTTTAATGACTGCTATGGCCACCCTGAAGGCGATAAAGCACTGCAGTTTATCGGACAACAGCTCAAAGCAGTGTCGCGCCGTGCAGCTGATCTGGCGGCTCGAATTGGCGGCGAAGAGTTTCTGTTACTCTGGCCCGAGACCACATTAAAAGGCGCGCAACAGCAAGCGGAGAAGGTTCGTCACTCAATTGAGCAGCACGCTTATCCTCACGCGTGCAGTGACATCTCCAACTACTTGACGGTCTCTATTGGTGGAGTCACCCTTGAGGCGGGTAATTATGATGCGGAGGTCGCGATTCGTCAGGCCGATGACGCCCTGTACGAAGCTAAACGCACAGGGCGAAACCGGGTTGTTTGGGCTCCTACCGTTTAATTACCCAACCACTTGAGCGTGTATAGGTCAGCGCGCTGATCTTTGCCGTTGGTAACTGAACCAGATAGGCGTAAATCAGTTAATAACTCCAGATCAAGATCTGCTATCAGCGCCATCTCAGTGTTGGGTGTACTAACCGCCATTGTTGCATCGTGAGGGAAAGCAAAATCCGACGGTGAATAGACAGCAGATTGCGCATACTGAATGTCAACGTTCTGAACCTGTGGCAGGTTTCCAACGCTACCGCCGATAGCGACATAGATCTCATTTTCAATAGCACGTGCCTGCGCACAGCGTTGAACCCGCAGAAAACCGTTTTTGGTATCGGTCCAGAAGGGGACAAAGAGAATGTCGATTCCTTGTTGGCGCAGCAGCCGGGGTAACTCAGGAAATTCAACATCGTAGCATATAAGGACACCCACTCTGCCCGCGTCGGTGTCGAATGCCTGAAGTGAGTTACCGCCGCTGATCACCCAGTCGCGCTGCTCATGAGGCGTGATATGAATCTTTGGCTGTACTTCTCGCGATCCGTCTCGACGGAACAGGTAGGCGTTGTTGTAGAGGGTGTTGCCGTCTAGGACCGGAATACTGCCGGCGATAATATTAATATTGTAAGAGACTGCGAAGTTCTGAATTGCATCAATAGTTTGTTGCGCATAGCTGGCCAAAAAACGGATCGCTTCATACTGATTTTTCTGATCGCCCATGCTCATCAACGGAGCGTTGAAAAACTCCGGGAATAAGACGAAATCAGCGGTGTAGTCAGCCATTGAGTCGACAAAATACTCTACCTGTTCGAGCCACTCATCAAAACTTTTTGTCGCGCGCATCTGCCACTGAACAATACTGATGCGAACGAACTTTTTACGAAACTTTTCCGCTTCCAATATCTCCGGCTCATAGACGATGTTGCTCCACTCAAGCAATGTTGCAAAGCCTTTAGAGCGCTCATCCTCTGGCAGATAGTTGCGGAGGATGCGAAGAACCTGAAAATCATTGGCCAATTGAAAACTCAATATGGGGTCATAGGCTTCGCGTTGTTTTACGGCGCGAATGTACTGCTCAGGGGTCATCTCATCGGAATATTTGTGATAATTGATAATGCGCCCACCGGCGATGATCGAGCGCAGGTTTAACTGTACACAGAGCTCTTTACGCGCATCATAGAGTCGTCGCCCGAGTCGATAGTGTCGGTAGTCCGGATGAACGAAAAGATCTAAGCCGTACAGCGCATCGCCATCGGCGTTGTGGCGAAAGCTCTCCCGCCGGCCCAGAAGGTCATCGTAGGTGTGCTGGCGAGTAAATCGTGCATGTGTGCACCGAACGGCCAGCGCTGCAGCGACTAGCTCGCCTTTATCTTCAATGGTGATCTGACCCTCTGGGAATTCAGCGATCAGTTTTTTTAGCGATTCGCGCGGCCAGGAGCCTCCAATGTCATCATAGACACGGTCCATCAAGGCCTCTAATTGAGGTATATCGTCAACCGTCAGGTTGCGCAGTCTTAACATTACTTCTTGAGGTTTATCTGTACTCATACAGGAGATCCCGGATTTTAATAACACCCCTTAAGCATAGACTTTACTGGCCATAACGACTGAATTTAGATTGGGCTCTTGAAGTTTTCATCATTTAACCCACAATCTGCGACCTAAAGTTAAACGGGATAGAGGTCCATAAAATGTTTACCCCCGATGAAGCCTACCCAGAACTCTTTGTCGCAGTGCAAGGCTCAGCCCTCTATCCCGACTCTAAAACCTTTGTTGATCTCGAGCCGCTGTATGATGCCGCTTTTATTAATTCTGAGTACTCGAGACTAAGTATCGATGAGGGGTTTGACCTTAGACAGTTTGTCGAGGCGCATTTTCGCAAGGAACCGCTGGCCGATGTCACCGCAACGCGTGAAAAGGATATCTGTCAGCATATTCGCAGTCTCTGGCCGGTTCTATCGCGCCAGCCGGAGGTGCTGAGTGATTACTCGAGTCGGTTACCGCTTAACCACGCCTACGTTGTACCGGGTGGCCGCTTTAACGAGATCTATTACTGGGACAGTTACTTCACACAACTGGGTTTGGCAGCACAGGGTGAACTCGAGCTACTGCGCTCCATGGTGGATAACTTCGCTGACATGATCGCTAGCCTCGGCTTTATACCTAACGGCAATCGCACCTATTTTTGCACTCGCTCTCAACCTCCGTTCTTTGCCCTGATGGTTGAATTACTTGTAGAACAAGGGGATGAAGGGGCATATCAGCGCTATTTTAATGCTTTACAACGTGAATACGCGTTCTGGATGGCAGGTGCCGCTGAATTAGATCCTAGCAGCGCTCATCGTCGAGTGGTCAACACATCTAAAGGTGTGCTGAACAGATACTGGGATGAGGCTGATACGCCCAGACAGGAGTCGTACAAAGAGGATGTTGAGCTCGTCTATGAGTCAGGTCGTAATGCGGCCGAACTATACCGTGATCTGCGCGCCGGAGCAGAGTCCGGTTGGGACTTTTCATCTCGCTGGTGCACCGGTGACTCACTTGGCTCAATCAGGACAACCGAAATTCTGCCGGTGGATCTTAACGTGCTGCTCTACTTGCTTGAATCTACACTCATGCGCGCGGCTGACACGACTGGACAGGCCGAGATGGCTGGGGTGTACGAACGAGCAGCACAGAAGCGCGCCACATTAATCCAGAATATTTTCTTCGACGCTGAAGGTTACTTCGCAGATCTTGATTCAAAAAAATTGACGTCGACTGGTAAGCTGACTCTGGCAACGCTCTTCCCGCTATTTGCAGGGGTTGCCAGTGCAGAGCAGGCCAAGTCTGTTGCGGCGCAGGTTGAGCAGCATCTACTGCGCCAAGGTGGCTGGGTGACGACAGAGATTCATTCAGGGCAGCAGTGGGATGCACCGAATGGATGGGCGCCCCTGCAGTGGATCGCCTTTGTCGGGTTAAAGCGCTACGGTTTTGTCGATTTAGCGGAGCTTGCGGCCAAGCGTTGGTTGCACACCAATGAGCTCATTTTTAATCTGCACGGTAAAATGATTGAAAAATATAATGTCGAACAGCCGGAACAGCTTTCAGGGGGCGGAGAGTATGCTGTGCAAGACGGTTTTGGCTGGAGCAACGGTGTGTATCTGGCTCTACGACAAGCCCTTGGGCTCGATATCTGAGTTCGTATCAGTCGTATGGTAGACCTTCCAGTTGCTGTTCAAATCCTGTTTGGCACTGTACATCGCCCGATCAGCATAGAGTAGCAGAAGCTCACTGTTCGTGGCGTGCTCGGGGCAGAGCGCCACACCGATGCTCGCATCAACAGTTAAAGTTTTCGCTCGCCCATCGACGCTATAAGCAATTGGCTCGCGAATAATGCCCAGGAACTGTTCACTCAGCCGTGCACACTCGGTAATCTCAGAGATACCCGAGGCAAGAAGGAGAAACTCATCACCTCCAAGTCGACCCACAAGGTCGCTCTGGCGCGCTCGGGAGGTCAGTCGGCGGCCGATCTCGCGCAAAACCTGATCCCCGGCAGCGTGACCGTGCTTGTCGTTGATCGGTTTAAAGCCATCCAGATCGAAAAGCATCACAGCGAAGGGGCTCGAGTCCCGCAAGTTTGATGCGGTCCATCGTTCCAAGGCTAGATTGAGTGTGCGCCTATTGGCTAGTCCGGTTAGATCGTCCACCATCGCCTGTTCTTTGAGACGGCGCTGGTATTGATGAAGTTCTGTCGTGTCCTCAAGCAGCAGAATCTCGGGGTGGGAGTCGTACTCGGTTGCACGCACTTTAAAGTAGCGCTCGACGCTACCATCGTTGATCGCAAAATCAGGGCTGTTATGACTTGAGCCTGTCCGTTGGTGAAGCAGAGCAGCCTCTCTGACCTCCTCAACGGTTTTGTTGAGCTCCTGTGCCCACTGCTCGATTCGTTCGTTATGATGCCACTGCTGCAGTTGTCCATCGAGCCAAAATATACCGGTTGGTGCATTGTCAGTCAGCGAGGCAAAACGATGAAGAAGGTTACGCTGGCGGCGTAAAATCCAGAGATATGATGCAAGCATAATAAAGACGACCAGCCCTATACCTGCAAATATAGTCAGCTCCCTCGCGTACCCCTGATAGAAAGGCTCAGGCTTATTAATGTACGTAACCCCCGAGAGCTCTCGCGTGTCCAGCGCGAAGCGATCAAGCTTGGCATAATCAACCAGAGACTGTGATGCAAAGCGCCGAAGGATACGTCCAGTGGGTGGGGCCGGCAGGCGCTCCCAGTGCGATCCGGGAAGCGTTACCGCGTCAAAGGCGAAGGTCTGTACAGCCTCAGTGATGGCTTTTGCTTGGTCGATCGGACTGGATACCGAGCCGCCTAGGCAACCGGCTTCAATAAAGTTGGCATACATGCACAACATCGGCACCGGGCTCAGTTCAGAGAACTCCTTGACATAGCGAACCGGGGGTACCATCGGCTGGCCCTCGCCATCCGCAAACAACAACTGAAAGAAGAGCAGGTCACCCTCGCCAAGTTCAGTGATTTGAGCACGCATCTGTTCCAAACTGAGGTTACCGAGATTGATCAGTTCCAAGTCAGCGGTGAGTCCGTCGAGCGCGTTAGCAGCTAAATTCTCGTTGTAGTTGTCACCAACGAGGAAGAGGCGCTGCAGATTGGGTACATAATAGCGTGCAATGCGCAGTGACTCTCGTAAATTGGGGCGAATCAAGAGGCTGTATTCATTCGCGCTTAGCAGCGGCAGCTCGCTTCTGTCGTTCATGAAAATGATCGGCACATCCTCAAAAACCGGTGCAAGGCGCTCGCGGTAAAACTCGAAGGCATTACCGTCCAGTGCGATGATCAGGTCGATCTGGTCCCTATAGGTCAGGGTAATCAGGTCAACCAAAAGCTGCTTGTAGGCTTCAGACTGTGGACGGTAGATGTCCAGCGACTGTGAGTGAACGGCTACGCCTGGGACTTTCTGCTCGAGCAAATCCCGCACACTGTCTTTTATTCGTCGTGGAAAAGGGAGCCCATCAATATAGCCGTTCAGTATGAGGATGCGACCCGTCGCAACAGCCTTAGTACTGACCAGCGGCAGGGCCAGCACAAAGATGAACAAAAGGCCACGCAGCATTTGGATTACCACACATGACTAGCTTGATAACTAATACAGTTTAGTGCATTTATCCTATAGCTGCCTGATCTGTGTCAGCTGACAGCTGCTTTTGAATTCCGACTAAAGCAGTTTCTGATAATAGCTTTTATAGCCCGACCCGTGGTTCCGAAAAAACCCTGTTGTGTTGTTGCCAGATCTAAACCCCAGAGTTGTAGTTCAACCGCATCAAAGGGGTGGTTCGGGTACAGGTCTTGAGGCGTAAGTACCCCCTGGGCGAGCGGAAGATCCTGCGCTGGTCGCTTATCAGGGGTTTCAACTGGAGTACCGAACAGTTTCAGATCTCCGTCGATGACGTGAATCAGTTGTGGCCAGCGGTTAAGACCGCACCAACCGGTATTGAAGCGCAGGTGTTCCAACTCAATCGCGTGCTGACGTGATCCGCGGTTCGAGTAGCGCAGCTCCCGTGATAAAAATGCTTCACCCTTGCCTTTAAACATAAAAGCGATGGGTAGAACAAACCAGGCACTCAATAGCATCAGCAGTGCAGCAGCGAATCGCTCGGTATTGTGAGTGCGGGTTATGGCTGCGTTCATATCAATTGGGGAGAGTAGGGCTGGGTCGCCGATCTGCTGAGCTACACCCTGTTTAAGATCAATCAACAGACTACCCGATACAAGCGCGTTCTCAACGCTTACATTCTGCCCAATATAGGTTCCCGGCAGAATAAGTGCATTGGTAAGCGTTGCGCCTCTATCCACAAAGCAGTTGGACTCAATGCTGACGCTGCCGTGAAGACTTGCAGCCCGATCGACAACTGACTCGCGACCCACATAGAGAGTGCCATCTACACTGTCGACTCGTTCGGTCGAGAACTCCGGAGTTGCCGTCCATTTGTGATCGTCAAGCATCAGGCCGCGGGGTGTGCAACACCAGTAGCGCGACTGAAGTATCTCCGTCGTTACTTTTGCATACCCCTCTAAACTGATAAGCAGTTGTGAGGTATTAGCCCCATTTTTTAGGTTGGGCCAGTACAACTTCTCGAGAAGTTCTGTTGTACCTGTCTGGGTAATTGATAAGCAGTTGGCGAGTGAGCCATCGTTACGGGGTTGAGGCACAACGTCAGCCCGGGCCGCCAAATACTCTCTGGGTAGCTGATTGGCATGACGTGATATCAGATCACGCGGCAGCTCCTCCCCTCTGGAGAGTAGATAAGTCAGCTCGAGCCCCCAGTGCTCGCCGGAAGGGAAGCGCTCTTTTATAGCGCTACTATGGCCCCCTACGAAAAGAAAAACCCGCTTGATCTTCTGCTCACAGAGATACTCAAACCAGAATTCCAGCGGGCATTTACCAGCAATCGGAAGCAGCGCTGGCGAGTACTGCTCATTGAGCGGAGCCAACTCCTCTCCTTTACGATCTACAAAGAGGATGGCTGATTTATCGTTACTCATCTCAGTATGCTCCTTTGCCGCTGATGACTGCCGGGATCGTCTTAGCAATTAATTTGATATCGTTGGTTGTTGACTGGGTGTGGACGTAGGCTGTGTCCAGAAGCACTTGCTTATCGAAGGGTAGATCTGAACGCCCTGAGATTTGCCACAGGCCAGTTAGTCCGGGTTTAACCTCCAGCCGAGCCCGTGCGAGTACAGGGTAGGCCTCAACCTCTTGGGGTAGGGCAGGCCTTGGGCCAACAAGTGACATCTCGCCAGTTAGAACATTGAAAAGTTGTGGTAATTCGTCAATCGACAAACGCCGAATAATACGTCCGATAGGGGTAATACGGGGATCTCTCTTCATCTTAAACAGCACCCCTCCCGCCATCTCATTCTGCGCCTCAAGTTCAGCTTTGCGTTTGTCGGCGTCGGTGTACATTGATCGGAACTTCCACATTCGAAAGTGTCTACCATTAAGGCCAACGCGGATCTGTGAGTAAAATACGGGCCCCTTAGAGGTCAGTTTGATTACCAGAGCGACGAATAGCAAAAGTGGTGATAAAAGTAGCATGCCAGTGCCGACGCCGATCAGGTCTAGTAGGCGTTTAAACAGGACACCCAATTGACGCCGCCCTCTGAAGCTCATCGCCTTGAGGAATATAGCGGCGCGTAACTGACGCGTGCGCCAACCTGAGCGGTTAAGCGAGCTATTGAGGGGCAACCCGTGCTCTGAGTTATTAAACGGTCCCAACAGTAAATTGCATAGGAGTCCCAGCCAGTGTTGGGGGCGAAGTAAAATCGAGTGTCGACGTTGGCGAAACCAAAGTTTGAGCTGTTGCAATTGCATCGGCTGATCGGGGCGAAGACCAAATAAAGAGTCGGCCAGACCGGAGCCAAGACCAATCAGCAGAGAGTCATTAAGGTATCTGTTAAGACGCGACAATACACGTTCCTGTTGTGGGCTCTCCAGCAGACTGAGGATTACCCTAACACCGCGTTCTCTCATGCTAGCTGCCATCTCTGCAGTACTGAATCGATAGCGTTCTTCGAGTATATGGATGCTGTAAGTGAGTGATGGGTAGTGTTGCAGCAAAGCACGTTCGACTCTCTGTGCTTCACTGGCATTAGAGGCGAGCAGACAGAGATGTAGCTGCCGATGCTCAATCTCCATGAATAGCTCATCATAGAGGTGGGAGGTATCAATATCACCCCTTCCTGCACGTCCTAAGCCACGCAGCTGTGTGCGCAGCGATCGTCCGCGGGGTATTACCAGATCAGCATGCTTAAGCATCTCCATAGCCAGTGAATCAGCCTGAACCCTCAGAAGCGAAAGGCTGTCGGCAAATACCAAAGTCTGATTACCCGGCGTTAGGAGTGCGCGAGCGATCCAGTTACTTATAGTCCCCCGGTCTGGGCAGTTGAAGGCAATACCGGCCTGTTGCAACCTAGGTACAGAGATCTGTTGTATATCAAAGACGCTTAGTTTTGCCGTTATTGGAGTGTTCATATGCTCACGCTTGACTGGTTTGTTGATACCTTTGCATATCCTGTGCCAATGCTTTGGCATGCGATTACATTTGTTGTCAGCGGATCAGCTTGTGAGTTCGAGTATTGACGAGGAGGGCATGTTTGCCCTCTGATAGTGGGTGCGTGGCGAGAGATTGCCATGCAGTAGCTGATAGAATGCAAGGCATATCGGCGTGGAACAGTCCGTCTTCAGGGCGCTGCGCAACGCCCGCTCGCTCTCTACTGATGTGGAAAACAGAATAAGTGGAAGAATGAGTTCGGTTCTATTCAGTAGCAACCGGCGTTGCCGTTTATGCCAGGATCTTGGACTGACTAGGTAGGCTAGACCGTTTTTGAGTTTTGCTTTTCTCAGAGCGCTTCGTAGCTCAAGGATTAAAGCAAGCTGCTGATCATGCCACTCCAGATTAGCATTATCGGTGGCTACGCGCTGAATACCGATGTACAGGGCTCGTAACTCAGGGACGACTCTCTCGTCTGTCGCACAAGTAATGCCGTTCAGAACATCGCTGGTTTGGGTTGGTAAATCGTGAAGGCCAACGAGGTGAGCTGCAGCCTTGTAGGCAAGCAGAGCTCCACGCATATCTCCACTACTCCCGACGCACACTGCCTGCAAGTGAAGGCTGAGAGCAGACTGCAGCTGCTCTAGCAACTTATTCTGGTGAGCGTTGTGCGTGAGCACCGAGTTCTACGCGGCTATGACGCGATCAATAGCTGCTCGAGGATCTTGGTAGATCTCAAACAGCTCTTGGAGTCGAGTGAGCTCAAGCAATGACTGTACACTCGCTTGGGGTGACAGCAGGACCACTCGACCGTTTTTGGCGCCGATTCCTTTGTAGAGTGCGACCAGCACTGCCAGACCACTCGAATCGGTGAAGTTGACGCCTGCCATATCCACTACCAGTCGATGATGCCCTGCTTCAAGCATCTCATTGAAGGAGTTCTTAATCTCGGCTGCGTTTGACATCGTCAGCTTTTCGGGAAGGTGAACCACCTCGGCTTCACCGTATGAACTTACACTTACCGACATTTGACACCTCTACTTTTAAAATGAACTCGGTCTATTGTGAAGAGCCTAATCTGTCTCTAGGACCCTTGATCAATCACTTTCGCTTACTAGTTATTTAGCAATTGTTATGCCACTATCAGTCACTTGCTGTTTTTGTACTCTAATCGCCAGCTATTTTTACCATTCGCGGCAAATGTCTGGATACTATCTACCCAGTTAAGCAGGATGTGGTAGCCGCGCCCCGATTCCGAGGTAAGGTCCATGGGTCTGGGTGGACATAGATGCGGAATCGGAGAGGTGTACTCAGATATGAGTACTTCAATGCGGTTGCCATCAGTTTTGATGACCATCTCTATGTAGGGTGCAGGCCCTATAGATTCCCAATTTGCGTGCTCAACGTAGTTATTTAGAAGCTCGGCGACGGTTGTCTGAATGCGGGCTATCAGCACCTCATCTATCGACAGTAGCTTCAGGTGTGCCTCGACACTCTCGATCGCCAGGCTGACATCCGCTCCCGTCGGCTTGATCGTAAGGATCAGAGGTCGCTCTATCGCGGGGGTTACCTGGCCTGATACTGAGCGCTTCAGTAGCAGCACGGATACATCATCTGGGAGCGCTTGCGTGCTTTGCCAATTATCTTTAGCAGTTAAAATCTTCTGGATCAAACTTTCGCTGTCCAGGGAAATATTCTCTGCAAGGAGTTTCTCTATAGCCTGGCGACCGAGTGTTTCGCCTCTTGGTGAAGTCACGTCAAATAGACCATCACTGCTAAGCATCAGTAAACTGCCGGGTACGAAGGGGAGTGTCCGCGTTTCGAAATCTGCAAACTCAAAAAGCCCCACAGGGAAACTCCCTCGTGTTATCTGCAGCATCTCGCCCTCCGGGCTAATGACACAAGGGTGAGGATGGCCGGCCTGACAGTAACTTAATTTATTATCGGTCTCATCGATCAATGCAATGAGCATAGTGAAGTAGAGTCCAGAGAATCGCTCGCTTGGGAAGCGTTCATTCATTCGCCGGCAGATCTGGTGCAGAGGTGGGAGAGTACCGTGTGAAATGTGGTGAGCCAGCATCTGCTGTATGGCATTCTGAAGGGTGAACGATAGCATTGCAGAAGCGATACCGTGTCCCATAACATCAATCTGATACAGCAACGTCTGGTGAGGACTGGGCTGAACAACTCCCATCGAATCGCCACCAATGCCGCGAGTCATGGAGAAGTGAGTTGAGAGCTGTAGTGTGGGAGAGAGCCATTGTGCACCCGGAACATACTCTTGTTGTAATCTTGCTGCCAACTCAAGCTCGCGTTCAGTTTGATCATGTACCGCCCGTAGGGTTTGATTCTGTGACTCAATGGCGTTGCGCATCCGAATCATTCGCTCGCCTGCCGCCAGACGAACGCGCATCTCATCCTTGTGAGCGGGCTTGCTCAGGAAGTCGTCTGCACCAGCCTCCATGCCAGCAACCAGGTCATCATGCTCGCCGTTGGCTGTAAGCATAATGATATAGGGCTGTTTGAACTCATCTGAATTGCGCAGCTCTCGACACAACTCTCTGCCATCCATATTAGGCATCGTCTGGTCTGAAATGATCAGCTGATAGGGGGCCTCGCGCATCTTTTTCAGCGCATCTACACCATCAACTGCCTGAGCAACGGGATGGCCCAGCGATTCAAGAAGACGCACCAATCGCAGACGTTCCGTCGCACTATCATCGACGATCATTACGGGGAGTTTGACGTTTGTGCTGTTGGGATCGGCTTTTTGCTGTGGTTTAGTCTGCATGTTCATTAACTGCTCCGGCTGGTATGGATAGGCTTAAGCATGATCTGTGCCACAAGAGATTAGGCCCCAAAACTCTGATCTGATTAAGCTCAAAGCGCTATTGGGTTGCAGCAATTTCTGCATCGCAAGTTGCATTGCAAAATGAGAATAACTTAGGTAGCTTGAGTTTGTAGTCGTGTTTCTATTGCAGATCGGTCGACAATCTGTCGATTCGTTAAGTGAAAGGCGGGTGCTTTGCAGATTTTGAAATAGGTAAAAAATTGGTATGCCTTTTGCTTATTACGAAACAGACCCGCGGCCTAATTGCAGCCTGCGGATAGCATGCATGAGTAGTGAAGAGGAAATACTATGGTTACCGCATTGGGATCATTGGAACCGAGTTTTGCAGCGTCGATCGGCAGCGTACTCAATCTTGATACGATGGAGCGTCTGCTTGAGGATACCTCGGTAGACTTTCTACCCAGTCTGATTGAGGTGTTCGAAGCGGAATCGGCACAGCGCGTTGAAAATATCCAGAAGAACCTTGCCGATCAGGATTACACTGCATTGTCAGTGGAGGCTCATTCTCTCAAGGGTACGTCTGCTACGTTCGGAGCGGAAGCGCTCAGAGCGCTGAGTGAGAAGATAGAGAAGAGTGCTAAAGCGGGTGACAATCACACGGTGGAACGCCTGGTGCCGGAAATTCCGGACAAGCTCGATGCAGTGCTTGCCGCTCTGCACCAGTTCTCTGACAAACTCAACGGCTAACCTTCGGAGTTGAGCTTTAAGTTTTAGAGATGTCTCTGCTGAATGGAAGAACCTAATGTCTGATAAGCGTGCTGAAGTACTGATTGTTGAGGACAGCGCGAGCCTACGAAAAATCTACACAGAATACCTTCGTACAGAGGGGATTCAGGTAGATGTGGCGGGTAACCTCCAAGAGGCTCACGAGCGACTGCGTGAGCGCGATTACCCTGTAATTTTGCTCGATGTGAAACTACCTGACGGTGATGGCTTTGACCTACTCAAAGAGCTCACAGAACAGGGGAGTAATACACTGGTCATCGTGATGACAGCGCACGGTTCGATTGGGAAAGCGGTCGATGCAATGCGCCTTGGTGCCTATGATTTTCTAGAGAAGCCTTTTGACTCGCGCAGACTCAAGACGACAATGAGGTCGGCGCTGGTTCAGCTGGAAAATCAGGTTTTCCGCCGCGATGGTGGCGATGCTGAAAAACCACAGCAGTTTCACAGTTTTATCGGGGGTTCTGACCCCATGCAGGAGGTCTACGGTCTCATAAAGCGCGCAGCACCAAGCAAGGCCTCGGTCTTCATTACCGGTGAAAGCGGCACCGGTAAAGAACTTTGCGCCGAAGCCTTGCATCGTCAAAGCGCTCGCTCTGACGGCCCTTTTGTCGCTATTAACTGCGCAGCGATTCCAAAGGATTTAATGGAGAGCGAGATCTTCGGGCATGTTAAAGGAAGCTTTACCGGCGCGACAGCAAACCGCGAGGGTGCAGCTACGCTAGCCAATGGTGGTACGCTATTCCTCGATGAAATTGGTGAGATGAGCTTCGACCTTCAAACTAAAATGCTCCGGTTTATTCAGACGGGTGTTGTTCAAAAGGTGGGCAGTAACAAGGATGAAGTCGTCGATGTACGGTTCATCTGTGCAACCAACCGAGAACCGCTTGAAGAGGTCCGTGCTGGACGTTTCCGTGAGGACCTCTACTACCGACTTCATGTGATCCCTATCTCTATGCCAGCATTACGCGAACGATCCGACGATATCATGTTGATCGCTAACCAGTTTTTACGGCGATTCGCCCGGGAGGAGGCCAAACAGTATGATGGTTTCTCACCCAAGGCCGAGGCTATTTTCAAACAATATAGCTGGCCGGGTAACGTCCGCGAATTGCAGAACGTGGTGCGTAATATCGTTGTGTTGAGTCAAGGTGGCATCATCGATGTCAAGCAGCTGCCGCCGCCACTGGACAGCTTTAGTGCCCAGGTAAAAGAGAGCGAGTCTGATAAGACAAAAACAACCCGGCGCCGACGCGTTAAAGGTAATGGAATCCTAGCTGCAACTGTCGCCGATATTCGCCCGATGGCAGAGGTAGAACGGCTGTTTATCGAGAATGCGATCAGCTTGTGTGAGGGAAATATTCCCAAAGCAGCAGCTCTGTTGGAGTTGAGTCCGTCCACTATCTACCGCAAAAAACAAGCTTGGGAAGAGGCTTAGATCCGGTTTTAGGCTATATCCTACGAGTCGCCTATATGGCGCATTTTCTGGGTTCGGATTAGGCAAACATGGACAGAGACACCGACGAAAATAACATATTCTCAGTCGTCTGGTGCCTGAGTTAATGCAACTGCTCACTTAGCGTCGTGCTAACTTCCTGGTCAAGCTGAGTGCCGCTGCGGTCACTGGAGTTACTAACCTCGACGCGGTTACGACCACTGTTTTTCGCTCGATACAAAGCTTTGTCGGCTAAACTGAACAGCTCGTCTTCGCTCATGCCGCTGCGATAGCAGGCTACACCAATGCTAACGGTAACATCGCCGACCGTGGTGAAACTGAAACTCTCTATGGTCTCGCGGATCTTCTCTGCCATGAGTACGGCGCTACTGAGGTTGGTGTTGGGGATGAGTACGATGAACTCCTCACCTCCCCAGCGTCCTACGTGATCAGTGTCCCTGCACTCCTGACGGAGAAGTTGAGCAAACTGAAAAAGCAGTTCATCACCCACAAGGTGGCCGTAGTTATCATTAACAGATTTGAAGTGATCTATATCGATCAGCAATACGCTGAAAAGATCACCGTAGCGTTCAGCACGAAGGATCTCACGCTCCCAGATCTGATCCATACTTTGACGATTTTCCAGGCCAGTAAGGTGATCAGTCATCCAGAGCTCTTCCAGTCGTTTTTGTGAGGTAACATCCTGGCGTATCTGCATATAACCGCTGCGCGTGCCCTGAGCATCAATAATCGGCGCAACTACAGTCTCAACCCAGTAGTGGTTTGGGCCTTTACCCATGTGGCGCACCGTGCCACGCCATTGACCACGTTTATCGATCGAGCGAATAACCTCATCGTAGAGTTCCAGACCCAGTTTGGGATCGAGCAGCATGCTGATGGGTTGACCGATGAGTTCCTCTTGCGAGTAGCCGGAGATCTTCTGAAGCGCCTTGGAGGCAAACGTGATATTGAGGTCCAGGTCAGTACGCGAACAGATTACCTGAGAGTCGAACATTGCAAGATATTGTCGATTAATATCGGCCTGTTGCTGGAGATCGGCCAGCTTTTGACGTTGCTCATAGCTTCGATGCCAAAAATAGAGCGCACTGAGGGCTGAAAAGCCGGTTATAGCGGCTAAGGCAAAATAGCTATAGTTAAATATCGCCAACATAACTATTCGTCGCCCATATCTAGTATTAGGGTAAAGCTTAGCAGTTAGTTCGCAATATGCGAGTTTGTACGCTCTCTTGATGCGGATTTAGCTGTATAAATAATAAAGCCCGAGCAACTGTCGTTGCCCGGGCTTTGCTAGGAGCAGTAATTACTGAGGGATAGTGCCTGTCAGGCCCTCTACGTAGAAGTTCATCCCTGCCAGGGTTCCGTCGTCAGCGGTTTCTCCCGCCGCTAACCAGGCGCTGCCGTCCTGCTTGTTTAGCGGACCAGTGAATGCATGATATTCACCAGACGCGAGCGCATCACGCAGTGCTTCAGCCTCAGCTTTGATATCGGCTGGAACCGCTGATGATATTTCTCCAATTTCAACCATACCGGGACCTATGCCATCCCAGGTATCGGTTGAGGTCCAGGTGCCGTCAAGCACCGCCTGGGTACGGGCGATGTAGTAGGGCGCCCAGTTATCGATAATCGATGAGACTCGTGGCAGTGGAGCGTACTCGGCCATATCAGATGCCTGGCCGAAAGTAATAACATTACCCGCTTTCTGCGCCGCAGCTTGCGGTGCAGTTGAGTCAGTGTGCTGCAGGATGACATCAGCACCCTGCTCGATAAGTGCGTTAGCTGCATCAGCCTCTTTCGCTGGATCAAACCAGGTGTAAGCCCAAACAATGTTAAACTCAACATCTGGGTTCGCTTTCTTAGCATGAATGTAGGCTGAGTTGATGCCTCGAATAACCTCAGGGATAGGGAATGAGCCTATGTAACCGATCTTGTTGGTCTTGGTCATCTTGCCTGCAATGTGTCCCTGTACTGCACGACCCTCATAGAAACGAGCAGAGTAGGTTGAGACGTTGTCGGCGCGTTTGTAGCCTGTTGCGTGCTCAAACTTGACGTTAGGAAACTTCTTCGCAACGTTGATAGTTGGGTCCATGTATCCGAAGGAGGTGGTAAAGATCAGATCTGCGCCCTGGAGTGCCATCTGCGTCATTACACGTTCAGAGTCGGCGCCCTCGGGTACACTCTCCTGAAAGATGGTTTCAACGCGATCGCCAAAGTGCTTCTCAACTGCCAGGCGTCCCTTATCGTGCTCATAAGTCCAGCCACCGTCGCCCACCGGGCCAACGTAGACAAAACCGACTTTAACATCAGCAGCGACGGCTGCAGTGCTAATCGCAACCGCAGTCACCGCTGTTGCTAAGAATGACTTAAGTTTCATGGTGTACTCCCTCGTGAGGTGATTGGTTTAATTTGAGGCGTGGAACTGACGACCGAGAGAGGCGGGTGCGCCATGGTTCCCTCTGGCCGAAATTACTACTAGTACGGCTATAGTTATCAAAAACGGTGACATAGACAAGTACTCGACTGGAATCGCAACGCCTGCGGCCTGCAGGTTAAGTTGTAAAACAGTAATTCCGCCGAATAGATAGGCTCCCACCAACGTTCGCCAGGGCTTCCAGCTGGCAAATACGACAATAGCAAGCGCAATCCAACCAGCGCCCGCCGTCATACCCTCTGTCCATTGTGGCACGCGAACAAGACTCAGGTAGGCACCGCCAAGCCCTGCGCATGCGCCACCAAACATGATAGCTAGAAATCGGATACGAATAACTCTGTATCCCAGAGCATGCGCTGCATCGTGATTTTCCCCAACGGCCCGGAGCACAAGTCCTATCCGGGTGTATTTGAGCGTGTACCAGACGAGGCCGACGATGAGTATCGAGAGGTAAACCATGGCGTCATGCGAAAACAGCATGCGTCCAAAAATGGGTAAGTCCGACAGCACAGGGATATCCAGTGACGCTAATGTGGGTGCTTTGATTCCTTCGTAAGGCTTGCCCAGCAGAGCCGATATGCCCAATCCCACGAGTGTCAGTCCGAGTCCGGTCGCTACCTGGTTGGATTTAAAATAGAGTACTAGCGTCGCGAAGATAGTTGAGAGGAGCGCGCCAGCAACAGCTGCAGTAACAAAACCCAGCGCAGGCGCTTGTGTGTTGACGGCAGTGATGAAGCCAACAACTGCGCCAACAATCATCATGCCCTCAACCCCGAGATTAAGTACCCCAGATTTTTCAACCACGGTCTCACCAATTGCAGCGAGGAGGATAGGGGTTGCTGATACCATCAGTGAGGCAATGAGCAGGGCAGGGTTAATGCCTAGAAAATCCATTAATTGGCCCCTCCGATTCGAACCCGATAGTTGGTGAAGATATCGGTCGCCAGTAAGAATAGCAGCAGCATCCCCTGAAACAACTGTATCGATGCTCCGGGAAGGCCCAGCATAAGTTGAGCCAGTTCACCGCCGATGTAGGTGAGCGCCATCAACAGACCAGCCAGCAGAATGCCAATTGGATGCAGGCGCCCCAAAAAAGCGACGATGATGGCCGTGAAACCGTAACCTGTGTTGAAGTCGATAGTGATCTGCCCGGCGGGTCCAGAGACTTCAAACATACCCGCTAATCCAGCTAGCGCTCCGGAGAAGCCCAGACAGAAAACGGTCAGTCGCGTGGTGGAGATTCCAGCAAACCTCGCCGCTTTGGGCGCCTCGCCCATTAGGCGGATGTCGAAGCCGCGAATATGCCGCGTCAACATGATGTAGGTGAAAATGACAGCGATAAACGCGCTTATCACTCCCCAGTGCATTCCCGAATTGGCGATCACCTCCCCGTTGAATGCACTAGGGTACTGCTGCAGATTTCGCGATCCCGGAAAGCCGTAGCCATCAGGGTTCTTGAGTAACCCCTGAGCCATAGATGCCAAGATTGATTCAGCGACATAGACTAGCATCAACGACACCAGGATCTCATTGGTTTTGAATTTTGTACGCAAGACTGCGGGTATCATCGCCCAGAGCCAACCACCAAAGGCACCTGCAATGACCATCGCCGGGAAGATGAGCGCAGATTCAGCCGGGTAAACTGAGAGTGCGGCGGCCGCACCAAAAATAGCGCCCATAATGTACTGGCCTTCGGCACCGATATTCCATATACCCGCCCGAAAACCTACAGACAGACCGATTGCTATCAGTATCAATGGTCCCGCCTTAACCAGTAATTGCGGCCTAGAATACTCCGCGAAGTTGGGGTCAAATAGTGGATCCCAGAAGATAATGCGTATGGCTTCTGTGGGCGGTTTACCCAAGGCGGCAAACATGATTCCGCCGGCGATCATCGTCAGGATGACCGCCAGGATCGGGGTGATGATTGTGGTCGCGCGAGAGGGGCTCAGGCGTTTTTCAAAGCGAATCATGCTGTTGTCTCCGCAATCTCTCCACGAATTCCACCCATCATCAGTCCAATCTGATCCAGTTCTAGCCCGTTTGTCGGCACAATGTCTGAGAGACGCCCTTCATTGAGCGCACAGAAACGATCGCTTATCTCCAGTAGTTCGTCGAGATCCTGGCTGATAACGACGACCCCGGCACCCTGGTTCGCCAGGTCCAGCAGTTTTTGTCGTATGGACGCGGCCGCCGCAGCATCCACACCCCAGGTTGGTTGGTTGATTACGAGTACGTCCGGTTGCTGTAACACCTCGCGCCCGACAACAAATTTTTGCAGGTTACCACCCGATAGAGCGCCTGCAGGTGTATGCGTACCGGGCGTGCGAACATCAAAACCGGCAACAATGTCTTGCGTAAACTGATCGACTCCCTGCCAGTCTATGAATCCCGATTTTAACAGTCCCATACGACGGGCTGCCGTAATGATGCTGTTCTCTTTGAGTGACATGATCGGCGCTGCTGCGTGCCCCAGTCGCTCCTCTGGTGCACTGAGCATTCCCAGTTGACGGCGTTGAATGGGTCCAAGTTGTCCAACCGGCTGGTTTTTGAAGAGAATGCTATCGGGCGATGAGCGTGTTTCACCTGAAAGTGCCGCCAATAACTCATCCTGCCCGTTACCGGCTACGCCTCCAATACCGAGGATTTCACCTCCTTTAAGTTTGAAGCTAATCTCTTTTATCGAAACACCAAATTCCTTTGTTGAACGTGTACTTAGAGACCTTACTTCAAGCATAGACTGACCTAATGACCGCTCAGACCGGGTCGGTGCAGCAAAACTCGTACCCACCATCATTTCGGCCATCGCACGCGCGGTTGTCTGTGCCGGTAGACAGGTGTCGACCTTTTCACCATGGCGTAGAATCGTAGCCGTATCACAAAGAGTCCGAATCTCCTCGAGCTTGTGAGAAATATAGAGTATCGCAGTGCCTTCAGCCTTGAGCTTGCGCAGAGTCTTGAACAGTATCTCAACCTCCTGAGGTGTCAGCACCGACGTCGGTTCATCCATGATCAGCAGCTTAGGGTTCTGTAGGAGGCAGCGAATTATCTCAACGCGCTGACGTTCACCGGCGGAGAGTGTACCGACGATGCGGTTGGGCTCTAAGGGTAAACCGTATTCATGAGAGATCTGTTGGATTTTACTGGAGAGCTCTCGCGGCTTGGGCGCATTATCCATCCCTAGTGCGATATTCTCGGCTACAGTGAGCGCATCAAAGAGCGAAAAATGCTGAAAAACCATGGCCACACCAGCCGCACGCGCCGCGTTCGGCGATGCAGGTGCAAAAACTGAACCGTTGAGCATCAAACTACCTGAATCAGGTGCGACCAGCCCATAGATGATCTTGACCAGCGTACTCTTGCCTGCCCCATTCTCTCCCAGTAAGGCATGGACCTCACCGCGTTCAATCGCAAACGAAACGTCGTTGTTAGCGACAACGCCTGGATAGGCTTTGGTAATCCCACGAATATCAAGCAGCCTGTCTATCATCGGTGTGCTTTTCCTGTGCAGATGTTTTGGGGCTCAGATGCACTCTGTTATCGAATTTCAGCCAAGGGCGGCGTGAAGGTCTGGACCATATCCCATGGGAACCGTATCCAGGTATCCTGGCTGACTTCAGTGATAAATGTATCAACCAAAGGTTTACCAGCCGGCTTCGCATAGATGGTGGCAAAATGTGCTTTGGGTAACATTTCACGCACATGACGGGCGGTTTTACCTGTATCCACAAGATCATCTACAAGGATCATACCCTCACCGTTGCCTTCGACACCCTTAAGCACTTCAATTGCACCCTGTACGGAGGCTTCACCCGAATCAGAGTTACCGTAGCTCAGTACACAAATCGTGTCGATCAGGCGGATGTCCATTTCGCGCGCCAGGATTGCCGCGGGTACCAGACCTCCCCGGGTAATAGCAATAATCCCTCGCCAGGGCCCCTGCTCAAGCAGGCGCCACGAAAGCGCTCGCGCGTTACGATGAAGTTCGTCCCAGGAGACCGGAAAATCTTTGTTATACGGTGTCATGTTTGTATCTCTATGTTGTTGCGCGCGAAGCAAGTGATTGTGCTGCTCGCTGATGTTCGAACATTATCTCTGCGATATCCAAGTCGACAAGTTCACCGCGCGCGACTCGCCACTTGCCGTTTACCATAACCGATTCGGCTTTGTGGGCGCCACAGAGCAGTAGTGCGGCGAGCGGGTCGTGTGCACCCGAGAATCGCGGCTCGTCGAGCTTAAACGTTGCGAGGTCTGCAGCCTTACCAACCGCTAGTTCACCGATATCTGACCGGCCCAGTAGGCTCGCTCCACCCGCTGTAGCCCAGCGTAGGGCATCTAAGTGTGATACCTGCGAGGCACCGTAGCGTAGCCGTTGTAGGTACATTGCCTGACGGACTTCTTGGATCATATTAGAGCTGTCATTTGAGGCGGAACCGTCAACACCCAAGCCGATGGGTGAGCCGGCATCCTCAAGATCGAGTACCTGACAGATACCCGACGCCAGCGTCATATTAGAACTTGGACAATGGCATATGCCGGTTCCAGCTGCACCGAGTCGTTTGATCTCATCGCGGTTAAAGTGAATTCCATGCGCCAGCCAAGTCTGAGGCCCAAGCCAGTTGACTGACTCCAGATAATCGACCATACGTAAGCCAAAGGTGCGCTCGCAAAACGCCTCTTCGTCCAGTGTCTCTGCTAAATGAGTGTGTAGACGCACACCATATCTGGCTGCTACGTCTGCTGTATCACGCATGATCTCTGTACTTACGGAGAATGGCGAGCAGGGTGCCAGTGCTATTTGGCTCATGGAGAGCTCATCAGAATCGTGGAAGCGGCTGATTAGTCGCTCAGAATCCGCAAGGATCTGCTCCTCTGTCTGTACCACTGACCGCGGTGGTAGTCCGCCCTGATCCACACCCAGACTCATAGATCCTCGTGTCAATGCCAAACGCATCCCCATTTCGTGTCCGATATCAATTTGGTGATCGATGGCATCTTTAAGATTTGGGGGGAACAGATAGTGATGATCAGATGCGGTGGTGCAGCCTGAGAGTAGAAGCTCAGCAAGTGCCAGCTTGGTCGCCGCCCTATGTTCGCTAGGATTCAGGTGGGACCATATTGGGTAGAGTGTCTGAAGCCAGGGAAATAACTCTTTGTTCAGTGCAGCGGGCATTGCACGTGTTAGAGTCTGATAGAAATGATGGTGGGTATTTATCAATCCGGGAAGTAGAACCTGCTCCGATAGATCTACCTTAACTGTGTAGCCAAGACTCGGTTGCGCCCCGCTGGCAACCAGTTCAACAATACGTGCACCGCAGACAACCAAACCACCACCGGCATCATGCTGATTTCCCGTGTATACCGCCAAGGGGTTTGCAAGCCAAATACGTTCTTGTACTGACATTAGGTGTCAAGTCCTGTCTATATACAGTTTCTCTTGAGAGCCCTGAACAGTATCCGACACTCCCGCACGTTTGCTGATACGACATTGAAAGAAAACTGCGCCACTAAATCAACCAAAAACTTGCCCCTATGACCATATCTAGGCAATAGTCCTTATTACTGGGAGTACATTCTTCAGAACAAACAGGGAGTTGCTCAGTGATTGAGTACGTACACAGAGGCGAGATCGTGCGAGAGTCTGATCTGCCAGCTGATTTAACCCTATTAGAGTACCTTCGGAACGAACGACGAAACACCAGCGTAAAAGAGGGGTGTGCCTCAGGCGATTGTGGCGCCTGCACTGTAGCGCTCGGTCTACTTGGCGCTGAGGGGGTACATTATCACTCCGTTAACGCCTGTATCTGTCCTGCGGCAGAGCTCCACGGGCGAGAACTGGTGACGGCTGCTGACCTTGCCACAGGTACCCAATTGCACCCGATACAAAAGGCTTTTGTGACGCAGCATGCGTCACAATGTGGTTTTTGCACTCCCGGCTTTGTCATTTCGGCTTTCGTACTATTGGAGAATGTAACTGATCCTAGTCAGGAGCAGATCGCTCAGGCGATCGCTGGTAATCTCTGCCGTTGCACCGGCTATGGTCCCATCATAGCAGCGGTCCACACAGCGGCTGAGACTTACACGAGAGATGCGCGCAGTGCTGATTTATTGTCAGAAATAGCGCCGTCTGACAGCGGTTTTGGTCTCTCTCTGCCAACCAGCTTACAGGCGCTAGCTGAAACCATTGATCATACCCCGGGTTTTACCCTAGTGGCAGGTGGAACCGACCTGATGCTTGAAGTAACACAGAACCTGAAGCCCAAACCGCAGTTGATTGGTCTTAGTCGTATAGCAGAGCTGAGTGGCATCAGAGAGGAGGAGGGCCGGGTAACTCTGGGTGCGGGTGTCACCTACACACAGTTACTGCAATGGGCTACCCAGCGGCTTTCGCCGTTGGCCAACCTCCTGTGGCATATTGGTTCAGATCAGATTCGAAATCGTGGAACTCTGGGGGGAAATCTGGGTAGCGCCTCACCCATAGGAGACCTCGCTCCAGTTCTTATTGCCTTGGATGCCGAAATCCGGCTTTGGAGTCCAGCCGCGGAACGATCGATGCTAGTTCGCGACTTTTTCACCGGGTATCGCCAGACGGCGCTCAAGGAGAGGGAAATCATCCGTTCAGTCAGCTTTAGACTCCCGCAGCGCGACGATATTTTTACTGTCGATAAAGTTTCTAAGCGCCGTGAGGATGATATATCGACCCTGTGCCAAGCAGTTTTAGCCAAGTTTGAAAACGACCATCTGGTGAGTCTCAGTATCGGCTTAGGAGGCATGGCGGCCACACCGATTCAGGCCGAGTCGCTCTGTCAGGAGCTGCTTAATCGCCACGTAGCGGAGTTAAGTTTCGATCGCCTAGCACCACTGGTGCGAGCGCATTTAAAACCTATGGATGATCTGCGTGCAAGCGCTGAGTATCGGCTTTACTGCTGCGCTGCGCTGCTGGTCCAGACGCTCAATTTTCGGGAGGGTGTCAATGTCAGCTGAAAGCCCCGTTGGTGAGAGTATTGAGCATGAGTCTGCGAGATTGCATGTTAGTGGTCGGGCACTTTATGTCGACGATATTGTTCTGCCAGAGGGGACGCTCTTTGCCGCCGTTGGTCAATCAGAGATTGCACGAGGAGCGCTTATAGATCTGGATCTAAGCGCGGTTGAGTCTGCACCTGGGGTGGTAACCACTTTGCGTTTCCAGGATCTACCTGCTTTGACGGATGTCGGGCCGGTATTTCCGGGCGATCCATTACTCGTTAATCGCGAAGTGCAGTTCTATGGTCAGGCGCTGTTTGCAGTGGCGGCCAGCACTGAAAAACAGGCTCGCAGAGCTGCACAGCTCGGAAAAGCTGAGTATCTACCAGCAGACCCCTTGCTTAATATAGATGCTGCAAGGGCTGCAGAGGCCAGAGTGCGACCCACTCACCAGCTAATTAAAGGAGAGCCTGAGGCGGCTTTTGCACGGTCGAAACTGCAATTGAACGGTAGTTTGCAAATGGGTGGTCAGGACCATCTTTACCTTGAGGGACAGGCTTCTCTAGCGATACCAACGGAAGAGGGAGGAGTGCTGGTCTACACCTCATCACAACACCCCAGTGAGGTACAGAAACTGGTGGCAGAGGTGCTTGGTTTGCCGCTCAACCTGATCTGTGTAGAGGTGCGGCGAATGGGAGGTGGATTTGGCGGTAAAGAGACGCAGGCCGCGCCTTGGGCATGTCTGGCAGCGCTTTTGGCTGTCAAAACCGGGAGAGCCGTGAAGCTAAGGCTGCCCCGCGTTGTCGACATGACGCTGACTGGTAAGCGTCATCCCTTCTTTGCAGAGTATCAAGTAGGATTTGATACTGAAGGCAAAATTGAAGCGGTGATGGCTCAGCTCCACGGTGATTGTGGTTACTCACCAGATCTATCGGATGCTATTGTCGATCGGGCGATGTTTCATTTCGACAATGCTTACCACCTCCCACATGCGCGTATTACTGGAGAGCGCTGGCAGACGCACAAAGTTTCTAACACTGCTTTTCGCGGTTTTGGCGGGCCTCAGGGGATGCTGGCGGGCGAGGCGATGATGCAGCAGATCGCCCGGAGCACGGGGCGTGATCCTCTCGACGTGCGACTGGCAAACCTCTATCCCGCACAGGGTGGCACTACGCCTTATCACCAACCAGTCAGAGGTGAACAGCTAGAACGCATGCTCAAACGCATGGAACAGACCAGCCACTACCGCCATCGCCGATCTGAAATCGATGCGCATAATGCCCTTGATGGCCGTTTTCTGAGAGGCTTGGCTCTCACTCCAGTTAAATTTGGTATCTCTTTCACGGTTAAGCACCTGAATCAGGCTGGCGTACTGCTTCACATCTATACGGATGGCTCCGTACTGGTAAGCCAAGCGGGAACCGAGATGGGGCAAGGTCTCTACACCAAAGTGGGTCAGATTGTTGCTGCCGTGCTGGGTATCGACATCGCGAATGTCAGGATGTCTGCGACGCGCACAGATAAAGTGCCTAACACATCGCCTACCGCTGCATCGAGCGGGGCTGATTTAAACGGTATGGCTGCACGTAATGCCGCTATTGAGCTGCGCTCGAGACTGCAACACTATGTGGCGCAGCGTGAGTCGATCGGTGCGGATCAGATTGAGTTCGCGGATTCAAAGGTGAGTTGGCCGGGTGGTGAACAATCCTTTGCTGAACTGGTCTACGGCGCTTATCTCGAGCGAGTCTCACTTTCGGCTACCGGTTTCTACAAAACACCTGAAATCTGGTACGACCGAGATCAAGCGAGGGGCGAGCCTTTCTTCTACTTCGCTCAGGGAGTCGCCTGTACCGAGGTCTCAGTCGATCGGATTACCGGTGTTACTGAGGTGCGGCGGACTGATATCCTTCATGATGCGGGTATGAGCCTCAATCCAGCGATTGATAAAGGACAGATTGAGGGCGGTTTTGTTCAAGGGTTGGGGTGGCTCACAACAGAGGAGCTGCGTTGGGGCAGCGATGGGCGACTGTTAACCCACTCTCCAGCGACCTACAAAATACCGGCAGTTTCCAATCGCCCCAGAGAGCTGAGTATCGAGCTGCTAGAGGAGCCTAACTCAGCGGCAACTATTTACTCCTCCAAAGCGGTCGGTGAACCGCCCCTTATGCTGGCCATCTCGGTCTGGTGTGCGATTGAGGATGCTATCGCCAGTTGCGTAAAAGGCCCCGTCGACTTGCAGGCGCCCGCGACACCGGAGGCAGTTATTCGGGCGTTGGGATTGATTGATTGAAGCAGACAGATGCGGTGCGGCAGCTTTCACTAAGGGGAGTACATGTTTAGCAAATGGAGCCAATCACTGGCGCAACTCATTGAGTCAGGTAAGGCGGCGGTATTAGTCACACAGATCGCTGATCGTGGCTCAAGTCCGCGCAGCCGCGGCAGCAAAATGTTGGTGACGCTTGAGACAACAATTGAGTCGCTCGGTGGAGGGCACCTGGAATATGAGGCTATCAACTTTGCCCGTGAACTAATAACGGCGGCTCAGGATGGAGTCTTTGAGAGGAATTATTCCCTCGGTAGCGAGCTGGGGCAGTGTTGCGGCGGTGAGGTGCGCTTGCTATTTGAGGTATTTAACTCGCAAGTAATACAGCTCTACCTCTTTGGTGCGGGCCACGTGGCACAATCACTTGCGCCTCTTCTGGCAGGGTTAGGTTTCAATGTTCACTGGGTAGATGACCGCGATGAGCAGTTTATCGACCCATTACCCCAGGGAGTCGAGCGGGTAGAGCGAGATCCGGTTGATGTGGCGTCTGAACTGCCGACCAATGCCTGGGCCGTAGTGATGACCCACGATCATCAGCTCGACTTCGAGTTGGTCACTGCTGCACTTGCAAGCCCAGTTGGTTATTTGGGTATGATCGGTTCGGCAACCAAAGCAAGACGCTTTCAACAGAGGCTCGAGCAGCGCAACATCAGCGCCGAACAACGTGAACGTTTGATTACACCGCTTGGTTTGCCCGATCTGAAAACCAAAACACCCCTGGAGATAGCGATCTCCGTTGCGGCAGATCTTATGTACCGACGCCAAACCAGTCTAAGTATGAGGGAGCGCTCTGAATGCGAGTAATTCGTGCTAGTATCGTTCACTTTCCTGATGCGTCTAATACGGGTGAGTCCGCTCGCTGGCAGCTGTTCGACGACGCTCTGTTATGGATCGAGGATGGTTTGGTAAAGGCCTTGGGTGAACCTGAAGTGATTTTGCCGCAGTTACCCCTTGAGACCGAGATCGAGCATTACCCTGGTCAGATACTGATTCCCGGTCTAATCGATCTGCATGTGCATTATCCACAACTAGAGGTTATTGCGGCCTACGGCACTCAGTTGCTCGACTGGTTGAACCGTTATACCTTTCCCGCTGAACTGCGCTATCGAAACCCTCAGTATGCCAGTGCTCAAGCCGAACGATTTCTTGCGCAATTACTGGCGCAGGGCACAACCACGGCACTGGTGTTCGCGACATCGGCCAAAGCGTCGGTCGATGCTTTTTTTGAGGCTGCGCAGGCGCGTAATTTGCGAATGCTCAGTGGCAAGGTGTTAATGGATCGACACGCCCCTGAGGGGTTGTGTGACACGCCAACACTGGCTTATGAGGAATCCGCCGAGCTGATTGAGCGCTGGAGTGGTTGTGGGCGTTTAGATTACGCCGTAACCCCCCGGTTTGCGCCGACCTCTACTCAAGCGCAGTTGGATGCTGCCGGGCAACTCTTGCGTGACTACCCGCAAACCTATCTGCATACTCATCTAGCCGAAAACCGAGCGGAATGCGCTTGGGTCGCTGAGCTCTATCCCGCGAATCGCTCTTACCTGGATGTTTACGATCAGGCGGGTCTGGTAACGGACAAAGCGTTTTTCGCTCACGCCATTCACTTGGATGCTCAAGATCATCGAAGGTTATCTGATGCGGGCTCGACACTCTGTCATTGTCCAAGCTCAAATCTCTTCTTAGGCTCGGGGCTATTTAATATCCGTGCTGCACTGAATGCCGGTATCGGGGTAGGGGTGGGCACGGATGTGGGTGGGGGGACCTCCCTTTCGATGCTCAGCGCTTTGGGAGACGCTTACAAAGTTCAACAGATGGCAGGTGAGACCCTGAGTCCTGAACTAGCTCTTTATCTCGCAACGCTTGGCGCTGCCCGCAGCCTCGGATTGCAACAGAAGATTGGGAATTTTGAGCCAGGCAAAGAGGCCGACTGCGTGCTTCTGGATCCCTCTCAGTTACCCCAGCTGGAAGCGCGTCTGGAACAGTCGTTGAGCCTGTCAGAGAGACTCTTTGCACTGATGATCATGGGTGATGAACGGGCTGTCAGACAGACTTGGGTGATGGGAGAGCCGGTGAAGGTTCTGGCTTAACTGCCGCGAAGTCGAGACTAACGCATAGCCGCTGTCCACGACCACTGCCGACTAGCTTGAGCTGCAAATTGATACCAAGCTGCTGACAAAAGGCAGATACGATGGCTAAACCCAAACCCGTTCCCGGTTTGTTGCGTTCAGGCCCGCGGGCAAAGCGTTGCTGCAGCCCTTCCAATGAATCGGCATCCAGATTGGGCGCCAGATTCTCGACATGAACGGTTGCGTCGCTACCCGCTCTAACAATGACAGGGCTGGCACTGGGTGCGTACTTCAGCCCATTTTCGATCAGATTCGATAAAATAACGGCCAGAGCGTCGGGATCCAGTTGCAGCTCGGGTGTCTGCTCCATCAGCAGCTCAATACGCTCATTACCCGGATCAAGCTCACGCGCGATCATACGGGCGACTACCGCGACAGAAGTTGGTGTCCCCGAATAGAGGCCTGCCGATTCAGCTCGCGCCAGTTGTAGCAATTTATCTACCAAGCGGGTGAGGCGTTGTAGGCTTTCAGCCACTGAAACAAGCCGTTGAGACTGCTCGGTACCGCCACCAAGTTCCTGCCTTAGTCGTTGCAGTTGGACCGAGGCTACCGCTAGGGGTGTTCGAAGTTCATGGGCTGCATTGGCAGCAAATTCGCGTTCCGAATTGAGCGCACTGCGCAATCGCTCCAGCAAATCATTGGTTGCCTGCTGGACTTCGAGGAAGTCATCCGGCAGGTTCATGGGGTCGATGGGTTTGAGGTTCTGCCCATGGCGCTGCGCAATCGCACTAGTGAACCGGCTAATGGGTACGAGCTGTCCTTTTACCGCGGTGTATACCAGTAACACGCTCACCGGTAGCGCCAGCAAGAACACCAGTAAGAATAGAATCAGCGAGTCAACTAACGCGCCGTAGCGATGCTTTACCGACTCAGCTACCTGAATATGGTAGCGCCCGTCGACGGTAGAGGCAGTGTAAAGGCGGAAGTGTTCGAGTGAGCTGAAGCCGGGTGTTATGTTGGACAGCATCGGGCTCATCGGCGCATTGTGGGATCGGAGCAATACCTTACCTTGCCAATCACGCAACTGGTAAAGCAGATACTCTGGCTGATCACTGAGGATGCGGTGGGTCAGACCGAGGTCAAAATTTTGCAGTAGGCTTAGGTCGGGGCGTAACTCCAAGATGCCTACCTGATGCAGCTGATAGTCGCTAATAGCCAGGGGTAATAGCCGTTGAGCGGTCTCCTGCAAAGTTTTGTCGTACGATGCGTTGAGTTCACGCATTAGCACCAACAGCGATATCACGGTTGCCAATATCCAGACAACCAGCAGACTCAGTGCGATGCGCGTTCCTATCCGTGCCGCGAGGGTAGAGGCCCGTTTCATCTAGCCTCAACATCCAGTCGATAGCCCAGACCACGGACGGTCGCGATCTGTTCCCGCCCCAGCTTTTTGCGCAGGCGGCTGATGTAGACTTCGACCGTGTTGCTCTCGACCTCGTGCCCAAAGGCATAAAGGCGATCCTCGATCTGCTCTTTACTGACCACATGGCCGGGCCGCTTGATGAGCGTCTCCAGAATACTCCATTCGCGTGCCGTGAGCTCAACCCGCTCACCCTTAAGTGCCAGATGCCGGCGTTGCAGATCAACGCTTAAATCGCCGCACTGGACCTCATTTGTGGCAAGCCCAGCCTGACGTCGCGTGACGGCGAGAATTCGTGCACTCACCTCGTCCAGATCATAAGGTTTAATCACGTAGTCATCGGCACCCGCATCTAGGCCGGCGATGCGGTCACTGATCTGATCCCGGGCTGTCAGGATAATCACGGGGGTTTTTAGTTGACTCTGCCGGTGCTGTTTGAGCCAGGGAACCGCATCCCCATCCGGCAACTGTAGGTCCAGCAATACCAGATCATACTCAGTGGTTCGCAGAGCGGCACTCGCGTGTTTGAGCTGATCAAAGCTGTCTACCGCCATCCCTTGAAGCTCAAGGTGCTCAGCCAGTGCGCTGGCTAGAGCGGCTTCATCTTCTACCAGTAAAATGCGCATACGTTCATACCCTTAAGGTGTCTTGTGCAGCAAGCCTAGTGCGCCTCACTGACACTAGTCTGAACTTTTGATCAGCTTGTGTACGGTTTGGCAACGACATCCGTCACGGCGCAGCGTCTGATAGCATCCAGTGTGGTAATAACACGACGCGACTGTGCCAAATTATTCCAGTGATCACCAGCAGCGACTTTAGCTGCAAATACCTTCACCATCTCGGTGTACTGATTAGCGATGGGGAACTCAAGTCGCTGACCCTCACCTCGACCTCCGTCTGCTTCCCAGCGTAAGTGAGCTCTGGCGCTGCTATCCGGGTTGAAAGGTACCATAACCTCTGCCCAACCCTTGGAACCAAGCAGCGTCACGCGCTGATAAAGGCATGCTTGGGTCGCGACAGTCAGAGTGTGGGTGCGACCTTTGCCATAATCGAGTAAGGCCGTTGCAAGGCGGTCAACGCCTCCCTCTCGGTCGAGTACGAGTCGAGCCGCAAGTACCTCGGGATGGTCTTGGAAAATCCAGTCGCCAACCAGAGTTGCATAGCAACCTATATCGAGGAGTCCGCCGCCACCCATCTGCGCACTTGCGCGGATATTTTTTGGATCCAGATTTCGGTAGGCAAACACGGCGTGCGCTGTTTGGACCGGACCAATCTGCGGTAGTATCTCATCACGTAGCTGGCGCCACTGCGGATGGTACTCCACCATGTATGCTTCCATTAAGACCCCGTGACAGCGCTCCGCCGTCACTTCCAGACGTTCGAGGTCTGTGAGATCTAGCGCGATAGGCTTTTCGCACAGAACGGCTTTTCCCGCTTCTAACGCCTTAATCGAATAGTCAACGTGCAGATGGTTGGGCAAGGGAATGTAGACCGCATCGACCTCAGGATCGCTGAGTAATGCTTCGTAGTCAGTGTAGATATTCTGGATCTCAAAAGTTCTAATAGTCTCAGTCGCTTCGTCTGGGCGAGTTGTGGCGAGCGCGTAGACCTGATGACCGGCCTCAATAATGGCAGGGCAAACCTGCTCGCGAGCGATCTTGGCGTTACCCAGTAATCCAAATTTCAACATGCCTTGCCCTCATTGCCGGTTGGGATGCGTAAGACTAGCGACTATACTAGAGCCTTTGCGCTTAACCAATTGTAAAGCCGACGTATCGAAGGAACTCCATGCTATTCAGACTCTTTGAGGGTATTACCCAGGCACTGCCGCGCACCGAAGCCGAGCAACCGCCTCAGGGCCTCTGGGCCTTTTGTCGTCACTATACAAAAGGCTTCGAACTTCCACTGCTGGGTTTGTCGCTCAGTACCGCCATGATTGCGATTCTGGAGGTGACGCTGTTCAGTTTTCTCGGACGTTTGGTTGATTGGCTGTCAGAGCGCGATCCAGCTACCCTGTTCAGTGAGGAGGCCAGTACACTTGTCATAATGAGTTTAGTGACCCTGGTCGCTATACCTCTTTTAACCCTGCTGCATGCTCTGCTGTTACACCAGAGCTTGCTGGGTAACTACCCTATGGCGATTCGATGGGCCGCCCACCGTTATCTGCTGGGGCAGAGTTTAAGTTTCTATCAGAATGACTTTGCTGGGCGTATCGCCACTAAGGTTATGCAGACCGCTCTCGCCGTACGCGAAACAGTGATGAAACTGCTCGACGTTATGGTCTACGTGGTGGTCTATTTCATCAGCATGGTGGTCTTGGTGGGCCAGGCAGATTGGGTACTGATGCTACCCATGCTTGCTTGGCTGTTAGTCTATGTCAGTCTGCAGTTCTACTTTGTACCTCGCCTTAAGCAAGTAGCTACCGCGCAAGCCGATGCACGTTCAACAATGACCGGCCGCATCGTTGATTCATACACTAATATCAGCACGGTCAAACTTTTCGCTCACACCAAACGCGAGTCAGATTACGCTGAGTCGAGCATGCGAGAGTTCCTGTTGACCGTCTACAAACAGATGCGACTCGGTACGGGACTGAATGTGAGCGTTCAGATAGCGAACTATCTGCTCGCTTTTTCGACCGCGGCGATCGCGATTTATCTCTGGTCGGTTGGTGATATAAGTGTGGGTGCTATAGCGGTAGCGGTAAGCCTGGCGCTGCGCCTCAACGGAATTTCAATGTGGATTATGTGGGAGGTCAGCGCGCTTTTTGAGAATATCGGTACGGTTGTAGATGGCATGAATACATTGTCAAAACCCATTGATATTAAAGATAAAAATAACGCCAAGCCGATTGAGGTTAAAGAGGGAAAAATCGAATTCGATCGGGTGAACTTTACCTACGATGCGAAAGTTGAAGTGTTCAATCAGCTCGAACTGTCGATCAAACCTGGTGAGAAAGTAGGCATTGTCGGGCGCTCGGGGGCTGGTAAATCCACACTGGTGAATCTGCTGTTGCGATTCTATGAGGTCAATGGCGGAGCTATTCGTATCGATGGACAGGATCTGCGAGATGTGGCTCAGGACTCCCTGCGGGCACAAATTGGCATGGTGACCCAGGACACCTCTCTGCTGCACCGTTCGATTCGCGACAACATACTCTACGGCCGCCCTGATGCCTCTGAAGAGGATCTAATGGCTGCGCTCAAAGGTGCACAGGCCGATCAGTTTATTGATCAGCTATCCGATCCAGAGGGCAACACGGGGCTCGATGCACAGGTCGGTGAACGGGGTGTCAAACTGTCCGGTGGGCAGCGTCAACGCATTGCGATAGCGCGCGTGTTGCTCAAAGATGCTCCGATACTTGTGCTTGATGAGGCAACGTCAGCGCTGGATTCTGAGGTTGAAGCGGCTATTCAGCAAAGTCTTTACCACTTGATGCAAGGCAAAACCGTCATAGCGATTGCGCACCGTCTATCCACCATCGCCGCGCTTGATCGGCTGGTTGTTATTGATAAAGGTGAGATCGTAGAGCAGGGGACTCATGAGGAGTTACTTCAGAGAGGGGGTATATACGCTCAGCTTTGGGCTCATCAAACAGGGGGCTTTTTAGGGTTGGATTGATATGGGAGCGCTTAGCGCTCCCTTTGCATATTCGCTCGATTGACGTTGTTTAAGCGCGCTGCGCACGACTGAGGCGGTCACGCTCCCAGGCGCGAAGTGCGATACGAGCGATCAAAGTACCCACGACATAAGCGGCCACGATCGTCAGTATATCGGAGTTGGCGAAGCTTAGAGAGGTCAGCATCGGACCTGGACAGTAGCCGGCGAGGCCCCAGCCGACACCGAAAATTACGCCACCCACTATCAAGCGCTTATCGACCTGATGTTTGGTCGGTGTACGAAAAAACTCCGCCAGCAGGGGTGTTTTGCGACGCATAATGATGGGAGTAGCTATAGCGTTCACAAGCAGACCGCCACCCATGACAAAAGCGAGTGATGGGTCCCAGGTGCCGAACAGATCCAGAAAATTGATCACTTTAGCAGGGTCGACCATTTGCGCCACGGCCAAACCTAGGCCAAATAGTGTTCCTGCCACGAGGGCTGCGATAAGAGGTAGCATGATTCAGGCTCCTACTAAGTGACGAACAATGAATACGGTGACGAATGCACTGCCCATAAAGGTCAATGTGGCGACAAGTGAGCGGGGACTGCGCCGGGCTAGGCCGCAGATACCGTGTCCTGAGGTGCACCCAGTACCAACCGTTGTGCCAACACCGACCAGTAGTCCAGCAATAATCAAAGTTCCTTTGCCCACCTGAGCCTGAATTTGGGATAAATCGGGCGCTAGTCCCATCCACTGATAGATGAATCCACCCAGTATCAGGCCCAGGACGAAGAGTATGCGCCAGGGGACATCACCTTTTTCCGGCAAAATTATGCCGCCGGCGATGCCAGAGATACCGGCTACGCGGCCTTTTACCAGTAGTAAAAAGGCTGCGGAGAGGCCGATTAATGCGCCGCCGATGAAGGCAGGTACCGGTGTAAAGTTTACAATTTCCATAGTTTTCTCGAATTATTAAGTACTTGATCAATATATTAGACAAAGCTTATTTAATGATCAAGATCAAATTTTATTTTGAGCCAAACGTACTGGGTGGCATGTAAATTGCTTCTTTCTGGTTTGAGTCGAGTGTCACGAAAAATAACAAGGACCACGAGAGAGATAGAATGAACAGTATTGAAAAACTCATCCAGAGTAACCGCGCTATCCTGTTGGAGAGCTGGGTGGGTGAGGAGTGCCGGGCAGACTTGATGTTTGCAGAGGTATCAAAACGGAGTCGCCTGTTTGTTGACAGTAGCTACAAACGACTGGAGTCGCTTGCTAAGATCCTGCTGCAGTTTTTGCGTAACAGACATGATCGTAAGGCGATGGTGCGCATGTTGCCTAGCCTTCGCGCATACCGAGAGGGCCGTCGTGACGCTAAGCAGTTGCAGGTGCTACTCATGCATGAGATCGAGGGAGTTTTGCTTGAGGATGCGGTAAAACTTGGTATTGAGCGTGGACTGTTCGAAGATATTGGCCACGCGATCAATCTCACACCTGATCAGGACTTTGAGACGCTCTATCCTAAATTGTGACATCTTTGAGCCGCTGCTGGAGCTTATCCAAACGGGTAAAACCCAGCGCTAGCGGTACCCAATCCTGTTCCTGTTGGAGCAATAGTGCTGGAAACCCTCCGATTCCGAGTTGACCTACCTCTGCTAGCTGTGAGGCTAGCGCTCGCGCTACCTGCTCACCGTTAATCAGAGAAGTAAACAGGGAAATGTCCAAACCTATCTCTCCAGCTAGCTGCTCCAGCACTTCAAGATTACTGGGGTTGAGCGCGCGTTGATAGTAAGCCTGTTGAATCGCCTCCACCATCTCCAACGACTTGTCCGGGCCCACCATAAGATCGGCTGTTATCACCGCGCGACAGGCGGGATAGGTTGATCGTTTTGGAGTGTTTAAGCGCCAGAAATCATGGTTAAACTTAGCTCCAGTTTGCGCTTCTATGTGATGCCATATCTGTTGGATTTTAAGTCTTAAAGCCTCGGGCATAGGTTCCTCAGAATCGGGTGCCAGACCTCCCATTAACACTCTGATGTCGAGTTCGGGTTGAGACTGTCTAAGCTGCGCCAGAGGTTCTCGAAACGCCCAACACCAAGAACACATCGGATCCATCACATAGAGCAGTTGCATCGATACTCCTGTTTACTCGTTTAAACTTCTTTTGCGACCAAAGTACTCTATTTTGCAATTACTCGCCATGACTCGATACGACTCGATGACACGCGCATAGGGTTTTTTTAGACCGCTATCCCGAGAGAGTTTCGGAGTGCTCTATTCGAGCAGGTTTGGGTTAGCGTTTTGATTGCGTTGAAGCTGAAACAGAGAATCTTCGCATAATGATGATAATTCCTAAGCTAGGCCTTTAATCTAAAAGTGATTTTTTGCGGTATATCACTTGTATCCTGGGTCAATTGTGACCAGTATCTAACATAGGTAATGGTTACCAGCTGCAGTGCGAGGACGCAGGCAATGGCGAGAATTTCCGAGACGACAGAGCACCTTCAATACAGCCAGTTTCCGGCGGTGTTAGCAACGCTCTGTTCGGTGCTATTCCTGCTCTTCTGGTTCCTTGCACTGGCCGTTGATACTGGGCTCAAGCCACTACATTACACGCTCTTTAATTTCCTTTTGATTGCTATTCTGGCGCTACAGAAGTACCACCGATTAGAGTGCTCTGCAGTCAGCTCAGAGTATCGGTTACTGAGTGTGGGCCTCTTGTCTGGCGTGCAACGTTGGCAAGGCGATTTAGACGAAATCTCCGGGCTCTACGTCGAGCCCGGTTTTGGAGGAGTCAGAGGCAGTGGAGGGCGGTTGCTACTGCAACGAACCGAAAAACAAGCACTGATCCTTAGTAGTGCAGATATAGTTCCGGGGGCTCACGGAGAGCTGGAGCTTGCGGCGAACAGAATAGAAAAATGGCTAACACAAACAAGAGGCTAACCCCATGTTGATGCTCACTCTAGGTATATTGGTATTTATTGGAATTCATCTAGTGCCAGCTGCAGCACCCGAATTGCGAGATCAACTTGGAAAGCGCCTGGGCAACGCTGGCTGGCGAGCCATACACGGATTAGTTGCAATTTTGGGTCTTTACCTTATCGCCTCCGGATATGCAGCAGCGCGTATGGAACCCGTATTTATTTGGTATCCACCCTCATTTCTCTCACACCTGACGGCCTTGCTGATGCTCGTTGCCTTTATTTTTGTCGCTGCCGCATGGGTACCGAAGAATGCAATCAAGGCAAAGGTCGGGCACCCAATGTTAATCGGTGTTAAAACTTGGGCGATCGCGCATTTGCTGGTGAATGGAACACTTGCAGATTTTCTCCTTTTCGGAAGCTTTCTAGCCTGGGCAGTGGCATCTTATATCATGCACCGTCGCGCCGATCGTGCGGCTGGGGTTAGCGGTGCAGGGGAAACTAAGATCGCTTCAACCTTGATAACACTGGTATTGGGCATTGTTTTGACAGCTGTCTTTGCAATGTGGCTGCACCCAGTTTTGATTGGTGTATCAGCTATTATTCGCGCCTGATGCAATTTGGCACGGCCTTTGCTCAACTGCACCTATTGAGAGCGAATGATGGAGCCGGCTAATGAAACGTCTTTTAGATAAACAGATAACACCGCGACAACTGCTTAGCACCCATTGGAGTTACGAGGGGTCCGAGTTAATCAACTCGGATCAGGGTGCCGAGTGCTCCTACCATCGTGTCGTGACGCATTGGTTTAGCGACTCGGGCGAAACCCTGAGTATGCAGCTCAACTTTGTCTGTGCGGATCGGCAGGATGAGCGCATTGTGGTGCCCTCAAGCCACGTTGAGCCAAGGTTATCCGAAGAGATAGCCTTGGTCGATGAATATGGTTTCGCTGTGCGTCGCTCACAAAAGCGGGCGCTGGAGTGGGACCTGCTCATGTGTCTCGATATCGATAGCGTCAGTCAGGATCTACAACACCGTCTGCTAGCCCATTAACAGTCATCTTGGCCGAGTTCTGCATATGCCCATTTATTGAGCAGAGTGCGAAGTTATCGCATTGTTTTAGTGCGTTAAATCCTCAGAAAAGCCTTCATAATCGGGACAGCACATGCTAATTGTTGTTTCCGGCTTGCGCTTGGTCTACAGAAGGATAATGCTTTTTGCGTTGCTCCCCAGCTGTTTTCAATAACAAACATCCGAATATTTTCACGCGCAAGCAACGCTTAGAGTTTACGCTATCCCAGATGGCGCTCTTCCTCGCACACACCATATTTGCCGTTCCAACCCGTATCAATCCAAATACCGGCTCTCGTGACACCAGACGCAAGCGACGCCAGGGCCGTCTTAAAGATTGCTCCAAACCTGATAATAGTGTGATCAAACACGCGTTCTATTGAGCATAGAAGGGCCGTGTCAGGGCCTAAAGTGATATCTAGCGTAACAGCCCCCACTGAACGGCGTTGCCGCCACAACAAAAACAATCTTCACCTGTTGTTGAACAGATGAAGAGCCGAAGGCTTGCAAGGTCGGCCACCATTTCGCAACACCCCTTGTGCAAAAGTGCTCAGAACTGTTGAAAGTAATTTTTTTACAAGCTAGGCGAGAGAACCACTAGTGAAACTGACACGAGATTCGTCGATTAGTAGGTAGCTGAAGCGGCCAACAACGCATGTGTTGCGGCGAGTGGTCTGGTCAGACTGCTTACGACCCTTGATACAGACGATCGTTAATCTGAATAAACAGTAAAACAATGATGCCGTGCAGGTGGCGCTTTATCTAACTGATAGGTGAAGAGGGGCGTTCTATGCGATGGCTCTCGATTGAGCTACTCAACTTGCTAGGTCCACTCTTGATCTCCCGAAAAATACGAACTAATTCGATTCTAAGTAGGGATGGTTATGTTTGTTGAGTTCACCCGAATGGTCGTTTATGTGACGCCTCAATGCTACGCAAATATACTGTCTAAAAGAGATGGATTATAAAAGTAGACTGTTTATATGTATTGGGATAGACTGTCTAATAGTCCATTAGACGTGTTCGGGGTGGGAAATGATAAGTAGCAAAGAGTTATTGGCTCGCACTGGGTTATCCAGAGCAACACTCAACAACTACATAAGGCTCGGGTTGTTACCTCGCCCTGAGGTCCGCACCGGCGATCAGGCTGAGGAGGGTGCTGCGCGGCTAGGCTTCTTTCCAGAATCTGCGCTTGAACGCCTAGCGATGATCAAGTCACTTCGCCAGCAGGGTGTCAGTATGGATGAGATGAACGAGCAACTTAAGAGGGTTGGTTTTTCAAACACTGACGCGGCCTCCTCTGGAGTTGCACCAATGCGCGCAGAGGGGAGTAGCCGTAAGGCTCGAGTCTCCTCCGTTGACTCACTGCCCAACCTGACTATTGAAGCGCACGATAGTCCAGCTTACCTGGTGAACAATCGGCTTGAGTTGATTTGGTGGAACGATAGTGCCGCTCTTGAACTCTTTGGTAATCCAGAGGAGATGCCTGGTGAACTCGACAGGCGGGGTCTGTTCCCAATTATGCTGCCGCAGCTTGCAAACCGGCTCTCCTCCTCGGAGTTTGAGGATATTGTCTATCTCCATCTTACAGCTGCAAAACGTCGTCTGACGGATGAGCAGTTGCTTAACTGTGCAGATGGACTCAGTAACGATTTACGGTTTCGGGTTGAGGATATTCTGACTGAGGTTGAAGAGATTGATGGCAGTCAGGTGATGCATTTTTCAATCGATATACCTCGTAGCGAGGAGGGCGGTTGTTACACGGATCTGTATGCCAGTTACTTCCGCGAAGGGATTCTCTTTACCTTCGACCACAATCGTGATTCAGGCAGCGGCGTTAAAGCCTTACTGGCACAGCGAAGCACGCTCATTTCACAATTAATGCGTAACCGCAAACCACATGTAACGCCTCTTGTTGTTATGGTTGCTGATTTGCAGAACTCTGTAAATATCTGTTCAGAGCTGCCAGCAGAGGAGTATTTCGAGCTGATAAACCAAGTTTGGCAGGACGCAGAACCCATTTTTAGGCAGTACCGCGGAAGCTATGGAAAGCATGCAGGTGACGGGATGGTCTACTATTTCTTTCCACAGCCGGATGAGGATTACAAGCTCAATGCTCTACGCTGCGCCCTCGAATTACAGCAGATGATGCGCCGTCTTACGCAGCGTTGGCAGCAACGCAAAGGCTGGTTTAACGACCTCTACCTCAATATTGGACTGCACGAGGGGCGAGAGTGGTTTGGCGCTTACCATGCTGGTTCACATGTCGAATTTACCGTGCTTGGCGATACAGTAAACTATGCATCCAGGCTCAGTGACTTCTCGACTAATGGATCAATATATGCAACTAAGTCACTGATAAATCAACTTCCATCAGCAACGAGAAGGCAGATACATTATGGCGTGTACCGATCGAATGATAAGGGAGACAAGCAGTTCGTGGTTAACAGTTACGCCTCTATCCGTAATCTTGCACCGGAGAAATGTCAGACCAATATAAAATACCGTGATATCGAAATGCTACCGGTCACAGAGGTGTTGGCGCTTGATGTGCCCGTAGTTGAGGCGGCAATATGACATTTAATTTGCCTAGTGGCCGCTAAGCTTTTTTGACAAATTCAGATTTAAGCATAATGTCGCCAAAACTATCCATTCTGCAGTCGATGTTGTGATCGCCATCAACAAGCCGTTTAACTCTGGCGCGAGTGCCGATCTTGGCAGTGCTTGAGGTGCCTTTTACCTTCAGATCTTTTATCAGTGTCACGAAGTCACCCTCTGAAAGCTTATTGCCGTTAGCGTCTTTTACCAGGAGCACATATTCAACCTCTGCGGCGACCTTCGGGTCCCACTCATGCCCACACTCTGGACATAAGAGCATTCCACGGTCTGCATATGCGTAGGGTGACTGGCAGTGTGGGCAAGGCGGCAAGTCGAAACTCATCTTATTATTTCCTCATTTATTCGCCGGTAGGCTAACTAACTCTGATGTAAGTCGCCAGACATCATGGACATTTTTAGCGATAACGAGCAGTTTGGCTTGGGCGTCGCTCTATAGCGCAGTTGGTGATCACACAGTATGAGCCACGATATTAGCGGTCTATTAAACTTCGTATAATATATATTATGTTAAATAAATAAGATTTTGTGGCGGCGACATTTCCCTTGCTTGCTTCAGGGGTAATCGTGGATGTGATCCACTTGAAGTCGACGACCATAGAAATAAGCACTAACAATGTGGGTAATATTTATGTCGAAAGGTAATATCGGATGTAAGTTGTGCCGTGGAAAAAAGCCTTTGGAGTTCGACATCACGATGGCATTTCAGCCTATTATTGACGTCGAGACCCGAAAGATTTTCGCTTACGAGGCGCTGGTACGAGGCAAGGACGGCGCATCTGCCGGCGAGGTGCTTTCGAGGGTAAATGATGATAATCGTTATCAATTTGACCAGACCTGCCGGACAACAGCGATTGAGCTTGCGTCGCGTCTTGGTGTCGAAACCCTATTAAGTATTAATTTTCTGCCAAACGCGGTATACCAACCTGCGAGCTGCATTCGCGCCACGCTGGAAGCTGCAAAGCGCTACGACTTCCCGACGACTAATCTCATGTTTGAAGTTACTGAGGCGGAACCCGTCAAAGACCCTGCTCATCTTAGCAACATCTTTAGCGAATACCAGGAGATGGGTTTCACCACTGCCATAGACGATTTTGGGTCGGGTTACGCCGGTTTGAGCCTGCTCTCCCAGTTTCAGCCACAAGTGATCAAACTTGACATGGAGCTTTGTCAAGGAGTTGCTGAGGATGCGGAGAAGAGGATACTGACCGATGGTGTGGTCCACACTGCTTCTCGATTGGGAATTAGAGTTATCGCCGAAGGTATTGAATCTATTGAGGATTATCTTGCTCTAAAAGAGATGGGCGTAAGATTATTTCAAGGTTTTTTGTTTGCGCGACCTGAAGTTGAGGCGCTTCCAGTTGTTGATTTCACATCGGTTTCGGGAGTCACAACCTTGCCAGAACGTGCTGAGAGGGTTGTGGGGCTCTAACCTCCCTCCCCTAAGCTAGGTTCATGCTGCTATTGACGCGGTAATTGCAGACAAAAGCTGGAGCCACCTGAAGCAGTTCATCCGTTATTTCAGACTGCACCACAAAAGCAGTAAAATGAGATTCACCCTGAGAATCCGTTTTGGCGAGTACACGATAAAATCGTCCGCCGTGAAGCTTGGTGACGCCTCCTACAATCAGATCGGCTTCCAGTTCAATCTCGTCACCCGCGTTAATACAGGTCCAAAGTTCAGTGTTGCTATTTGGGTCTTCGAAAGTCACTGGGCGATACTGCCAATTGAGAGCGCGTAACGTACAAGGTCTGAATTGTTTTTCAGACCCAGTTTTCGAAGAATATTAGCTCGGTGAGCGTGAACCGTTTTAGGGCTCAAGCTGGTCTTGTTTGCAATTTCAACGGCGGGCAGCCCCTCCGCCAGAAGCGTGAAGATTTCGAGCTCGCGCTTCGATAGCTCCTTGAGTCTATCGGGTGCGTCCGCCTCTTTTAGTAATTCAGCCGCTATTGATGGAGAGAGGTAAGTCCCCCCCGCCGCTACCTCTTTTATCGCGACGATTAGTTCATCTGCTAATTCGCTTTTCACTAGGTAACCGCAAGCACCGGCTTGCATAACACGCTGGGGTACCGGTGTCTTATCCAGCATGGTGGCGATCAAAACTCTCGTGGGAATTTTGAGTGAACTAAGCTGCTTAATGACCTCAATACCACTCAATGAGTGAATTTTCGCATGATCTGAGTCCTCAGGAAGGCCTAAATCCAGTACCAGTATATCTGGTTTGTGTGTCATGCAGCGCTCGATTGCTGATTGAGCGTTATTCGCTAGCGCCAGTACTTCTATGCCCTCCTCGTCCTCTAGAATATGAGTGTATCCTGCAAGAACGATGGGGTGATCATCGGCGATAACTAGGGTAATGGATTTGGTCATCTATAACGGGCCCTAAACTCAACGTTAGCCTTCAATGTTTTAGCAGATCAGCACCGATATAGACACCAAAAGTCTCTAACTCCCTTGCTTCGGCTGAGGCAAGCTCGGTATGGAGAAGTGTCTGAGGGAGTGCAACCAAGCTGTCGCTGTAACCTACCAGTGCAATTTTCTCTCGTTCACATGCTTTCAGCACGCGCTCCAACGCTTTTAACACCTTGCGCTGCTGAGTATTGAGGCCCGGTTCAATCGATTCGGTGCGGGAGCGGCTTGAGATTTGGCGAAGAATATAACCGTCGTCATCAAGAAGGCAGAGTCGAAGCCCCACGCGCTTGTATTCAATTAATAGCTTTTTGATCAGCTCAAATTGGTCTTGGTTGGTCGTGTTCAATGTGTCGCCGCTGACGGAGTTTCTCACTATCTCTCTGAGTTGCTGGTCACTCACGGCTTTGCTGATATCTTTTTCCATCCTTTGGCCTTAAAAGTTAGCCTCGCGCCAGTCTTAATCTTAACTCTGCGTTTTCGTTGATAAGCATTTGATTTTTATGACTCAGTAGTTCTATTTGTTCTTGCTGTAGCTGCAGCCGCACTCGGGCTTCTAAGAGCTCTTCGCTTGAATCATTCAGTGTGATTTTAGTCTGATCGTGTGCCAGGTGAAAGCACTCATCTTGAGACTCTTGAAGTGCTTTGCGCAGAGTCTCCACCTGTTTTTCGAGTGTGTTGTTACGCTGGCGTACTTCATTTATGAGTTGGTTTAACTCTTTGAGTTGTAATGAGTGTTGCGACCGCTCCGTGTTCAAGTCTGTTTGTAGCAGCGCCAAAGATTTCTCAAGCTCCACGCGTTGCAAGCTGTGTTCACGACGTGCATAAGCTAGCGTCTCAGTCCAGAGTCGGCTACTGAGACGCACGACGGGCTCTGGGATATCATATCCTTTTGTACTCTGCTCCAGCCGCTGACTTAAGCTCGACCACCATTCGTTGAGGGCTCGATTAATGGTTGTGAGTGAACCACTCCCCATGCGTTCGCGCACGAGTTGCTGGGTTGGACGTCGCCCCTCCAGCAGCAGCTCTTCTGCAATTTCGAAAATACGTTGACGAGTAGGAGTTGTCATAAAATACACCATACGTACTATTAGTACGTATAGTATTAGATGAAGTGGCTGTTAGGTAAAGCGAAAAAATATGCTAGAGGTTCTCGACGGCATTTATAAATGCCTTCATGGAGATGGGCTTAGCAAGTATCGAATTAGCACCCGCTTGTCGCAGTTCTTCCGCCTCGTGACCCAGGACGGCTGCCGTGACCGATATTACTGGTGTTGTAACGCCCTGCTCCCGCACTTTTCGAATCATCTCCGCTCCATCCATTACTGGCATGAAATAGTCACTGAGGATGAGGTCGTAGTCAGTAGCAAGTATCATTTCAAGACCGATCGAGCCATTTTCAGCAACGTCGACCTGTGCCACACGTTTCGAAAGAAGACGTTGAGAAACCATTCGTATTACCGGATCATCCTCGACCACCAATACTCTCAACCTGCCTAACATATCTTGGAAAGCTTGAGATTCCTGCTGAACTTCAATAAAACTGCCTACTGGTCCCTCTATCAAGCGGCATGGAAATTCACAATCAACTGATAAACCACTGTTTTTAATTGACTTGAACGCTATTGATCCTTCAAGTTCTGATACAGTCTGCTTAACCACAAACAGCCCCAGACCTGTTCCTCCGCCCCCCTTCTCGAGCGCATACAGGCGTTCAAAGGGTTGAGTTAGACGGTCTAACTGGTTTTGGTTAATACCCACCCCGTTGTCACTTACGCTAAATTTTATCTTGGGTTGCGTCTCACTCACTCGATCAATTTCAAGCGTTACATTGATCTCACTGCCCCTTGAATGGCAAATCGAATTTTTTATGAGATTGAGCAGTACTAGCTTGCACCGCTCTACATCTGTTTCGATACAGGTGGTCTCATCCTCGATTAACTGCATTCTGATGCTCATACCCTTAGATTGGGCCATGCGACGCATCTGGCTGACGACACTCTCCAGTAGCCGGTTGGGATGAAAACGCCTCAAGGTAAAGGGCAGGTTTTGCTGTGGGTTAATCGCCTGGCGCATATCCTGAAGTACGGCCATTAGATGATCAGATGTCTGCTGCAGTAGCGGTAAATGCTTGCTCAGATCGGTGTCAGTTGACAACTCATCAATGAGCATCCTAAGTGTTGCGGCGGGTGTTCTTATTTCATGTGAAATGATGGAGAGTAACTGTTGCTGTGCAAAGTATCGCTTCTGTAGTGGACTTGTTTCCGAGTCATTTTGCGACTCGATTTGAATTGCGATATGCCAGGATGTTGAGTGTTCGCAGCGATACTGCCACAGCCGTGCTCGGCAAAGGACTCCGCTCGCATCGGGGAGAGCTACGGCAGCACCATCAATCTCAAGCTTGCCGATGATGGCATGAATCTCTTGAGGCTCAAGTCCAGCAAGGAGTGCGTTTTTGGATTGCCGTGCTGGCACTCCGAGTAGAAGCTGAGCCTGTGACGACGCGAGCAATTCCCCTTCGTTTAAAATGAAGCGGGCAATTAATAGATGCTGATCAATTTCGCTGTCGAACGGATCATCACTAGCGTTAATCATCTGTTTTTGAGTAAGTTCAATACTCTCTACGCTAGCGCTCGTCATGGGCATTACTCGATTTGTTTATCTCTAAAAAAAGATAAGCACAGAGTATGCCAACTCAAGCCTAGTACTGCCGTCCCGTCAGTCGAGTTCAAACTTCGGCGCTCTCGGCGCCTGGCGACGGTCAGTTCCATCGCGACGGTCTCCACCCACTCGACGTTCTGGCTCTATAACAGGCTCTGGTAGAGTAGATACCTCTTCTATTTGCTGCATATAGCGTTTCGACAGAACAACCATTGAGTACTTGCCGTTGTCACCGACTGCGTGAAGTGGCAGAAAACCGCGATCGTCGTTCAAAATATCCTGCAGGCGCTCATCGCTACTGACATAAAAAAAGCCGAGTAATCTCTGACCATCAGACATTTTTACATACACTTTTAGTTTGGTTTTCTCGACCGTTGTTTCAGACATCTATCTCTCCTGACTTAGTAACCTAGAGTCAGGTTTTTATGCATGATTTTCAAGACCTTGCTGCCAGTATTGCTGACTAGAATTTGTCCTTATGTTCGAATTCAGTCCGTATTTCGATCAATTTTGCGGCTGCTTGAGGGAACTCATGCTCCTCAATTAGGCTCTTAAGTTCATTGGCGGCGACCTTTAATCCGCATTTTCGTAGGCCCTCTATGTAAGGTTGCCACTCCGACGGGGGTACAAAACAGTTGTCGCTGTAGGCCGCAAGGAGTTCGTTCGTTAGGTTGGGTAACTGCTCAAGTGGCGTAGATGAGATGGCGTTCTGTTTTTCACTGCCAATTGCAAGACTTAAAGCGTTCAAATGAGACTCTAGTATGTCCGATATCGCCGTGTCATTGGGCAGCACACCCTCTTTTAGCTGAAGCTCAAGTTGCTTAGCACCCTCATGTAACTCGGTGTCACCTAAATAAGCAGCGGCTCCTTTCAAGCGATGCATCAACATCTGAGCCTGCTTACAATCCTTGTTTGCAATGGCATCTCTGTACTCCTGCGCTTGCCCTTGAAATCCGTTGACAAAGGCTCGCGCCAAATTGCACAAAGCCTCCTCATTGCCACTCGTCTGCTTCAAAGCTTGCTCCAGATCCATGTAATCGGGCCAGCTGATTCCCGATTCCTGACGTTGCGCGGAATCTACTTTTGTCTCCTGTTCTAAGTCCACCTCAAGGTATCGACTCAACGTATTAAGTAGTTCACTTTTTTGAAAAGGCTTATTGAGGTATTCGTCCATTCCAGCCGCAAGCCCCCGCTCACGATCTTCAGGAAGTACGGATGCCGACAAGCCAAATATGAGTGGTTGGCGAAGCGGTAACTGACGGATGCGGCGTGTTGTCTCTAGTCCATCCATATCAGGCATATGCACGTCCATGAGTATGAGATCAACATCTCCCTCCTTCACACGCGCCAATGCCTCCGCGCCAGAGCTTACAGTCTCAACGTTAAAGCCGTCGTTACGCATGAGTCCTTTGATCACCTCATTATTAAGATGCACATCGTCTACGCTCAAAATTCTCAGGCTGTGTAAGGTTTCGGGACGGTTCGCCAAATGCAAACTGGCCGGTTGTCTCTCACGAAACTCGCGGGCTAGTAGCTCCTCAATCTGTGACCGGCTGATGACTCCAAACTTTAGGCTCAGCTTCATTGTGTTGAGTCGATTACGAATACTGGTGGTGACCCTAGCTGGTAGGTGCACGAAGGTCTGCGTAAATTTGTCTAAAAGATTAGACTTGGTTTCCAGCTGGGCGATAAATTCATCCGCACCGGGACCCTCTAGCAGACCGGCATCGATTATCAAATAGTTGTTTACTGGACGCCGCTCCTGCTGTGTTCGTTCAAGCTCCTCCAACGTAGCGTGGAACTGCAACTTCAAACCCAGTTGTGCGAGCCCAGGGCGCAGTTGGGTCTCCAGGTGCGCGTCCAGCGTCAGGATATCAATAAAGTATGTATGCAGACTGGAAAGTTTGGCCCTCCCCGATCGGTTGTAGATCACTGGGATGCTTACAAGAGCGTTGGTTCCCTTACCCAATTCACTGCTTATTTTGATATCGCCATCCAATAATTTGACCAGGCGACGACAGATTGACAGGCCCAGTCCAGTGCCGCCGTACCGTTTAACCGTGTCGCTATCGGCCTGATTAAACTCGTCGAACACTCGAACTAACTGTTCTTCGCTCATACCGATCCCATTGTCCTCAACCCTTATCTGCAGTTGATGTCCATGCTGATCAGTGAGCAGGCTAAAATGGACCACTACTCGACCACCCCGGTCAGTAAACTTAATCGCATTTCCCACTAGGTTCGATATGATCTGGCCCAATCGTAATCCATCTGTCTGCACGACAGAGGGGACGCTGGGGGCCACTTCTACTTCAAGCTGCAGACGTTTTTGCTCTGCATTAACAGTAAATAGATCGACAGACTCTTGTATGAGGTGCTCTATATCCACCTCTTCGACACGAATCTGCAGCTTGCCTGAGTCTATTCGGGATATATCGAGAACATCATTGAGTATCCCCATCAGTCGTTCGCCGGCTTGGTGGGCCTTGTCGACATAGGACTTATCGACCTGATTTTGAATGCGAGCTTTCAATAGAGAGAGCATTCCCAGTACACCATTCATAGGTGTGCGTATTTCGTGACTGATATTTGCCAAAAACGCTGATTTGGCAGCATTTGCCGCCTCCGCTGCCTGTCTGGCTTTGACAAGCTCAGCCTCGTTTTGTTTCTGTGAGGTGACGTCAAAGATAGCGCCATAGATAATAAGATCTTGCCCCCGCTCATCCGTTACACCGTCTGCGAGTATGTGTATGTAACGAGAAGTCTGGTTACCAATGCTGATTTTCAGTGTTTCGTCAAAGGCTTGCTGGCTCTTAAGTGCTGTATCAAAGCGCATTTTTACCTGCGTCCGCTCTGAAGACTCTACGTAGTCAAAGAGTCGGGTGATTGTCAGCCCCTTGCGATTGGGGCGGCCCAGCAAGGTGTAGACTTCCTCGGACCATTCGGACTCGCCCGTTGCAAGCGCAACACGAAAGAGTCCTATACCGCCGACTCGTCGCGCTTGCTCGAGATGTGCCAGAGCCTCTTGCAGCGAAATAGTGAGGCTTTTCGATGCCGTAATATCTTGGCTACAACCAAATATCCGGGCGCGACTCTTGTCTTTACTGCGCTCTATCGCGCCGTCATCTTTAATCCAACGGATGCTTCCATCAAAAAGACGAATCCGATACTCGATATGTAGGGGTTTCCCCGTCTCAATTGTTCGTAGAAGTTGAGCCTCTACATCGGAGAGATCATCAGGATGGATAGAGGATTTCCACAAGTCATACTCCTGCTCAGTGACTGTTCGATGTGCGCCGTGCATGTTGTACATGCGATCATCCCAGATCAAACGATTGGACTCGGTATGCAGTTCCCAGATACCAAGATCGGCAGAGTTAACGGCAAACTCGAAGCGATTAATCAGCTCCTGTTTATCTTTTAACGAGGATTGAAGTTGGTTCTCTAAACGCTCATTTTCGTCTGCAAGCTTATCTCGCAGGTCAATTGATGCCTGTATGTCGGTGTTGGAGCCGAACCATTTGACCACTTCGCCGCTTGAGTCTGTTAGCGCGTGTGCTCGCGTGTCGAACATACGGTAGGTACCGAGCTCACCCCGAATCCGGAAATGGACAGCAAAGTCTTCGCCGGATATGACGCTATAGTTCCAGCGTTCTTGCAACTGAGCCATGTCGTCTGGATGCACATAATCCAGCCATCCACTACCAACTAATTTTTCAGCGGGTGCCCCAGTGTAAGCTTCCCAGCGAGAGTTGACGAAGTCACACACTCCGTCGGCGTCGGTGGTCCAAGTGAGTTGGGGTAAAAGGTTGGCAATCCCCATAAGCCGATCAAACTCTTGCTCTTGTAAAGTTAGCGCGTTGCGTTTGAGTAATTTACGTTGCCAGGCTGATAGAGTGATATAGATGGCTAGCGAGAGGAGCACAATCAGTGCGTATGCAAGCGGTTCGGATATCTGATAACGCTCACCCATGTAGTGCTCAACATAACTGCCCGGTATGTGCCGTATCAGAATAGGTTTGTCTTGTGACAAAAGATTGCGCGCAAGTTGACTGCGCCCGAGATCTAGCGGTTGAGCGATGTAGATATCGCCCGGCTGTTCAGAAACAAAGCTGGTTGGAGTTGACGAGAGCAGTTTTTCAATGCCGGGTTCTTCAATAGTATTCTGAATAAACTGGCGCTCACCCAGCATAAAGCCCCACTCGAGCGATTCATGAGGTGCAACTAGCCAGTCCCCCGACGAACTGATGAGCCAGGTGTCGTGCACTTCGGTACTGGGAAGCTCTATCATTGCGAGCAAGCTCGTAAGATCTAAGTTGGCCAGAATAAAGCCGTTGTCGGCTCTCGCACCAATACGCACAGTAGGCCGAAAGGGCACCTCTATTTGATCGCGTTCAATATTGAGGTCAATACGAGACATAAAGCCCTGCCCTACCTCAAGGCTCTGCAAAGCCTCAACATAATAGCGTGAAGCTTTATTCTGCAGCGCCTCATCTGCAATACGCTGAATGCCATTGAAAGTGCGGTCGAAGCGTATAAGTTCTTGGCCCTCGAGTGAAAGCCAGCGTGCCTGAAATGTAGCTGGGTTGGCAAAAAGTGCGCTGCGAAGCGCCTCAGCGGGTGGCTCGCCTACTTCACTGGTACGCGTAAGCAGCATATCGATTGAGAATAGCGTTTCTCGCAATTCGGTGGCAAAGATCTCATTATCTTTCCTCAATAGACTGGCTTGTTCCGAAACTATGCGATCAACAACCTCGAGACGCGCGGATTGATAGGAGAAGTAGACCGACAAAGAGCCAACAGCAGCGACCAATAAAGCGAAAACGAAACCGCCGATTAACGGATTCGAGGCAAAGCGTTTTCGCATATGTGCAGCTCCTGCTCTCGTATCGGCTCAGCGTTCAGATCTAACCCTTTGCCTCTGCACGAGATTCAAATACAGTTTCGATCGTCGCAGCCAGATGTCCAGGATCAACTGGTTTGCTCAAAAAAGCCGCAGCGCCCAGTGAACGGGCACGCTCCTTAATCTCATCGGTTGCAAACGAACTCAAAAAGACCACCGGTATATTTTTTGTCATTGAAAGCTTTGAGGTCATATCAGCTAACTCAAACCCATTCATATTTGGCATATTAAGGTCGAGGAGGATTAGGTCCGGTTGCTTTTTAATGGCCAATTCAAAGCCAACATCTGGATCGATGGCGAAGATTAGGTTGTAGTAGTCGCCGAGGCTATCCTTGAGATGGGCGAGTGTAAAACTGTCATCATCAATGCACAGCAGTGTACGCTTCTCCATTTTATATCCGCCTTAATTTCCCTTTTCTGCCCGATAATATCCTAGCAAAAGTGCCATTCAAACCAGATTGCTCCATGGGTTTGTAGCGCCTTTCACAGGTGCTTCGCTAAATGTTACGACTTTTGATTCCTGACTAGAACAGTAAAGAGACGGCCGTCGATGCACACACCGCTAGAAACGCTATGACAATCGTTTTGTGTTTGATGGTCACATTAAATCCCCCGCTCTATCACTACTACTAAGCGTAGAACAAAAGCTATATTTTCCAAGCCGATTCAGATGGTTAAATGCCCCTTCAAGCTTAAAACAACGGAAAACCAATAACAGATGCTGGTGGAGCTCCGTCAGATTCTAATGCGCGATCTTAAAAGGAGTGTGCAGATAATCGAGGAGCCTAGGTATTTCCAGAATAGGTTTGCGCCCCATCAAACCAAGCTTGCTGTCTGCCGCTGGGTGATGCTGATCGGGTAAACCAATGATTAGTGCGACGCTCTGTTGACAGAAAATATCAAGGGCCTCCATCAAGGTCGCTGTAACAACTTAGTTGCCCTCGTGCTTGGCGTTGTGGAATGACATTGGCTATCCTGTCGTTAATCAAGGCGTAAACCTCAGCAGAGCAGTAGTCTAAAAGCCGGTTCTGCCTAACTCTGCTAAACTCTCAGGGAAGTCCACCCAGCCATATCAGCCCAATTATCAAGGCTGACTGGTACTCACCTCGAGTAATCCACAATCAGCTAAGTTTAATCGAGAAGAATCATATATGTATGATGTCATGTGAGATCGGTTGAAGTTCAACGATGAACTAATGTCAAATCAGGTTACGGGATTTGAAAAGAGCACCCTTTGAGGTTTTCTATTCGAAATTCCCGAAATTCCAGGGATTACTTGCAGGCTTCCTGAAAGCGTTTCAAGTTCAGATGGTGCCCCGAACCGGACTCGAACCGGTACAGCCGTGAAGCCGGGAGATTTTAAGTCTCCTGTGTCTACCAATTTCACCATCGGGGCAGAGTGTGGCGCTGATAGCGAGGCGCTATTGTGTTGATGAATGAGTCATATGTCAATGCAAAATCATAGGCTTAGCCGAGCAAATTGCCTCCTCTAAATTCAAACCCAAATACTCTGACACTGACTGTTTTAGTGGTATGCAAAAAAGCCATGCGACACTTAAAGCCCTTCAGACTGAAATGACAGCCACTATGTATAAATCGTCTAGCATGGACTGAGCATGGTGGCTCCTGTCCCAATGCCCTGATGTTCAAAGAGTATCGGTTATCTTATGTTAGGCCTCTCAATTCAAACCTATCCTGCGGGTGCAATATTACCGCCTCACAGCCACTCGTGCTCTCAACTCTGTCTGTTACTCTACGGCAAGTTGATACAGTGGCAATTTAATGGTGCAGGCCTGATTCAAGGATCACTGCATCGGTGCGGAGATCTGTGGTACGTGGACAAATCGATCGTTCACAGTGCAACCTCGGTAACCAACGTTCGTCTGGTGACAATGAAGCTACGCTGCCCGGGTATCTCTAAGGTGCAACTATTGGGAGTCGCCTCAGCGAGTTTATTGGCAATTCAAGCGGCCCGCGCCTGTGACTACAGCCTCGCCGATTTCGAGAGAGATCAACAGACGGGAATGCATATTGAGGTACCTGATTGCTTCTTTGAAAACCTCGAACATGCAGCGTCCGGAGGTGATGCACAGGCACAGTTAGAGTTGGGTATTAGCCTTATTGAAGGTTACTCGCAAGACCCGAGCGACTCAAACCTCGGAACCTATTGGATTAAAAAAGCGATGCAACAGGGCCACCCCGGAGCTCAGAATATTCTCGACGCTTACATGGAGGATTACAGCTGCTGATCTGGGCTTCCTTTCGAATCCGTAAAGAAGTAGCTTAATGGCAGGCGTCTAGTATTAGAGGCCCTATATTCGCCTGGGGAATGCGCTCCATTTGGCGTAAATATTGCTTCACATTAGCAACTAGTTACGCCGTTGAGCGCAAAAAAAATTAAAAAAGCCCGGTCTTAGATACCTATGCTACAGCTGAGATTAAATAATAAGTGTATTCAAGGTGAGCGCGTTGCGCTTGAGCTTATTTACAACAACTTGATTGGTGTCGGATTCGATCAGAGCCACCCCAAGTGGCAGCTGGGCTTTGATGAGTATCTACGCATTTTATCGAGCCTTTTGAGACTCAAGCTTGATACCGGAACTCAGGTCGCTCTGCTACTGCCAGAAACCGGTCAAGTGTTAGCTCAGTCATCTATAGGCAAAGAGCTCTGCCACTGAATTCGTAGGCGTAAGGTACCGAACTCTAAAATTGTGGGGTTTAAACTTAATAAAAAGGCCAGCTCACTCGAGCTGGCCCCAAATCACGCGAAACGTAGAGCGAAAAACGAATAAACACTGTCCCTGTAACAATCGTAGTTCAGTTTCTGCACAAAGCAACTCCGCTCCGAGGCTTAGCCAATCAGAAGCGTCGCGCTAAACCGAGTTTTACCGTACCTTGCGAGTCCTTCGTACTGATTACGGGCGATGGGGATATCGATAAAGTCGGCATCGCTATGCCAAAACTCATCCTCTCTATCAGGATCAGAAAAGTAGATAAACTGCGCATCTGCACCCGTTGCTAGAACCCAGTGCGGTGCCTTGTTGCGACTTAACCGCCAGGTGCTGATTAAGCAGAGCGCCAATTGGCCCTCAGAGAGCTTTGCCGCCAAGTCAGCCCCGCTGAGGACGCCAATCTGTGGCTTGACCCCTAAACCTGTCAGTTCATCTATAAATTCCCGATGCACAAGTTCGATGACCTCCTGTTTGTTGGAGTCGCGAACAGAGTCGATAAACGGGGTCTCGTCCGAGCTCAGATAGAGTTCAACTCTGAAGCCTCTGCGTAAGGCACTACAGGCAAGACCGACAGGTGAACAACCTCCATGCCCTGAGGTCATATAAACCGTTGTCGCTTCACGCCAGAGACGCAGCTCCTCGGAACGACTAGGTGTCCAGCCATCTCTGAGTGACGCCATCGCCATCATCAGACTGGCAGGGCCACAGGTAAATGGCGTGGTTTGTGCGTAGTAAATTGTCGAACTTCCCGGAGGCTTCGCGGTGTAGAGTCTCTTCTCCAGGCGTTCACCGCTGGTACCATCCTCATAGTAGTTGGGGAGATCACAAAGTTTGTGATACCCCAATCGCTTATAGAGTCCAGCCGCAACTTTGTTGGCAGTACTCACCTCTAGCCGAATGAAAGATGCCCCCTGCTCCAGGGCTGCCTTTTCTGCCGCCTCCATCAACACTGAGCTCATTCCCCGGCCGCGGTATTCTGCAGCGATCGCTACCGAGTAGATACGCGCCAGGTTGGTGCCTTTTCGGAATAACAAAAGGACATACCCGCTCAACTGACCCGCAATGATAAGAACGAGCAATTGTGAATGCTCAGCTTTGATAAAGTGGGCGAAACTGCGACGTGATAGGCGGTCGCTTATGAAACACTGCTGTTCAAGCAGGCAGAGTTCATCTAGATCAGCCCGGTTGGCTTGACGTACTAAAGCTTCAGCAGACATCTTAAGACTCAGAGCTATTTTCGCTAATGCTAGTGCTAAGCCTGTTCATGTGCCATATATTTATGCATTACCTCCCCGCCCTCTTTGAGCTTAATGCGAGGCTTTATGACAGCTTTTTACGTTGTGGTCGACCACCTCAACGACTGGAAACCCTACTTTCCCAGTCAGGATGTAATCTCATTTGAGCAGTACCTAGAGCTCACAACGAAAACCAGTCGTGGCAGAACGCGTGTCATCAACTGCTGCCGTAACTCCAGGGCCTTAGGACGGGGCTACTACTGCTCGTTGCTCGCAGAGGCACGTGGTCATCATGCTATCCCCTCCGTCAGCGTTATCAACGACCTGAGACGTAAATCCCTATGGTCTATCGATACTGCGCCAGTAGCAAAAGTACTTTCGAGACTTGCTGACGTTGAGAATAACGGCAGCACCGAGCTTGAGCTGAGCTTCTACTTTGGTGAAGCGACAGAGTCAAAGTTGGCTCCGCTCGGACGAGCGCTGTTCGAACGTTATCCGGTACCTGTTCTTCATGTCGCGCTAAAGTTTGACCGTCACTGGCAGGTCCAGCGCTTAAGACAGGGTAGCCTTAGCGAAATCACCAACGACGCTGAACAGTTGCGATTCGCCTCAGCCCTGGATCGTTTCTCCCACAAAATATGGCGTAAGCCTAAGATTCGGCAGCAGTACCGCTATGATCTTGCGATATACATCGACCCAGATGACCCAATGCCCCCAAGCGACCCTGTTGCGCTTAAGCGTTTTGCTAAAGCCGCGGAGCGTCTCGGGATTAAAACAGAGGAGATTCAGGCTGATGACTACCAGCGACTGGCTGAATTTGATGGGCTTTTCATTCGGGCGACCACCTCGATTGATGATGCAACTTACAAGTTTGCCCGTAAAGCAGAGGCCGAGGGGCTCGTAGTGATGGATGACCCCCGCTCCATTCTGCGTTGTACCAATAAGGTCTATCTGGCTGACCTTCTCAACGCCAACGCGGTGCCGACACCTAAAACGCTAATAGTCAGTAATGCCTCTGTAAAGTCACAGCAGCGAATTGTGGAGGAGATTGGCTTACCCGCGGTGTTAAAGATACCTGATGGTGCTTTCTCACGAGGGGTAGAGCTCGTCACGACTGCGCAAGAACTGAGCATAGCGCTAAAAAATCTGCGCAAAAATTCGTCCCTCGTGCTGGCCCAAGAGTATATGTATACCGAATATGATTGGCGCATTGGTGTGCTGAATAACCGACCGATTTATGCCTGCCGCTACTTTATGGTTGAGGGGCACTGGCAGATCTACAAGCATGGGGATGATCCGCAAGCTCCGGACTCCGGTAACTTCGATACTCCCCCAATATGGGAGGTGCCCCCTAAGGTTATTGACGCAGCCTTAAGAGCAACGCGCCTCATCGGCGATGGACTCTACGGAGTTGACATTAAACAGGCGGGTGAGCGTGTTGCCGTGATTGAGGTTAATGACAATCCCAGTATTGATGCTGGGGTGGAGGATCAGCTCCTGGGCGATGCGGTTTATCATGAGATCATCAGCGAGTTCCTTCGCAGAATGGAGCAGAAACGTCAGTACCGAATTTTATGAGCGTCTTCCCTCTCGCTGTAGTCGGTATGTTAGCATCAGCCATATGGCGGTTAGGATATGTGTGCGGTCTATAAATGGTTAAACGGATCAAGTTAGGTCTGATCGGTAATTCGATTAGTCAGTCACGCGCACCCTTTCTGCATAAGATGCTGGGAGAAATTTATGGAGTGGAGGTCAGTTATGATCTTCACGATCCCGGCACTTCAGACCCCGTAGATTTCGAGTCGTTGCTCTGGAATATGCGGGATTCTGGCTACACAGGTACCAATGTTACATTTCCATTCAAGCAGTTGGCGGTAAAATTTGTAAGTAGACCTGATGCTGCTGTGGAGGAAGTGGGTGCAACAAACACGCTCATCTTTGCAGAAGCCGACATCCGAGCAACGAACACCGACTACACTGGATTTATCCTTGGTTATCGCTCCCGCCGTGGCAGTCAACCGGCCGGTAGGACGCTTATGCTCGGTGCTGGTGGTGTCGGCCGAGCCGTTGCTTTTGGCCTATTTGAAGTGGGTGCAACAGAGTTAGGTATTTTCGATATTAATACTGAGAGCTCAACAGGGTTGGTCGATGCGCTAAAAGCTAGAGGTTATAACGCCTACGTCGTCATGAAAGCTGATCTAGAAACACAAATTGACGCCGCTGACGGATTGGTTAATTGCACGCCGATCGGCCACTATGCCACGCCAGGCAACCCTGTCGATGAGGCGTTGTTTGGGAGTCAAAGCTGGGCTTTCGATGCTGTCTATGTCCCTATTGATACCGACTTTTTGCGGTGTGCCCACAGCTCCGGACTTGAGATCGTATCTGGATTCGACCTGTTTTTTTATCAGGGAATTGAGGCGTTCAGTGCTTTTTCGGGTATCGATGTTGATCCCAAAATAGCTCTGGCGCAGTTCAAGCGAGCCTTTGACATCAAGAGTGATCTATTTGCTTAGAGTCGGTAGGGGTTTATAAATGTCGGCAGTAAGGTTGGCGGTAGCAGGTGCGGGTTTAATCGGCACCGAGCATATAAAAAGGATCAGTGCCAGCAAGTTGACTGAGTTAGCAGCAATAGTCGACCCCTCTGTGGCAGCGCAGGCAGTGGCGCAACACCACGCTGTACCCTGGTTCAGCGACCTGCGCTCTTTTCTGGACTCTGGCTTGGCGCAGGGTTTGGTGCTAGCGACACCTAACCACCTGCATGCAGAGCAGACCCGGCTCTGTATCGATGCAGGACTACCGACTCTCGTTGAAAAACCCCTGACACATTCGCTGGAGAGTGCACAAGCGTTGCTGAACTACTATCACTCAGTTTCCACTGCGCCACCGATACTCGTCGGGCACCACCGTGCCTACAGTGCAATTATGGAATCCGCCAGCCACACAATCCAAAGTGGCAAGCTGGGCAAGCTCGTCGCTGTTCAGGGCAGTGCCCTCTTCTACAAGCCCGCGCACTACTTTAAAGAGGGTATTTGGCGCACTGAATCGGGTGGTGGCCCGATACTGCTAAATCTTATTCACGAAATCGGCAATTTACGCCAGTTAGCCGGAGAGATCCGAAGAGTCTTCGCACTCTCGTCCAACCATCAGCGGGGTTTCGCTGTTGAGGATAGTTGCGCAATTACACTGGAGTTTGCCAACGGTGCTCTGGGTACATTTCTGCTGTCAGATACGGCAGCTAGTCCTAAAAGCTGGGAGCAAACTGCTGGTGAGAATAAAAGCTACGCGCACTACCCGGACCAGAGTTGTTATCATGTGGCCGGCACTCGCGGGGCCTTATCGATCCCCAGCATGCAGATGCACTTCTACGATGAAGCGACCGATCCCTCATGGTGGAACTCATTCCAGCAATCCACAACCAAAGTAGCAGATATCGATCCCCTCGTCGCTCAGATAGAGAGCTTTGTTCGGGTTATTAAAGGCCAGGAGATGCCCCGAGTCTCTATAGAGGATGGTTTCCAGAATTTACGTGTCGTTGAGGCGATACGTGAATCAGCTCGCCTTCGCCAAATAATCGAGCTTTAGAGATTTTGTAACTCGATCATTCTCCCGTGTAGCCGCTCAGAGAGACGCGCTAGTGTTGGCCCTTTAATTGCTTGAAAGTAGATGATTGGAGGAAATTTGTGTCACTAGTGACTAGACTGGATATGCACTTTGCGTCGTAATTAATGGAGACTCCATTCGTATGGAGAAATTAAACTCAAATTCAAACTCAAGTTCAGCATTTTCTGTGTTCTTTATCATCTTCAGTCTGATCACTGTGGGGCTGGGTTACCTTGGATATTCAACACTAAAAAACGAACTTTTTTCAGAACAGATACTGGTCAATGAAAGTAAGACTCAAGCGCTGGCCTCACGTATCGACAATTGGCTCTCCAAACGCAAAACTGAGATTAGCACCATAGCAAACATGCCGGTCATCCGGGCAATGGACTGGCAACAATCAGGCCCAGTGCTTAAACAGAAACACTCAACGATGCCCTGGTTCTACATATTCGCTCAAATCAATCCTGACGGGACCTATTACAACTCCAAGGTGGATTTTGCTGAAGGGCAGAATTTGAGTGACCGTGCGCATTTTAAAGCCTCTATTGGGGGACGAGTTTACGCCTCTGACCCGGTAGTTTCGCGCACTCTTGGCACTGACATAGTTGCAGTGACAAGTCCTGTATATAGCGAAGATAGCGAGGGTGCCGATATCATCGGCGTATTCGGAGGAATGATCGATACCTCCTCTATTGTCGATGAATTGGCTCGTTTTGAAAATGGACCTGACAGTTATGCTTTCGCGGTCAATTCCAGTGGTATCGCCATATCTCACCCCGATGAGGCGAGACGAGGCAATATCAATACCAAGGCTACCCCGTTGATAGAGGATTCGGATGCAGGTTTGAGTGCCGCTGTATCCCTAATGCTAACCGGTAATGCCGGCTGGGCCCGCTTTACCATCGATGGGATGCCCGCCTACCTGACCTACACCCCTATAGCTGAGGCTGACTGGTATATTGCTACCGTTACCAGTGCTCAGTTTATTGATCGGCAGTTCGCGATTATTGACTACGCCAGTTTTGCAGTGACCCTCGTCATTTTTGCTGGACTATACATGATATGGCGCTTTCGAAGACTCGAACTTGAGACCGTCCGACAACAGCGTCAGGCTTCTGAGGAACGTAGCCAAGCGAAATCAGTGTTTCTTGCGAGTATGAGTCATGAGTTACGCACCCCTCTGAACGCGATTATCGGTTACAGCCAGATTCTGGCCGCCAACCGCAATATTGATGAGCAGTCTCGAAAAACATTGGGTCTGGTGCTGACTTCTGGGCGACATCTGCTGATGCTGATCAATAGAGTTCTTGATCTATCCAAGATAGAGGCCGGTAAACTTGAACTGGACGTGCGCTCAGTTAGTCCCACGACACTGTTTACCGACCTAGGTCAGATCTTCGATATTGAGTCGAATAAATACAGTACACACCTTAGAACAAACATCGCATCGGGACTGCCGAACCGTGTCTACATCGATCCAGAGAAGGTGACTCAAATCGTCACAAACATCGTTATTAATGCGTTTAAATATGGTGAAGGACGTGATGTGGAGCTGAATATTAGCAGTGTGGCTGCGCGCGAGGCCCTGCAGATTCAGGTAAGCGATCAGGGTTTGGGCATGACCGATGAGCAAAAGAGTCGACTCTTTCTTCCGTTTGAACAAGCTAATAACAAATCGGATGGCGCAGGACTGGGCATGTCGATCGTCATGGAACTGTTAAAGCTTATGGGCGGTACTATAGAGGTGAATACGAAGCCAGGCAAAGGAACCACCATTCTGGTGGACATACCTGCACCTTCCGATGATACGGCCGGATTACTCAATGTTGAGCGACGAGAACTACCGACCAAGATCCTAGGCGCGCTCCACCCAAAAGTACTTGTAGTTGACGATAATCAGCAGAATCGAGAGCTCATTGTAAGCCTTCTTGGGCCCCTGGGGTTTGATTTGAATGAAGCGGTCGACGGACAGGATGCGTTAAAACAAGTTGCCAAGGGTTGCCCCGATCTGGTGATATCAGACCTCGTAATGCCGGTGATGGATGGATATGAATTGATCTCTGCCCTGCGTGAGAATTACAACGGTGATCAGCTACCAATTATTGTCGCCTCTGCCAGCGCCTTCAGTGATGATCAGGTACGCAGCCTATCGGCTGGAGCTAACGCATTTATGGCTAAACCTCTGGATACCTTTGAACTGCTCAATCGTATTGGTCAGTTATGTGGTATCGAATATCAGTATGAATCGACCTCAGCGCCCGCTTCTGTAACGCCCCCTGACTGGAGCTGTCCCGTTAACCAGCAACTACGCGAAGAGATTCTCAATGCCGCCACGTTGGGCCAGCTACAAAAAATAGAAGCGATCGTCGAGAGTATTGAGGACGATGAGCGCAAAGCGAGCTGGCGTGCACTACTGCAGGATGCACTGCGTGCTCAGGATGACGAACAAGTTAGCGCAATATTGGAATCTACACATGCGTGAATCGGCCATTACCCGGGGCGTTATAAACCTTCTCCATCAGCCTAGAATACTGCTGGTGGATGACCTGCCTGACAACCTCAAACTCTTGGGTTCACTGTTTGATAGTTCTGACATTGAGCTCTCTTTTGCGAAAAATGGCATCAGGGCGCTCAAGCTGGCAGAGATCAGTGCATTCGAACTTGCAATTCTAGATATTAACTTGCCGGATATAGACGGTTTTGAACTTGGCCGTCGAATTCGAGAGCTGCAGCCAGACTGCGATATTATATTTTGCTCAGCTCATAACGACAGAGCTAACCGCGACAGAGGCTTTTTGTTGGGGGCGATCGACTTTATAGAAAAACCCTATGATCTCGATCTGACACGTACTCGAATTGAGCTACACATTGAGCGCATGGGGCTCAGACGACAGATTTTACTTGAGCGTGATCGTACAGCCGCAATTGTTGAAAGCATTCGAGATGCTGTGCTGACGGTCAATGCAAAAGAGATAATCGTCGATGCCAACGAAGCGGCCGAGGAGCTTTTTGGGTTAGAGGATGAGCAGTTGACTGGCAAACCGATGGGGCTTTTTTTCCCTGAAAACTCGGAGAACCGTAGTCTTATAAGGCTAGCTGCGTTGAATGAGGAGGCTGCCGGTATTCATAATCGCCTAATGGTCGAATTGCGTGCCTGGCAAGGGAAAAGTTTCATGGCAGAGATTACTATTTCTGCTCAGCAAGCGAGTACCGAGGTGCTCTACACTGCGCTAATCAGACGGATAACTGATAGCGTTACCAATCAGCAACTAAACCGTCTCTATCGAAAAGGACTAGAGCAACTAGGGTTGGCGTACCTGATACTGACTCATGAGGGTATCGTTCTGGAGCAGAGCGCAGCATTTTTAGAGATTGAGCGAAATATGGGGCTAAATTGCAGTGGTGTAGGTGAACACTTCAGTAGTTGTTTGATTGGTAGCCTATTTGATGACATTAAAGCGGGCTCCAGAACCCTGATCGCAAAATCGCCCTGCTCTGACGATCAACTTGAAGTAACCGTTTTCGAGGATGATGAGCGTCGACCCGCATACCTACTTACCTTCGCTAAAAGAGACGCCACGGCATGATTGATCTGCTGCAACAGACTCACTCGTTTTACGCCAGTTTCAATTCACAGGGCGATCCGATTCAGGCGTCATCAATTTTTAAGCGTCTCAGCCAAGAGGCAAAAAGCCCGTCAATTTTGCCGTTAATCAACGCTCGCCTACCCGAACTTCAGGGCAAAGAGCTCCTTGCCCATCGAGGGAAGTTGAGTTTTGAATTAACCCTGCAGAGTAGTCCCACTTTCAACGCGACGATAATGAGTGGTGAGCAGGGTGAGGTCTGGTTATTTGCCAGCCCGATTGTAAAGGGGATTGGAGATCTGTTGGCTCTGGGCATCTCTGAAGCTGATCTTGCACCTGCAGATCCATTGAGAGTCTATCTGACAGAGTTGCTAGAGCTCGGCAGAGAGGTGGAACTGCGTAGCTCTGAGCTTTTTCATGCTGAAAGAATGGCTTCCATTGGTACGCTAGCAGCGGGTGTGGCGCATGAGATAAACAACCCACTGGCTTACGTTAAAAGCAATATCATGACGTTGCAGGGTTTCCTAAAACCGCTGACCCAGACGGTTGAGCAACTTCTCCAACTGGATAGTGAGGACCCCGATTTTAACCAAGTGTTGCGCGCCAAGGGGCTGACGCTAGACCATACTGAACTGCAATTCATCCTCGATGATCTTCAGGAGATACTAGAAGATCTGCTGGACGGTAGCAGCCGAATTGTATCGATCGTTAATGGTTTGAGGCAGTTTTCTCACCCCAACTCTGAAGAGCTGGACGAGGTTGATCTCAATGAGTCTGTTCGTGTCGCGATTGAACTTTCGCGCAACGAATTTAAATACCACGCAAACCTGCAACTTGAGCTTAGTGATATTCCTGTTATCAAAGCAAACCCTGGCGAGATCACTCAGGTCTTGGTGAATCTGCTGGTTAATGCAAGTCATGCTATCGGAGAGAGTGGGACTATTAGCGTGGGCAGTCGCTTCAGGGATGAGCGGGTTGAGATCTATGTTGAAGATAGCGGTCACGGGATCGCTCCGGAGGATCTTGGCCAGATATTCACTCCCTTCTTCACGACCAAGCCGATTGGTGAGGGTACAGGTCTCGGACTAGCCATCAGTCACCGGATAATTACCGAGCACGGTGGAGAGATCGAAGTACAGAGTGAACAGGGCAAGGGTACCCGCTTCACTCTCGTTTTTCCGCAACAGGTCTAATCTTCAGGCTCATAATCGTGCTTTCTGATTGTGCCCCTCTTAGGGCACTGCCTTTCTCTCGCCCTCTGGAACATCAACGAAGGACGCAAATATCACAAGAAAAATTACCTGAGGCTAGAACAACGAAGATCAAGAAGGGTGGAGAAAAATGGAGGCGAGCACCGGAGTCGAACCGGCCTAATACAGATTTGCAATCTGTTGCATCACCGCTCTGCCAACTCGCCTTTTCCTGATATGAAGTGGAGCGGGATATCGGGCTCGAACCGACGACCTATACCTTGGCAAGGTATCGCTCTACCAACTGAGCTAATCCCGCACTTCGTCAAGAGGTGCGTATTATAGAGCGCACAGACTCAGAGTCAATGCCCTTTTATTAATTATTTTTGTATAAAAATTAACCACTTAGATTTCAGCTGCTTAGATGTCTTCGCGCAAATGTGGCCAAGCCGCGACGAGGTAGACGATCATCGACCAGAGTGTCAACACAGTTGCCGCATAGAGAGCGACAATCCCGATCCAGGCAGTCAAAGTACCCGGAACCGCCGCTATTAGCACCAGTATCGCGACCATCTGTAATGTGGTTTTAATTTTACCAATATTTGATACGGCGACCTGAGCACGTGCACCCATCTCAGCCATCCATTCGCGCAGCGCAGAGATAACGATCTCTCGTCCTATGATGACAATAGCCGGCGCAGCCGTGAGAACTGGCCAGCTGTGAAGCTCCCGGCTATAGGTATCTACCAACACAACTAAAGCTGCCGCCACAATTAACTTGTCGGCCACAGGGTCAAGAAATGCACCGAAGGGACTAGTCTGTTGAAGCTTTCGTGCCAGATAACCATCAAACCAATCAGTGATAGCAGCCAGCCCGAATAACCCTGCGGCGATTAGCCGGGCGTCCTCCACGGGTAGATAGTAGACCACGACAAAAACCGGGATCAGGATAATACGCAGAAGCGTCAGTATGTTGGGTATCTTCATGGCTATCCGTTAGTCCCGGGGCTCGGGGTGCAGGGCAAAATAGATGGTCTCAGCGAGACTTCTGCTAATGGTAGAGACTTTTGCAATTTCTTCAATACTAGCTGACTCAACGGCTTTAGCACTGCCGAAATGGTTCAGTAATGCTCTACGCCGTTTAGGACCTACGCCCTCAATTCCCTCCAGTAACGACTGTTTACGCGCTTTTGCACGCCGTGCGCGGTGACCTGTAATCGCAAAACGGTGAGCCTCATCACGTATATGCTGTAACAAGTGTAAAGCCAGATTATCCGATTGCAGTATGTTCTCTGCACCTGTCTCCCCTTCGATAAGCACTTCGAAGCCGGCCTTGCGGGTGGGACCTTTAGCAATACCGATTACGCGGACCTCTTTTAAACCGAGGGTGCCCAAGACATCCATCGCCTGAGCCACCTGCCCTTTGCCACCATCGATAACTAAAAGGTCAGGTAGTAAAGCCTCCTCTTTCTGCAAACGACCATAACGCCGCTCTAGTGCTTGGTGCATAGCAGCGTAATCATCACCGCCGGTAATATCTTCAATATTGAATTTTCGGTAATCGCGTTTTAACGGTCCGTTGCGATCAAATACGACGCAAGAAGCCACTGTCGCCTCACCGCTACTGTGACTGATATCGAAACACTCGAGGCGCGTTGGTACCTCCTCCAAATTGAGTGCCTCCTGCAGCGCAAGGAAACGGTTGTACATGTTTTGTTTATTCGCCAGTTGCGCGGTCAGATTCTGTTCAGCGTTTGTCTGTGCTAAACGCTGCCAGGCAGCACGCTCACCGCGTACATTCGCGCTGAGCTGAACCTTGGAGCCCCGCTCCTCTGAGAGCGCCTGGGCCAAGGTTTGTTCGCTCTCGAATGACTCTGTTGTAATAATCGTCGCCGGAATCTCGCGTCCACCTGCAAGATAAAATTGAGCCACAAAGGCTGCTAGCACCTCGGCGCTGCTCTCCTCTATCGCAACCTTAGGATGGTACACACGGGAACCTATCACACGTCCCTGTCTCACAAAGAGGGCATGCACGCAGACTCCGCCGGGTTTGATAGCGCATCCAAAAACATCTGCATCGCCTTTTTGTCCGCTTACATACTGCTGTTCCTGAACATGCCGCAGCTTTTGTAATTGGTCACGCAGTTCTGCTGCCCTCTCAAACTCTAATGCCGCGGCTGCCTCATCCATTTGCAGGCCCAACTCGGCCAATACCGCCGGGTTTTTTCCTTCAAGAAACATCTTGGTATGGCGCACATCCCGGGAGTAGTCCTCCTCCGAAATCAAACCAACACAAGGCGCCGAACAGCGCTCTATTTGATACTGCAGACAGGGCCGCGAACGGTTGCGAAACTGGGTATCGTCACACTGACGTACCTTAAATAGTTTTTGTAGCAGGTTGAGGCTATCGCGCACCGCTAGACCGGACGGAAATGGCCCGAACAGCTTGCCTTTGCGTTTGGACTTTCCGCGCTGAAAGCGAACAGCCGGATGAGCCTCGCCATCGGTCACCAAGATATAGGGGTAAGATTTATCGTCGCGCAGCAAAATATTGTAAGGCGGGCGATGATTTTTGATCAGGTTCTGCTCAAGAAGCAGTGCCTCAGTTTCACTTCCAGTAACCGTTACCTCTATATTTGCGATTTTGGAGACAAGCGCCTGAGTCTTTATGGTCTGGCCGGTAGAGCGGAAGTAGGAACTGACCCGATTCTTCAGATTCCGTGCCTTACCGACGTAGAGAAGGTCTCCATTCGCGGCGTACATCTGATAACACCCCGGTCGCTGCGTTAATGAACTCAGGAAGTCTTTTGCATCAAATTGGTTAGACATCAGTTAGAGCGTGAGGCTTGCATGTAGAGATGAGTTGCCTTGCGATGCATCTCATTGAGATCATCACGCGTATCATCGGTGATACCCGCTCCACGAGAAAGGGAAACTTCTAAGTAGGCACCGATCTGAGCATAGTGATAGAGCTGATCCTCGATACTACCGCTGCGCTTCATTTTTGACAGCGCGATCTGGGCACCGTTCATCAAAATAATATTGATATCAGTGTCGGCCAGCATCGGATCCCGTGTGGTGCGCTGATGACGTAGCTCGCTCGCTGCCTCTTCAGCCTGACGCTTGGTCATCGGCGGCATTCTGTTTCTCCTAATAAACACACTGACGGGTACTATAAATTAATTTGCGAAATCAACCAATTGCCCCAACATGCTGGGACTGTCATAGTTTAAGTATGGCTCAGATAAAAAATGAGGTAGCGCGTGTCTTTTGAGGCTCAATATCGACTCACTCGACAGCTTCAATGGCTCAGTTACGCCCCAAACCTCGTTAGTACGCCTGACCTTGAGCTCCCGCAGGGGCTTTTGGGTCAAACCTGTTTCGAGTTGCAGGAGCATCGTCTCGGCGCTAGAAGACTGGGGTTACAGTTTGAGCAGATATTGAAAATCTACCTTAGATATCAGTCACAAGTTACTGATATTGAATCAAACATACCTGTTCGAAAAGATAAGATCACTCTCGGTGAGGCTGACCTACTACTCCGTTTCAAAGAGCAATGGTGGCATATTGAGGTCGCCCTGAAGTTCTATTTGCGCCAACCGGGAGTCGAGGGATTGGCGGGGTACTACGGTCCTAACAGACGTGACCGATTCGACATCAAGTGGCAACACATGGTTAATCATCAGACTCAGGTGCTCCAGCAAGAGAGTGCGGAACCTATTTTGGCCGCCCGTAACATAAATACAGTGCGACGCGCTGTACTGGTTAAAGGCTGGCTATTTCAACACCCTGATGATCATCGCGCTGAGCGACCAGCCCCAATTAACCCTCACCACCAAAGAGGTTGGTGGGTCCACAATACAGAGCTACCTCTGTGGCTGAGTTGTCAGCCCTCCAACGCGACCTATCTCGTGGTTGAAAAGCCTTATTGGCTCTATCCACTAGGATCAATCGCAAAGCCCGCTCTAAATGGCAGGCAACTTCTCAACCTCTTGCGAGATCGAACCTTCCCCGCCCAGGTTTGGGTAGTGCTGGGTACTGGCCGCTCACGCCAGCTACTCAGTCGTGGATACGTTGTCAGTGACGGATGGGAGCAGATCGATGGCTAAACTGGCCCCGCATCTTATTATGTTGGTTTGGGCTGCTCTGGTTGCCTCCTCATTTCCCGTGGCTGCGCTCTTCACGCCTGAACTCTCTGCCTCCCTGCTGGTCGGAATCAGATTTCTACTTGCCGGTATGCTGATGTGGATTATTCGCCCGCGAGACCTGCGTCTACCCCTGGGTGCTTGGTTGAGCTATGGGCTGCTTGGGCTCTTGCTCGCAGGCAACTTTGTCGTAATGTTTGTCGCACTGCGTTATGCCGAGCCGCTGAACCTTGCTGCGATCTATATCTGTCTGCCGCTTATCGCTTATCTGATGTCTGTGTTGCTTGGAATGGAGCGTCTGGGGCTGAGCCGCACCCTACTCCTTTTGGGCGTAGCCTTAGCGGCCCTGGTGATTCTCGCGCGTGCAGACTTCAAAAACCTGCTGCAATTAGAGTTCGGGTTCGGTGAGCAGATCTATTTAATCGCCTGCGTACTTTCAGCTGCTTACAACACGCTCTCACGTTATTTCACAGATCGCCAGTGGATCGCGGCCGATCCTTATTTAACAACCTGTTTTAGTCTGATAGCGGGTGGTCTACTGATCGCCATACCTGACCTCTGGCGAACCGATTTTAACCACTTTTTTCATCTCCTGACACTTGACGACGCACTGGCACTTGGCTATCTGACGCTCTTTACCTCTCTGGCTACTTTCTGGCTGTTACAGATATGCGCGCTTCAACTGCCTCCGAGCATGCTATCTGCTTACAGTTATCAGGCGCCACTGCTCTACTTGCTGGCCGAGCTTGCGCTTGGTCTTACCCACTGGCAGCCAGCCTATCTTGTCGCTATTGCACTGCTTCTATTTGGTTTTTATCGTCTGGCTCAGCAGGGAGAGAGGCGTAGATGACTGATTTGAGACAACAAAAAAGGCCGCAAACGCGACCTTGTCTTTGGGTGTCTCGATTACTGGCCAGCCTTGGCTGCGTCTGCTTCGATCGATCTCTTCAGAAAACGAATCCCGAAGAAAGTCATTACGAGCATGGCAGCCACTATAGCGATGCTCGGGGCGAAAGAGATAAGGCTGTATTTATCGATGCCAATCATTGTTTGATACTCCAAGAGGTGTCAAATTAAATTGGCGCGAATTCTATTTATTGATCTCCGTCAATGCAAGTGGTTAATAAATCGCCAAGAAACTAGCCCCGCTGAAGACGTTTCAGGAGTGAGCTGGTATCCCATCGATTCCCGCCTAAGGCTTGCACATCAGCGTAGAACTGATCGACGAGGGCCGTAACAGGAAGTTGAGCCCCGTTGCTACGCGCCTCATCTAGCACAATGCCGAGGTCTTTGCGCATCCAGTCGACTGCGAACCCGTGGTTGTATTGATCTTCAAGCATCGTCTTATGGCGATTCACCATCTGCCAAGAGCCCGCGGCACCATGCTGTATTACATCGATTACAGCCGCGACATCCATACCAGACTTTTGACCGAAGTGGATCGCCTCGGCCAACCCTTGCACCAACCCCGCGATACAGATCTGATTCATCATTTTGGCCAACTGACCGCTACCGACGGCACCCAACAAGCTATGGGACTTGGCGTAGGCATCAATGACCGGACCCACTTTTTCGTAAGTTGATGGTTCACCACCAATCATTATGCTGAGCACGCCATTTTCGGCGCCTGCCTGACCGCCCGACACCGGTGCATCAAGGAAGCCCAAACCACGATCAGCGCAGGCTGAATTGAGTGCGCGGGCAGCCTCAGCCGAGGCTGTAGTGTGATCGACGAGAATACTGCCTTCCTGCATACCCCCAATCGCGCCATACTCACCCGTAGTGACTTGGTAGAGGTCCTGATCGTTACCGACACAGACAAATACGATCTCTGCGTCAGATGCTGCCTCTGCAGGCGTTGCTGCGCTGGTTCCACCATATGTCTCGACCCATGTCTGGGCTTTGGCATTAGTGCGATTGTAAACACACACCTGATGACCGGCTTTTTGCAGGTGACCCGCCATCGGGTAACCCATCGTACCTAGACCGATAAACGCCAATTTTGCCATGCTAGTATTCCACCTTGTATTGTTATTAGAAGACTCAACGAGAACGAAGCAATTATGAACCGACTTAAGCCATTACTCCCGCTGCTTGCAGCGTTTACGCTCACTGCTCAGGCAGAGATCATTCTGCCTGACATAGAGTTACAGACACTTGAGGGTGAATCAATGCTTTTGAGTGATACCAAGGGAAAGTTTCGCGTCATTAACTTTTGGGCAACCTGGTGTCCCCCTTGTGTGAAGGAGATGCCAGACTTGGCGAACCTAGACGAAGCATTGGAATCGGTAAATGGTGATGTCATAGCCATCAATGTGGGAGAAGAGCCAGATCAAGTGGAGGCCTTCATTCTCGAAAATCTTGATCCAGCAGGCCTAACACTGCTGCTGGACACTGCAGGAAAATCTTTCCCTGTTTTTGAGCTGAGTGCGCTCCCAATGACGTTAGTGGTATCGGCTGATAATCAAATTCTTGATTCTGCAATGGGCGCCCGAGAGTGGGATTCGCCCGAAATGGTGCAAGCGCTCATAGGGCTGGCGAACTAGCGAGTTGTGTTCAAACTCGCTCTGCCAGAGCGGTAACAATCTTTAAAACCATCTGAGCAGAGTTCTCTGAGGCCGTATCAATGAACTGATCAAACGAGATGTTGGACTCCTGTCCTGCGATATCTGACAAGGCTCGGATCACGATAAAAGGCGTATCAAACCTGAAGCAGGTCTGCGCGATGGCGGCTGCTTCCATCTCTGCGGCCTTCATCGTGGGGAAGTTGGCTCTTACCTTTGCCACATGCTCCGGGTCGCTCATAAACGCATCACCGGTCGCAATGAGTCCGCGGCTGCAGGCCATACCCTGCATCTCGGCGACCGAAGTCTCAGCCACCTCAACCAGTAATGCGTCTGCGTAGTAGGCAGCAGGCATGCGCGCCATCTGACCAATTTCATACCCAAACACTCGTAAATCAACATCGTGATGACGCACCTCATCTGAGATCACTACGTCACCCACCTTCAGTTCCGGGTCAAATCCGCCAGCAGAACCGGTGTTGATAACACAGTCAGGCTTGAAACGATCTAGCAGTAGACAGGTTCCGATAGCCGCATTCACCTTTCCTATACCGGATTTGAGAAGAACAACGTCAAAGGCGCCAATTTTCCCACTGTAGAACATAAATCCGGCTATCTGCTCCTCTTGAATATCAGTGATAGAGTGCTTCAGTCGCTCTATCTCCTGATCCATAGCTCCAATTAGTGCGATTCTACTTGTGGCATTCAGTTTGGCCGCGAATGGAGATGTGGAAGAAGCAGTGTTTTGGATTTCGGGATTGAGGTCATCAGGACGGCTCATTAAAGTCACCTAACTGGGCAGAGTCTATGAATGGAAACATGTTACCACTCTGACTCGAATTTGCACTGTTAGCTTGATAAATATGACGCTAAATCACAGCTGCCATCCCAAGCTTGCGAAGAGTTGTTCAATCTCAGCACTGAGGGGTGCGTTGATTTTAATCTGCACCTCTTTAGTGGGGTGCGTGAACTCGAGTTCGGTCGACATGAGTAATAGTCGGTGAATATTGAACTCCTCCCTGAATAGCCGATTATGCCGGCCCTCGCCATATTTGGTATCGCCCACAATCGGATGCAGGATATGTTTCATATGGCGACGGATCTGATGTTTTCGGCCCGATTTGGGTTTGGCTTCAACCAGTGAGTAGCGTGCCTTTGGGTAACGTCCGACAGGAAGATCCAACTCAACCTGTGCCAACTTTCGATACTCCGTAATGGCCTCTTTTGGTTCGGGGTTTTCTTGAGCAAAGGGTTCCGCAAACTTATCGCGCTTGGGCACCAGAGGATAATCTATAACGCCCTCGGCATCTGTCCAGCCACGCACCACACAGAGGTAAGTTTTTTTAACACTGCGCCGTAAAAATTGTAGCTGCAGCGCTTGAGTCGCCTCAAGCGTCTTGCCCACCAGGATTACGCCCGACGTTGCACGATCCAGGCGATGGATAGTGTGCAGTTTTTCTGCCCCGAGATGACGTTTCATGATGCCCATCAGATGCGGTTCGGACGCGGGTGAGATCCAGCTCGGGTGTACCAGAAGACCTGCAGGTTTATTTACTGCAATCAGCACATCATCTTCAAACAGAATTTCTGGTGTATCCACGATCTTTTCCTCTGACAAGGAGCGCACTCTATCAGCCCCCCGAGCGATACTCCAGACCCCGGATCTGGGGTGAGATTCCACTAAACCAAGTAAAATTGTGCACCGCACAAAATAGTATTTGACACTCGCAACAATTGGTCATAAAGTAAGCATATTGTTGCACTGCACAAAACCTCATATCAGGAGATTTATTATGATCAACGAATTTAAAGACAGCATGAAACCCGTTATGGATATGGCTGAAATCAACAAGAAAACGGCTGAGAAATTGATTGCTCTGCAGTCTTCTTACGTGACCGAAGTTGTAAACGCATCACTGGCTCAGATGAAAACTCTGGCTGGCATCAAAGATCCTAAAGCGGCT
>DATHZN010000069.1:0-24501 GCA_035458585.1 Marinobacterium sp. | reverse complement strand
AAACTGCTCGGTGTTACGTTTAAATATACCCTTTATGTCCAATATTTTATATTTAAAATAAGGTTGGAGCGTTTATAAACGAACTAGCGTATTGAACTTTCAAAATAAATAACCATAATTAGCCCGTGAATTAAAATCCTCGTGCATTAGGCGGAAAAGATGAGCGAATTTATTAAAACGTTGCTTCGCAAAAACTCCCTGCGTAAACAGTGTCAGGATCTCTCTGGCTCTGAGATAGAAAAAGTGATTGCGGATCTCGGTGATATTTTGGAAGAACGTAAGGCTGAGGAGGCTGCGCAACAGGCTGAACAGCAGGCAAAACTGGCTGCAATTGATGCTATTCGCGAAACAATGCGCAGTGCTGGTGTCGATCTCTCAGACCTAATGGGCATGGTTGAGTCCGCCCCGAAAAAACAGGCGGTAAAAGCTAAATATCAGATAACGGATGCGGAGGGTGAGGTGCATACTTGGTCAGGTCGAGGTCGCACTCCGACTGTATTTGCTGATTACATGGCGAAGAAAGGTATTGGTAAAGATCAGTTGCCGAGCGCGGAATAAGGTTTAAAATAATCTTGTCACAAAGAGCCCGTTTGTACGGGCTCTTTTTGCATGTGGATATTCGTGTCGGATATGCAAATTTCAGGTGCTGCAATGCAGCACTGTTCCTAACAGTGTAAAGGCGTCGTCAAATGTCTGATGAAAAGTTACAAAAGGTGTTGGCACGCTCCGGTTTAGGCTCACGTCGTGAGATGGAGCGTTGGATAGAAGAGGGTCGGGTTCATATTAATGATGAACCGGCTAAGCTCGGTGATCGTGTCTCAGCGAATGACCGGGTTGCGGTCGACGGTAAAACCGTCGAGATCTCTGTCGGTGATAACGCGCAAGCGCGAGTGATCATCTACAACAAACCACTAGGCGAGGTTTGTACCCGTCATGACCCTGAGGGGCGTCCCACGGTGTTCCGTGCATTACCCAAACTCAAGCAGGGGCGCTGGGTTGCTATAGGTAGACTGGATATCAATACGTCGGGCCTGCTGATCTTTACCACTGATGGCGAAATCGCCAACAAGATGATGCACCCCTCCAGTAATATTGATCGTGAATACGCGGTTCGAGTACTGGGGGAGGTTGATGACGCGATGCTGGAGCGCTTAAAGCAAGGTGTGCTTCTTGATGACGGCATGGCGAAGTTTACTGATGTGCAGTACTTTGACGGTGAGGGAGCTAATCGCTGGTATCATTGTGTTGTTATGGAAGGCCGTAATCGAGAGGTGCGACGCCTTTGGGAGTCACAGAATGTGCAAGTGAGTCGGCTTAAACGAGTCCGTTTTGGACCTGTCTTTCTGCCGAGTGACGTTAAGGTCGGTACTTGGCGAGATCTATCACAGAAAGAGCTAGATGTACTGACCGATGAACTGGAGTTGCCGCGTCGCAAACTGCCTAAGTTTGACCCTCACCAGGCCAAGGATCAGGAGCGTGAATACAAACGCCAGCGAGTGCGCCAGCGCGATGACGCTCGCAACCCTCATCAGCCAGCAGAACGCAAGAAGCGTAAAGTGCGCGTCGTTGGTAAGCGCGGCTAAATAGGCCTTTGAATAATTTAAAAGTTGTCCTTTGTGGCAACTTTTTTGTCTCCCTGTTGGTGCTGGATAGGGGGTCGATACGCTTACCACCCAGCCACCCAGCCACCCAGCCACCCAGCCACGGCCCGTCGTTCTAGTTTCTGGGCGACCCATCTAGCAACTAGCTGTTTCAAACCTAGGTTTAAATAGGTGGGCGCTGAATGTTTCCTGTCACTAGAATTACTCGAGATGGAAGCACAAAAAAGGGTGTATGCGCCTATCCTTTCGGCTCGGAATGACCTAGAGAAGGCGCGGATTAGACGGCGAGAGGTTACGCGAAACGACTGGGAGAATCCTCACCCTGGGCATCGATAGACTGCCCTGTTACCCCTCTGCTTTCGGGTCCCATCAGATAAAGATAAACTGGCTGTATATCCTCAGGGGTGGCCACTGTCTGCGGATCCTCTGCGGGGTATGCATAAGCGCGCATCTGTGTACGAGTCGCGCCTGGGTTGATGCAATTAACCCGAATGTTTTCACTGTTATCGTACTCATCGGCCAAAGTCTGCATCATCCCTTCGGTGGCAAATTTTGAGACGGCATAGGCGCCCCAGTAAGCTCGCCCTTTACGGCCGACACTGGAAGTGGTGAAGATAATCGAGGCATCATCTGAGAGTTTGATCAACGGCAGTAGCGCTTGAGTCAATAAAAAGCTGGCGTTGACGTTTACGCGCATGACCTGTTCAAAAGTGTGTGGGTCGTAACTCTCCAGTGGAGTCCGCTGACCGAGCAGGCTTGCGTTGTGTAGTAGGCCGTCCAGACGGCCGAACTCTGTGTCAATCATATTGGCCAATTCAACATAGGCCGCTTCGCCTGCAGTATCCAGATTGAGTGGGACCATAGCGGGTTGGGGGTAGCCGGCATTTTCAATCTCGTCGTAGACTGCCTCAAGCTTCTCGGTCGTGCGTCCTAAAAGTATGACGCTGGCTCCCGCTTTGGCGTAGCTGATGGCTGCTGCCCGACCTATGCCGGCGCCTGCACCAGTTACTAGAATAACGCGATCTTTGAGCAGTGATTCGGGGGCGCTGTAGTTGAACATTTTTCTTCCTTAAGCAAGTAATTCGCCGATAAATTGGGGCAGGTCTTCTGAGCGATGAATGAGTAGGTCAGCCCGCCAGTCACTCGCGTGCTCGTCTGGTTTTAAATAGCCAAAGCCGCAAGCAATAGTGATCATCCCGGCGGCCCTGCCGGCGTCGATATCACGTTGATGGTCGCCAAGATAGAGACAGTTCTCCGCACGCACGTTGAGCTGTTTTGCTGCCAGCAGCAGACCCTCAGGGGAGGGTTTGGACTGACTTACATCCTCTGGGCAGATCAGTACAGCACACCGCTCGGAGAGCTCCAGGCTCTCGAGCACGCGTTCGCTCAGGTAACGCGGTTTATTTGTGACGATTCCCCAGGGCAGTGAACGCATCTCTAGGTGAGTGAGGAGTTCAGGCACGCCATCAAACAGCGCCCCGCTTGCAACGGGTTTGGTCTCGTAGAGTTGAAGAAATTCGCGAACCAGCGGTTCCAGGTGTAATTCTTGTATATCTTCTCCAAAAGCCAATTTAAGCATGGCTCGTGAGCCGTCTGAGGCACGCGTGCGCAATGCTTCGAAAGGCACAGGTGACATGTCGCGAACCTGTTGTAACTCAATCATGATGCGATAAAAGTCGGGTGCCGTATCCAGTAGTGTGCCATCTAAATCGAATAGCACAGCTTCAATCGCTGCCATCTGTTACTCCGGCCGGGTGGCTGCTACCAAGTAGTTGACGCTGACGTCGGTAGTGCTTAGAGAATACTCCCGGGTGAAAGGGTTGTAGGTCATGCCATTGGTGAGATTAAGCTCGAGCCCGGCAAGTCTCAGCCAGGCGGCCAGCTCAGCAGGTTGTATAAACTTGTTAAAGTCGTGGGTGCCTGCGGGAACGAGCTTGAGTACCCTCTCAGCGCCCAGAATCGCAAACAGGTAGCTCTTGGGGTTACGATTGATGGTTGAGAAGATAAGTTTGCCGCCCGGTTTGACCAGTTTTGCACAGGCCTGCACGACCGAGGCAGGGTCTGGAACATGTTCCAGCATCTCCATACAGGTAACGACATCAAACTCGCCGGGGTGTTCTGCTGCAAACTCTTCAGCCGTAATTCGATGGTAACTTACCTTAACGCCCGACTCGAGGCCATGTAGTTTAGCGACTTTTAACGGCGCCTCACCCATATCAATGCCGGTGACGCTGGCGCCGCGTTGGGCCATGGACTCTGCTAATATGCCACCGCCACAGCCCACATCCAGCACGCGCTTACCACTGATTGCGGCGTGGCGATCTATAAAGCCCACTCTGAGCGGATTAATATCATGTAAGGGTTTGAATTCGCTCTCTTTATCCCACCAGCGCGAGGCCAGCTCCTCGAACTTTGCTATCTCCTGCGGGTCGACATTTTTGCGCGCTTCTTGGCTCATTGCGGCTTCCTGGACTGGACTCTGAAGCGGGTAGTTTAACACCGCCTTTATCTAGCCCCAAAAGCTGATTTGATTCAGTTGTTTGTGATATAGTTAGGCGGATTTTTTTTGTGCCCTTTGTGGGCATATTCGCCAGAAAAAGGAACGCCAGCGAATGGGTGACCTAGCCAGAGAAGTATTACCAGTCAATATCGAGGATGAGCTGAAGCAGTCTTACCTCGATTACGCCATGAGCGTAATCGTTGGGCGTGCTCTACCTGATGCTCGAGACGGTCTGAAGCCAGTGCATCGCCGTGTTTTGTTTGCGATGAACGAGCTGAGCAATGACTGGAACAAACCCTACAAGAAATCGGCCCGTGTGGTCGGCGATGTTATCGGTAAATATCACCCCCACGGCGATTCGGCTGTTTACGATACGATTGTCCGCATGGCGCAGGATTTCTCAATGCGCTACATGCTTGTGGATGGTCAGGGTAATTTCGGTTCAGTCGATGGTGATTCAGCTGCCGCAATGCGATACACCGAGATTCGCATGGCAAAAATTGCTCACGAGTTGCTCGCCGACCTGGATAAAGAGACCGTCGATTACGTCGACAACTACGACGGTACCGAGAGAATTCCAGCGGTTCTGCCGACTCGAGTGCCGAATCTGCTTGTTAACGGAGCATCCGGTATCGCAGTCGGTATGGCGACCAATATTCCGCCACATAACCTCGCAGAGGTTGTGCGCGGTTGTATGGCGCTAATTGAAAACCCCGATATCAGTATTGAAGAGTTGATGGAGTTTATCCCGGGACCTGACTTCCCGACCGGCGGCATCATCAATGGCCGCGCCGGCATACTCCAGGCTTACCGTACCGGTCGAGGCCGAATCTATGTGCGTGCTAAGCACCACATTGAGGATCATCCTAAAAATGGTCGCCCGATGCTGGTGATCACTGAAATTCCCTATCAGCTCAACAAAGCCCGCCTGATTGAGAAGATCGCTGAGTTAGTCAAAGAGAAGAAGATTGAAGGCATCAGCGAACTCCGAGATGAGTCTGACAAAGATGGTATGCGTATCGTTATCGAACTGCGTCGCGGTGAGATAGCCGACGTTATCATCAACAATCTCTTTGCTCAGACCCAGCTGCAGAGTGTCTTCGGTATCAACATGGTGGCGTTGGTTGATGGTCAACCGAAGCTGTTGGATCTTAAGTCAGCCCTCGAGAGTTTTGTACGTCACCGCCGTGAAGTGGTGACCCGTCGCACTGTATATCTTCTGCGTAAAGCGAGAGAGCGAGGTCATATTCTTGAGGGCTTGGCGATTGCGCTGGCTAATATTGATCCCGTAATTGAGATGATTAAACGCTCGCCAACGCCAGCTGAGGCGAAGGAAGCGCTGATCGCAACTGCATGGCAGCCCGGGCAGGTGCTGGATATGCTAGAGCGAGCGGGAGAAGATGCCTGCCGCCCAGAGGACCTCGAAGAGCAGTACGGTCTTCGTGACGGCGCTTACTATCTATCACCGGCGCAGGCTCAGGCGATACTGGAACTGCGTCTGCATCGACTGACTGGCCTAGAACACGAAAAACTGATTGCCGAATACCGCGAGCTGATCGAAAAGATTGCTGAGTTGCTGGAAATCCTCGGTTCTTACGAACGCCTAATGAGCGTTATCCGTGAAGAGTTGACGGTATTGGTGAATGAGTACGCCGATGAGCGCCGTACAGAGATTACCGCGTCTATGCAGGATCTGTCGGTAGCTGATCTGATCGCCGAAGAGGAGATGGTTGTAACTATCTCTCACGGCGGTTACGCCAAAACCCAGCCGGTGGAGGCCTACCAGGCACAGCGTCGTGGCGGTAAAGGCAAGTCGGCCACCGCAATGAAAGATGAAGACTTCATCGAACATCTGTTGGTGGCGAATAGCCATGACACCGTCCTCTGTTTCACAAACTTCGGTAAGGTGTATTGGCTTCGCGTATTCGAGATACCACAGGCAAGTCGCGCCTCACGTGGGCGCCCTGTGATTAATATTTTGCCTCTGGCGCAGGAGGAGCGAATCAGCACAATCCTTCCAGTGAAAGAGTTTGACGATAACCGCTTTGTGTTTATGGCGACCGCCCAGGGTACGGTTAAGAAGACCCGTTTATCAGCCTTCTCGCGTCCGCGTAGCACGGGTCTGATCGCGCTGGACATTGTGGAAGGAGATCGTCTAATTGGTGCTGCCCTAACCGAAGGTCAGGATGATGTGATGCTGGTGACGAGTGCTGGTAAAGCGATCCGCTTCCACGAGGGTGATGTGCGTGAGATGGGTCGCACAGCACGCGGTGTACGCGGCGTTAAACTCGATGGTAGCGCAGCCGTCATCTCTTTGATTATCCCGCAAGAGACGGGCATGGTGCTGACAGCGTCGGAGAATGGTTACGGCAAGAAGACAGCTGCAAGTGAATTCCCGCTTCGCGGCCGTGGTGGTATGGGTGTCATCGCCATGCAGTGTACGGAGCGCAACGGTAACCTAGCCGGTGCGGTTCAAGTCCTTGATGGCGATGATGTCATGCTAATCAGTGATCTGGGTACGATGGTGCGTACTCGCACCTCAGAGATCTCGGAGCTGGGGCGCAATACCCAGGGTGTTCGTCTGATTCGCGTCGCTGAGGGTGAAAAGCTCACAGGTATCGCGCGAATAGAGGAGCCTGAAGAGGAAGAGTCTGAGCTGGCCGAAGGCGAGACTCAGGAGAGTGCAGCAGCAGAGGTTGATCAGGCGCAAGCGGGTACGGCTGATGATGCGGGCGATGATAACACGGCTGATGAGTAACGGACCGAGCATAATATGAGTCGTAAACATAATTTCAGTGCGGGTCCAGCCGCGCTCCCTACCGCTGTTCTGGAACAGGCGCAGGCAGAAATTCTGGATTGGCAGGGTAAAGGCTTGTCTGTGATGGAGATGAGCCATCGCAGCGATGAGTACGTCAGCATTGCTAGCGCAGCGGAGCAGGATCTGCGTGACCTGCTCAACATCTCGGATGAATTCGCAGTGCTCTTTTTACAGGGAGGCGCTACAGGTCAGTTTTCGATGGTGCCGGTAAACCTGATGGGTGATAGGCGTCGTGCGGTCTATATCAATACCGGCGTCTGGTCAGAGAAGGCCATAAAAGAGGCAAAGCGCTTCGGTGAAGTTAGCATTGCTGCATCAACAGAGTCTGAAAAATTCTGTCGTGCACCTTCCCAGTCTGAGCTAAGTATTGACACTAACGCCGCCTACCTGCACTACACCACAAATGAAACAATTGGCGGTGTGCAGTTTGATTATGTGCCGGACGCCAAGGGGCTACCTCTGGTGGCTGATATGTCGTCAGACATTCTGGCGCGACCAATGGATGTTAACCGTTATGACCTGATTTATGCTGGTGCCCAGAAAAACATAGGCCCAGCAGGCATTACCGTCGTGATTGTGCGCAAGTCCCTGCTCGGCAATGTGCTTCCGGGTATGCCGACTATGTACGATTACCAGGTTCATGCAAAAGCAGACTCCATGAACAATACGCCACCGACCTACGCCTGGTACCTATCGGGTCTGGTGTTTAAGTGGCTCAAGTCTCAGGGAGGTCTAGAGGCGATCGCGAAGATCAATGAGCGTAAAGCGGCCAAACTGTATGCGGCGATTGATGCTAGCGACTTCTACGCCAACCCCGTCGCGCTGCCTAACCGGTCCATTATGAATGTGCCATTTACACTGGCAGATGCGTCGTTGGAATCGAAGTTTCTGCTCGAAGCCGAAGCGGCTGACCTACTCAATTTGCAGGGGCACCGATCAGTGGGTGGTATGCGCGCCAGTATCTACAATGCTGTGCCGGAATCGTCAGTTGATGCTCTGATCAGCTTTATGGCTGAGTTTGAGAAACGCTGGGGCTAGCTATGTCTCAGCAGAGCGCGCAAGAGCTTGCGCTGGGAAAAATACGAGAAGAGATTGATGCGATCGATCGTCAGATTCATCAATTACTCAATCAACGTGCTCGTTGTGCTCAGGCAGTCGCTGAGGTGAAGGCTGAATTTCAGCAGGAAAATGTTGTTTTCTATCGTCCTGAGCGTGAAGCTCAGGTTCTTCGCAAAGTCATGGAGCGCAATGAGGGGCCTCTCCCAGATGCCGAAGTTGCGCGTCTATTTAGGGAGGTTATGTCGACCTGCCTTGCGTTAGAACAGCCTCTACGTGTTGTCTTTCCCGGTAAACTTTGCTCGCGCTCACATCAGGCCTCAATGAAACAGTTTGGCCAGTCGGCGCAATTTGATGCTGTAGGGTCAATCGACAAAATTTTCTCAGAGGTGGCCAGTGGTGCAGCCCACTACGGTATTGTGCCGGTTGAAAATGTTGATCCACTGCTGGCAACAGCGTCAGTTCAAGCCCTAGCTGAGTACTCACTGGCACTCTGTGGGGAGGTGTCTGAACTCGGGTCGCGATACCTTGTTATTGGTGATCAGTTGATTGAACCCTCAGGTGAAGATAAAACCGCACTGCTCATTCAGATGGAAGGCGGTGCTAGTGAGCTGGACGACATCCTCGAACACCACCATTTCAGACCAACCGCATTGCTCGAAGTCGATTCAGAACAGGGAAAGCTGATTTATCTTGATTTCAACGGCCATAGTTCTGCACCGAATGTGCAGGCACTGGTGGAGGCCATTGAAGCAAAAGCGACTCTTTTTAAAACGCTTGGCTCTTTCCCGATGGCAGTACTCTAAGGCGAATACTATGGCATGTGATGCAGTTCAGTTAGCGGTTTCGGGTGTACAAGAGCTACAGCCCTATCAGCCGGGTAAACCAATAGAAGAGCTCGAGCGTGAGTTGGGCATAGAGAACAGCATTAAGCTGGCCAGTAATGAGAACCCTCTGGGTCCCAGTGCTAAAGCACTGGCTGCCGCACAGGACGCCCTGCGGCAGATGACACTCTACCCCGATGCGTTGGGCTTTCGTCTGAAGAAACGCCTGCATGAGGTCTACGCGATTGCCCCTGAACAACTGACTCTGGGGAATGGATCAAATGACCTGCTAGAGTTGATCACTCGGGTGTTCGTCAATCCCGGTGAAGAGGTGGTCTACTCGCAGTATGCGTTCATTGTTTACGCTCTGGTCAGTCGGGCTGCGGGCGCAAAATCGATCGAGGTGCCTGCGGTTGATTACGGCCATGATCTTGCAGCTATGGCCTCGGCTATTACGCCAAATACCAAACTTGTATTCCTGGCTAACCCTAACAACCCCACAGGAACCGCATTCACGCTTGATCAGTTGCGGCAGTTTTTGGCACAGGTTCCAAACTCGACACTCGTCGTTCTTGATGAGGCCTACACCGAGTATGTCGAAGATTCGCGCTTACCTGATGGGCTGAAACTGCTTGATGAGTACAACAATTTGATTGTGACGCGCACTTTCTCCAAGGCCTGGGGGTTGGCCGGTTTGCGTGTGGGATTCGCAGCAGCATCCTCACAGATTACAGACCTGCTAAACCGGGTACGCCAACCTTTTAACGTCAATATTCCTGCGCTTGTTGCAGCTGAGGCTGTTCTTGATGATCAAGATTACCTACAGCGTAGTGTGGCTTTGAATAGGGCGGGTCTGCAGCAGCTTTGCACGGGTCTGGAGGCGCTGGGCGTAGATTATATCCCCAGTTATGGCAATTTTGTGGCGGTTCACTTCAAGGATGATGCGATGCCCATTTACGAAGCGTTGTTGCGTAAAGGGGTTATTGTGCGCCCTCTGGGTATCTACAAAATGCCCCATCATCTGCGCGTGAGTGTGGGTACGGAGTCTGAAATCCAGCGTTTCCTTGATGCGCTGATCGAGGTGCTTAACGGATGAGTTTCTCTACCGCGCGCATCCTGGTCATCGGCTTAGGATTGATCGGTGGTTCTTTTGCGCGTGCGGCTCGCTCCTTACCCCGGGTGGAGTGCGTTGTCGGCTTTGATCTTAACCGAGAAGAGTGTGAGCTTGGTATTGCTCTCGGGGTGATTGACGAGATCGCTGAAGACCTTAAGGCTGAGGTTCGCAAGGCTGACCTAGTGATGCTCGCTGTACCGGTAAAAGCAATCGAGACCGTCCTGGCACACATTGCCCCCTGGTTTAAGGCCAATGCTCTGATCACTGATGTGGGTAGTACGAAGCTCAACGTACTGCAGGCTGCCAAACGCATTTGGGGCAATGTGCCGCCTGGTTTTATCCCGGGTCATCCTATTGCTGGGGCCGAGAAATCGGGTGTATCGGCGTCGGATGCGCGACTCTTTGTGCAGCGCAAGGTGATACTGACCCCGCTTGCTTCTACACCTGAAGATGCGCGACTGGTGCTTGCGCGTCTATGGCAGTCGATGGGTGCTGAGGTGCTGCAGATGGAGCCTGCGCGGCATGACGAAGTGCTTGCCGCTACCAGCCATCTACCGCACCTTCTCGCTTTTTCGCTGGTCGATACGCTGGCCGCCGAGGCGGAAAGTACTGATATTTTTCGATATGCAGCAGGTGGCTTCAGAGATTTCACCCGAATCGCTGCCAGTGACCCTGCCATGTGGCACGACGTCTGTTTTGCCAACCGAGAGCCAATATTGGCCCAGATTGACCGCTTTACGGCAGGGCTTGCTCAGTTGCGGGCGGCTATCGCAGAGGCTGACTCACAGCGCCTCACCGGTATCTTTACGCGAGCAAGAAGCTCTCGAGAGCAATTCTCCCGAATACTGGAGCGTGCAGGGTACCTCAATCAACGAAACGATCCCGAATCGCTTGTGGTGCAACCAGCGACGGAGCTGCGGGGCCATTTGCGCCTACCCGGTGATCGCTCCATATCCCATCGGGCGATCATGCTGGCTGCCATTGCCGAGGGTGTCAGCGATATCGAGGGTTTCGTTGAAAGTGAGGATAGCCTGGCGACAATTCAGGTATTTCGTGATCTTGGCGTTGTTATCGAGGGGCCACACCAGGGTCGGGTGAGGGTCTACGGAGTCGGTTTGAACGGGCTGCAACCGCCAGCCGGAGCCCTCTATTTTGGCAACTCGGCAACTTCATTGCGTATGCTGCTTGGTCTGTTAGCGGCACAAGCATTTGATACTGAGATAGCCGGAAGCTCGGAGTTAATGCAGCAAGAGTTTGCTGAGGTTATTGAATCACTTAGTTTGATGGGTGCGCGTTTTGATCTAACTGCGAATGGTGCTCCAATACGAGTACTTGGTGGCTGTCAATTAAGCCCGATTGAGTATGCTCCCGGCTTCTCCAGTGCTCAGGTCAAAGCGAGCCTGCTATTGGCATCTATGGCTGCCAATGTGGAGCTTCAGCTTTATGAGTCAAATACGACGCGAGATCATACTGAGCGTCTGCTGAGTGGTTTTGGTGTGGAGCTTAAACGTGATGGTAGAGCGCTCTGCTTAGCGGCTGGCGCGCTTCTCAAAGCGCAGACAATTAAGATTCCTGCGGATCTTTCGCTGGCCAGTGCCTTTGTTCTTGCGGGAACACTGGTGCCAAATTCTGAACTGGTGATTGAACAGACCGGAGTTAATCCGACACGGCAACAACTGCTGCGAATACTCGCTCGTATGGGCGCAAAATTTGAGATGCTGAATGGCTCCTCATCAAATGGTGAGCCCATAGCCGATATTCGTGTAATGTCGTCAGAGTTACGCGGTGTTGACTGCACAAGCACCGAGCTCGCGGGCGTCGCTGATGATTTGCCCCTTTTGCTGGTGGCTCTAAGCGCAGCGCAGGGCGAATCAGAATTGCGAGGCATCGATCGTTTACCGGAGCGGCATCAAACTGTGATCGCCGATTTTATTGCTCAATTACGGCGTATTGGTGTTGGCATAGAGCAAAGCGATGGTGACTTTCGCATTCAACCGGCGCGGTTTAATAGTGCGCTGGGTGTCGATGCTCAGAACCGCCCCGCCGCCGCTCTGGCGCTGATTATTTTAGGTTTGGTGTCAGGTCACGAGATTAGGATCTCTGGCTGTAGAGCACTGAGTAGCGTGTTTCCCGAGTATGTTGAGCAGGCTCGACGTATCGGTGTGAGGTTAATTAAGGAGTAACAGATGCGCCCCCAAAATGGAAAACAGGCAGCGGTGATTACCGTTGACGGGCCCTCTGGTTCAGGTAAAGGCACTATCTGCCGTCTGCTATCAAATCAGTTAGGTTGGAACCTGCTCGACAGCGGTGCGCTCTATCGTTTGACTGCCCTCGCGGCGCGTCATCATGGTGTCGACTTAGATGACGTTGAAGCACTGCAGATATTAGCGGCACATTTAGATGTGCGTTTTAAAGCTTCAGAGGCCACTGCAGATGTACAGATCTACCTTGAAGGTGAGGAGGTGACCAAAGCGATTCGTGCTGAGGATCTGGGATTAGAGGCCTCAAAAGTGGCAGCTATTCAGCCGGTGCGCGATGCGCTGTTGAGTCGCCAGCGCGATTTTGCACAGCCGCCGGGGTTGATTGCGGATGGGCGCGATATGGGTACAGTGGTTTTCCCTGAGGCTGTATTAAAAATCTATCTTGATGCCAGTGCAGAAGAACGCGCGCAACGTCGCTATAAGCAGTTGATAGATAAGGGTCTGGGTGCTAGCCTTGAAGACATATTGCAGGATTTGCGGGCACGCGACGATCGGGACATGAACCGCTCAGCCTCACCGTTGAAACCTGCTGAAGACGCCATGCGGCTGGACAGCACCTCGATGACCATTGAGGAGGTGCTTACAACCGTTCTGGAAGAAGCGCGGCATAGAGGGGTACGTTAGCCCCAAATTGAGGTTTAGAGATGAGCGAGAGTTTTGCTGACCTGTTTGAAGAGAGTCTGCAACAGGTAGAGATGACACCAGGTGCTATCATCAGTGCCACTGTGGTATCGATCGAAAATGACTTTGTTGTGGTATCCGCGGGTCTTAAGTCGGACGGCGTAATTCCGGTCGAGCAGTTCCGTAATGACGCAGGCGAACTCGAAGTTAAAGTGGGAGACGAGGTGAAGGTTGCACTCGAGTCTCTCGAAGATGGCTTCGGTGAAACTAAGCTCTCGCGCGAGAAAGCTAAGCGGGCAGAGGCTTGGCAGGTGCTTGAATCCGCCTACGAGAAGGGAGAGATAGTGACGGGACGCATCAGCGGTCGAGTTCGCGGTGGTCTGACGGTCGATATAAACGGAATAAATGCCTTTCTGCCCGGTTCTCTCGTGGATATGCGTCCACTGCGCGATACATCCCATCTCGAGAATCAGGATTTAGAGTTCAAGCTGGTTAAGCTAGATCAGCGAAGCAACAACATTGTCGTCTCTCGTCGCGCCGTGCTTGAAGAGGCTAACAGTGAAGATCGTGAAAAACTGCTGGAACAGATGGAAGAGGGTGCCGTACTCAAGGGTGTGGTGAAAAACCTTACTGACTACGGGGCCTTTATCGATCTTGGCGGTATCGACGGCCTACTACATATTACTGACATCGCTTGGAAACGTGTTAAACACCCAAGTGAAGTATTAACTGTCGGCGATGAGATCGACGTTAAAGTATTGAAGTACGACGCTGAACGTCAACGCGTATCTCTGGGCGTGAAGCAGTTACAGGATGATCCTTGGACTGCGATGACTAGCCAGTTTGCGGTGGGTTCGCGTATCAAAGCTCGCGTCACTAATTTGACCGACTATGGCTGTTTTGCAGAGATCGGTGAGGGTGTTGAAGGTCTGGTTCATGTCTCTGAAATGGATTGGACTAATCGTAATATTCACCCATCCAAGGTAGTGCAGGTAGGCGATGAAGTTGAAGTGCAGATTCTAGATATCGACCAACAGCGTCGTCGCATTTCTCTTGGCATTAAACAGTGCAAAGATAACCCTTGGAACACCTTCGCAGCGTCTCACAATAAAGGCGAGAAGGTGAGTGGCGCGATTCGCTCAATCACGGACTTCGGCATCTTCATCGGCCTGGACGGTGGTATAGATGGTCTGGTTCATCTCTCCGATATCTCCTGGGATGAGCCCGGTGAACAGGCAGTGAAAGCCTATTCGAAAGGTGATGTGATCGAAGCGGTTGTGCAGTCAGTGGATGCCGAGCGTGAGCGAATCTCTCTGAGTATCAAGGCACTAACGGGTGATAATTTCAGTAGTTACGCCGAGGCTCACGCCAAGGGCAGTGTAGTAACTGGAACAGTCACAGCAGTCGATCAGCGACAGGCGAGTATTGAACTGGCGGATGGCGTCGAAGGCTTGTTGAAAGTGGCTGAGTTCGCCATGGGACGTACCGAAGATCTCTCTGCTGAACTCAAGGTCGGGGATAGCGTAGAGGCGATGGTTGTTAACGTCGACCGACGCAACCGCAGCCTGATGCTATCGATCAAGCAGCTCGAGTCTAAGCAGCAGTCCGAAGCGCTACAGGCGGTTCAGCAGCAGGGTAGTGAAGAGGCGGGTCCTACCACCATCGGCGATCTGATAAAGCAACAGATGGACAAAAAAGATTCCTAATCGTAACGCGTGAGGCACCTTCAAGGGTGCCTCTATTGCCTCTGGATCCTGGAGCGGGCATGACAAAGTCTGAGTTGATTGAACAGCTGATAGATAAGCACCCGGAGTTGTCGGTTAAAGATGTAGAGCTGGCCGTTAAGATTATGCTCGAGCATATGACTGAAACCTTGTCTCAGGGTGAGCGCATTGAGATTCGTGGTTTCGGAAGTTTCTCGCTTCACTACCGCGCACCGCGCGTAGGACGTAACCCCAAGACCGGCGAGTCTGTCTCATTACCGGCAAAGTACGTCCCGCACTTCAAACCGGGTAAAGAGCTGCGTGAGCAGGTTAACGACAGCCTAAAGCACGAGCGCTAGGCCAAATCTAAAGGTGTCACTTGCGTACGGTTAAACTTATTCTCACGCTGGCGGTCGGACTCCTCGTCCTGTTGTTGGGCGTGCTCTTCGCTATTCGCAACACAGCCAAAGTGAGCATCGATCTTATATGGGTTGAGTTGCCTGAAGCGAGTCTGTCGCTCTGGCTCATCGGTTTCTTTGTGGCTGGTACCTTGTTGGGTTCTCTAATGACCGGCGCCCGCTCCCTGTTGCTTTCTGCACGCCTCAGCCGCACCAGTCGCAAACAGCGAAAGGCAGAAGAGCAGCTTAAACGGCTACAGCAGTCTGGCTAAACCTGATCATGCAAAATGGACCACTGATACTGACGCTGCTGCTGATCGCTTTGGTGTTGGGCTGGGCTATTGCACGTTGGCAACAGAGGCGTGAGAGCCGTGCTAACCTGCCCGATGCCTACTTGACAGGTCTTGATCATCTGATCGATAACCGTACCGAAGAGGCGATTGAGAGCTTTATTAAAGCGCTTGAGGTCAACTCTGATACGTTATCCGCTCATATTGCCCTGGCTAAATTATTGCGCCGTAAGGGAGATGTGGAGCGTGCCGTAAGAATTCATGAAATGTTGCTAGCGCGGGAAGACCTTGCAGAGGAGGATCGTCAGCGAGTGAATCTGGCACTGGCGCGAGACTACTATGCACTGGGTTTGCTGGATCGCTCTGAAAGCTCCCTGCAAACCTTGCTGCAGCATACTCGAGTGCCGGAATTGAGAGCGCGAGCGACGCGTCTGCTGGTACGACTCTATGAGCAGGAGGGGGAGTGGCAGCAGGCGCTGCAAGCGGCTGATCAACTAACCCCAACGCAGCGCCACGAGCTTCGAGTTGAGCTGTCCCATTACCTGTGTGAGCGCGCTGAAGCCTTAATTGAGCAGTCCGATACTGATGCGGCTCGTCAGCTGTTGGAGCAGGCTCTGCACGAGGATCCCCAGTGTGTACGTGCCAATTTGATGCTGGCGAGAATCTTGCAGCAGCAAGCACAGTGGCGTGCATCTATTCATGCGCTACAACAGGTGGCGCAGCAGGATCCCCAATTTATTCCAGAAACCTTACGTGGTTTGCGCCGTGCCTTCGAGGCCTGTGATGATGAGGCCGGTCTGCGCCACTATTTGCAGGAGCTGCAACAAAAATATCCTGCAACCAGTACCATGCTGGCGCTTGCAGAGCATAAGCGTGATAGGGAAGGTGTGTTGGCGGCGGGCCTTTATATTACGGAGGCGCTTAAAGTGCGCCCGTCAGTGAAGGGTTTTAATCGTCTTATAGATATGCACCTTGAGTACGGCTCATCCAGCGCACGTGAAAGCTTGATGAGCCTGCGTTCTTTAACTCAACAGTTAGAGCTCTCTAAACCGGTTTATCGCTGTGGGCATTGCGGTTTTGCCGGACGCAAGCTTGTGTGGCAGTGTCCAAGTTGTCGGCGATGGGGTAGTATTCGGCCGATTTTCGGACTGGAGGGTGAATAATGCAGGACAATAAGCGAATTCTGGTTGCACTGGACTATCCAACCGCTGAGCAGGCGCTGGCTATGGCCCAGCAACTGGATCCCGCGGTATGTCGAGTGAAAGTAGGAAAGGAGTTGTTCACACGCTGCGGCCCGGCGATTGTTGAGTCTATGCATCAACTCGGTTTTGAGCTCTTTCTTGATCTCAAATTCCACGATATCCCCAACACAGTCGCTAAGGCTTGTGCAGCGGCAGCTGAGATGGGTGTCTGGATGGTCAATGTTCACGCTAGCGGCGGACGTCGTATGATGGAAGCGGCGCGTGAAGCAGTTGAACTGAGTAGTCGAGGTCATCAACGTACCAAGTTAATTGCTGTGACGGTGTTAACCAGTATGGAACGCTCTGACCTGAGGGAGATTGGTCTAGATATTGAACCGGTCGATCAAGTGATGCGCCTGGCGGCACTGACACAGAGCTCAGGGCTGGACGGTGTGGTCTGCTCCGCTCAGGAGGCTGGCGCGTTGCGTGCTCAATCGGGGGCTGAGTTTGAGCTGATTACACCGGGAATACGGCCGGCAAATGCTGAGCAGGGCGATCAGCGCCGAATCATGACACCGTCTCAGGCTATATTGGCCGGCAGTACCTACCTGGTTGTTGGTCGGCCTATTACTGCCGCCGCTGACCCATCTGCGGCGGCAGCTGCGATTCAGGCCGAGGTCGACTCGGTCCTCTGAATCTTTCTGGCGCTGTCTCTAAAATGTTCTATAGTGAAAAAGCGACGTAAGGGATATGTCGCTTCACTAAGATGTTTCCAACAGCTACATGGAGGTAGTTATGAAACTTTTACCAACCTGTTCCGCTTTTATCTCTAGTCTGGCCTTGGCATTCTCAATGCAGGTTATTGCGGGCTTTCCTGTGGATATCAACTCAGCCCCTGCCAGTGAACTGGCTCAGGGCTTAGATGGTGTGGGACCTGCAAAAGCCGAAGCAATCGTTGCCTACCGAGATCAGTTTGGTCCTTTTATGACCGCAGACGAGCTGGTGGCGGTGCGTGGTATTGGTGCGGCTACGCTGGAGCGCAATCGGGATAATATTTTACTGACCAGCGATCCAGAGCTGAACGTAGAGTAGAAAACATCCCATTTGCGGATCGTCAGGAGGCGCGAAGCGCCTCCTTTTTGCTTGTTTCTCGTGTTCCAACGCTCTAGAGGATAAAGATCAAGGTTGTTGGGATTATCACTAGGCTCGCAATATTTCCAATCAGAACAATCGATGCGACGGCTTGAGGGTTGATCTGATATTGCTCTGCAACCAGATAGTTGAGTACAGCTGGAGGTAGCGCGGCGAAGAGTATCAGGTAGGCTGTAAACTCCTCGGATAGATCAAACAGGAGCACGAAGGGAATCGCGATAATCAGGCTCGAAAGAGGTGCAACAAACGCACCGTAAAGACCAACTCTCCACTGTGACAGATCAACGCCAACCATTCTCACCCCGAGAGCAACAAGCATCAGAGTAATGGCGATCTCGCCCAGCATCTCTAACGGCAAACGAAGGTGCTCAGGGAACGGAAGCTCTAGAGCGCTCCACAGTAGCCCTAGCACCGTTGCAACGATCATTGGGTTTAGCAGAGCTTTTTTCGCCGAAGCCGATCGACCAACGATGTAGGCTCCTAGTGTAAAATGTAGCGCATTGCTCACCAAGAACATGGCCATCGCGGCTGCCAGACCAAGCTCTCCAAAGGCAAGCAATGCTAGGGGAAGTCCCAGATTACCGCAGTTATTAAACATCATCGGTGGGACGAATGCCTTTGCAGTCACGCCAATGGCACGCCCTACAGGCCAAGCGATTAAACCGGATCCGATTACGATGACGAAAGCGCCGAGGCAGAGTATGGCAAATTTCGAGATGTCGAAGTCCTTTGATACCGTCACCGCAAAGATCAGTGCCGGTAAAAAGATATCCATGTTGAGTCGGTTTACGACACGCATATCCGTTTCAAACTTTTTTGCGTATAGAAAGCTAACTAAAACGATGGCGACAAGTGGAAATACAGTCTGAAAAACTCGCTGAAGGAGGTCTACCACTTGCACTGCTTCTTGCATGTTGAGTCTCAGTACAGTTTTTGTTGGATAATGATACTCAATATTTCACAGAGTGAAAAGGGAGTGGCATTTCACATTTCGCGAGTATAATTTACGGATGGCGAAAGAGCATGGATAAAGAACTTGATCTTCAAGCAGCATTAACTCAACTATTCACTCAATTGCAGGAGGGCGAGCGCGTACCAAGCGAGCGCGCATTGGCAGAGCAATTCGGTGTTTCGCGAGCGACCATTAAACGTGCACTGCTGCAGTTAGGTGCGCAGGGTGTACTAGTACTCAATCCTGGACATTGTCCGCGTATCGCAAAGCCGGTAGGCGTCCCTCTAGCGATTGAACGGTTATTGCAAATCGAGCCGGGCTTGGAGTCGGAACTCGGCAGGTTCGTGCGAGATTTGAAAGCTGACCAGAGCGGCACTTATCCTGACGCAGTTAACCGTGCTCTCAGTCGCCTAGTGAAGATGACCGAACATTAGTCCACTTGTTTTAATAAAACTCGTGACCTACGTGCAAAGGCGGGGTCGTAAAACTACAAAAATGGCGCTATTTTTACAGCATTGTCGTAATTCTTTCGCTTTTTTCTGGACTAAAGTGGCACGCGGGTGTAGTGTGCTTACTTCAAATTTCTATCAGAAGAAGTGCTTCAGCACTCAGATCATTTGATTCAACAAACTCAGATCCGCACTGACCAAAAGTCGGTGCCCAAGGGAGATTGCAGGTGCAAGACTTAACGAACGATATCGATCCGATTGAAACGGACGAGTGGTTGCAAGCGCTTGAATCTGTCGCCAAAAGCGATGGTAACGAGCGCGCTAAGTACATCCTGTCAAAACTCGGCCATAAAGCCGCTGAACTCGGAGTTGATAACAGCTCGGTTTTGACAACACCTTACAAGAACACTATTTCGCCAAAGGATGAACCGCCTCTGCCAGGTGACATCTTCATGGAGCGCCGTATTCGTTCTTTTGTCCGTTGGAACGCGATGGCGATGGTCATGCGGGCAAACGATAACGATGAGGGCCTTGGCGGTCATATCTCTTCGTTCTCCTCGTCTGCAACACTCTACGATATCGGTTTTAACCACTTCTTCCGCGGTCCAGAGGGTGAGCAGGATGCCGATATGGTGTTCTTTCAAGGCCACATCTCACCGGGTATCTACGCTCGCGCCTATCTAGAAGGTCGCCTGACAGAAGAGCAGCTCGATAACTTCCGTCGTGAGGTTGATGGCAACGGCCTCTCCTCATACCCACACCCCTGGCTGATGCCTGATTTCTGGCAGTTCCCAACCGTATCGATGGGCTTAGGTCCAATTCAGGCTATATACCAGGCACACGTCATGCGTTACCTCTCTGCACGTGACCTGGTGAAGCGCGGTGATCGCAAAGTCTGGGCCTTCTTGGGAGACGGCGAGTGTGATGAGCCAGAATCCTTGGGCGCTATCTCTCTTGCAGGTCGCGAGGGGCTTGAGAATCTAATCTTCGTTGTTAACTGTAACCTGCAGCGCCTTGATGGCCCGGTTCGCGGTAACGGCAAGATTGTACAAGAGCTCGAAGGCGTCTTCCGCGGTGCTGGCTGGAACGTCATCAAGTGTCTATGGGGCCGTCACTGGGATCCGTTGTTTGAGCGCGACACCTCAGGTCTGCTGCAGAAGCGCATGGATGAAGTGGTTGATGGCGAGTTGCAGAATATGAAAGCGAACGGTGGTGCTTACACCCGTGAGCACTTCTTCGGCAAGTACCCAGAGCTGCTTGAAATGGTTAAGGATATGTCTGATCAGGACATCATGAACCTTAACCGTGGCGGTCACGATCCATACAAGGTGTATGCGGCCTTCAAGGCAGCTGTCGAGCACAAAGGCAAACCTACCGTTATCCTGGCACAGACAGTTAAAGGGTACGGTACCGGTAAGTCGGGTGAAGCCAAGAACGACACCCACTCCATGAAGAAGGTAGGTGTGGATGATCTGAAGGATTTCCGCGACCGCTTCAATATTCCAGTGGAAGATGACAAGCTCAAAGAGGTACCGTACTACCGTCCGGCGCCTGACTCACCAGAGATGAAGTATATGTTCGAAGCGCGCAAGCGCCTCGGTGGCTTCTATCCGGTACGTCGCACTGAGTGCGAGAAGTTGGATACACCTGCACTCGAGGCTTTTGCGAGCCAGCTAAAATCGAGCGGTGAGCGCAGCCTCTCTACGCAGATGGCGCTTAACCGCGTACTGAGCGTGATTGTCAAAGACAAACAGATGGGCGAGCGAGTTGTACCGATCGTTCCTGATGAAGCGCGTACTTTTGGTATGGAAGGTATGTTCCGTCAGCTCGGTATCTACTCTTCCGGTGGTCAGAAATACACCCCGGTAGACGCTGACCAGATCATGTTCTACAAAGAGTCCAAGAACGGCCAGATTCTCGAAGAGGGTATCAACGAATCGGGTGCATTCTCGGCTTGGTTGGCCTGTGCGACATCTTATTCAAACAACAACTGCACCATGGTGCCGTTCTACATCTTCTATTCAATGTTCGGCTTCCAGCGCGTAATGGACCTGACGTGGGCAGCAGGTGACTCCCAGGCTCGTGGATTCCTGATTGGTGCGACCTCAGGTCGAACTACACTGAACGGTGAAGGTCTGCAGCATCAGGATGGTCACAGCCATCTGATGGCGCAGATGATACCTAACTGTATCTCTTACGATCCTACTTACGGCTATGAAGTCGCTGTGATTGTGCAGGACGGTATGCGCCGCATGTACCAGGAGCAGGAGAACAAGTTCTACTACATCACGACGCTTAACGAAAACTATCAGCATCCGGAGATGCCAAAGGGAGCTGAAGAGGGTATCGTTAAAGGGATGTACCTCCTCAAAGAGGGTAAGAAAGCAGACCTCAAAGTGCAGCTCTTTGGTTGTGGTTCGATTCTTCGCGAAGTTGAAGCCGGTGCTGAGATTCTCCGCGAAGAGTTTGGCATCGAGTCGGATGTCTGGAGCACTACCTCGATCAATGAACTCAAGCGCGATGCGATGGAAGTGGCGCGTTGGAACATGCTGCACCCAGAAGATCAGCCTCGCGAGTCGTACCTGGAGCAGTGCCTGAAGGGTCGTGAGGGCCCGGTCATTGCATCGACCGACTACATGCGTATGTACGCCGATCAGCTGCGTGAGTACATTCCACGACGTTATAAAGTGCTGGGTACAGACGGTTTCGGTCGCTCTGATACACGCACTAAACTGCGTAACTTCTTCGAAGTTGATCGCCATTACGTCGCTGTTGCTGCACTCAAAGCCCTGCAGGAAGAGGGCAAGGTCAAGGCTTCAGTGGTTGCTCAGGCAATTGCTAAGTTTAATATCAACCCCGAAAAAGCAGCGCCTTGGACGCTCTGATTCGGCTAACTAATCACAACCCGAAAGGAGATAAATGTGAGCATTATCAAGGTTAGCATCCCGGATCTAAGCGGAGCTGAGAACGTCGATGTTATCGAAGTTCTGGTGAAGCCAGGCGACGTTGTAGCCGAGGGTGACAGCATTATTGCACTGGAGACCGATAAGGCCTCTATGGAAGTACCGGCTGAGCAAGCAGGTACAATCGTGTCGATTGCCGTTAAAGAGGGTGATCAGGTAAACGAAGGCGATCTGTTGATGGAGCTAGAAGTGGGTGGTGCTGAAGCCCCTGCGGCAGAGCCAGCTGCGGCGCCTGCGCCAGTAGCAGAAGCCCCAACACCAGCACCCGCAGCTCCCGTAGCGGCTGCAGCGGCAGCTGTTGAGCAGGTACGGGTACCTGATCTGAGCGGCGCCGAAGATGTTGATGTAATCGAAGTCCTTGTAAAAGTCGGTGACACAATCGCAGAGGGCGACAGCCTGATCGCGCTTGAAACTGATAAGGCCTCGATGGAAGTACCCGCACCCAAGGGTGGGGTAATTAAGGCTATCCACATCTCTGAGGGCGGCAAGGTCAACGAAGGCGATCTGTTGTTGGATCTTGAAGTGGCTGGTTCGGCCCCGGCTGCGGCGCCTGCCGCTGCACCTACTCCGGTCGCTGAAGCGCCTGCAGCAGCACCTGCGCCTGCGGCACCAGTATCTGGTGGCGTAGAGTCTGTATTTGTACCCGACTTGAGCGGGGCGACTGATGTCGACGTTATTGAAGTATTGGTTAAAGAGGGCGATACCATTGCCGAAGGTGATGGTCTGATTGCACTCGAAACTGATAAGGCGTCTATGGAAGTGCCTGCGCCCAAAGCTGGCGTTATCAAGTCAATGAAGATTAAAGAGGGTGACAAGGTCAACGAAGGTGACCTGCTCCTTGAGCTCGAAGTTGTTGGCGCTGCTCCGGCGGCACCATCTGCCGCGGCTTCGGCACCAGCACCTGCGGCTGCACCAACGCCGGCACCAGCGGCTACAGCTCCAGCAAAAGCAGAGGCCACCACTGATCTTGTAGAGTTGGAGAAAAAGAACCGCTCTGTTCACGCTGGACCTGCCGTGCGTGCAATAGCCCGTGAGTTCGGAGTAGATCTGACTCTGGTAAGCGGTTCGGGACGCAAAGGACGTATCGTCAAAGAGGATGTACAGGCTTACGTCAAGGGCGCGCTGAAGAAACTCGCTTCTGCACCTGCGGCATCAGGTGTAACCGGTGGTTCTGGTATCCCTGCAATCCCAGCAGTAGATTTCAGCAAGTTCGGTGAGATCGAGAAGGTTAAGCTCAGTAAGATCGACAAAGTTACACGTGACAACATGTCGCGCTGCTGGCTCAACATACCGCATGTGACTCAGTTCGATGATGCTGATATCACGGAGCTAGAAGCCTTCCGTAAAGAGATGAAGGATGCCGCTGCCAAGCAGGGTGTTAAGCTTACGCCGCTGCCATTCTTGATCAAAGCTGCTGCTGTATGTCTCTCGCGTCACCAGAAGTTTAATGCTTCACTGGATGCGGATGGCGAGCACATTGTTTATAAGAAATATGTAAACATCGGTATCGCCGTGGATACTCCGAGCGGTCTTATGGTTCCTGTGATCAAGGATGCAGACAAGAAGAGCATCTATGAGCTCTCGACTGAAGCTAACGAGCTAGCTGCAAAAGCCAAGGATCGTAAACTTAAGCCGAATGAGATGCAGGGTGCTTGTTTCACTATCTCGAGCCTTGGTGGCATTGGTGGAACAGGCTTCACACCTATCGTTAACGCACCTGAAGTGGCGATACTGGGTGTCTCTAAAGCGGATATCAAGCCGCGTTGGAACGGCAAAGAGTTTGAGCCTCGTTTGATGCTTCCTCTCTGTCTCTCCTACGACCACCGCGCGATTAACGGCGGTGATGCCGGGCGCTTCCTGACCGAAATGAACGGATTATTAAGCGACGTACGTCGTCTGCTGCTCTGATTCCGTAAAATCAAACATCCAAAGGCTCCGTTATGGGGCCTTTTTTATATCTTTACCCTCGCTTTTTATCGCTTAGATATTTTTATTCGCTTCTCGAAGAGACGCGTGATGCAAAGCTTTCCTGATCTGTGCGACGGGTATCCTACCGCTAGCCTGTAGTATTGATGCCGGAAGGTAATTACCCCGCCGCCCTAGAGCCGTTTAAGTGCCAGATGTTGTCTTTTGTTGATGGACGAGCATTGTCGGGTGTTAACGTAATCTCGTTACTTGGCGGTATCGGGCAGGCCAGGCGTTTTAATCCCTCTGAATTCGCCTGGCAATTTGCTGAGCTTTTTGATGCTGAGGGTTTTCTGGTTTCAGCACCAGCGATTGTGGACTCGGCGTCTACCAAACACACCTTGCTAGAGCATTGCGGTGTTAGCCATATATTCGAGCTCGCAGAGCATTGTGATGTGGCACTCTTATCGTGCGGCGGTATAGATAGTCTTACAACCTCCTACCGAACGGGACATGTGACCGAAAGCGAGCGCAAGTCTCTGGTTGAGGCTGGAGCGGTGGGAGACGTTCTCTATAATTTCCTCAAAGCGGATGGTTCTCTCTGCGATCACCAAATCAATGAGCGGTGCGTTAGCATGCCTCTGGCGAACTTGGCCAAGATCAAGCAGCGTATTCTGATATCGGGGGGCGCCGATAAGACTGACATTATGTTG
>DATHZN010000068.1:0-86669 GCA_035458585.1 Marinobacterium sp. | reverse complement strand
CCCGTTATGGATATGGCTGAAATCAACAAGAAAACGGCTGAGAAATTGATTGCTCTGCAGTCTTCTTACGTGACCGAAGTTGTAAACGCATCACTGGCTCAGATGAAAACTCTGGCTGGCATCAAAGATCCTAAAGCGGCTCTCGAACTTCAGGTTAAGTACCTGAAAGACGCTGAAACTAAGCTTACTGAGACCGCTGAAAAAGAGATCGCTGCGCTAGCTGAAGCTAAAGCTGAACTCTCAACTCTGGTCGAGAAAAGCCTGACCGATCTGGCTACCGCTCAGCCTTTCGCTGAACTGCAGAAGTTCATGGCTGCTAAAAGCTAATTGCCATCGGATTGACAAAAAGCCGGTCTTGCACCGGCTTTTTTTGTCTCAAAGCAATCCACTCTGCCGCTTCCAGCGACTCAGTTCGCGAATATACTCGGGTCCTATTCCGCAACATCCGCCGATGATGGTTGCTCCTAATGTACGCCACTCTCTAGCGTAAGTCAGATATTCATCAGGTTCTATCGCCCGAAACTCAATCTCCTGACTGCGTGAATCTTGAGTCGACTTAATCGGCGTAAATTTGTTGGCGTAGACACCCAGAGCCAGCGAGGAAGACTGACCGTCAACCACCGCTTTCGCCTTCTCGACCGCGGCTGCCATGATTTCCGGAACCGAACAGTTGAACATTAAACCTGTTGCACCGGTCTGACAGACGCGTTGAGCGACCTCAGTTACCAGCTCCCCAGAGCGCAATCGGGGTGATTCAGCCTGATCGTCGAGAGTAAAGGAGTAGTAAACCGGTTTGGTTTCATCCGCCAGTACCTCTGCTGTACTCTCGAACTCCGCCAAACTGGACACAGTCTCGGCGAGCCACAGATCAACATAATCGCGTTGTGCATCGACCAGCGCCCTCGTGATCGGCTGTGCCGGACGTTTATCAAAAAGATCAGGTCGATAGCTACCCATCGCGGGCGGCAAAGAGGCCGCTACCATCACAGGTCGCTTGACAGACTCAGTAGCCTTTGCCGCTAGCTCCGCCGCTAAACGGGCGAGTTGTGCTCCACGTTCATGAAAGAGTTGGTCTCCAAGGTGAAACGGTACACAGGCGTAACTGTTGGTTGTAATGATATCGGCGCCACTCTCTATGTATGAGCGATGCACCTGCAATACCATCTCTGGCGACTTTAACAGAGCCTCGGCACTCCACAACGGGCGGGAGAATGGTGCTCCAATACGACGAAGCTCGTGCCCCATCCCCCCATCAAGAATTTGCAAATCTTCCATAGAAATCCTCACTCGACCCACAATCCAGACCTGGTTTGCGCGTATGGTAATCAATTAGCGAACGAGCATCACGCATTTATTGGGCGAGTCAACGCGCAACTAAAAACTCTCAGAATAGGTGTTTTCACGCCGTGTTTGAATCTATATCTGGTAGATGCCACTGATTATGTTATTGGCTTTCACCTGCTCTTTAATCCACGGGCCTTTGGCAACAAACCTGTCCAACTCTATCGTCTTCGCTAAAGCCTTGCTGGATGCTGGAATACTCTCGTTTAACTGATAATCGATTCACATTAAAAAAGCTGGAACATCTGTTCAGGCTAGCTGTTATTCGACTCTATGCCTGTCAGTCGAATGCGCAGGCGCGCCTTATATCGAGGCCACCTGCTTAAGGCCTTTTTATCACAAGATATCCTTTTCGTTTCAAAATCTGGAATCTCGTATATTTTATCTCTCTCGGGTCAGCCTGGGGGTATATGTGTCGATAATTTGAAACGAATTTTACTTTATTCTCAATAAAGTGGCGCGAGCCAATAACTGCGGCTACCTTTACAAGGTGTTACAGTTAGCGCAAGCCCTAAAGGATATTGGGAACTCCTACAATAGATGAAAGCACTTATCGCTGACGACGATTTAGCCCTACGCTTTATCATGCAGAAGATGCTTGAGGGATGGGGATTTGAGCCCGTCATTGCCTCAGACGGTGAGGCCGCTCTGCGTATTATGGAAGAGTCGGAGGAGCCCCCTCGACTCCTACTTCTGGACTGGGAAATGCCCAAAATCAATGGCCTTGACCTGTGCAAGCGCCTACGCACTGTCGACACCAGCGACCCACCCTATATCATATTGGTGACTGGACATGCCGAAGCGGAGTATATCCAAACGGCACTTGACGCCGGAGCTAATGATTTTGTAAGCAAGCCAACGAATTCGGGTGTATTGCGAGCCCGTATCGGGGTTGGTTTGCGGACTTTAGAGTTACAACGACGCCTCAATATTGCCAATCACATGCTCGCTTATCGTGCGGACCACGATGAGCTGACGGGGTTGCGTAATCGCGGCGCAGTGGTTGAGCGGTTGGAGAGCGAATTAGCTCGAGCTCAGCGTACCAACGCGTCACTTGCAATCGCCATTCTGGATATCGACTTCTTCAAACAAGTTAATGATACCTTCGGCCACCCTATTGGGGACCGCGTCTTGCGGGAGTTTGCCGACCGTCTGCGGGACACCTTTCGCCCGTACGACATCGTCGGTCGATACGGTGGCGAGGAGTTTATAGCCATCTGCCCCGTGGAGCAGGAGAAGAGCTTTGAATTGTTTGAACGTTTCCGCGCTGTCGTGGAGGGGACTCCCTTTCTGGCTGACGATTTAGCTATAAACGTGACGGTGAGCATCGGCGTTCGCACATTGATGGGTAATGAAGCGAAAGGTTCACAGCCAATTTTGGCGCTCCTGGCCGATGCTGATGCCGCGCTCTACCGCGCTAAGCACTCGGGGAGAAACAGCGTTTGTATGGTCGATCACAATGTGACGCCCTTCCCCGAACATGAGCACCTTTCTGGGAAGCAGAAATCGGTTAGCTGAAGAGTCGATCGCCCAGCTGATCGATCGTCATTTTCGCTTTGTTGAGGGTCACCTCAGTGCATGAGTCTCGAGTTGGGAGTGTATCCGCTCGGATAAACTGATGAACCTGTTGCTGTTCTCCGTTCTGTTTAATAATACGTGCACCGACGCCAAACTGGCCATTACGACTTCGCGGCTCAACAAATATCTGGTAACCCTTATACTCTATCGCCTCTACTGCCGGGGCCTCTTCCTTGCCTGCAAACAGTGCTTTGATTCCGTCCAATATACCCATCGTAGTTTAGTCTCCTGAGTGCTCTAGCTCGATGACACTTCCAACAAGTCTGGTCATGAGCGCTGAACCATGTGAAAGATCGATTGCACTGGTTAGATATCGCACTGGAGTAAAAGTTCCACTCGCCTTAACTAAGAGAGATTCGACTGCCAGTCGACGGTGCAGCTCACGTGCGACAGCAGCCGGCGTATCGAGTATCTCTACACCTTTACCGAGGCGGCGACTGATAGCGCTGACGAGGAAGCTATAGTGCGTGCACCCAAGCACCAGCGTGTCAATATGGGCGTCTTTCATCGGCTTAAGATAGACCTCCAGCAACGACTCCAAACGTAGACTGTGATCACCCGGTAGCTCAATTGTCTCAACCAGGCCGGGACACGCCTGCACAGTCAGTTGTGCACGGGTGCCAAACCGCTCGACCAAGGATTGAAACTTCGCAGACCTCAGGGTGTAGCTTGTTGCAAGAATTCCCACACGCTTTGTCGGGCTTCTTTCAACTGCTGGTTTGATACCGGGTTCAACACCAACGATCGGTAGATTGAATTCCGCTCGCAGCTGAGCGATCGCAGCGGCAGTAGCAGTGTTACAGGCGACCACGATAGCCTTGCACCCTAACTCAAGCAGGTGTTGGGTGACTTGGCGCGAGCGCCGAATAATTTCGTCGTCAAACCTGTCACCGTATGGCGCGTAGGCTGTATCGGCATAGTAGACCAATGATTCATTGGGTAACTCATCGCGAATCGCGCGCAAGATACTGAGACCACCGACCCCGGAGTCGAAAACGCCCACGGGTCTACACTGCTGCTCTGTTGGGATACTCAAGCCGGTTCTCTCTAATCGCTAACATCTACGAACAGATCGCATTCTACCCCATGAGTAAGGAATAGTTCAGACCAGTCAGTACAGCACTGATTGAATTTGTGCACTGCAACAAAAATTCATTGACACCCACCTCATACTATTCTAAATTGATCACATATTGTGCAGTGCACAAAAAACTTAATTTATATCTAAAAACCAAGGGGCTCAGCCATGTACGATACGATGATGAAAACATTCACAGACCAGATGGCACCTTTCACCAAGGTTGCTGAGATCAATACTAAGACTGCCGAGAAGCTATTTGAGCTTCAGTCTGCATTTATGACAGAGATGCTTAACACTGGACTCGCCCAGGTAAAAGCGTTGACTGGTGCTGCTGAGCCAAAGGCTGCTGTTGAAATGCAGATCTCTTTTTACAAAGAGATGGAAGGTAAGCTCGTTGCTGCCGCTGAGCAAGAGATCGCTGCCTTGACAGCTGCTCGTGAAGAGCTAGCATCTGTGTTCGAAGAGTCTATAGCTAACATCGCTGAAGTTGATTTCTCAGCACTTATGCCAACAATGGATAAAAAAGCTAAAGCGACAACGCGTAAAGCGGCAGCACCTAAAGCCGCTGAATAAGCGAAGCGCGGCACCTTGCCGAACTAGCCTAAGCTAATTAAAAAAAGAGAACCTAGCGTTCTCTTTTTTGCTAGCCGACCAACTTGATCTTCAGCTAGATATTTCTTCAACTCATGCGGGCTGCCCCTGGGGATTGAACCCTCGAGCCGCGATTGCTTGGATTAGTTGTGAACCGTTTTAATCGGATCGATTGTGAGTGACACAGACCGAATTTGGAAGAGCGTGATTTAACGAAACAAATATCCGAACGTTGATACTTTTGCTATCACCAGCCTCGTTATCTTTTTTTGATAATCACCTTATTCGGAGCTTCAGATGTTGGGTGTGGCCGAAGCGCACTCTGCAACCTGTTGTGACCAAGTTGTTTCAGCAGTTGCCTCTCTAACTTATCGAGTTGCGTATGCAGTACCATTTTCCGGTCCAAACAATCCGTCTGCTGTAGGCTGTGCCGAAGGCTGACGGAGGCTCTGACTAGGGAGTCAACACTATTTGAAGAGCCTTCGCTCTCTTTACGCGACTCATCAATAGAGCCACGACCGCGAAGGTATAAATTGATAGACCGATGCATGAATGGTTCACCCCAATTAAGACCGCGCAATTCTATCCAGTTCTTACGCTCAGGAAAAATGACTCTTAGTACTCCTGCGACCTTTACACAGATTTTTTTCTAACTCTTTTGTATTAAGCCGTGACGTTTTCGAGCACATTCTAAATTGGGTGCGCGGATTGAGTCCTAAACGGGATCTTTGAATCTAAAACAGACGTTTAAATAACTGATTAAGATATCCTACAAGCGTGAATTAAGAAGTGACTGTAGCTAACAACCGACCGTAACAAAAACGATTTGTGGCTAAGAAACAGTTGGAGTGATTGGGTGTTGGCGGCACCCTCAGGTGCCACCTTGATAAACGCAGCGGGAGGGATTGAGCTTTTATTCGCTAAGCTGCTCCAAGCACCAGTCGATCACCTGCTCCTCACCTGGATCGAGCATAGGGCGCAAGTGATGAAGTGATTCAATCAACTGTGTTTTGGTTGGCCGAACGATATTGGCGTGACCCACTTTACGTCCAGGACGAATTTCCTTGCCATACCAGTGTACGTGAAGCCCCGTGACATCAAGCCATTCGGCCTTCCAGTCACGCCCCAGAAGATTGTACATTAGTGCTTCCCCCTTAAGCTCTGGCTGTATCAGCGGAAGATCTGCCAAAGCGCGGAGGTGTAACTCAAACTGACTAATGGTTGCACCCTCCTGAGACCAATGCCCCGAGTTGTGTACACGGGGGGCGAGTTCATTGACCAGCAGATCTCCACCCACGACAAAGCACTCCATCGCCATCACACCGATGTAGTTTTGGTCGTCCATAATTCGCCCAAGCCAGCCCTGCGCCGACTGTTGCTGCTCTGCAGATCTGTCTAGATTCGTAATACTCGCGCGCAGTATCCCATCTTGATGCCAGTTACGGGTAAGAGGATAGAATACCTTCTCCCCAGCAGCATTTCGTGCACCGACAAGGGAGACCTCATGGCTAAAAGGGATCATCGCCTCGGCAATACAGCTTCCATCCCACTCGGAAAGCAGCTCTCCACCGTGGCGCCAACGCCACTGACCGCGCCCATCGTAGCCACCCATACGTGCCTTGACCACGGCCGCCTCACCAAGAGACTCCAGGGCTCGACCTATATCGCTCTCGCTAGAATTGAGATTTACCCAAGGTGCAGTGGGTACCTCAAGACGATCAAGCAGGCTTTTTTGACGTTGGCGGTCAATCACCGCGTAGAGTGCACTGGCGTTACGAAAGTTTCTGTGACCTTTGAGCTGATCGCCAACCGGGTTGTCGGGCCAATGCTCGATCTCAACGCTGATAACATCGTCGTCACGCAGTTCAACCAACTCGTCACCTATAGGGTGGATCGGTTGTACCTCAAGCTGCATCGGAGCGCCTGCTTGCTGTAACATCTGACCAAGCTGACCATTGCCAGCTACCACGATACGGGGAAGTTGCATTTGATTATCCTCGCGGATCTGGGTTATCTAACACGCTCTGACTTTGATCAGCGCGCCACTCACCGAGACGATGAGCCAACAATGCATCTTCGGTAGCCAGTATCTGCGCAGCCAGAAGACCCGCATTGAAGGCACCGGCGCCACCGATTGCCAGTGTGCCAACCGGGATACCGCGTGGCATCTGTACGATCGATAGCAAGCTGTCCTGACCACTCAACGCTTTACTTTGCACCGGCACACCCAACACCGGTACCAAGGTTTTAGCAGCGATCATTCCTGGGAGGTGTGCAGCACCGCCGGCACCGGCAATAATTACTTTTATCCCCTGAGCCGCAGCGCCCTCTGCAAAGCGAAACATCTTGTCCGGCGTGCGGTGCGCTGAAACCACCTCCGCCGTGTAGGCTACGCCCAGCGTATCGAGGATATCCGCGGCCTCTTGCATTGTTGGCCAGTCAGATTTAGATCCCATTACTATCGCTACTTTCGCGGTCATTACTGTCTCCGTTGTACCAGCGTCGCGAACACTGGATCAGCTAAAAGAAAGCGCGCGATTATAGCAGAGAAACTCTCGATTATCTGCTGTAGAATCCACTAGATCGACCGATGGTGAGAGTGTTATGCAACAGAGTTTTAAGTGCTTCGCGTTGACAGTGTTGGTATTTCTAACGGGGTGTCAGGCGTTACCCGGCCCACTGAGTGATTTGCGTCCGCCAGCGCGCGATACCTCCAGCCCTGAGGGAACCCCGCTATCGGAGATCTTATCCCGATCAAACGGCCCCTCAGAGTCACAAGCTGAGATCGAAAATGATAGCCTACCCCGGATAAATGACAGCTCTCCGGGTGAACCGGCTGCCCTACTCAGTATTGGCATTGAACCCGCTCCTCAGTCTCCAATTACTAACGAAAATGAGACAGAAGCGCATGAAGTAACCAGTGATGGAGTCGCCGACCAAGCAGAGACGTCTTCGGGTACTGCTATGCCAGAGGTCGTCGACCTTAACGCGTCTGGGGAATCTGCGCCAAGCTTCCAGAATCAGAGTGTCTTAAAGCTCAGTATCAGTGAACAGCTCGATTGGTTACCCAGTCTGGACGACACGCTGGCGGCAATGACCGGTCGCGTTGCCAACACGGATCAGTTAGACGGAAAAATAGAGGCGCTTATGTCGCTCGCGTATGTCGTAGACGCTCAACTCTATATCGCATTCCGCGATCTGCTTGATCGGCTAGATACAATGGAGGCAGAACTTCTACTGGCGGAACAACGTGAGTGGTTGACTCAGCGTAAGGATAATCTTACGCGCGCTTATCTCGAGTTCAAAGCAGACAAAGCCGGAAGATACAACGCAGCCCAGGCTTTCTTGAGAGACTCTCACCAGCGAATGCGAGAAATTCAGGCACGCCTCAATGAATTAAAGCCGAGCTAGGTGGCTACACCAGCCAGCTTTGGAACGCAAAGATAAGTCCCAGAATTAGCAGCGATACTGGCATGCTTGTAATGGTCAATGCAGCGATGCGCTGCGAAGGGCCACCGTATTGAAGCGTCAGTATGTAGCTCATAACTGCGACTGGCATCGACATCTGCAGCATCAGAGTTAAGCTAGAGAGCGAATCCAGTCCAGCGATTCGAGTCACTGCAAACGCGATTAGAAATCCACTAAGCGGTCGGTATATCGATAGGAGCGCAAGCTTCCCCAACTCAGATCGTTGACGCAGATTGAGACTCGCCAGTGAACTACCCAGCAGCAGCAGTAACATAGGCAAGGCAACACCTGAGAGCATCTCCACTACACGCATCAACGGTTGTGCCGGGCTCAATTCAAAACTGGAGAACATAATTCCCAACGCGAGCGCCACTAGCGGTGCGTTAGTGAAGAGTTTGCGCCAGGGAGCCTCGCCAGACATTGCTGCGACGCCCAATGTGTAGTGGCTTAGGGTGATTGTGCTGGAGATGATAATGGCCGCTGTCAACGCCTCCTCTCCCAGCAAGGCGAACACCAATGGCAGTCCAAAATTACCTGTATTTGGATTCACCAATGTGCTCAGGTAAAAACGTGGTGACTGTCCCAATATCCGACAACCTAGGGCTACCAAAATTGCTCCAATGACCACGCAAGCAGCGGTGACCAAGATAAGTTGCGCCATCTCAGTGGGCGGCAGTCCTTTGGTCATCAACGTATGAAATATCAGACAGGGAAGCGCGATCTGCGTGGTAAGCAGTGGCATCCCTGGGTGACGCAACAGATCAGTTTTTCGGGTGAGCCAAAAGCCAATCAGGGCAATGCAAAAAGTGGGAAATACAGCGGCTAAAAACGCAGCGAACACAACGCGCCTCTTGGCAGAAGTAAAACGCTCATGTTAGCAGAGGCACGTCATAACACCTACCTCAGCTCTCTCTAAGCGCCCGCCGAAGTACCTTGCCAACCGGTGTTTTGGGCAGGGTGTCACGAAAGCTGACTAGACGCGGGCGCTTATACCCTGCGAGTCGCTCGGCACACCACTCCTTGAGTTCGGCTTCGCTCAGTTCAATGCGACTGCTAACCACGTATAGGTGAACACGTTCTCCGGTATCTGGGTCTGAATCGCCTACAACGGCACACTCGACAACATCTGGGTGGCTTGCGACGACATTCTCAACCTCATTTGGGTAGACGTTAAAGCCGGAGACGATGATCATGTCCTTGGCACGATCAACGATATGCAACAGGCCCTCCTCGTCCATCATCGCAATATCGCCAGTACGTAGGTAGCCGTCCTCTGTGAAGCTCGCTTGCGTCTCCTGAGGTCGCTGCCAGTATTCCCGCATGACCTGAGGGCCCTTAACACAGAGCTCACCAGGCTCGTTAATGCCGACAGAGCTATACCCCGAAGCGCGTATATCTACCTCGGTGCCAGGGAGCGGCTTGCCGATACTACCCACCCTAGGATGAAGCGGATCATTCGCGGTGACTGCGGGTGATGCTTCAGTCAAGCCATAGGCCTCAATAATTTCACCACCTGTGGCGTTGCGCCAGAGCTCGGCGGCGCGTTCAGTTAGCGCCATACCACCTGAAACCGTCGCTTGCAGAGCAGAGGTATCCACCTGAGAGAATTTAGGATGACGGCAAAGTGCCACAAATAGGGTGTTAAGCCCTACGAAACAGGTCATGCGTAGCTTTTTAAGTGTCGCGATAAAGCCGTCAAGGTCACGCGGATTGGTGATCAGTACCGAGTGCCCGCCCTGCGCGGCAATAATCTGCGACACCACAAATGCATAGATGTGGTAGAGCGGTAGTGGAGAGATCACCAGCTGTGACCAACTGCCTGGCAGTACCTGCATCACCTGCATACCCTGCAGTATATTTGCGAGAAGATTAGCGTGAGTCAATACCGCCCCTTTGGCTACACCCGTGGTGCCACCCGTGTACTGCAGCACAGCGATATCGCTGAGTTTTAGTTTCGGGTACTCCGCCTCTTGGTTGAGGTACTGGCTAATTGCCGGTTTCATCCATTGGCAGTTAGGGAGTTCAAATGCGGGCTCCATCCGCTTGACATAACGCACAACGAAGTTGATCAGGGATCCCCGTAGCAGGGAGCCAAAATCACCTGCCTGAGTGACCAGAACGCGCTCAATATTGGTTTGTTCGATAATCTTTTGTGCTTTGTGCGCCATGCTGGAGTAGATAACCAACAGACGCACACCGCTATCTTTGAATTGATGTAGCATCTCTTCCGGCGTGTACAGAGGATTGGTATTGACCACCACTATACCGGCACGAAGCGCGCCAAAAACCAGAATCGGATACTGGATTAGGTTGGGTAACTGAACCGCTATGCGGTCCCCCGGCTGCAGTTTGGCGTCGAGTAGTAAATAGTTAGCGAAGGCACGACTATAGCGATCCAAGTCGGTATAACTCAGTTCGCAGCCTAGACTGCTAAAAGCAGTACGGTCAGCGAATCGAGTAATACAGTCGTCGAATAGTTCGTTTAGATTGGTGTAGCCTCGAGGATTTAAATCCTCAGGCAACCAGCTCCCACGCTGGAGATTGTCGATCTGTTGCATTTTCTGGGTCAGTCTCCCAATGGCTCAAGGTGCACGCGCTCATGTTGACTCTCGACAGCTGAATAGAGCAGACAGTCGCTTAGCGCAATATCCGGACGAGTGGTCACCATAAAAAGCTTCTGCGTTGCGTTGGTTTGCAGGCGATTTCCACACAGCTCAAAAAACTGCTCGAAGCGGTTATTACCGCGTGCGTCTGCAACGCGCAGATGCTCTAGTACATCTGGCCCCTTGACCCATCCAAGCAAGGTACCCGGTGGTACGAGCGTAAAGTTGAACTGGTCCACCTGATCCAGCATCGTTATATCCACACCCAACACCGGCTGTGGTGCAAATGCCAGTCGCAAACCCTGCTCTAATTCCAGCCTTACCGGATCATGGTAGATATCCATATCCAGACCATGCTCAATCTCAAACAGGCTCTGCGTCTCCATGAACTGCTTCAGTCCCGCGTAAGCAAGGTCATGCGCTGCCTGCTCTTGAGCACCACCACACTCAATAGTCACGACAGGCATCTTAGGCTCTGTCTGCTCCATCAGTGATCCCATGCGTAGCTCTGTAATCACCAGACGCTCAGTAAACATAGCGGCGAGCGTCTCATGCGGCAGACTTTGCTCCGTAGAGACTGCAAAACTAGGACTTTTGCCTGATGTATTGTGGACATCAAGCACTGCCTCAGGCTGGTATCTCTCTAAAAGTCTTAACAGCTGCTGCGCAATACGGCCTGCGCTGTCAGAGAAGGGGGGATTAAAACTACGATTCATATCGCGCTCGCCTGGGTATGAGCGATACCGAAAAGTCGGCTCAAGCAACGCCACTTCCACTGAAGCCAAAATAATAAGAACATTAGTTGCAGGAGTGACCTCCCCTCGAATTAGACGGTGTACCGCCAACATGCCTGAGGGCTCGTTACCATGGAGAAGCGTCACTACCGCACGTGTACGACTTCTATCTTTTCCGTTAAGCCAAATTGAAGTCGGTCCACCTAGTTGCTCCAACCAGACAAGGGGATCTTGCGGTATCTCAGAGCTACTTGGACTCTCCCAATGGTTAAAATACTCAATCATCAATCTTTCCAAAGGGCCAATCAGCCACTGGCTGATTAGCGTCACTGTAGTCTTGATATTCACTTACAAGGCGTTGAAGTGCAGCGCCCTCCGACATTTCTGAACTGAGCTGACTAAATCGCCCTAGCATCCAGCTAGCACCGTTTTGACGGGTTTCGATGCGTCGCTGCATCACGTCGAGCAGCTGCTCTACCTCTGCTTGATCAACCTGCATCAGGGCAAGCCCCTTTTTAGCCTCAGGTAACATCTCTGCTGCGAGCTCGACCAGGGGCCTAAGCTGGAGTCCGGCATGGCCATCTGCTGCAGGCCAGTAGACCTGTGCCTCAATACCCTTGTGTGCCGCAGCATAGAAATTACCAGCAAGAGTCTCAAACGGCATACGGTTAACCCACTCCTCCATCTGTTCAGAAAATCGAGCGGTAAGCCCAAGGATCATCGCTGCATTTGCCAGCATGTCGATAATAGTGGGGCCTGCGGGCAGCGCGCGCAGCTCGATGCGTAAGTGCCCACCTTCAGCGGGATCGTAAACCGCACGATTCCAGGGCCAGACGGTGCCCGAATGCAGGCGCAGTTCGCGAAACTCGTTAGGGCGTTGCTCCTCGTCAACAATCGGTAGGATGGGTGGATGAAGATGAACGAGTTCAGAAAAGAGCTCATAGACACCCTGACGTACCCATCCACTGCCGAGGTCGACTCTCGAGGGAATCGCACGACGACACTCCTCTGAGCTGCGACCGTCGATAGATTGACGAAACAGAGGGATGCGCGTCTCATGCCAGAGGCGATGGCCAAACAACAATGGCGAATTTGCAGCTAACCCCAATACCAGCGGAGTTACCAGCTGTGCCGCATTAAACCAGTTGGCAAACTCCGCTGGTGAGACCTTTAAGTGGAGCTGAAAGGAGGTATTTGCGCCCTCCAGGGTGACATCCTCGGTGTGCATATCCAAACCCGGATCGCCACTGATATTAATTGCAAACGAACTACCCCGAATTTCACGCAGAACTCTCGACAGAACCGCGTAGCGGTTCTCTGGCGTGATAATGTCCGGACCAAAATCAGTTACCTCCAGCGTTGGCAGTATGCCAATCGGCAGCGCCCGGGCTGAACCTAAGGTGGTATTTATCCGAGCAATCCGCCGAGACAACTGCTCTCCCATCTGCTTGAAAGGCTGGCCTTTTGCTAAAACCGGATCGAGATTAAGCTCAAGATTGTACCGGTTAATCTCGAGTGCGAGTCCATCATTCGGCAAGGCGTTGATCACTTCGATGTTGCGACATACAGGACGTGCCGCAGCATCAATGAGGTAGAGCTCAACCTCAGCACCCAGTGTTCGCTCTCCCACCCCAAAGCCTGGCTCTCCGAGCAGCTGTTTGAATTGTTGGAGTTGGTGCTGTAATACCGCTTCAAAGCGCTTATAAGCGTGCTCTGAAAATTCTTGTTGTTCTATCGCGCGACCCATCTCACTTGCCCTTAAGGTTACATTTTAATGCTAGCCTATGTGCCTGATTTCACAATGATCTGGTGCAGAATCTCTGGCGTTTTTTATCTGACAAAAAGACGCTGCTGAACTAAGCTCAGTTGAAGAAACAGCCAAAGCCGTCGGAGCCGACCTATGTCACTATCAAAGCAGCTAATGCTTCTGATATCAGCGATATTTTTTGCAATATTCGCCGTAAATTTTTATGTCAGTATCAATAACATAAAGAACTATCTTGAAATTGAATCTGAGGTTCATGCGCAGGATACAGCGACAGCGCTAGGCTTGTCTCTCAGCCCTTATATCCTTGATAAGGAGGACACAATCCTAGAAACCATGGTTAACACCATCTTTGACCGCGGCTATTTTCGAGAGATTTTGCTAACCGATATGGATGGTCAGGAACTGGTTCGTAAAACCAATCCAGAAACTTTTAGTGAGGTCCCTGACTGGTTCGTCTCTGCGTTGCCAATGAGAACCGGAAGCGCTTTCTCAGACATTGATGCTGGGTGGATGATTGGTGGACGTGTCGAGGTGAGTATTCACCCGGGATTTGGTTATCTGAAACTTTGGTCTCAGGTGAAACAGACCCTCAGTTACTCGTTGATCCTTTTTTTCGTATCCTTGGCTGCGCTTGCACTGGTCATACGTATGCTGTTGGCACCTTTGCAGAGGATTCGCCTGATGGCAGAGCGAATCGGTGAGGGCAAGTATGAGAAGATCGATCCCCTACCCTGGACATCTGAGATCCGCAGTGTGGCTCACTCAATGAACCTTATGTCCGGCAAAATTGAACGTGTAGTCTCGGCACTTAGCGATCGTCTAATTGAAGCGAGTGACCGCCTCCATACAGACCCACTGACAGGGCTCGCAACAAAAGTTAGTTTTGAAACCTCTATGAAAGAGCACTTCATTGCCAACAGCAAAGGTTTTGTTTTTCTCATTCGTATCGATAATCTGGCCGACTACGCTGGCCGCCACAGTGTAGCCCAGGTCGATGGCTATATTCGTGCGTTTGCTAACAAGATCCTGACTGTTGCGGAGCAGCATACGAAGCACAAAAGCCAGCTTTTCCGTATGGTTGGTGCAGAGTTTGTTCTTGTATCGAAGTCACTTGATCGGAACGGCGCTGAAGCACTCTGCAAACAGATTTGTGCCGGCTTCAAAGAGGTCGGAGAGATCTTTGATGTGACAGAAGTAGGTCATATTGGCGGTGTTGGTTTCGATTCACGCAGCACCATTCCGAGTTTGCTGGCGGCTGCCTCTGAGGCTTTTGAGAAGTCCCGTATTATCGGTTCAAACGAATTTGCGCTTAACGAAACCGCCGTTGACGCCCGCAGTATCGAGGAGTGGAACAAGCTGGTGGTTGAGGTAATTACTAACGAAACCTTTAACCTGCGCTACGCCAACCTCAGCTACTCCCTCGATCCAAGCCGAAGCAAAGAGTTGATACTCGAGGAAGCTGTGGCCGATATACGCGACAGCCACAATGCACCGGTGCCAATCGGTACCTTTATATCGATCGCGGAGTCAACAAAACGGGCGGCCGACTTCGATCTCAAGGTGGTTCGCCGTGTCATCGATCGTCTCCGCATTGAGCAACCAAGACAGCGCATCGCGGTGAATCTCTCTATGTACTCAGTACGCAGTAATAGTTTCCGCCAAGCTCTCTTTGGTTTGCTTAGCGACTACAAGGCTGAAGCACCTAAGCTGGTATTCAGCCTAAGCGCCTACGCTGTAGCCCAGGATATCGATGCGTTCCTGAGTTTCGTGGATTTTGCACGACGTGCGAGCTCCGGAGTCATGCTCAAGCGCTATGAGTCTCGCCATATCGATATTGATAAACTCAGTGGCAAGCCGTTCGATTACATCCGAATCGCCCGCCATGACACTGAGGATATTTCGGTCTCAGTTGATAAGCAGCAGATGGTTAAGGCGCTACAGGAGCTGGGTAACCTACTCAATATCGAGATCCTTGCAGAGGATGTTGTCTCCGATGAGGATATCGACTGTCTGCGTCGAATCGGACTGGCCGCTGCAAGTCGTAGGGAACAGTAATGCCCTGTGTAAGACTCCTCCGCCCACTAGCGCTTGCGTTTTGCTTGGGCTGGAGTCAATTAGGCTGGAGTTCAGCACTGGTCGACTTCTCCCCGGAATTGCTCCAACGGGTTGAGGCAAAATGGGGCGCCAGCGCCGTTAAACGGTTGCAATCCCTCCGGCGTCTCGTGAAGGATAATCAAGGTCTCAGCGAGCCAGAGAAGCTTAAGCTAGTGAATGACTTCTTCAACCTCGTGCCCTACTACACAGATCGAGAACACTGGGGCGTAGAGGACTACTGGGCAACCCCGTTTGAAAAACTCACTACCTTCGGAGGTGATTGTGAGGATTACTCGATTGCCAAATATTTTACCTTGCGAGAGCTCGGCGTAGACGACGGCAAGATGCGCATTACCTACGTCAAGGCACTTGACTGGGACGAGGCACACATGGTCCTCACTTACGCGCCCAATCCACGCACCATCCCGGTGGTACTTGATAATCTTATCGGTGATATCAAGCCTGCAAACGAGCGCAAAGATCTGGTGCCGGTCTACAGCTTCAACGTGCAGGGACTCTGGCTGGCGAAAGAGCGCGGAAGCGGCCAATACGTCGGCGGATCAGACCGCATCGGTCAGTGGAGTGAGCTGTTGGGAAGGCTCTCGAAATGAGCGATTTGAGGCTCGATTTAGATACCCACCTTTACGACCAGCTCGATATGCCGGCACTGCAAAGGGCGTTCAAAATACAGCTTCCACTGGTTGAGAGGCTGGGCAGTCTGCGTGCTAGCATCATCGGCATGCATATCTACCAGTTCGCCCTGAGCGAAAATGCAGCCTATGTAGACCGTGTGTTACTGCTATTACAGGAGTACAAAGCAAAGGGGCCGGAGGCGATGACGATGGAGCTTGTTCGCGCCGCACAGCTTCGCAGTGAGTACCGGCCTACGGATTGGTTGATCATTTATCGCCACGAAGCCGAGCATCTGCTTCTGCTCGCAGCACTGTGCCAGCCTTGGCATCCACGTCTGGAACAGGCGTTACGCCAGTATCAACTCTACGCCTGTTCTCACCTGCTCGGCGCGACTAACCGACCGGCATTCTTACAGCACTCTGACATCGAGACTCTTCTGCGACCTAACAACGGCCAACCAGTCAATCTGTTTACGCGCCAGTTCAGTGAGCGCTTGCGTAAACCCGAACTGATCGCACGCGAACTGGCGACCCACTTCGCGGCGATCAATCCTTAGCGGGTGCCGGCAACGCAAGGGATTAACCTGGCGCGTCAATCGACTTTAGACTTTTCGGATGGGGCGACCAGCCTCAGTCCAATGCACATGATACTTGCCCTCAGGACGGTCGACCCGGGTAAAGGTATGGGCACCGAAAAAGTCGCGTTGCCCCTGTAGCAAGTTAGCCGGCAGAACTTCAGTACGGTAGGAGTCGTAATAGGCCAACGCAGAACTGATTGCTCCTGCGGGTATGCCTGCCATCACAGCCTGTGCCACAACCGAACGCCAATTCGCTTGATAACGTCCCACCTGCTCAGCAAAGAAGGGGTCCATCAGCAGACTATGGAGCTGGGGATTACGTTCAAATGCATCCGCAATAGGCTGTAAAAAGACCGCACGAATGATACAGCCAGCACGCCAGATCTTTGCAATCGCAGAGAAATTAAGATTCCAACCATGCTCCTTAGCGGCCATCTGCATCAGCTGAAAACCCTGTGCATAGGCACATATTTTGGCACAGTAGAGAGCATCATGAAGTTGCTCAATTAACTCTTCCCGAGATGTTTTGATCTGGCCGCCCACGGGGCCAGGGAGGATTTTTGAGGCAGCCTTACGCTCCTCCTTGAGAGTCGAGAGCGCACGAGCAAATACAGCGTTGGTAATTGTCGGTGCTGGGGCACCAACTTGTAGACTGCTGACTGCAGTCCACAAGCCGGTTCCCTTCTGCCCGGCTTTGTCGAGAATAATGTCAACCAGAGGCAGTCCGGTCTCCTGGTCTACCTGATCAAGCACTTCAGCACTGATCTCGATAAGGTAGGAGTGCAGAGGGCCTTTGTTCCACTGGCGAAATACTTCCGCGATCTCTGCTGGCGTCATGGCCATCGCATGGCGCATCAAATGGTATACTTCACAAATCAGCTGCATATCAGCGTATTCGATCCCGTTGTGTACCATCTTCACATAATGGCCAGAACCCGAGTCGCCGATATAGGCCGCACAGGGCTCACCTCCGGTAACCGGGTTACCCGGCTCTTTACGCTCAATGGGCAGACCTGTTTCGGGGTCCACTTTTGCAGCGATAGCCTCCATGACCGGACGCAGGCGTGTCCAGGCGTAGGGGTCACCTGAGGGCATCAGCGCTGGTCCAAAGCGTGCACCCTCCTCGCCACCTGATACCGCTGTCGAGAAAAAGATAAACCTACCAGCATACTGCTTTTCACGATCACGAGTATCAGTCCAGAGCGAATTGCCCGTGTCTACAACAATATCATCGGCCTGAATCCCCGCATCAATGAGTTTTTTACAGACGTGGTCGACAGGTTCGCCTGCTGGTACCGAAAGCATGATGATTCGCGGTGTGCTGGTAGCCGCCAGTAGTTCTGTATACGAGGAACAACCATGGATTCGTGCTGGAAGATTAGGCGCTTCAGCACGCTCCTGAGCGATGGCCGCCTGAACCTTTGAACTGTCAAGATCGAAGGCAGCTAGACTGTAGCCATTATCAGCCAGATTCAGTGCGAGGTTTTTACCCATCACACCCATACCGATAAAACCTACTTTGGCCAATGGCGCCATTTCACTCATTGTCTCTCCTCTTGATTGCAGTGAAAATAGGGTTCGCGCGATTGTATCAGCAAAGTTTTATTGAGTCTGCGCTAAGCGGAAAGCTTGCAATGCGCTATTCTTAGGAGACGCTTGAATCTGTAAAGGAAACACTATGGGCGACGAACGAAAACTCGTGCTCTGTATTGATGATGATAGTTTTACGTTGACCAGCGTAAACGATGCACTCAGTGATCACTATCGAGTGATGCTGGCAATGGACCCGGAAACGGGGCTTAATATCGCTCTTAAACATCAGCCAGATCTCATTATTCTTGATATCAACATGCCCAATATCTCAGGTATCGAGTTGGCGCAGATGTTACGTCGTGTTGAGTCCAGCCGGGATACCCCGATGATATTTCTTTCTGGGTATGACTCTCCAATGGAGCTCAAACAAGCTGATGCTGTGGGTGCGAAAGCCTTTCTGGTCAAACCCTGTGCACTCCAAGAGGTTACTGATACTGTAAACTCAATCCTGAGAAAATAATAACGATGAGGGATAGCTATGCCTGCAACAATTGACTACTACTTCGCTCCGATTTCACCCTTTACCTACCTCGCCGGAGATGAACTTGAGCGCAACGCTCCAAATGGAATTCGATATCATCCGATTGATCTGCCACTGGTGTTTGCCGAGACAGGCGGTATACCGCTCGGGCAGAGATCAAAACAGAGGCTTGACTATCGCATGGCAGAGTTACACCGCATTTCAGCCCGAAGGGGTAAAGAGATTAACTTTCATCCTGCGCATTTTCCTGTGGACCCAAAGCCTGCCTCACGACTGCTCCTCGCAGCTCGCAATAATGGCGCAGATATTGGTGCCCTCTTACAGGCACTGTTGGCAGGAGTTTGGGCTCAGGAGCGAAATATCGCTGATAACGAGACACTGTCTGAGATACTGACTGAGCAGAACTTACCAACCAGTCTATTGGAGCAGTCTCAGAACCTAAATCAGCAGTTAGAGGACGAGACACGCGAGGCGATCGCAGCGGGCGTATTCGGCTCCCCTTTCTACATCGTCAATGGCGAACCGTTCTGGGGTCAGGATCGTTTGACTGACGCACTTGAACTAGCAAAAAAACTTTCGTAACCGAGCCCCTTTACGAAAAACGTAAAGCGCAGCCCGGGCTGCGCTCATTATCGCAGATTAAAGCTTTGCAGCTTGGTGCACCCTGCTAGTCTGAAGATCAATAATCTAAAAGTTCGAAGGTGCGATATCCCGCGACAGCTGAAAATGTCAAAAACATCATGCCGGCAATTTTATGAAGCCGGTTGAGAGGCAACTTGTTCAGTAGGCGTTTACCTGCCCATATCCCTGCAGCCGATGTTAGTATCAACGCAATGGATGAGCCCAGCCATACAGCCGATGCGGAAAAACTGGTCGATAATCCAGCCACTGCGATTTGGGTTTTATCGCCGAATTCAGAGAGAAAAATCAGACTAAAGGCCGTCAGAAAGATGCCATGCCCTGGTTTCTCACTTAACGCCTCCTCGTCGTCATCCACCCCTGATCTGAGAGCTTGCACACCGAAAGTCAGAAACATCAGTCCGACAAATAAAGCGATAACGACCTCTGGCAGCCAAATCGCTACACTCGCCCCAAAGAGAACAGCCAGCAGGTTGAGTAAGAGAAAAGCCGCAGAAGCTCCCAAAAGAACCGGCCAATGTCGATGACGCGCCGCGAGAGCCATACAGACCAACTGACTTTTGTCACCAATCTCAGCTAAAGAAACTAGGCTAAAGGAGGAGATAGCGGCGGAGATGAAATCTAATGGGTACACCTAATCGCTCCGATGTAGTGGCGGGGTGTGTATACTAGAAACCCATTTGCGAAGATGATAGCTCCACTCTGTGCGCCTGCCCACGATGCGCAAATATAAGAACGAGCATCAGAACCCTCTGTATGAAAATTTCACCATGCTCTGTTTCCACGCTTTCACCCTCTCTTTTTTGACGCACTAAACCGCGTTTTTAGGCACCTATTTACAGTACGTTTTTATGAGTTGGCATGATTTGTGCTGCCTCGACCAACATAAAAAGTTCGAGCCTATCCAAAGGGCCACAAGGAAGAATTTTCAATTTAAAAGAGGGTTCTCTGATCTAAGCTATCAGAGTCAAAGTCGTAATTTAAAGACGACAAAGGAGTTATCATGGAGTACAAAACTTCCAGATCAACTAAAATCAAGCGTGTTGACCGATTGATCAGCGCTTATGATGACGGCTGTCGCATGGCTGGTAAGGTTCGTAGCCAATTTGACGAGCAGCGTTGCCGCGAAGTAGCCCGCCAACGAGGCTACTCCGAGCGAGAAGAGATCAACTGTTTCGTAGCCGCTTTACGCAATCACTGTTGAGCCCTTGCTCTACCAGCTCCCAGTATTTGGCATCGATACCCAAGGTTCGGCCGGTGGTAATGCAGCGCCTTTTTGTAGTAACTCGACAGAGATCCCATCGGGTGAACGCACAAATGCCATGTGACCGTCACGTGGTGGGCGATTGATAACGACTCCATGATCACTAAGATGCTGGCAGAGCGCATAGATATCATCCACCTCGTACGCGAGGTGGCCGAAGTTACGCCCACCTTGATAATCCTCAGAGTCCCAGTTGTATGTCAATTCAACGAGGGGGGCTCTATTCGCCAGTCCACGCTGGGCATCCTCTGGTGCGGCTAAAAAAACGAGGGTAAAGCGCCCGCCTCTACTCTCCATGCGATTAACTTCAACCAGACCGAGGCCATCAGTATAAAAACTCAACGACTGCTGCAGATCTTTGACACGTACCATTGTATGCAGATAGCGCATACAGCCTCCTATTGATAAAGTTTATTTTCGTAATCAATTGCGGAGTCACTCCAGAGAAACCGCTGGTTTGATGCTTTCGCACACATCTCATTCCATTCGGCTGTCTGTTTAAAAGCAGACATTGCTCGCTCAGCAGTTTCCAGCAGTGACTCGCACTGCTCTTCTAAGCTGTCACCCTTGAAGCTGAATCCGGTAACTCCATCGATCACTGTATCTGCCAGCCCGCCGACAGCATGTACCAAGCAGGGTTGACCCGCTCGCATTGCCAACATCTGGCTAATCCCACAGGGTTCAAAAGAGCTAGGCATAATAAACAGATCGCCTGCCTGGTAGAGAGACTCCGATAGCTCTATGGAGAAACCACGCAAAAAAATGAAGTTGCTGTGACGACTAGCCACTTCCAGCAAAAACTGTTCTAGCAGTGGATCCCCGCTTCCCAATAGCACGAGTCGCGCACGGCCCTGCATCTTGACTAGCATATTATCCAAGAGAGATTTGCCGTTGAACATCATTTGGCGCAGCAGAAGCGCTTTTTGATCAGTAAGCCGGCCAACAGAGGTCAACAACATCTGGTGGTCCTGATCCGATAGCTGTCGCAACCACTGTTGTATACGAGCGAGTGCAATACTGTGACTGGAGTGACACTGAGGTTCGCGGGCGATCCAACTAATAACCCTATTCTCTGCCTCAAACAGCAATTCGGGCAGTTTAATTTCTAGATGGGGCTCGAATGACTCTTGATACTCAGCTCCATTTAAAATACCAACAAGGCGACCATTGCGCTGTGCATTCAGAAGATCCGGATCCAGACCCTCTCCGCCAAAAAAGCCCTTTTCAGGACGACTCGGTTGGGTAATCTCTGTTACGTAAGTAGGTGATACAGCATGAACCGCATCGCAGAGGTTGATACCGACTCTCATCAGGTTGATGCAATCACCGTAGCGCGGATCCCTCACGCGCTCATGGGGTAGCGGCAAGCCCGGGAACCAAGCATGCACCGCTGAAATGTCGCCGTCAAAAGGGCGAATTCCCTGGAGCGCGAGATTATGAATGCTGAAGACGGTTCGAATAGCCTTCAAGGGAGCGTAGCGCGGTTCGCTAGCCCGCAGCAAAGCGAGCGTGGCAGCGTGCCAGTCGTGCAGATGAATAATATCCAGAGACCCAAACCATCCCTGCAGAGCCGCCTCTGCTGCTGCAGTTGAGAACAGCGCAAACTTTGACGCATCAGTAGCAAAAGGGCGATCCGGTGGATCATCACAGTACACACGCCCCTTCCCTGCCGCTGCAAAGAGCGGATGCTCCAAAACCCACTGCGTCACCCCTGGGGTAGGTGAGCGACCCGGTACGGTAAACAGGTCAACTGTCTCGGTGCGACTCCAAAATTGCACTTGGATACGGGCTATGCGTTGACTACCGGCCTGTTCAGATAGCGCCTGATACCCGGGAAGTAGCACGTTGACTGTGTGACTGCGCTGTGCGAGTGCCGGCGCAATGTCACGGACGACATCAGCTATACCACCAACCTTTGCGCCCTCAAGTGCATCGTTCTCGGCGGCCACCATTAAAATGTTCATCAGATTCCTTATCAGGTGATTACGTCAGGCAACGTGCGACCTGTGCTGGCGCTAATACCAACCAGCTGGTCAGCTGCGCGTATCAACGGAGCCAGTGCTTGCTGGGGATCCTGATCGAGGTCACCCTTGGGTGGTTCATATTGATCATAGTAGACTCGCAGAGTGGCCCCACTGGTACCGGTACCTGATAGTCGCAGAACGACACGACCACCATTGACAAAAAAGATACGTAACCCCTGCCCCCGGCTCACTGAACCGTCTACTGGATCGGTGTAACTAAACTCATCAGCACTGCTCACCTCTAGACCCGCAAACTGCTGTCCTGCTAGCTCGTTAAGCTGCTTACGCAAGCGCTCTAGCATCTCCTGAGCAACCTCAGCATCCACCCCTTCGTAATCGTGGCGAGTGAAAAAGTCGCGACCATAGACCTGCCAATGGTTTCGCATCAACTCAGCGGCGCTCTGCCCGGTTTTGGCAAGTATATTGAGCCAACACAGAACGGCCCAAAGTCCATCTTTTTCACGTACGTGGCTGGAACCTGTGCCAAAGCTCTCTTCGCCGCAGAACGTAATTCGATTAGCATCCATCAGGTTGCCAAAAAATTTCCATCCCGTTGGCGTCTCGTAGCAGTTGAGCTCCAGCTTCGCCGCTACCCTATCCAGCGCCCGACTCGTTGGCATAGAGCGTGCCACACCGGCCAGTCCACTCGCGTAGGCGGGAATATGTGCAGACTGAGCAGCTAACAGCGCCAGGCTATCGCAGGGATTAATGTAGAAGTTGTTACCCAACACCATATTCCGATCACCATCACCATCCGATGCAGCACCAAAATCGAGTCCTTCGGTGTTTACGCGGGTCACAAGATCTGCTGCGTGTACGAGATTTGGATCCGGGTGATGGCCTCCAAAATCCTCTTTCGGCTCAGCGTTGATAATACTTTCAGGCGGTGCACCCAGTAGATCCACCAAAATAGCTTTGGCATATGGACCAGTCACAGCATGCATAGCGTCAAAGCAGAGTTTGAAGTCTCCCCGAGTGATCATTGCGCGCATTGCGTCGAAATCAAAAAGCGACTGCATCAGTTCAGCGTAGTCAGCAACCGAGTCCACAACTCGCACCAGTGTGTTACCGCGCCTGAACTCACCGATCTGATCTAGGTCGACCCTCTCAATCTCTGCCTTGGCATACTCAGTAATGCTCTGGGTATGCTCAAAGATCACCGCTGTCATCGCCTCTGTAGCAGGACCGCCATTGGCGCCATTAAACTTAATACCGAAATCCTCATCTGGACCACCCGGATTATGGCTTGCAGAGAGCACGATTCCACCACAGCTGGGATATTTGCGGATAATGCAGGAGGCCGCCGGCGTTGAGAGAATCCCGCCCTGCCCTATAATCAGCTCACCAAAACCGTTGGCAACGGCCATTTCAATAATAGTTTGAATAGCCTCTCTATTATGAAAACGACCATCTCCGCCAATCACCAGCCTCTCACCCCGGCATCCCGGCAGCGCATTGAAAATGGACTGAACGAAATTCTCAAGGTAGTTAGCCTGTTGAAAAGTCCTCACTTTTTTACGAAGACCTGAGGTGCCGGGCTTCTGCCCGCCAATGGGTTGTGTAGAGTATCGGGTCATCTGTTTCGGGTCTTAGGCAGACCCTACCTCCTGTCCAAGCATGCCACGGGTGATCAGCACCACACCCTCTTTAGTGACTCGGAAGCCCCGAGCTCTATCAGCCTCATGATCAAAACCAGCCTCAAAGCCATCATCAAGTCTGGACTTACGATCAATAATTACTTTGTTGAGCTTCACGTTCTTTCCTATCTCTACATCAGGAAGAATCACCGAGTCATATATCTCAGAGTGCTCCTGAATGTTGACACCACTGAAGAGAACCGAGTGTTTGACCCTGGCTCCTGAGATGATACAACCGCCCGACACCATCGACTCCGTGGCATTACCGCAGCGGGACTCCTCATCGAAAACAAACTTTGCTGGCGGCAGTTGTTCTTGATACGTCCAGAGCGGCCACTCGTTATCGTAGATATTAAGCGGGGGTACCGTCTGAATAAGCTCCATGTTGGCCTTCCAGAAGGAGTCTAATGTGCCTACATCACGCCAGTAAGCACGCTCGCCGGTATCATCATCGCGGAATGGGAATGCCAGTACCTTGTGATTATCAATAATCTTCGGAATGATGTCGTTGCCGAAATCTCGGCTCGAGCCCGGTGTGTGGGCATCGTCAGTCAGAATTTTGAAGAGAAAGTCAGTGTTGAAAACGTAGTTCCCCATGGAGGCCAGTGTCAGGTTATCGCTTCCCGGTATTGTCGACGGGTTTGCCGGCTTCTCTTCGAAACCAATGACCCTGCTCTCCTCATCAACCTTCATCACACCAAAGGCCCCCGCGGCCTCTTCAACTGGAACTTCCAAGCAGGAGACGGTCATATCGGCACCGCTTGCAACGTGTTCAGCAAGCATCAAACCGTAATCCATCTTGTAAACATGATCGCCAGAGAGTACGAGAACATATTTGGGACGTACCGCGCGGATAATATCCAGGTTCTGATAAATTGCATCTGCAGTTCCCTGATACCAAGCCTCGGAGTGTCGCTGTGATGCGGGGAGTATATCAACAAACTCTCCCAGCTCATTCTTAAAAAAGCCCCAACCGCGTACCAGATGACGCACCAATGAGTGAGCCTTGTACTGCGTCAGAACACCAATCCGTCGAATCCCCGAGTTGATACAGTTCGACAAGGGAAAGTCGATGATACGGTACTTTCCGCCAAAGTAGAGTGCCGGTTTAGCCCGCCAGTCGGTGAGTTCATGCAAGCGCGAACCGCGCCCGCCTGCCAGCACCAGTGCCAGGGTGTCACGCGTCATACGACTGACGTGACGCGGATTGGGGTTATCTGAACGCATATCGGATCCTTCTAATGCTTGTTGTAATCCTTGGTACATGAAAGAGGATTATTTCACGTGCCAAATCTCGTTGTTGTAATCACTTATTGTGCGGTCGCTTGAGAATCGACCACTACATGCAGTATTGAGTATGCTCATCTCCCACCAGCGTGTAGGCTGCTGATAAGCGGCCGCTACGGCTTGCTGCGCATCAATAAAGCTGCGGAAGTCAGCTGCCGTTAACCAAGCATCATATGGGCTGCGAATCGACGCAATGACGGGCTCAAAGATTCCAGGCTCAAACTGGTTGAAGTGACCACACTCTATCAGGGTCATCACTCGTGCAAAATCCTCGTCTGCAGCAATTATCGCGCTTGGATCATAGTTTAGACGAGTCTCCTGAACCTGCTGTGCGTCCAAGCCGAAGAGGAAAAAATTCTCCTCGCCTACCGCTTCACGAATCTCGATGTTAGCACCATCCAATGTACCAATAGTCAGTGCTCCGTTCATCATGAATTTCATGTTGCCGGTGCCGGATGCCTCCTTCCCTGCCGTTGAGATCTGCTCGGAGAGGTCTGCTGCGGGCGCGATCACCTCCATAAAGCTAACTTTATAGTCGGGTATAAAAGCGACTTTGAGTAGCCCCTCGCATCGCGGGTCCATGTTGACTACTGCTGCCACGTTGTTTACCAGTTTGATCAGCGTCTTGGCCATATCATAGCCAGGTGCTGCTTTGCCTCCAATAAGTACAGCACGAGGTACCATCCCTTCCACATCTCCGCGAGTAATACGGTCATAGAGATGAATGACATGCAGCACATTCAACAACTGGCGCTTATATTCGTGGATACGCTTAACCTGAACATCAAATAGCATGCGGGTATCGAAGTTGACGCCTGTCGTGCGATTTACCAGTTCAACTAGCTCAGCCTTATTCCTCTGCTTTACTTCTGCCCATTTTTTCTGAAAAGTCTTCTGCGTCGCAAAACGTGTCAGCCCTTTCAACTGATCCAGGTCACGGACCCACTCTTCACCGATTTTAGAGCTGATCAAATCATGTAATGCTGGGTTTGCCCCACTGAGCCACCGACGCGGAGTTACACCGTTGGTCTTGTTATTGAATTTCTCAGGCCAGACCTCATAGAAATCTTTGAACAGACCTGCCTTTAACAACTTGGTGTGCAGAGCTGCCACGCCATTGACCGAGAAGCTGCCAATGATTGCAAGGTAAGCCATTCTAACCCTAGGCTCGCCCTCCTCATCAATTATCGACATGCGACGCAGGCGATCCACATCCCCCGGATAACGACGCGCAATGTCAGCAAGGAAGCGAGCGTTAATTTCGTAGATGATGTCGAGCAGGCGTGGCAACATCTCCGAGAACATGCGCACAGGCCAGGTTTCTAAGGCTTCCGGTAATAGCGTGTGGTTGGTGTAAGCCATCGTTTTATTGGTGATAGACCATGCCGCATCCCAGCTAAGACCCTGCTCATCCATCAGCAGACGCATCAACTCTGCTACTGCAATGGTGGGGTGGGTGTCATTCAACTGAAAGCAGTTTTTCTCGGCAAACTGGCTAAAATCGTCGCCTCGGCGCTTCACCCAACGGCGCAATACATCCTGCAGACTGGCAGATGACAGAAAGTACTGCTGGCGCAAACGCAAAATCTTGCCATTCTCCGAGCTGTCGTTCGGATAGAGGACCATAGTGATCTGCTCAGCCAGATTTTTAGCTGCAACTGCATCGGTATAACTGCCGCAGTTGAATTCATGCAAGTTAAACTCGTCAGTCGCTTCGGACTTCCATAGTCGAAGGGTATTGACCGTATCATTACGGTATCCGGGCACAGGCATATCATAGGGTACTGCCAACACATCGGCGGTATCGATCCAGCGCGCCTGCATTTTGCCATCTTTGCCTGTAACGTACTCGGTACGGCCGTAAAATTTAACACAGCATGAGTTCTCCGGGCTCTCAATCTCCCAGGGATTACCCCAACGCAACCACTTATCAGGGCTCTCAATCTGATAGCCGTTACTTAGACGCTGGTGGAACATGCCGTATTCGTAACGCAGGCCGTACCCCGTGACCGGAAGCTCAAGTGTTGCACAGCTATCCAGGAAACAGGCCGCTAGGCGTCCCAGGCCGCCATTACCTAAACCGGCATCCATCTCCTCTTCGGCTAAGGTCTCCAGATCAACTGCATACTCTTTGAGCGACTCTCGCGTCTCCTGATCCAGATCGAGATTGAGGATAGCGTTATTGAGCGCTCGTCCCATCAGAAATTCTAGAGAGAGGTAGGCTACACGCTTTGGATCTTCGTCTCGGTAGCGTTCGCGCGTCTCACGCCAGCGTTGAATCTGTCGGTCACGCAACGTCAGCGCCAGAGCATTGTAGAGATAATAGTGAGATTCAGTCAGCTCATCTCGACCGAGCGTGACCTCAAAGTGGCGCTTGAGGTCGTCTTTCATGGATTCAAGATTGAGCGCTTTAGAAACAACAGCCTCTTCGTGTTTTGAAGATTTCGCTTTAGATATTTTGGTATTCGACATAGTTACACCTTAGGGGCTCAGCGGTCAGCGCTAAGCAGTATTGCGGAGTGCGCGGGCAGACTTAGATCAGTGCCCGCAGCATAATCAGATTGCAGTTCTGCAGTTGGCGCACTACAGATCGCTAAACGCCAATGTGGGGCATAATCAAGGGCAGGCAAGCGAAACACATGCTCCTGCTCTGCCCGGTTAAACAGTATGTAAAGACTCGGTTCTCCGGGCTTACCGCGGAGAAGATAGCCGAGTTGAGCGAGGTCGGGCTGGTGCCAATCGCTATCGCTCATCAGTTGACCGTCCGGGGTAAACCAGAGCGTAGCACGCTCCTCATGTGAGGCTGCCGCGTGAATATAATCGGGGCATCCCAGCAGGGGTTGATCCGCCCTAATAGCGATAAGATCACGGACGAAACCGAGCAGCGAGTGCTGTTGCGGATCCAGATCCCAATCAAGCCAGTTGAGTTCATTATCCTGGCTGTACGCGTTGTTATTGCCTCGCTGTGTACGACCACGCTCATCTCCCGCCAACACCATAGGAGTTCCTTGAGACAGCATAAGTGTCATCAACAGTGCCCGCTGAAGCGCATCGCGGCGCTGGAGGACCTCTATCTTATTTGTCTCTCCCTCATGGCCTGAGTTGCTGCTGAAATTCTCATGATGGCCATCGCGATTATGCTCGCCGTTGGCTCGATTATGACGGTGCTGATAGCTCACCAGATCTCTCAGCGTAAAGCCGTCGTGTGACGTGATGAAGTTTAGCGATTCCGCTGGTCGTCTCCGACGTCCTTCAAAAATATCTGCCGAGCCGTGCAAGCGTCGAGCGAACTCGGGAATTACACCCGCATCTCCACGCCAGAAGCGCCGGACACAATCCCGATAGCGATCATTCCACTCCAGCCAACCCTGAGGAAAAGCCCCAAGCTGATAACCGCCCGGACCTATATCCCAGGGCTCAGCAATCATCAGGACCTGGTTAAGTAATGGATCCTGTGCAATCGCCTGAAGCAGTGGATGATGTGGGTCAAATCCATACTGACGACGACCCAAGATTGACGCCAGGTCGAATCTGAAACCGTCAACACCCTGCACGGATACCCAGTAGCGCAGGCTGTCCATGATCAACTGCACGACTCTTGGGTGATCAACATTCAATGTATTGCCGCACCCCGTATCGTTGACGTAGTGTCGTTTGTCCGCTGCTAAACGGTAGTAGAGATTGTTGTCGATGCCGCGCATGCTGAGTGTTGGCCCAAGCTGATCACTCTCAGCCGTGTGGTTGTAAACCACATCCAGAATCACTTCTAATCCAGCATCATGAATACGATCTATGATCGCTCTAAATACCAGCGGATCGGAACCGGGAAGGTACGCCTGATGCGGCGCAAAAAAGGCAAGGCTGTTATAGCCCCAATAGTTAGTTAGACGACGCTGATGCAAAAAATAGTCATTGATGAAGCCGTGTACTGGCAGCAACTCTAGACTGGTTACCCCCAGACTTCGCAAATAACTGAGGGTCTCAGGTTCAGCCAAGGCCGCCAAGGTACCGCGCGCAGTGTCGTTTTTTAGCTCAAGTTTTTGCGTAAAACCCTTAACATGGAGCTCATAGACTATTCTGTTGTGCGTAAAAAATCGCCGGTCTCTCTGCTCACTCAACCGCTGCATAGGCGGGTCAATAATACGCGCCTTGACCATTTGATTGGCGTTATCACGATTACTGAAACTGAGATCTTTCAGAGGACTATTCGAGTCATACCCAAAGTGTTTCTGAGTCCACTTAAACTGTCCCGCTAACCCCTTAGCATAGGGATCCAGTAGCAGCTTGTTGGGATTAAACCTATGCCCTAGCTCTGGTTCGTAGGGGCCGTAGACACGATAACCGTAGGTTAAACGCTTATCTAACCCTGGAACAAAACCGTGCCAAAGGTCACCGTCACGGCCAGGAAGGTCCAGCCGGGCGACCTCTGTCTTGCCCTCATAATCGTAAAGACAGAGCTCAACACGGCTGGCGTGTTCCGACACCAGAGCAAAATTTACCCCGTCATCAAGGGGTGTCGCCCCCAGAGGATAGAGCGCGCCCCGCTCAATCTGCATTAAGCGAGAGCCTCAAAACTGAACACTTGTACAGCCAGCGGTGCCAGTCTCAATGCGACCGAATTCTCGCGACCGTTGGCGCTAATTGCTTCAGCGCGCAACTGCCCTAGGTTCAATTGGTCACTACCACCATATTTTGCGGCGTCAGAGTTGAACTGCTCTGTCAGTACGCCCGCACCTGGCAACCCAATACGATAGTTCGTATGGGTTTGCGGCGTCAGATTTGCGGTAATTACCTGCACCTCTTCGTGGGCGCCTCTGCGCAACCATACCAGTACCGATTGAGCAGCGTTATCAAGTTGCAGCCACTCAAACCCCTCTGCGCTCGTATCTCGCTCATATAGCGCCGGTGACACCCTCACCAGACTATTTAAATCAGTGATTAATTTTGAGATACCGGAATGGAAAGGTGTCTCCAGTAGGTGCCAATCGAGGCTCTGGTTGTGATTCCACTCTGAACGTTGGGCAAACTCACCCCCCATAAAAAGGAGTTTCTTGCCGGGGTGCGTCCACATAAAACTTAAGTAGGCTCGCAGGTTTGCAAACTGTTGCCAGTCATCGCCGGGCATCTTCTGCAGCAATGAGCCCTTACCGTGGACGACCTCATCGTGACTCAGCGGCAGTACAAAGTTCTCACTAAAAGCGTAGACCAGACCGAAACTGAGTTGATCCTGATGGTATTGGCGATAAAGGGGGTCACGCTCCATGTAATTTAGCGTGTCGTTCATCCAGCCCATATTCCACTTGTAATGGAAACCCAGTCCGCCGATATCCACCGGTTGAGTAACTCCGGGAAAGGCCGTGGACTCCTCAGCGATCATCAAAACGCCAGGATAGTTAAACCCAACACGCTGATTGACTGCCTGCAGCATAGCGATCGCTTCAAGGTTCTCACGCCCCCCATGCTGGTTCGGGATCCACTCGCCCTCACTCCGGCTATAGTCGAGGTATAACATAGAGGCGACCGCATCCACGCGTAAGCCGTCGATATGAAACTCGTCCAGCCAGTAGAAAGCGTTACTAATAAGATAGCTCAATACCTCTTTGCGCCCGTAGTTGTAGATCAGGGTGTTCCAATCTGGGTGGTAGCCCTGACGTGGATCCTCGTGTTCGTACAACGCGGTGCCGTCAAAGCGCCCAAGACCGTGCTCGTCAGTCGGAAAATGCCCGGGTACCCAGTCGATCAGCACGCCAATGCCGGCTTGGTGACAGCTATCGACAAAGTAACGAAACTCATCTGCAGTCCCGAAGCGAATAGTCGGCGCGAACATCCCCACGGGTTGATAACCCCAGGAGCCATCAAACGGGAACTCGCTAATTGGCATAATCTGTATGTGGGTGAACCCAAGAGACTGAACATAAGGCACGAGTTCATGCGCAAGTTCAACATAACTGAGATAGCGATTGCCTTCCTCAGGCTTACGCCGCCAACTGCCCATGTGTAGTTCGTAGATCGAGAGTGGCTTGTCAAAACGCTGTATTTCAGAACGCTGTGTCATCCATTGATGATCTCCCCATCCGTGCGCTGTTTCCGGTACGACCATCGACGCAGTTTGAGGCGGGTGTTCAAAACCTCGTCCATAGGGATCAGACTTGAGTGGCAGCGGGTTGCCTTGCGCATCAAGGATCTCATATTTATAAAAAGCTCCCGCACCCACTCCCGGTAGGAAGATATCCCAGATGCCCGAACTTGGGTTACGGCGCATGACGTGGCGTCGCCCATCCCAAAAATTAAAGTCACCCACCACCGAGACACGCATTGCCGAAGGGGCCCAGACAACGAAATGGGTTCCCTCCACACCACCGATGTTGCGTGGATGCGCACCCATCCAACGATAGGCTCTCTCATCTGAGCCTTCAGCAAATAGGTAATTCTGCTCGTCGCTTATCAACTCGCCTATTGAGTAGGGATCGGTCTCCTCATAGAGTTGACCATTCCAAATCACCTCATAGCGGTACCCGAAGCGGTTTTTTCGCCGTGTTAGCGGCAGTTCAAACAGTCCGGATGCGTCGATCTGGTGCATCTCACCCAAGGATCGCCCCTTATCAGTGCTAATTAGGCGCACCGATTCTGCATTTGGCAGTAGAGCGCGAACCACCAGACCCTTGCCGGATGGGTGCTGATGCAGGCCCAGTACTGAAAAAGGGTCTGTATGTCGACCCTGGCAGATCGCGGCTATACAACCGCTGTCCAGTGTTGCTTGATAGGTTGTACTTTTGTTAGCCACTGCGTCTCCTCAGATTGGCTTGGCGTCAGGGTAAGAGTTACTCTACAGCTGAAAGCAAACTTGCAAAAACTGCGCCTGTTAGTGCGATAGTGCCCAGATTACCTGATAAGCACTGAGCTCGATTGACTTGTCAGTCCCCAAGGCATCCCCAGTCAAAAGATCGGTTATTTGCCGGCTCGCCAAGATCTGCAGAATCGAACCCGGAATCTCTAATCTGTGCTCACTGAAGTTGGCCAGCACCAACAATCGTTGCTCACCAATCCGAGCAAAGGCAAAGGCATGTGGGTTGTAAGTCTCTAAAATCTCAGTCTGGCTGGCGCCAAAAACAGGATTAGCCTGTCTGATTCTAATCATTTGTCGCAAGGATGCCGCTACTCTCCCCTGAACTGTGGATACTTTGTCGCCACGGGCAAAGTCATCAGAATTAAGCATTTTGCGATTAACCCAGCGCGCATCACTGCGTTTATGGGGATCCTCGAGGTAGCTATTATCGTTAAAGACACCCAGATCATCACCCTGATAGAGCAAGGGAATGCCTGTTATGCTGAGATTTAATGCGTTGAGCAATTGGATCCGCCTCAACGCCAGTACTAATGCGTCGTTGTCGTCAAGGTCGACGGCCTGTTCCAGGCCGGCTAGTGAGGCGAGCGTACCACAGACCCTGCAGTCGCCGTTAGCGGGGTTCTCCTGGAATGGGACCCCACGAGCGAAACTACCATCGAATTGGCCCGTGTAAAAGCGATTCAAAAACAGACGATGATCAGCGCTATTGATACCCAACTGCGCAGCCAGTTGATCATCCCAGGTCCAACCGATGTCGTCATGACACCGAATATAGTTAACCCAACGGGTATGCTGCGGGATCTGGAAGCTACGTTTGAGTGAGGCCGTTAAGAGCTTCGTCTCTCGTGTCGCCAGACTCTCCCACATCAGGGCCATCATGAGTGGATTGTAAGAGAGCTGGCACTCATCCAATCCAATATACTTATTTACCTCATCAGGATGAACAATCGCCTCAGACTTAAACAGCACGTGCGGTGCACTTATGCGTAGACAGGCGTTAAAGGCCTTTATAAGCGTATGCGCCTGCGGCAGACTTTCACACACTGTACCTCTCTGTTTCCAAATAAAGGCCAACGCGTCCAGACGTAGTACGTCACAACCAAGACTGGCCAGATGCAGCATCTCATCAGCGATGGCGACAAATACCTCCGGATTTGCGTAGTTCAAGTCCCACTGGAATGAGTTAAAAGTCGTCCATACCCAGGCGTCAACCTCATTGACCCAAGTAAATGACCCACGCCTTACCGTCGGAAAAATTTCACGCACCGTGCTGTTGTACTCTGCCACCTCGCGCTCATCAGAGACAAGGTAGTAGTAGTCCTGATAGCGACGATCACCCGCCTTGGCCGATGCTGCCCAGCTATGCTCATCAGAGGTGTGATTGAAGACAAAATCTAACACAAGCCGCATATCCTCGGCATGCAGCGCCTCAGCCAGTAATTTAAGATCCTCGTTGGTACCAAGTTTGGGGTTGACCTGCCGATAGTCAGAGACCGCATAGCCCCCATCGCTGTCGCCCTCGGGTGCAAGATAGAGTGGCATGAGATGCAGGTAATTGACGCCAAGGGATTTCAGGTAAGGGATCCGATCTCTAAGTTTGATTAGATCGCCAGCGAACAGATCGACGTAAACTGCGATGCCAAGGTTCTTCTCTGAGTGAAACCAAAAGGGGTCCATATTCGCCCTTTGCTGACCATATTGAGCATCATAATGTGCAGCCAGTTGGCGTAAGAGTCTGTCGAGGTGGAAATATAAATCATAATGATGACCATAGAGCTCCACTAAAGGGTCGAAAAGCCTCTGGAAATGCTCCTCTAGATTCTGCTTAAAAGCGATTTTTGCCTCTTTGTGCACCCAGCGTTTAGCATTTAATACCGGCATAAGTCGCGCGAGCGTCTTATTCGCTTCAAAAACTCTATCCATTTCCACCACTCTGGCTGACCTAATACACAATTGGCTCAGGGTAGTATTCTTAATCGATTTAGTCACGCAAAACTTAAAATTGACGAGAAAAGTATCAGAAAATCTTTAACGATTAAGCTATTTAAGTATGAGTTAAGCGGTGCTCTCCTTGAGGCCTAAGCAAATCAACTTAAAAGAACTATAAACCATTAGGCCCCAGCTTTTAGCCGGGGCCCAACGGATTTCTACCCTCAATTCATAGGGGTTAATTGCGAGCTGTTACGCCGTGGAGGATTGCGCCCAGAGGTTGATACCGACATCGTAAGCGTATTGGTCGATGGCACTGAGTTCTTCTGACGTAAAACTGAGTTTTGCTACTGCGCCAACACAATCCTCTACCTGTTGCGCGGAGGATGCTCCGATCAGCGCAGTGGTAATTGCCTCATCGCGTAACACCCATGCAATGGCCATTTGCGCGAGCGTCTGCCCCCTCGCCAGAGCCAACTGGTTTAACTGATTGAGATTGGCAATAACTTCGGGGGTGACCGTATTTAAATCCAGAGACTTAGCTTGAGTCGCACGACTACCCTCTGGCACCCCGTTAAGGTATTTGTTAGTCAAAAGCCCTTGAGCCAAAGGGGTAAAAGCGATAGCACCGACCCCCAAGGATACCAGCGTCTGTTTCAGCCCATCCTCTTCAACCCAGCGGTTGAGCATATTGTAGCTCGGTTGGTGGATCAGGCAGGGTGTTCCCAGCTCCTTCAAGATCGACACCGCTTGGCGCGTTCGTTCAGAATTGTATGATGATATACCAACGTAGAGCGCTTTGCCTGCGCGCACTATCTGGTCGAGCGCTCCCATGGTCTCTTCGAGTGGGGTGTTTGGATCAAAACGGTGTGAGTAGAAGATATCCACATAGTCCAGCCCCATGCGTTTGAGGGACTGGTCACAGGAGGCGATCAGATATTTTCGACTTCCCCACTCGCCATAGGGGCCTGGCCACATGTCGTATCCGGCCTTTGACGATATAATCAATTCATCTCGGTAGCCACGGAAGTCGGTACGCAAAATTTCCCCAAAGGCGGTTTCGGCACTGCCGGGAGGCGGTCCGTAGTTATTAGCTAGATCAAAGTGGGTAATGCCCAGGTCGAATGCTTTGCGGCAAATTTCGCGTTTGGTCTGGTGCGGTCTATCCTCACCGAAATTGTGCCATAGGCCCAGACTGATGGCGGGGAGCTTAAGACCTGATCGACCTGTGAAGCGATACACCATGTTTTCGTAGCGATTTTGGGCGGGCTGGTAAGACATCGTTAATCTCCATCGAGTAACAGTACAGCAAGTCTAGCTCAGTTCATCCTGCAACTCATCTACCTGCGCTACGATCCGATCCGCTCTACAAACTCTTGGACTGAGAGAGGCTTTCCAAAAAAATAGCCTTGCATCAAATTACATCCCAACTCAGAGAGTTTCTTCGCCTGTACTGATGTCTCCACACCCTCCACAACCACTGTTCGGTTAAGGCCCTTACAGAGCCCTACTAACGAACGCACGACGTGTCTGGCAGACTCACTGGTCTCAATATGTTTCAGAAAGGCCTGATCAATCTTAACAACGTCAACGGGCAATTCACTAAAATAGGCGAGTGAACTCATTCCCGTGCCGAAGTCATCCAGAGAGATTGAGTAACCTAGCTCCCTAACAGCGTTAATTGAACGCGAGAGAAACTCAATGTGCACTGAGGTCTGCGATTCATTGATTTCGATCTGCAGCGTATTTTTAGGAAAGTTGTAATCCCTCATCACACGCTGAAGCTCGGCCAACACATGGAGGTCTTGCAGGTCATAAGCACTAAGATTGAATGAGAGTTCGAAATCAGGGGTGAATGCCTGTATCCGATTCAGTGCCAAGCCAGACTGCCTGATAACAAACTGTGCAAAAGCGGTGCGGGAGTTAGAGTTCTCTATTTGCTGCAGAAAAGCACCGGGAGACAATAGCCCCTGCGCAGGGTGGTCCCATCGTATGAGTGCTTCAGCACCAACAATCCTTGAGCTATCTCCGAAATTGACCTTTGGTTGCAGAAAGAGTTGCAGATCTCCCACAGTCATCGCCTGATTAAGCTCACCGACAAAGAGATACTCATTGTCCAGTAACGCTTTATCAATCGGGAGAAACCGGGCAAAAGCGAGTTTATCTCGCAAGGCTCTGACCAGTACCCGGCTCAAATTATCCAACAATCTTTCCGAGCGTTCACCGTCACTCGGCGCATCTGTAGTGACCACAACAGGATCGAGCAGTTGCATTTTACCGCCTACACCCACCTTTTGTTCTTTAAGGAGACGAAGCGCCGATTCGGTTTGAGTCCACTCCGCCCGCGGTGCAACCACCAGAAAGTGCCCGTCACCTGAACGACCATGCACTGTGTTGTTGGGTAAAGTGCGCGTCAAAGTCGCACTCAGATAGGTGCAGATCAGATTCCTCTCCTGCTCAGTGTACTGGTTATTGCCAATAGCAATTTCGCTCAAGTGCAATAGATAGACACGGATAACCGGTGCGCCTTCGTCTGCCAACAGTTGATCTATCTGCTCCCGAATCGCCAACTCATTTAATCCGCCTGTGCTGTTATCAGTTCGGATGGCGTAATACTCGCTCTGGCTTTGTCTTAACATATGGGAAAAGAGCTTGTGGCTAATCAAGTAGCTCATCATTAAAAAGGAGATCAACGCCAAGCTTACGCCAGGCAGAGAGGTGATGATCTCCGATAGAGTAGACCCCTCGCTAGCAGTAAAGGAGATCAGCAGCAGAGGTAAGGTGGCGGCAAAGAGGCCATAACCAATGGAGACTTTCAATGGGGCACCGCAGCTTACAATGAGCACCGATAGCGTCATGATGAGTAACACTCGTGGGGCATCAAAGAAACTAAGATAACCTTGCACCGCTACAATAGTGGAGACGGTGACCAGTATCCAAAGCTTAACTGGCGTACTAATACGGTGTCGCTGGCGATAGACTAAGAGCGCACCCAAGGCTGCTAAAGCGGTTGCCAGCATGACTGGTTTAAAACCGATAAGAGGGATGCGAGCTACAGAGAGCGCGGTTATAAAAGGTAATACCCAGGCGAGGAAGCTAAAAGCGGAATTAACCAAGTGCCGCCTAAGCTGCCCAAGATCTGATTGTGAAAAGAGGATGTTGCGCATTCGCCAAATAGGTTCAGGTATTTACTGGATAATCACTATACACATTGCGTGGCATTTCGACCATATAGGACATTTATGCCAAAGGAATGCATACTTCCTGTTCCTCTAGGTAAACCGCAAAGGAGCGTTTAGACTTGACGGGTATTTCGTCTGGCTTGCCTACCTCATGTTAAACGTTCTCAATGTAACAGCACCACTATTCACACTTATTATTCTCGGATATCTGGCTGCAAAGACAGGCTTATTGCCAACGAGTCTTCTGGGTGGTGTTGCACGATTCGTCCTCTATTTCTGTGTGCCAGGTGTTATTTTGAGCAACTTTTTACGCGACCAAGCGCGCCCAGTTTTTGTGCCTGAGTTTCTACAAAGCTATGCCATGATCGCTTTTGGTACGCTGATACTCGGGTATTTAATCACTTATCTACTATTGGGTCGCAGATCGACAGATGCCAGTATTTTTGCACTTGGGGGATCGATTCCTAACTCAATGTTTGTTGGTTTTCCTGTACTGCTGCAGGTGATGCCAGATATCGCGGTACAGGTACTGGTGATGTGTGTGCTGGTTGAAAACGCGCTGATCATACCTCTGGCACTACTGTTCGCGGATATCAGCTCGGTCAGCGCCCGCTCCCTACCCAAGCGTCTCTATCAAATCGGTAGGCGTATAATTACAAACCCTATGCTTATCTCGGTCGCGGTGGGTTGGCTAGTTTCGAGCATGGATATGGCGGCCCCAACTGCTTTGCAGGCTACGCTCGACATGCTTGCCAAAGCAGCAGCGCCGGCGGCTCTTGTTTATATCGGTGGCTCGCTGGTTGGCAATGCCGTTCGTGGTGATCTTGGAGCTATTCTCAGTGTCGCTGCCATCAAACTGCTGCTAATGCCCCTTCTTGCCATGGCTGTACTCTATTTAAGTGCACCACTCCCCGCGTCATACGCCAGTGCCATGATCCTAGTCTGCGCTGCTCCGATGCTGAGCATCTACGCCATCATTGCCAGCAATTATGGCCTGGGACGCTCTGCCGCTAGCATTCAGGTGTTCACGACCGCCGGATCTTTCTTCACACTTAACGCCTTTCTTGTCTACCTTTTATAACCAAATCAACCCAGACATCTGCGTTGAAAGAGTATTATGCCGACTAATTAGGCTTGTATTCGCACATCTACATCTCGAGTCAGATCTTCGTTTTGCAGTTCAGAATATCGATCTGATGATCAATCAAACGCAACCTCTCATCAGTGCAGAACTCGCCACGGGACAAAGGTTGAGAGTCATATCTTCTTTACTCTTAAGCGCTTGATCTTCTGAGACTCTACCCTCCGTTCAAACACGACCTCAGAGTCAAACAAGTTAATGTTTGTATTCAGCACATTCTTGTGTACCACATAAAAAAACCGTCTTAATTGACGGTTTATAATAAGTTTAATTTTTTAGGCACTCTCTTTTAGCTTGCTTTCCAGATCATTTAACGTCTCCATGCAAGCGAGAATCTGGTGAACAGAAGCGTTCGGTTCACGCCCCTCTTGAATCGCTGCAATGAACTCACGATCTTGCAGTTCGATGCCATTGTTAGAGACCGCGACGCCACTCAGATCAATTTTGTTATCGTGTCCGTCGTAAAGGTCATCGTAACGAGCGATGTAGGTACCGTTATCACAAATGTAACGAAAAAAGGTACCTAAGGGTCCGTTGTTGTTGAAGGAGAGTGACAGCGTGCAGAGTGCGCCAGAAGGTACTTTCATACCGATGCTCATATCCATTGCAATTCCCAGCTCTGGGTGGATGGGACCCTCAAGCGCCTGAACTCGGTGGGCACGCTCACCTGTTTGGTATTGGAAAAGATCTACCGTGTGGGCAGCGTGATGCCATAATAGATGATCAGTCCATGAGCGAGGCTGCCCCAGTGCATTTTTATTGGTACGACGAAAGAAATAGGTCTGTACGTCCATCTGCTGCAGCTTCAGCTCACCCGCTAGAATCTTGGCGTGGATCCATTGATGGCTTGGGTTGAAGCGACGGGTGTGGCCTGCCATGGCAACCAGCCCGGTTGCCTGTTGTACCTCAACCACCTTACGTGAGTCTGCAATGTTGTCAGCCATCGGAATCTCGACCATGACATGCTTACCCGCTTCCATACAGAGTATCGACTGTGATGCATGCATCTGTGTGGGTGTCGCTAGGATGACCGCGTCAACATCATCTCGTGCTAAAGACTTCGCTAAATCAACCGTGTGGTGACCAATACCCCGCTCCTTTGCAAAAGCTTCAATTTTGTCAGCATTAGTCCCAACAACCGAGGTCACTTCTACCCCGTCAATCTGTGCTAGTGCGTCTAGATGCTTAAGGCCAAAGGCGCCCATCGCGCCGGCAACACAAATTCGCATTTCACTCTCCCTTAGTGGATGACGATGATACCGTCACCATAGCAACGCAGGGCTTTTCTGCACAATTGAAACTGGGGAAAATTACATTCAATAATTAGAAAGATCTATTTTAAAGTTCTGCATATTCAGCTGCACAATCAATCAATATATCGATAAATTTTTGTTGTGATGCTGTCGCTTTCCAGTCCCGTCGTAGCATGAAACCAATGGAGCGTCTTGTGTGTGTCAGGGCATATGGCATCACCGCTAGTTGGCCTGCCTTTATCTCATGTTCAAGCTGATGCCGTGACACCAGCGTGAGACGGTCGCTACCGAGTAATACCTCGCGAGTAAGAATATGAGACGTCGTCTCCACCAGTGACATCTCTCTCTCATTTAACTGGTCTTTAAAATGGGCGTTAAAGAATTCGCGAGTTGGTGTCCCCTCTCTAGGTACTACCCAGGGATAGCCCGCTAGCGTATCAACATTCAAATGGCTCGCGTTTCTGAGCGGATGATCAGCACGGCCGATAATCGCCAAGGGTGGAGCAATGAGCTCTCGCTGTAAAAGCGAATCGGTGGGTGGTGGTGACCTCAACGCACCTACGACCAGATCGAGATCAGCGTTAAGTAGATGAGTGATTAGATCTTCATAAGGTCCATCTACTAACTCTAACTGTAAGCCCGGATGTCCTGCGGTAAAGCGATTGATCGCTAGTGGCAAAAGCGAGGTGCGCGCAAGCGGCATCGAACCAATCCGCAGCCGGCCGCGCTCACGGTTGCGTACTGCGCTGAGCTCGGCCATACCCTGGTCGATTTCAGCGATCGCAAGCTTCGCACGGCGGCTCAAGATATGTGCGGCACGTGTCGCTGCGATACCGCTACTGGTTGTCTCAAACAGGGTGAGACCCAGGATCGACTCTAGATCACGTGCACTGCGGTGAAGGGATGACTGAGAGATGCCCAACTCGCGACTAGCCAAGGAGAAATTTTGCCGATCGGTGACCAGAATTAAAGCTCGAAGTTGAGTAGACGATATTTGCGTCAGATGTTGCTGAGCTCGCGCCATGCGACCTGCTGACTGTACACCCTGTATATCCAGTAAACCCTGGCGCAAATGCTCCAGACACCGTTCCACCCGCTCCTGCCAGATACTCCCCTCCGGCGTAAGGTACATGCCTGATGAGAGCCGTTTGAATAGCTCGGTGTCCAGCTGTCCTTCTAATTTTGCGATTGCTTGCGTCATCGCGGGCTGCGATAGAAAAACCCGTGGAGCAGCCTGACTAATACTGCCTGCTTGCGCAACTTCAGAGAAAACCCGGAGATGTCGAAGATTTGGAAGAGTCGATATCTGCATTGAAATAACGCCAGCCTTTTTAAATAGTCTATATCAAAAACTAATAGCATGCTGATCAAATTCAACTAGCCGATCCACCCCTGCTTCCAGATACTAGATAATCGGAATACTGATCCTAGCCTGAGGATGGACGATGATTATTGATTGCCATGGACACTACACCACAACACCACCAGGCGTGGGGGCCTGGCGCGATGCCCAGAAAGCAGCGGTTGCCCAAGATCCAAGCTTCATTGGTGAGAAAGGCGACTTCGGCGTCAGTGATGATGAGATTCGCGAGTCGATCACCAGCAACCAGTTGAGGCTACAACAAGAGCGCGGTACAGACTTAACAATATTTTCGCCTCGCGCGAGTTGGATGGGGCATCACATCGGCAATGAGCATACCAGCCGCTTCTGGACCGAAAACCAGAACGATCTGATCCGCCGCGTGTGTGACCTCTTTCCGGAAAACTTTGTGCCGGTTGCTCAGTTGCCTCAATCTCCGGGTGTTGATCCCGCCAAGTCGGTACCGGAAATCGTGCGTACCGTAGAGGAGATGGGATTCATCGGGATTAACCTCAACCCTGACCCGTCCGGGGGGCACTGGAATGGCAGTCGGTTATCTGCGAGGGAGTTCTACCCGATCTACGAGAAGATGTGTGAATACGATATCCCAGCGATGATCCACGTATCCGCAGCCTGCAACCACAACTTCGACACTACGGGCTCCCACTACCTCGGTGCTGATACGACCGGATTTCAGCAGTTAATGATGTCGGATGTTTTTAAAGATTTTCCGTCACTCAAAATTATCATACCTCACGGTGGCGGTGCAGTGCCTTATCACTGGGGACGTTTTCGAGGAATGGCGTTGGATCAGGGCTTTGAACTGGAAGAGCGTGTACTCAACAATGTCTTCTTTGACACCTGCGTGTACCACCAGAAGGGTATCGACCTGCTTCTTGATGTAATCCCAACAAAGAACATTCTATTTGCGTCAGAAATGATCGGTGCTGTTCGCGGCATCGATCCACAGACAGGTCACTATTTTGATGACACAAAACGGTATATCGATGCAACCACCAAGATTGATGCAGCGGCAAAACAGGCGATTTTTGAGGGCAATATACGTCGCGTATTTAGTCGCCTGACAGTATAAGGAGTGCGTTATGGCAGAAAACGTAGTTGTACAGCATATTGAACGAGCCGATCCGGAGGTCATTGCTGGACTGGCGAAATTGGGTGTTGCTACTGTCCATGAAGCAGCGGGACGTACAGGCCTTCTCGCCCACTACATTCGTCCCATCTACGCAGGCGCTGCAATCGCGGGGAGTGCGGTGACCATATCCGGTGCTGCAGGCGATAACTGGATGATGCATGTGGCAATTGAACAGTGTCAGCCGGGCGATATTATGGTGTTTGCACCCACCTCCCCGTCTGTTGACGGATTCTTTGGTGATTTGCTGGCAACCTCTGCAAAAGCGCGTGGTGTTCAGGGCTTGGTAATTGATGCAGGGGTCCGCGATACCAAGATCTTACGGGAGATGGGTTTCCCGGTTTGGTCCAAAGCGGTTTACGCTAAAGGCACAATTAAAGAGACACTGGGCTCAGTGAATGTGCCACTTGTCTGTGCTGAAGCGCTTATCTACCCAGGCGATATCATGGTCGCCGATGACGACGGTGTATGCGTCATACGTCGTGAAGATGCGCAAGTTGTGCTCGACGAGGCTCTGGCACGGGAAGCACGAGAGGAGGAGAAGCGTGTCCGCATGGCCAATGGAGAACTGGGGCTAGACATCTACAACATGCGCCCACGTCTCAAAGAGAAAGGCCTGAAATATGTCTAAGGGAATCCGCTGCATGTGGATGCGCGGTGGAACATCAAAAGCAGGATACTTTCTCAAAGAGGACCTGCCGTCTGATACCGCAGAACGCGATGCCTTTTTGTTGGGAATGATGGGTTCACCCGATCCACGCCAGATTGACGGTATGGGGGGCGCAGACCCTATCACCTCCAAAGTCGCTGTTGTTGGCATATCACAACGGGCTGACGCTGATGTCGATTACCTTTTTTTACAGGTCTTTGTCGATCAGGCAATTGTGACCGATGCCCAGAACTGCGGCAACATTCTGGCGGGTGTGGGGCCCTTCGCACTTGAGCGCGGCCTGGTAAAAGCCACTGGTAGCGAGACCCGGGTGCGTATCTACATGGAGAACACAGGTCAGGTCGCAGTAGCCACAGTACAAACCCCTGCGGGCAAGGTTAATTACAGCGGCAAGGCTAGGATCGATGGTGTTCCCGGGACTCACGCAGCGGTGCCCCTGGAGTTCCTCGATACAGCTGGTAGTTCCTGCGGCGCCCTACTTCCAACCGGAAACGCTACTGATGTAATCGACGGTATTGAGTGTACGTTGATCGATAACGGTATGCCCGTAGTGGTGTTGAGGGCTGTAGATATGGGAATCAGCGGCACGGAGGCACGCGAGGAGCTTGAGGCCAACACCTCCCTGCGCGAAAAACTAGAGACTATTCGGTTGATCGCCGGTCCGATGATGAATCTGGGTGATGTCTCTGAAAAATCAGTTCCGAAGATGTGCATGGTGAGTGTCGCTCGCGAAGGCGGTGCACTCTCAACACGAACGTTTATTCCACACCGCTGTCACGCTTCAATAGGCGTCTTGGGTGCTGTAAGCGTTGCTACAGCTGCTACTCTCCCAGGCTCACCGGCTGCCTCGGTCGCCAAACTCCCAGAGGGAAACCTTAAAACCCTGGTCGTTGAGCATCCAATCGGAGAGATGACCGTGGTTATTGATATCGATGAAAATGGTCAACCCAAAAGCGCTGCGTTACTACGTACTGCACGAAAACTATTTGATGGCGAAGTTTTCGCCTAATAAGCAGGAATAGAGATTATGGATGCCGACTACCGTCCTTTTCACGACAATCCTAAAAGGCCCGAGTTTATTGCGCCTATAGGTGCAGTCGACGCGCATTGTCACGTATTTGGTCCGGCGGATAAATTCCCCTATCACCCCAAGCGTAAGTACACTCCCTGTGACGCCTCTAAAGAGCAGCTCTTTGCTCTTCGAGACCACCTTGGCTTCAGTCGAAACGTAATTGTTCAGGCGTCATGTCACGGTACCGATAACGCTGCACTGGTCGATGCACTTGAGGCGGCCGGTGAGCTCGCTCGTGGTGTGGCAGTGGTTGACCCTGGTATTAGCGCCTCAGAGCTCGAGGCAATGGATGCTGCAGGCGTGCGTGGCGTGCGTTTTAACTTCGTCAAACGCTTGGTCGATAGCACACCAAAGGAGGTATTTTTCTCTATTGCCGAGAAAATTAAGCCTCTGGGTTGGCATATTGTTGTCTACTTTGAGGCACCCGACCTCGAAAATCTGATCCCTTTTCTTAACGAGTTGAACACCACCATCGTGGTTGATCATATGGGTCGCCCTGATGTGAGCAAAGGCACCGATCACCCGGACTTCCAACGTTTTATAAAGCTGATGCACGAGAACGATAAGATTTGGACAAAAGTAAGTTGTCCTGAGCGGCTGACACAGCAACCACCCGACTACTCTGATGTGGTGCCCTATATGCGCATACTGGTGGAAACTTTTCCCGATCGTGTACTCTGGGGCACCGACTGGCCACACCCTAATATGAAATCACATACCCCAGATGATGGCGCTTTGGTGGACGTGATTCCAAAAATCGCGGTTACTGAAGCGCTCCAACACAAACTGCTAATTGATAACCCAATGCGTCTTTACTGGAATCGCTAGGAGGAAAAATGGCTGATAGCTCGACGCCACACGGCACCTACAAATTTGACGGAGCAATGGCCACGCTCGGCTACAACCTCAACCGCATGTGTTTTACTTTTAACGAAGCAGCGGGTCGCGAAGCCTTTCTCCAGGACGAAGCCGCATACTGTGACAAGTTCGGTCTTAACGAGGTGCAGAAAGAGGCGATTCTCAAACGCGATATTATTACCTTGCTCCGAAATGGCGGCAGTATCTACTACCTGGCCAAATTTGCCGGCGTATTAGGGCTGAACGTACAGGATCTTGGTGGGATTATGACCGGCCAGACCACTGCCGAGTTTCAGGCATATTTGGATTCACAGAAGGTGGGCAAACCTAATGGCTAAAATGATTGGTATGATCGGTACTTCGCATATACCTGCAATTGGACGTGCGGTTGATCAGGGACTCGAGAACACACCTTACTGGGTCGATTTTTTCGCGGGCTATAAGCCTATGCGCGAGTTTCTTCAGGCGCAGAAGCCCGATATTGCCGTGCTCTTTTACAATGACCACGGGCTGTCGATGTTTCTGGACAAAAAACCAACCTTTGCGATTGGCGCTGCCGCGCAATATGAGAACGCCGATGAGGGATGGGGGATCAATCCAATTCCGGCACTGACCGGCGAGACTGAACTGTCTTGGCACATTATCAATCATCTGATCGAGAATGACTTTGATCCAACGGTGTGTCAGGAGATCAAAGTTGATCATGGTGCGACTGTACCCATGTCGGTTCTTTGGCCCAACCACAGCTATCAGCGCATCAAGGTCATACCGGTTGCAATCAACTGTGAACGCCACCCAATGCCGAAACCCTCGCGTTCGTATGCCTTCGGTAAGGCCATCGGTGATGCAATTCGTAGCTGGAATTCCGAAGAGAAAGTCGTCGTGCTCGGTACTGGCGGGCTGTCGCATCAGCTTGACGGTGAGCGAGCCGGCTATCTCAATACTGACTTTGACCGCATGTGCATGGATCAGCTGGTAACCGACCCTGAGGCCCTGTGCCAGTATACTAACGATGATCTAACCCGTATTGCGGGAGCCCAGGGAGTTGAATTGGCTATGTGGCTTGCGGCTCGTGGCTGTTTTAGCGGCCCTGTAAAGGAGGTTGAACGTCGCCTTGTGGCGCCCATCTCCAACACCGCAGCGGGGCTACAACTCCTGCTACCCGCGTAAAACAACGCGGGTGCACTTGATCAGAAGTACATCCGCGAAATTTACCTGCAAGCATATTGTTCATTTGACCTTCTCCCCCCACTCCATTACCGTGCAGTAGACGGTGCCTTGTGGGTCTAGGACGACCGAGATTGTTGATTAGCAACAATCTTCGCCTTCGGGAGAAGTATTTGGAAACCAAGATTGTCTGCATTGACCGCAATCCTGCTGATCTGCTGCGTGTTCAGTCAATATTAGATTCGCACTTTGAGCTAGTGCTGATTTCAGATCCTACATTTGCCTTGAGGGAGATGCTTGCATCACCTCCTAGGGCCTTGCTATTCGGGACAGATATCGGAGGGATCGGAGCTGTGAAGCTGGTGCGTCACCTAAGTGAAGCTAATCCGTCGCTATTGAACCGTTCACTGGTTATGACAACTAAGGAGCAGCAGTCTGAGGCTCAGTTGCTGTTTGACGAGGGTGCAGCCGGTTTGCTCCTAAAACCACTGAATCCAGACAGCCTGTTTACGGCAGTAAGGGCGGTATTGGCTCGGGCTAAGGCAGACAAACTAAATGTTCAAGCGAGCAATCAGCTTCACTTCAGCCCCGGTGTTGTTTAAGCAAGGGTACGGCGGAGCTCTCGCTCTACCCCAAGAACCTCTCTCTGAGTACGCAGGCGCTGGAATAGCTCCTTAGCCTGCGGGAAATGCCAACCCAACATCGTCAGCCACTGTTTGATACGTCCATGAACATGTCGCTCTTCGATAGTGGTGCGTACATCCTCAAAAAAACCGAGTAGATATGGCTGCAGTCGCGACCAATTCACGTCAGTGTCACGGCTCGCCTCGGGGTTGCGGATCTGTTCTACCAAAAAAGGGTTCGCTACCAAACCACGACCAATCATAACCCTTGCACAACCACTGATCTCCCTGCACCTATGGTAATCCTCTGGAGTCCATATCTCGCCATTAGCGACCACGGGAATTGCAACTGACTCCCGAATCCGTGCAATCCACTCCCAATGGGCAGGTGGTTTATAGCCCTCAACTTTAGTTCGTGCATGTACAGTAAGATAGGCGGCTCCACCCTCCTCAATAGCCTTGGCATTCTCCAGTGCAAGGCTTTTGTCCTCATAACCGAGACGCATCTTACCACTCACTGGATAGCGCGAATCCACAGCTTGTCGCACACCTTTAACAGCTGCATAAACTGAGTCGGGTTGCCTGAGCATAATCGCTCCGCCCATACTTTTATTAACAGTTTTAGCAGGACAGCCAAAATTGAGATCTATCGCTCTGGAGCCCAATTCAACAGCCCGCACGGCATTCATACCGAGGGACTCCGGATTTGAACCTAGTAACTGAACGGTCAGTGGCACATGCCCATAACCGCAAACCTCTTGCTGTAACTCAGGAACCAGACGATAGAAGACCTTTGGAGGAAGCAGGGTATCGGTCACTCGAACGAACTCGGTCACCATCGCATCGGGTCCCCCTATGGCTGCTTGTAGGCGGCGCATCGGGGCATCCACAACCCCCTCCATGGGGGCAAGTACAATCTGCATGGTTTAGATCGCGTTAAGACCGAGCTGCAGATCCGCCTTGAGATCATCGATGCTTTCAAGTCCGACTGACACACGAATCAGCGAATCTCGAATACCCGCCTGCGCTCGTGAGGCAGCGGACATACGTCCATGAGTGGTAGTTGCCGGGTGTGTGATCGTTGTTTTTACATCACCAAGGTTACCGGTGATAGAGATCATCTCGGTGGCGTCAATCACCCGCCAAGCGGCTGCTTTTAAGTCGACCTCGTGAGACTTCACTTCAAATGACAGCACACCACCAAAACCTGTCTGTTGGCTGGCTGCAAGGTCGTGTTGAGCATGTGACTTGAGACCTGAGTAGTAAACACGCTCAACCTGTGGCTGTACCTCAAGCCACTGAGCAAGCTCGAGGGCAGCTTCAGAGTGAGCGCGCATGCGAAGAGGTAGTGTCTCTAGGCCTTTCTGGAACACCCACGCGTTGAACGGGCTAAGGCAAGTGCCGGCTGTGCGGACGAACCCAAACACCTCTTCCATGTCGGCATCGCTACCCACCACTACGCCACCGATTACTCGCCCCTGTCCATCAAGATATTTGGTGGCGGAGTGCATAATAATATCTGCACCGATACTAAGAGGCTTCTGCAGGGCGGGTGTGAGAAAACAGTTATCGACCACCAATTTTGCACCGACTGCCTTTGCCACTTCACTGACTGCACGAATGTCGGTCACCTCAGCCAAGGGATTACTGGGTGTCTCCAAAAACAGCATTCGCGTATTCGATCGCACGGCAGTCCGCCAGGCTTCGATATCTTTAGGGTCAACAAAGGTAGTCTCAATACCCGTCCGGCTAATGTACTTTTCAAATAACGAGACGGTTGAGCCAAATACCGAGCGGGAACAGACGACATGATCACCCTGCTTCATCAGCGACAGACAGAGGCTGAGAATTGCCGCCATACCCGAGGATGTTGCAACGGCTCGCTCACCCCCCTCCATTGCCGCGATGCGGCGCTCAAAAGCTTGTACCGTAGGATTAGTAAAACGGGAGTAAACATTACCCTCTATGTCTCCACCGAAGGTACCTGCAGCTTCGTGTGCACTGGTGTAGACAAAGCTGGAAGTAGGATAAATGGCATCTGAGTGCTCCCCTTCCTGACTGCGATGCTGCCCTGCACGGACCGCCAAGGTCTCAGTGGCGTAATTATTGTCGTTAAACTGCAGTCGCTGTGGACGCTCAAAGCTCTTATTAGCCATCTCTACCTCAGAAAGCGCTGTGCAGATCTGCCGACTCGTTACCGCCAGCCTCCTGCTTACTGTCTGCCGAAGCCTTGGCATCGTCGTTGCGCTTAGCATCGATCCGATCCAGGTACTCCTGAGAAACTGTTCCCGTTACATACTGGCCGTTAAATACGCAGGTATCAAAATCATCGATCTGTTGATTAAATTTTGTAATGGAACCTTTCAGATCGTCCAGGTCCTGATACAGCATCCAGTCTGCTCCAATCAACTCACCAATCTCATCAGCTGTGCGGTTATGGGCGATCAGTTCAGTTGGGGATGGCATATCGATACCAAAAACGTTCGGGTAGCGTACTTCCGGCGCAGCCGAGGCGAAGTAGACCTTGCGTGCACCCGCCTGGCGGGCCATCTCAACAATCTGCGCAGAGGTGGTGCCGCGAACAATAGAGTCATCGACCAGCATCACAACTTTATCGCGGAACTCAGCTGAAATCGGGTTGAGCTTTTGGCGAACCGACTTTTTGCGCTGTGTCTGTCCAGGCATGATAAAGGTGCGGCCGATATAGCGATTTTTAATAAAGCCCTCGCGAAAAGTAACACCAAGCACCTTCGCCATCTCTAACGCCGAGGTACGGCTGGTATCAGGAATCGGTATGATCACATCGATATCGTGATCAGGACGCTCACGCATCACTTTTTCAGCCAACTTGATCCCCATCTCCATACGCGCGTGATGCACAGAGATACCGTCAATAATAGAGTCGGGGCGAGCTAAATAGACATACTCAAACAGGCAAGGCGCCAGAATCGATTTGGCGGCACACTGCTTGGTTGCAATCTGGCCATCTTGAGAGATAAAGATGGCCTCGCCAGGTTCCAGATCCCGAACCAGCTCAAAGCCTGAGGTGTCCAGTGCTACGCTCTCTGATGCCACCATATACTCAGTGCCCTGTTCCGATTCGCGCTTGCCATAAACCACGGGTCGGATGCCAAAGGGATCACGGAATGCCACGATGCCGTAGCCGGTGATAATAGCCACCACTGCATAACCGCCCTCACAGCGCTGGTGCACGCGCTCAACCGCTCGGAAGATATCATCAGCGCTGGGGTTCAATTTTCCCAGAGCCTGCAACTCATGGGCAAAGACGTTGAGCAGCACTTCCGAGTCTGAAGTTGTGTTGATGTGTCGTAAATCGGAACGGAACACCTCGTCAGCTAACTGCTCAGCATTCGTCAGGTTGCCATTGTGCGCCAGAGCGATCCCATAGGGAGAGTTGACATAGAAGGGCTGAGCTTCAGCAGAACTGGAGCTACCGGCCGTCGGGTAGCGCACATGCCCTATACCCATATTGCCGTTCAGTTTCTTCATATGACGTGTGCGGAACACCTCATTGACTAAACCATTATCCTTGCGAAGGAAAAAACGCTGACCATCACAGGTCACCATTCCGGCCGCATCCTGACCGCGATGTTGTAACACCGTCAGGGCGTCAAAAATAGTCTGGTTTACAAAACTTTTGGCAACAATGCCAACGATACCGCACATGGGGTTTAACCTCTAACAACTGTATCAACAGGCTCAGCCGGAACTGCTTACATCCCAGATCGCCATACCTAACTGCTTCGCCATATCTTTTGTCCAACCCTCTAGCAGCACGAAGTGCGGTATCAGGTTGGAAGATTGCCACCACTCGTTGGTTGCAACCGGGGTCATACGAAGTAGTGCTACGATCACCACTACCACTAGCCCGCCGCGAACTACACCGAAGCCAACGCCTAGGAGTCTATCAGTCGCCGAAAGACCGGTCGCACGCACGAGCGCAATGATCAGCATTTGAATCAGAGAACAGACCAGTAATGTCGCTACAAACAGAATAGCGAAGGCGGCCATCATAGCCGCCGCTGGATCGGGAAGAAAAGGAACAAGGTGAGTGCTGAGTACACCAGAAAAGAGCCTTGCCAGAATGAACGCAACTATCCAGCTAATCAGTGACATAGCCTCGCGCATAAAACCGCGTTTTAGGCTCAGCAAACCTGACAGGGCGATAATCCCGATAATCACCCAATCTGTCCAATTCATCTATGTGTCTCAGTGAAATTCAGACGTTATTTTAGCAGAGCCTAACGGCGAACCCAATGCACTATTCAACGCTAAATCGGGTGATCATCCCATCTAACGAGTACTTACTTTTGATACTCTCTTTCAAGGTTTCCAGCCGCGTACGTTGCATCTCTGGCCCTATATAGACTCGTACAAGCGAGTCAGAACGCCGTATATAAACTTTGTAACCATCCTTGAGCAGATCAGCTTGCAGAGCTCTGGCATTGCGTTCATCTCTGAAACTCGCAAGCTGCAAGCCCCACGCAACTGGCAAACCATCCTGATCAAGTCCTGGGGTATCAGCCGCCGGAGTGGGCCCCGGATCAACCAGGTTGAGCTTCTGTTCGAGCATTTCAGGTAAGGGTTCAAGGTTTACAGGCTCTATCGGATCCGCTGGGGCAGCATTGACCAAATCTACTTGAGCCTCAATGCTTGCTGCATTCACCTCTATGGGCGCGAACGGCTTGGGTGCTGGTGGGATACGGTTAACCAACTGCCGCTCGCGGTAACCCGCTGCATCGAACAGCAGAGGTGATACGGCCAGTGATATAATGACAAGCGCCAGTGCGCCGATTAAACGACGTCTTAGAACTGCTCTTAAGCCCGCTGCATCAGCCACTCAAGTGCCTCCGTGACTGTTAAGAAAGACCCACAGACCAACACCAGATCCTCAGAGTTGGCAGTGGCGGCAACCGCTTCAAGGGCACTGGCAACATTAGCATGTTTTGATGCAGGAGATGACAGGAATGCTTGCAACTGTTCTGCCGTACTTGCTCTGGGCCCCTGCAGCGAGACCAGATGCCAATCATCAATCACCGCATCTAAGCTGGCTATTACTGAGGCGCGGTCCTTATCACTTAACATTCCCAGGACGATACGGACCTTACCACTGATCTGAAGATCCTGAATACGCAAAGCCAAATAGTTTGCCGCCTCTGGATTGTGCGCGACATCCAGAATCATTGGCGTTTGACCAAGCTGTGTAAGCTGCATACGACCCATCATCTGTGCGCTGAGCAGACCTGTTCTAATCGCATCGATCCCGACGTCAGGCGCGACCAAAGCAAGCGTTTGCAGAACACTCGGGGCATTTGCCAGCGGAAGATTGGGCCTGGGTAGATGTTCATAGCTCAATGCCGCACCCTGAGCATCCTGTCCATGCCAGCTCCAGAGATCGCCCTCATGCACGAGGTCAAAATCGACCCCACGACGCAAGAGCTCTGCACCAACAGCAGCCGCATGCTCAATAACACTGGCAGGAGGCTGAGAGAGACCGCAGATGGCGGGTTTGCCAGAACGAAAAATACCCGCCTTTTCAAATCCAATCTGCTCCAGTGTATCGCCGAGCCACTCGGTATGGTCGAGTGCCACGCTGGTTAGGATCGCTGCATCAGCATCGACAATGTTCACCGCATCCAGGCGTCCACCCAAACCAACTTCAAGTATCAGGTAGTCTAGGTCAGACTGGGCAAAGATCTGCAGTGCTGCGAGCGTGCCAAATTCAAAATAGGTTAAAGAGGTGCTTCTACGTGTTTGATCTATAAGTGAAAAAGCTTCACATATGCGCGCGTCAGATACGGGCTCTCCCTGTACCTGAATACGTTCGTTGTAGCGTAAAAAATGGGGTGAAGTGTAAAGGCCTGTACGAGCACCGGAGGCACGTAGAATCGCATCGAGCATCGTGGTGGTAGAGCCCTTGCCGTTGGTACCGGCAACGCTGATCACTTTAGCCCGACCAAAATTGAAGCGCATCGCACGAGCCACCTCGGCAACACGCTCAAGCCCCATATCGATCTCAGTCGGGTGCCCTGCCTCGATACGGGCGAGCCACTGTTCGAGATTCAGCTGGTCAGACACTCGAGAAGCCCTCTCGGATTCAGGCGCTTTCGCTTATTTGCGCTGGTAGCCCCTGGAACTGGCGAAGCATTTTTGCCAGTCGTTCACGCATCTCTTTGCGATGGATAATCATATCCACCTGCCCGTGCTCTAGTAGGAATTCAGAACGCTGGAACCCCTCTGGTAGCTTTTCGCGGACTGTCTGCTCAATTACACGCGGGCCGGCAAAACCAACTAGTGCACGTGGCTCAGCAACATTAAGGTCGCCCAACATGGCCAACGAAGCTGACACGCCGCCGTATACGGGGTCAGTGAGCACAGAAATAAACGGAACTCCCGCCTTACGCATCTTTTCAAGAATGGCACTGGTACGAGCCATCTGCATCAGGGAGAAGAGGGCCTCCTGCATCCGTGCCCCGCCCGATGCAGAGAAGCAGATAAGAGGGATGCGCTCAGCCAGCGCAACTTCTGCGGCGCGGACAAAACGTTCGCCAACCACAGTACCCATGGATCCACCCATAAAACGGAACTCAAAGGCTACAGTGACCACAGGATTAGATTCAAGCATACCGCGCATAGCAATCAAAGCGTCAGTTTCGCCGGTATCTCGCTGTGCCGCTGTCAAACGATCCTTATACTTCTTTGAGTCTTTAAATTTTAGACGATCAATTGGCTCAATCTCGGCCGCCAACTCTACGCCTGTATCGGTATCGAGGAACTGCAGCAGACGGACACGCGCGCCAATACGCATGTGATGATCACATTTGGGACAGACTGACAGATGCTTTTCAAGCTCCGGCTTGTAGAGTACTGCCTCGCATTTCGGGCACTTCTCCCAGAGTCCTTCAGGAATGCTGTTACGCTTTTTTTCAGAGCGCACCAGATTCGGTACGATCTTCTCTAACCAGTTACTCATCTCTATTCCCGATCCTATCAGGCAGCGTCTACTGCGCTACGCATCTCACTGATAATTGCTGCAACCGCGCTGGGAATCTCATCCGGTTTGTTCGCCAGTTCAGCAATCCGATTGACCAATACACTACCAACAATGGCGCCGTCTGCCACCTGACAAACGGCCTTTGCAGTGGCACCATCGCGGATTCCGAAACCCACGCACAGTGGCAAATCCGTATCCTGACGCATATCGTTGATGTAGTCTGCTACTTCATCAACGTTAAGTGCTGATGATCCTGTGACGCCTTTGACTGACACATAGTAGAGGTAGCCTGAACCCTGTTCACAAATCGCCTTACGACGCGCTGGCGAGGTAGTCGGAGCAATCAGGAAGATAATATCCAACCCCTGCTCTTTCATGGCACTCATCAAGCCTTCAGACTCGACAGGCGGCAGATCAACTGTTAACACTCCGTCCACGCCAGCAGCCTTCGCTCGCTGAGCAAAGTTCTCATATCCAATCGCCTCTACCGGGTTTAGGTAACCCATCAACACAATCGGCGTCTCAGTGTCCTGCTGGCGGAACTCAGCTACCATATCAAGTACATCAAGCAAACGCGTGCCGTGCATCAGCGACCGCTCGCAGGCCAGCTGTATCACGGGGCCGTCTGCCATCGGATCGGAGAAAGGGACGCCCAGTTCGATAACGTCGGCGCCCGCTTCAACCAGCGCATGCATCAGTGGCACTGTCACTGATGGTTGCGAATCACCCGCCGTCACGAACGGGATGATCGCTTTGCGGCCATCGGCTTTGAGCTGGTTAAAGCGCGCTTCAATACGATTCATTCGTCTCTTTTCCCTCTGCCTTACATCTCTAGACCGTCGATCTGCGCGACGGTGTGTATATCTTTATCACCGCGACCCGAGAGATTCACCACGATCACTTGATCTGGAGACATCTCTTTCGCCATCTTCATTGCATACGCGACGGCGTGAGCCGTTTCCAGTGCTGGCATGATACCTTCGATCTGAGTCAGTTTGCGGAATCCATCCATCGCTTCGTCATCTGTCGCTGCCACATATTCGGCACGACCTATATCCTTGAGGTAACTGTGTTCCGGCCCCACACCTGGGTAATCCAGGCCAGCCGAGACGGAGTGAGTGCCCAGAATCTGACCCGCATCATCTTCCATCAGATAGGTGCGCATGCCATGCAGGACACCCGGACGACCTGCTGTAAGTGGTGCCGCGTGCTTACCAGTTTCCAAACCGAAACCGCCCGCCTCTACACCGATCATGCGAGTCTCAAGATCATCCATAAAGGGGTAGAACATACCAATGGCATTTGAACCGCCTCCTACGCAAGCGACAACAGCATCTGGCAATCGACCAATCTGCGCCATTGACTGTTGCTTGGTTTCACGTCCAATGACCGACTGGAAGTCACGCACCAGTTTCGGGTAAGGGTGTGGGCCAGCGGCTGTCCCGATGATGTAGTAAGTGTTATCCACGTTGGTGACCCAGTCACGCATCGCTTCATTCATGGCATCTTTAAGCGTACGAGTACCAGAAGTGACGGGTATAACCTCAGCACCCAGCAAGCGCATGCGGTACACGTTCAGCGCCTGGCGACGAACATCCTCTTCCCCCATGTATACTTTGCACTCAAGACCCAGACGCGCTGCAACGGTTGCAGATGCAACCCCATGCTGACCCGCTCCGGTCTCTGCAATGACGCGAGGTTTACCCATATATTTTGCCAGGAGCGCCTGACCAATGGTGTTATTAACCTTGTGTGCACCAGTGTGGTTGAGATCTTCACGTTTGAGCCATATCTGTGCACCACCACAATGCGCACTCAGGCGTTCAGCGTGGTATAGAGGTGAGGGACGGCCAACGTAGTGCGCTAGGTCCTTATCGAACTCAGCTTGAAACTCAGGGTCTTTACTTAGCTTGTCATAAAGTGCCTCGAGCTCCTCAAGAGCGCCCATCAGGGTCTCGGAGACAAAGCGCCCGCCATGAATTCCAAAATGACCATTGGCATCCGGCATCTCAATGTGTGTAGTCTGCTCAGCTATAGTTGACACGGTGTACCTCAGCAATAAATTGTTCTATTTTTTTGGCGTCCTTGATTCCCTTCGACTGCTCCACACCGCCGCTAACATCGACAGCGTAAGGCCGCACCAGACTGACTGCCCTGGCGACATTGGTGCAATCCAAACCGCCCGCCAGCGTGATGCCGGCGGCCTTGTCGGCCGGGATTCGCGACCAGTCAAATTGCTCGCCCGTACCACCGGGTGTACCCGGTGTGTAGGCATCAAGCAACACACCCCTCGCGCATGGGTACGCGAGCATCTGTTGGTTTAGATCTAAATCGGGCTTCATTCGCAACGCTTTGATATATGGGCGAGAAAACTGCGCACACTGCTCAGCTGACTCCATGCCATGAAACTGCAGCAGGTCTACCCCTGTGGAGTCAATTACCTGCCGTATGAAGTCAACTTCAGCATCAACAAACAACGCAACGCTGGTAACGAAGGCGGGCAGTTTTGCAATAATCTCAGCAGCATCTGCAACTGAAATAGCGCGAGGGCTCTTGGCATAAAAGACAAATCCGAGCGCATCAGCACCCGAATCTGCGGCCGCCAGAGCGTCCTCAATTCGGGTGATACCGCAAATCTTAACTCGTGTTTTCAAACCAAGCACTCTGGCGCCAAAAAACTAAGGCAATATATTAACTTAGCTCGCCTCGGAGCGAAAGCACTCATCCTTGGGAATGCTAGCCTCGTTGCACAAACAAACATTCATAGAGCCTAAAGCGGGGCCCTCTTTCTAAGCAAGTTAAGGGGCAGAGACTGAGTGCGCTCCCCTGAACCTCTTACAGGAAAAACGGACCTTGATTACCCGGAGGTAGATCGAACTCTTGGGGGTATTTAACATCAACAAAATAGAGCCCCCAAGGGGGGGCAGTAACACCCCCCAATCGTCGGTTCCGTGCCTCGAGCACCTCCCGACTCCAATCAACCTCCGCCTCACCACTTCCAATTTTCATCAATACACCGGCGATGTTGCGTACCATGTGGTGAAGAAAGGCATTGGCGCAGATATCAATGACAATTAATTGACCTCTCTGATAAACCTCAAGCGATTTGACTGTTTTGACCGGGCTTTTCGCCTGACAGGCGACTGCACGATAAGAGGTGAAGTCATGCTCTCCCACCAGATGCACAGCTGCCTGTTGCATCCGATCAATCGAGAGTTTTTTGTGTGTCCAGGTAACGCCGCGACTCAACACAGCCGGCTTAACCTCTGCAGAGTAGATCACATAACGATAGCGCCGCTCCATCGCTCCGAAACGCGCATGAAACTGATCACTCACCGGTCTGGCCCAGAGAACAGCGATATCATCGGGCAGCTTGGTATTGGTGCCCATTACCCAGGCACGCGTCGGACGCTCAACCTGCGCATCGAAATGCACCACCTGATAGCAGCCGTTGACACCCGTATCGGTGCGACCGGCGCAAATTACGCTGACCGGATGACAGGCAATTTTGGAGAGTGCCTCTTCCAGTGTTTCCTGCACCGTTGCCACCTGCTCTTCACGCTGGGATTGCCAGCCGTGGTATCTGGCACCGGCATACTCTATACCTAAGGCATAACGAAAAAGGGCGACTTGCGTCGCCCCTTCTTGATGTAGCGAATTACTCATTAACTCAACTTATCCAACAGAGACTGCGCCTCGGCCTGCTGTTCAGCAGAGCCGTCACGTACGATTTCTGCAAGGATATCACGAGCCCCATCGGTGTCGTCCATCTCTATGTAGGCTCGCGCGAGATCGAGCTTAGTCTCTACCTCATCAGCCCCCTCCAGTAGATCGAAGGCATCATCCTCAGCCAGCTCTTCATCGCCCTCTTCAACTAGCTCGATATCACTCTCATCCATGGATAGCATCTCATCGATCTCATCGTCCAGACTAAGATCAAGATCATGAGCTATATTGGCAGTCAGCTCATCTTCAACTAGCTCTCCGGGTTTCTTCGCACGCTCTGGCTCGTCGACTGAGGACCCTGAGTCGAGCTCGCTAATCATCGCATCCAGATCCATGTCGAACCCTTCAAGCTCATCAAACCCATCCTCTTCACCTTCCGTAGCAGCAGATTTAGCTACAGAATTTGATGATGGCTCTGGCTCTGGCTCTGGCTCTGGCTCTGGCTCTGGCTCTGGCTCTGGCTCTGGCTCAAAATCTTCCGAGACCTCAAGATCGAAGTCCAACGCCGCCTCTTGATCGCCACCAAGACCGATATCAAGAGCATCGTCAATTAATGCTGATTCAAGCTCATCGTCATCGGTCGGCTTAACAACATTGAAGTCGAGACCCAGATCCTCATCTTCGTCAGTAGACGCCTCACTGGATAATTTGTCAGACTCCATCTCTTTGGGTGCGGCTGCAGGCGATGCCGGTATCTCATCATCTGCGTCGGGCATGTCAACGTTAAAATCCAGCTCGAAATCTTCATCGGTATCATCACTGGTATCTGGTTCGACGACCGACGCGACCTGTATAGCCGGGCCCTGACCTTCAAGTTCAGCCGCACTCTTCATCAGCATGGCATCAAGATCGTCATCAACCAGATCGTCCAAATTATCATCCGGTGCCAGAGTATCCAGACCTGTAGCTGACGAATCATCAAGCTCCATCGTCTCGTCGATTAAGTCTGCCTCATCAGTATCAAGAGACGCTTCGACTTGATCAGACTCAGCTTCAAGCTCCTCGCTGAAGAACTCGTCATCGATCATCTCGTCGGTTTCAGCCGCTACTTCAGACTCGCCCTCGCTATCGTCAATTGCAAAGGCCAACCCCTCAAGCTCATCATCATCGAGTTCATCATCCTCAAGTAACTCATCCTCAGCACGCATCAGATCATCGACATCGGTATCGACATCGGCATCCTCGTCCAGTAGGGCATCGAGTTCATCAATCTCACCCGCATCGATACTGGTATCGTCATTCAGTATGTCGTCCAACACTGAATCAATGTCTGAATCCGTATCATCCAGCTCTGCAGGGTCTATAGGTGCAGGCGGTGCTTCCGGTTCGAAGCCAACGGCTTCATCCAGGTCAAGATCCATATCAAGATCGAGATCAGCCAGATCATCATCCAGCTCGTCAGCCGATTGAGCCTCGGGCTCAGCCTGGGCCTGCGATGAGGCGATGCCAGATGCGGCCACACCGGCGACAGCCGCAGCCGCTGCGGGTGTAGCGGAAGATGCGGGCACTTCAGGCGCGTCGAACTCGGGAATCTCGTCGGCCTCAGACTCTGAGCTCTTCGACTTTTTCTTCTTACGCGGTGCGGGCTCTTCATCATAATCGGCCGCTTTACGTCGCCGCGCGAGTGCCAGCAGAGCTAAGAGCAGCACGAGTAGGCCACCCGCACCGCCAAGATAGATTGGGTTTGCCATCAGCATATTGATGAAGTCATCAACCGCACTGGGCTTTGGCTTGTTCGCCTCCTGAGCCTGTTTCAGCATCTCAGCCTGGAGTGCAGCCATCTGCTGATCTTTGAGTTCGATCAAGCGCTGTAGGGCCATTAATTGCTCTTGAATCGAGTCGAGCTTCTCGCCCATCTCAGCGTTTTCACGCGAAACCTTGTCAACCGACTCCTGGGTTACGAGCAGCCTATCCTCCAACTCGGAGTTACGCTGCATCAGCTCTTTTTCGCGCTCAGATGGGCCCTCGTCGACGCTCGCCTCGGTACCGCTCTCCGCGGCTTGATCTGGAGCAGCATCACTGGAGACCTCTTGCTGCGCTTCGGGTGCAGACTCAGCAGTCACAATTTTTAGCTGACTCTCAGTCGCATCGGGAGCGCCCTCTGCAGCGCCACTTGGAGCAGGCTCCGCCGGTTCAGGCGTGGGTACAGGTGCAGGCTCAGATTTTTTTGCGTTAGCAGCCCTGCGGCCCGCTTTCCACTCAGCCGTCTGGCGCGCAGCTTCTGCGATGGCCTGCTTACGCGTCAATGAGCGGGCCTCCTCTGCAGTTGGAAGCTGCATCACCTTGCCAGCTCGCATCACGTTAATATTGCCTGTCGGAAATAGCTGGGGGTTCTTACGTTGCATCGCAATCATCATCTGCTCAATGCTGATATCCGATGCGGGGCGGTTGTTCTTGGCCAAAACATAAAGAGTATCGTTGTTGTTAACGAAGATTTCGCCACCGCCAATATTGGTCTTTATATTCGTTCCAGATTGGGCTCTCGCCTCGCTTGCCGGAGTCGATTCGGACCTTGATACTGTGGGAGCAACGGCTACCGGAGCGTTAATAGCGGTCGTAACAGGGGCAGGATCAAAAACAGGTGGATCCAGAAGAAGAGTGTACTCGCGCACCAGCCGGCCATTTGGCCAGTTAACCTCCATGAGGAAACTCAGGAACGGCTCTTGCACCGGCACCGAGGAGGTGACGTGAATAGAGCCACTGCCATCAGGCTCAATTTTGACTTGAAATTTTACATCACTAAGGAAACGGGATTTGCTCAACCCTGCAAGGGAAAACTCATCGACATCCGCCATGCGCGGCATTATCTGCAGGGGGGTCAGGTCACGCACCTGCACCAGCCGAATGTCGGCATCCAGCGGTTCATTCAATGCCGAGTTAACACGGATCTCTCCGAGACCCAGTGCGTTTGCCTGCCCCGCAGCGATCGCAGAAGCGACAGCGAGACTCAGCGCGAGTTTGCGCACCATCTTTTCTATCCTTATCCTTTACCAGTTAGCCTGCTTTTTTCTCAAAAAACAGGCAGTTGCGTTTCGCAAAACTATCAGAAGTATTGTAGGTAGATGGATTACGGTCAAGCGAGCCCCGGGATTTAACCGCGGCTACGCTTAAAAGATGTCAAAACGACTGGATTAGTGGGCAGTCACCAAGGCACGCAGGGCATCGACCGCATTAGATGCGCGCCCCAAGCGCTGTTCATCAAACAGTAAAGTAGTCAAAAGCACATTCGCATCTTGGGCGTCAAATCGTAGACGCGACACCAGACACTCCTCAATTCCCGTCGCTGACTGTGTAGATGCTGAGGCACCCGGCGAAAACCTCAGTTTCGCTTCACGATCAATCAGACGAACAAGCTCATTGAGTTCGACGGCTTTTGTCAGCTCTACCGCTAACGTCACTGCCGTTCCATGAAACAGCGGTACCTGAACAGCAGAGGCGTTAACCTCAAGGTCATCAGCGCCGAGAAGTTGAGCAAGTCCCTCCGCGAATAGACGCTCAACACCGAGGCTCCCATTTTCATCCACCGGCTGTGGCTGAGCAATCAAGTTGAAGGCCATGTTCGCATCCAGCAGTTTCGCGCTCGCTTCCCGGCCGTTGAGCAGATGTGCAGTCTCTGCTGCCAGCGCCTGAATACCCGGCTGATCATGCAGGCTGGCCGGCAGCATAAGAGTGGCTGTAACTCGCAGAGGTTCTGCTGCAGCCGAGAGGGTTTTCAATAACAGAGCAGTCACCAGCAGCGCAGGCTCTGGAGAACGAAACTGTGTACCCGGCTGAAGCTCTAAACGCGCTTTTGCCACGCCCGATAGCAAAAGCTCAGCTCCAGCCGTCTGCTCGCGCGAATGCAGATCGAATAGAGACACCTTCGGTGCAATCGAGCTGATAACATCAGCCGGAATCTGAGGTGAACAAAGGATCGCCAGCTTAGCGTCGGTTAGATCAATACTCTCATATCGACGCACACGATGAGCGCTGCCGTTAACCATCAGCGAACGGCCCGCCTCCTCTTCTGTATCAAAGAGCTCAAAGATCACCTCTTTCGCCAGCGGGTGATCTTCAAGCAGGTCTAGCAGTTGCTCACCCGCCAGTGCACTGATACCTAGAAGAAGAACTTTTTTCGACATTTGAAAACTCCAGAAAGTATTCAGCCCGCACACGCGGGCTGATTGGACAGCTCAGATCGAGCACTCATTTAACGATCGTTTAGGATTCGCAGCATACGACGCAGCGGCTCCGCCGCGCCCCAAAGAAGCTGATCACCCACACTGAAAGCGTTAAGGTACTGCTTACCCATCTTCATTTTGCGCAGACGTCCCACAGGAATGCTGAGAGTGCCGGTAACCTTGGTTGGCGTCAGCTCTTGCATGGTGATCTGACGGTCATTGGGTACGACCCTCACCCAGTCATTTGCTTCAGCGATCATCTGCTCAACCTCATCCAGCGGGATATCTTTGTTGAGCTTGATTGTAAACGCCTGACTGTGACAGCGCATCGCACCGATACGAACACAGGTGCCGTCAATCGCGATTGGATTAGCGGTGCGGCCGAGTATCTTGTTGGTCTCAACAAAGCCCTTCCACTCCTCCTTCGACTGACCATCTGCAACTGGAACATCAATCCAAGGGATCAAAGAACCGGCCAATGGCACACCAAAGTTATCCACCGCTAAATCGCTACGCATCGTGCTGGCAACCTGACGATCAATATCCAGGATAGCTGACGCAGGATCGTCGAGCATCGCTGCTGAACCATCACGAATCTGGCCCATTTGCGTGATCAACTCACGCATGTTACGCGCACCTGCCCCTGAAGCCGCCTGGTATGTCATTGAGCTCAGCCACTCAATGTGACCTGCCTTGAAGAGCCCGCCCAAACCCATCAGCATTAGAGAGACGGTACAGTTGCCGCCGACAAAGGTTTTAATGCCCTTACTCAGCCCTTTATCTATCACCTCAGAGTTAACCGGATCCAGGATGATGATGGAGTCGTCAGCCATGCGCAACGCAGATGCGGCATCAATCCAGTAACCTTCCCAGCCAGCCTCACGCAGTTGTGGGTAGATTGCTTTCGTGTAGTCACCACCCTGACAGGTAATAATCACGTCCATCTGCTTGAGCGCTTCGATATCATTAGCGTCTTTCAGCGGAGCGATCTCTTTACCGATCTCAGGGCCAGCCTGGCCCACCTGAGAGGTAGTGAAAAAAACTGGCTCGTTGATCTGCTCAAAGTCTTTCTCTTCCAGCATTCGCTGCATTAGAACTGAACCGACCATACCGCGCCAGCCGACAAAACCTACACGATTCATGTTAAACCTCTGTTTTAGGGTATATCTATCCCAGTCCAATTGGGATCCAATTAAAAAGGCCGGTTTATAAACCGGCCTTACCTGAGTGATTTAGCCGTTCAAGCGCTCAGCGCTGCGATAACCGCGTCACCCATCTCCGTTGTGCTGACCTTCTGCATACCTTCAGAGAAGATATCAGCGGTGCGCAAACCCTGATCAAGAACAACGCTCACGGCCTGTTCAATTCGATCCGCTGCGGCACCTTTGTCAAGCGAATAGCGCAACATCATAGCGGCAGAGAGGATAGTTGCCAATGGATTTGCGATGTTTTGACCCGCAATGTCCGGCGCCGAGCCATGACAAGGCTCATACATACCCTGCCCCGCTTTATTCAGAGAAGCTGAAGGCAGCATACCAATAGAACCAGTCAGCATAGCGGCAGCATCCGAGAGAATGTCGCCGAACATGTTCCCGGTAACCACTACGTCGAACTGCTTGGGCGCACGCACCAACTGCATGGCCGCGTTATCGACATACATGTGACTCAGTTCAACCTCAGGATACTCAGCTTTGAGTTCCTCCATCACTTCACGCCACAAAACCGTCACTTCCAGGACGTTAGCTTTGTCGACTGAGCAGAGCTTTTTGCTCCGTGCCATCGCCGCTTCAAACGCAACGCGACCGATGCGCTTGATCTCCTCTTCGTTATAAACATAGGTGTTGTAACCCTCGCGCAGCCCCGCTTCCGTGGTACGGACACCGCGCGGCTGACCGAAATAGATACCGCCCGTCAGCTCACGGACTATCAAAATATCCAGGCCCGACACAACCTCTGGCTTGAGCGTAGAAGCCTGTGCCAACTGTGGGTAGAGGATCGCGGGACGCAGGTTACCAAAAAGCTCTAGGTTAGAGCGGATGCCCAGCAGCCCCTTCTCGGGGCGAATCTGAAAATCAGGATGGGTGTCCCACTTCGGCCCGCCAACGGCGCCTAAAAGAATACCCTTAGCCTCGCGGGCTTTTGCCAGTGTCTCCTCTGGCATTGGCACACCGGCCGCATCGATAGCGGCACCGCCAAGGAGTGCCTCATCGAATTCCAGATTCAGATTATCCTGCTCGTTGACCAGTTCAAGCACACGCCGTGCCTGCGCGATAATCTCCGGGCCGATACCATCACCTGGGAGAATCAGTACTTTGTTTTCGTTCATTTTAATGTCCAAATCATCCAACATACGTGCAAGCGCTCTCCCTGAGAGTGCTCTAAAGTTGGCACAATCAAGCGCGTACTCTTAACACTTCGCAGTGGGGGTGCGCGCCTAAACCTTATTTAATCGCGTCAAACAACCAAGGCGCCTGTTCGCGACGCTTGGTCTCATAAGCGCGGATTGCATCGGCGTGCTCTAGCGTCAGGCCGATATCATCCAAACCATTCAACAGACAGTGCTTGCGGAAGTCGTCTACCTCAAAGCTGTACTCTTTGCCCTCAGGGCTGACCACTTTCTGGCTTTGCAGATCAACAGTCAGGCTCATGCCCGGCTTGATATCTACTGCTTTGAATAGCTCGTCGACTTCCTCCTCTGTCAGGACGATCGGCAATAGACCGTTCTTGAAGCAGTTGTTAAAGAAGATGTCCGCGAAGCTTGGCGCAATAACGGCCCGGAAACCGAAGTCGTCCAGCGCCCAGGGAGCATGCTCTCGGCTAGAGCCGCAACCGAAGTTGGTACGCGCAAGCAATATGCTGGAACCAGCAAATTCTGGCTTGTTGAGCACGAAATCCGGATTGATGGGGCGACCACTACAATCCTGATCGGGCTGACCCTCATCGAGGTAACGCAGTTCATCAAATAGGTTCTTGCCAAAGCCCGAGCGCTTTATTGATTTTAGGAACTGTTTCGGAATGATCAGGTCGGTATCGACGTTTTTTCGATCCAGAGGAGCCACAACGCCTGTGTGAGTTTCAAACTTCTTCATCGTACTCTCCTCTTAATTACGCGTTCAGTTCCAGTGTACGCACATCAACAAAATGGCCAGTCACAGCTGCCGCCGCTGCCATCGCTGGGCTTACCAAGTGAGTGCGACCGCCGAAGCCCTGACGGCCTTCGAAATTGCGGTTAGAAGTTGACGCACAGTGCTCACCGTTACCGAGTTTATCCGGGTTCATCGCTAAGCACATCGAGCAACCTGGCTCACGCCACTCAAGCCCCGCTTCAACAAATATCTTATCCAGACCCTCTGCCTCTGCCTGAGCTTTAACCAAACCTGAGCCTGGCACGACCAGCGCCTGCTTGATATTAGTAGCGACTTTGCGACCCTTGACCACCTCGGCAGCGGCGCGTAGGTCTTCAATCCGGCTGTTGGTGCATGAACCGATAAAAACACGATCCAGTTTGATATCTGTAATCGACTGATCTGCCTGCAGGCCCATATACTGCAACGCGCGGGTGATCGCGTTGGCTTCATCTGAGTCTTTGGCATTGGCCGGATTTGGCACGCTGCCATCAACAGCCACCACCATCTCTGGCGAGGTTCCCCAAGTAACCTGAGGCTTGATATCTTCAGCGCGAATCTCAACAACAGTGTCGAACACGGCATCCTCATCGGAGACCAACTCTTTCCAGTTCTCCACTGCCGCATTCCACATTTCGCCAGTTGGAGAGAACGGACGCCCTTTGAAGTACTCAATGGTCTTGTCATCCACAGCAACCAGACCCACGCGTGCACCTGCTTCAATCGACATGTTGCAGATCGTCATCCGTCCTTCGACCGACAGTGACTGAATCGCTGTTCCGCCAAACTCCAGTGCACAGCCAGTACCACCTGCCGTGCCGATCACACCAATAATGTGCAGCACCACGTCTTTTGCAGTGACACCCGTGCCGAGTTGTCCATCAACGCGCACCAGCATGTTCTTCATCTTCTTGGCGATCAAACACTGAGTCGCCAGTACATGCTCAACTTCGGAGGTGCCGATGCCGTGAGCCAGTGCACCAAAGGCGCCGTGAGTTGAGGTATGCGAGTCACCACAGACAACAGTAGAGCCCGGCAGCGTCATTCCCTGTTCCGGGCCAACAACGTGGACAATACCCTGGCGTTCATCAAGCATCTTAAACTCGACGATGCCGTACTCGTCACAGTTTTCATCCAGCGTCTTCACCTGTATGCGGGAGACCGGATCGACGATCTGATCAACACCACCGGAACGCTCTGTCGTCGGCACGTTATGGTCTGGTGTGGCCAGGTTGGTATCGATCCGCCAAGGCTTGCGCCCAGCTATACGCAGGCCTTCAAAAGCCTGTGGAGACGTTACTTCGTGCAGTATATGACGATCAATGTAGATCAGTGAGCTGCCATCTTCATTCTGACGCACCAAATGGGCGTCCCAGAGTTTGTCGTAAAGCGTTTTACCGGCCATATCGTACTCCTAGCGTTAGTGACCGCAATTGTAAGGAGCTGGTATCAAATAGACAAATTCATTATTTTTGTAGAACGGATTCCAGTTTGGAATCTTTAATGGGGTCAGACCCCTTTTTGACACATTTGTCCTGGCGGGTTGATACGCTATCTATACTCGATTCGGCGGGTGTTTCTAGACTGTGGTGAGGCGATGACCTCGGTGGCTTACGCTACTCCAAACAGACTACCAAGTAACCCGCTCGTTTAGTGAATGACGCTCAGACGGCCTATCCTTAACTCAGGTGTTTGCTAGGCGAGATAAGGCTCAGACGCAATAAAGGAATCCCATTAAAACTGAATGTTTGGCCGCTGACGGCCCAGTAAAGCAGTATCCTGAGGCTAGACCGCCCGCGTTGATTATGAATAACACCCCTTCCTTCGCCTGACTCTTTCGTTTTTGTACAAACCGGCGCAATATAGCGCGTCAAATTGGCTGAGCTATTATGTATGTCGCTATCGGTCTACGTACTCTTTATCACGACCTTCTTTTTTGTCTCCATAACACCCGGCATGTGTATGACGCTTGCGATGACTCTGGGGATGACCGTCGGTGTTCGCCGCACACTCTGGATGATGCTGGGTGAGCTGATTGGTGTTGGGCTGGTGGTTGTTCTAACGATTATCGGCGCTGCAGCATTAATGTTGCAGTATCCGCAGCTGTTTCTTGCTCTCAAATGGGGTGGCGGAGCTTATCTGATGTACCTTGGGATTCAACTCTGGCGCTCCAGAGGAAAGATGGCGATCAAATGCGATGCGCCAGAGGGTCTGATCGTCAGCCGCGCCTCTCTCTTTTCCCAGGGCTTCATTACAGCAGTTGCAAATCCAAAAGGTTGGGCATTTTTTATCGCTCTGCTCCCGCCATTTATTGATAACAGCCAGCCACTTCTGTCTCAGGCGGTTATAATGATCGCAATTATCCTGTTGTTGGAGTTTCTCTCTCTGATCGGTTACGCCGGCGGCGGAAAAGCACTAAGCCATCTGTTACGCAACCGCGGTAACGTCCAGGTAATGAATCGAATTGCCGGCACCCTGATGATCGGCGTATCGGTTTGGTTGGCGCTAGGATAGAGATATGGCACAAAACTCAACCGTATTTAAAGCGCATCTGCAGATAGCTGACATGGATCGTCACTACTATGCAGACCACGCAATTACACTGGCATTGCACCCGTCAGAGACGGAGGAGCGCATGATGCTTCGCTTGCTTGCCTTCGCGCTCTATGCCAGTGATAGATTGGAGTTCACCAAAGGCCTATACGCTGATGATGAACCGGATCTATGGCTGAAGAGCTATAGCGATGAGATTGAATTGTGGATTGATCTGGGCCTGCCGAGTGATAAACGTATCCGCAAAGCTTGCAACCGCGCCAAAGCAGTTACACTTATCTGTTATGGTTCGGATCAAGCAGTTGAGCCCTGGCTACACTCGATTCATGCAGAGCGCACACGCCACAGAAATCTCGAGATCATTCGCATCCCCGCAGATCAGAGCAAGGCTCTGGCTGAACTTGCCGAGCGCGGCATGCACCTACAGGTCAATATTCAGGATGGGCAGGTATGGGTTAGTAGCCAGCAGAGCGTGATAATGATCGAACCCCAGACGCTTGACTAAACAGCGCATCAAGTACTGAAAGCGCGTAAGCGTGCAAACCTGCACTGCATAACAACAAAGTGATTGAGATGTCTCAGAGTATCTCTCCAGTCACCATAGGATTTGACCTCTAAGCTAACCCCAAGTCTGTTGGCTGCCATCGAGGGGGCGCTTCTGAGAGGTACTCGAGCAACCTCTGACACACCTTTGATTATAAATCTGTTAGTGAGCTGTTATAGACTCCGGTGCGATAGTGTGCAGCTATAAATTACGACTAATCTGGTTCAATGTAATGAACTATTGTGCCGCCAGAGATAGACCTGAGAGTAGCACGACACCCAGCAAACAAGCCGCCATCACCATGTTGATGCGCCGCTGTACTGGCTCTGACAGGTCCAGATGATTGACCTTCACTCCTGTCCAGAGCCAGAGTAGATGAATGGGAATCCAAATCAGGTTAATAATCGCCAGTTTGAGTGCGGTCTCAACAACGAAACTCTGCGGGTAGAAGGCAAAACTGCTGTACAGCGTGGTATTGACTGCATAGGCCTTGGGATTAATTAATTGCAGCATCACCCCAGACAGCAGTCCGGGTGCTGCCATATGTATAAATGCCAGCTTAGCGCCAGCAAATGCGATACGAAATGCCAGATACCCGAGGTAAGCTGCGGAAGCCACAAGCAGTATGGTGCGCACAACCGGGTTGGCCAAAATGATGGCTGCAAGACCAGAGATCACCGCCAGGCTGACCAGATTGGTACCGATAAACAGACCGGTCACATAGAGCAATCCGCGCCGCCAGCCAAAAGCAGCACCCACCCCAGCAGCCGAGAGCACTCCCGGACCGGGCGTGATAATCAGTAGAAAAACTGCAATTGCAAAGGTGTGCATCAACTCAATTCCATTTCACTCTGCTTTGCATATTGCAACGCAATTTTAGAATAAAAAAGCGACTATCTAACGATCAACTAACCGAAGTATCCCGTCTAATTGGCGGCGAGGTAGAATCTTGTGGAGCCAGTAAAGCGCTTTAGTTGGTGGAGTGATGTAGTAATTTGTCTTTGGCCGCGGCGCGTTGATAGCATGCTCCACCGCTTTAAATACATACTCAGGGGAGTAGTTACCTTTCGCCGTCTCTTCAGGTGCGCTCAAACGCGGTAACACTGCCTGACTATAACGCTGGTGATTGACCGAGTTTTGAGTATCGACATATTTAAGGAGTGCACGAAGAGCATTGGTGCGAAAACGACTACTCACAGGACCCGTATTCAAAAGGCATAGGTCAATCCCACTGTTGTGCATCTCTACGCGCATCGCCTGAACCAATCCTTCAAGTGCAAACTTACTTGCAACATAGGCCCCGCGACAGGCCATTCCAACGAAGCCCAATACCGAACTGTGGACCAAAATACGTCCCTGACCTTGCTGTCGCATAAGCGGTATCACTAGGGAGTTGAGGTGGTGCAGTGCAAACAGATTCACTTTGAACTGCTCCTCAAGCGCGGCAACAGGGAGATCTTCAACGAAACCCGCCTGGCCAAAGCCAGCATTTTGGATCAAGACATCGACACGCCCATGCAACAACTCCAGTGCCGCCGCGTAACCCGCTTCGATACTTTGGTAGTCCAACATCTCCATAAAAACTGTATCGAGCCCCTGCTGAGCCAGCAGATCCGCCTGCTCGTGATTGCGCAGAGTACCCACTACTTTGTGGCCTTGTTGCAACAGTTGCATCGCGCAGTGGTAACCAATACCGCCCGGCGAAACGCCGGTTATAAGGATGTGTTTCGTTGACGACATTCAGAGTTCGCTGGCAACGTAAGTTGGCAGATCTTCAAGTGCCGGAACAGGTGTAGAGCGCCCTTCATCATCGACAGCGACAAAGCGGAACGTCGCTTCGGTCACCTTTTCACGTTGACCTATGCGTCCTCTGCGTACCCAGGCCTCGACATGTATATCCATCGATGTACGTCCAACCCGTTCAACCTCCGTGTAAACACCAAGGATGTCCCCTACCTTGACTGGACGGATGAAACTCATACTCTCTACCGCGACTGTGACGACACGGCACTGCGCACGTTGGCCAGCACAGATACCGGCCGCTAGATCCATCTGGGAGAGTACCCAGCCTCCGAAAATATCACCAGCAGGGTTAGTATCAGAAGGCATCGCAAGGGTTCGAATGGTGAGGCGACCCCGATCGGGTACTTGTTCTGTGGTCACTGGTGGATTCTCTTGTCAATTTTAGCCGCTGGACAGTCTAATCGCTTACAAAGCGCCGTGCCAACTCATTCACTTAAACTGAGACTCAACCTCGTCTAGACGGCGTGATCGGCCAACATGACCAAATCAATTGTCAGCGGTTTGAAGACCCAAGTGTCTCTGCCCTTAATTGAACTCTCCCACTGTATTCACGAAGAGAAACATACAGGTTCACGAGACAGTTAAAGCGTGAAACAAGCACGATGTCATCTGACATTCATTCCAGATTCGGCTTATACAGGCTGCAATCCGTCTCTAGAGGGCGATACCCAAGCACTCAGCCACCCGCCCGTTTGCGGGTGACTCTTTGATGAACCATCTTGCTAAATCATGTCCAAAGCCGTCAAATTGATCACCCTATGTTGAAGCGAGTGAATCCCCCTAACCTTTCAGAGGTTCACAGCAGCAACTAAATCTGAAACTTATCTGGCTTGAGCGATTTGTTGCCTTAAAAGCCTTGCAGCCGAGTGAGGGTGATACTCGCCTACGGCTCAGCACTACCTCTGGCCTAGCGAACTAAGATTCAAGCCGCGTAGATAAATCGACCCAACTCAACCGACATGAAACCAATAGGTTTCATAATCTTATCGTCACTGGTGCGCTTGAGAACAAAAACAGATTGGCCGAGGTAGGTCGATGAATGTGCCACCACCTCCTCGCCCTTTGAGGCGTAGTGAGCCACCGAATCGGCGGCAATCTTTTCGTCTACTACATATTTGGAGGCGTTATTTTCGTTAACGGCCTGCTGCGCACCGATAAAGTCCACCGGAAGATCCCGTACCAGAGCAATTGCGACTTTCAAACTGTCGACAATAAATTGATTATCACGCAACTGCTCAATACTCCGCTCCCGCATGGATTGCGCTTGCTTTGCCAAGCCAGAGAGCTGGCGTTTAAGTTGTTCCAAATCAGCAGGGGGTACCACACAATCTTCAACACTGACATCGCTATTTTTAGCAAGTGCAAGATAGTAGGTCGCCGTCACGAAGATATCGCACACTGCATCCAGGGTTTCAGTGAGATCATCTGTCGCCATGGCATGCACCAGCTCATTGAGCTCTTCAACGACACGCGCCTCCTGATTTAGAAGCTCCTCAAAGGATGCATCGCGCTCGCCCGGAAACTTGCCCGCGGCGGCATTCCAGGCAACTATCTCATCTGCTAGCCGTTTGAGTGGGGTGGCATAGGTCGGCAGTGGCATCGTACATCTCTCTCGCAATAAATTAGGTCGTGAAATCCTATCACAGTGCTTAATTGAGCTGCACAGAATAAGGTCAATTTAGATCGGCTAAGAGACGCTTGAACTCAGGATGATTGCGCAGCAGTTCCCGTCCAGCGTCTACTAATGCCTCAACCTGTTCCGGTGTCAGATTCAGCGTAGTGGGTATGCGGTTGAACTCCGCCACCTTTTCTGGATCGGGATGATCAGCCAGCGCTACATCTACGAAGTAGGGCTCGATGCGTCGACCAGATTCAGCTAGCTGGCTGTGCCACCGACTGAACTCCTCTCGCATCAGCGCCAATGTTGAAGCGTTGTAACGATGCAGCTGAATATCGGTGACCGCGTTTATCGACTGCTCCAGGGTGGGTTCTGTTGCAACGGTTCCGATATCCAAACTAGAGTTGACGGAGGCATTAACGCTGATGAGTACCGAACGCGAATCGCTGGTGCGGCCCATCGCTTGCATAAATCGATCAATACCGCCATACAGCTCTACAAGTTCATAAATGGAGCGTAATCCCAGATTATCGGTGATACCCCCGTCCACCAGATGCAGATAACGGTACCTACCCTTCTGCATCGCTAAGCGGGAGATACTCTCAATGGCGAGCTCCATCTGAGTACCCTTAAACTCCTCGGAGGCTTGCTGTAAACGGGTGAGCATTGGGGCTACATCACAACCGTCATAATTCTCTAGCACGACCGGTTCAAACAGCAGCGGTACGCTAGCTGATGCAGCCACTGCCTTGGTGATCGGAAACGTGTTGATATCGGAACAGAGCAGGCTAAAAAAGTCCTGTATAAATGAGATACGTGCACCGCTGGACAAATCTGAGGCATTAATCAGTATGAGTGGTGCATTTCGTGTACGCATATCAGCGAACGTACTGTCACCAAAGATAAACTCAGAATAGACACTGGCAGCCGCATCACCGCGCGTATCACTTGAAGTGAGATGGTCAAAGCTCAGCACACGATCGGTTATTTCGGTTTCCAAATCCCGCAACAGCATATCGGACTCGAAGCGACTAAAGAGTGCATCTCCGTAAAGTCCGTAGTAAGCCGCTGTAAAGCTTCCACCAGAGACAGCGCTGATCACCTTAACGTCATCTAAGAGTTGGCGCTGCTGTGCGTCAACCACCACTCGGGTATCACGTAACTCCAACATCACCCCATAGGCTAGAGCGGCAGCACGGGAGCCCCCTCCGGAGAACGCCAAGACAAGACTGACGCCGGAATCAGAGCGTTTGCCATATACCTCTTTGAGTGAATAGCTGCTGGCAGGCCCTGAGTCTGGCATGCGTTCGTTTTGAATGACGACCGTTGAAGCACAACCGCCTAATAAAACGATACTCATAATTAGGAGACACGAACGAAGCGCTAAGAGATTGGAAAGCATAGATAAGCCGCGAACAAGAGAAGGCGTAAAGGCAAGTTTGGCCCTAGTGTGACAGGCTCAGCGGGTTGAGCGAATCATCAGATCCGATCAACCCGCTTTGCGCTGCGACAATCAGGGTACTTACTGGTATAGCACATCATAGCCCCTTCTGCCCTTAACTTGCAGACTATTTTGGCGAGCTATACTCAAGAGGAATCTAGGTTAACCGGAGACTAAGAATGAAAATAGGGGTGCCGACTGAAATCAAAACGTCGGAGAGTCGGGTCGGATTAACGCCAGCCGCCGTTGCGTCCCTGGTCAAGGCTGGACACAGCGTACTCATAGAATCTAATGCGGGGGCAGCAATAGGTTATACGGATCAACACTATGCTGATGCCGGAGCTGAAATCTATCACGACGCTGCCAGCGTTTTTTCGTCAGCTGATATGATTGTTAAAGTCAAAGAGCCCCAAGCCTCAGAGATCGCAATGCTGAAGCCGGATCAGTGCCTGTTTACCTATTTGCACTTAGCGGCGGACAGAGAGATGACTGAGGCACTGATGCGCTCGGGTTGCACGGCGATCGCCTATGAGACTGTTCAAGATGAGAGTGGTCGACTGCCGCTGCTAGCTCCCATGAGCCAGGTGGCCGGCCGTATGGCTAGCTTAGTCGCCGCAGAGTCATTGATGCTGCATCGCGGGGGTATGGGCAAATTAATGGGCGGTGTTCCGGGCGTTGCGCCGGCCAAGGTGCTAATTCTCGGAGCCGGCGTTGTGGGAACAGAAGCAGCGAAGATGGCCGTCGGCCTGGGTGCTGATTTGACCCTCGTCGATCGCTCGCTTAGTCGTCTGGGGCAAATTGATGAGCTGTTTGGCGGACGGGTCAAAACACAAGCGTCCATTGAGTCTGCCGTCGACCAGCTAATTCTGGAAGCAGATGTGGTCATCGGCGCGGTATTAATACCCGGCGCACGAGCACCAAAACTCGTTCGTTTAGACCACCTCAAAGCGATGCGGGCTGGAAGTGTGCTGGTGGATGTTGCTATCGATCAGGGCGGTTGTTTTGAAACTAGTCACCCGACAACACACAAAGATCCTACCTTTGTCGTAGACGGCGTACTGCACTACTGCGTTGCCAATATGCCTGGCGCTGTCGCGCGAACCTCAACCGAAGCTCTTGTGGCAGCCACCTTACCCTACGTCCATAGACTGGCTGCTGGTGTGGGTAGAGCCCTGAGTGAGGATAGATCGCTGGCCCGCGGTCTTAGCATTGAACGAGGTGAGCTCGTTTGTCCGCAAGTACGACAAGCCTATGGCCTATAACCAATGCGGGAGCTAAACACCCCGGAGCATCTTTAGAGCCACTTTCGAGCTTTAGCTTGGGGCCGCATGGTCATAGCAGCCCAGACATTCGATGAGCCGAGTCGCTGCTCAGGGCTCTATCTTAGATTGCGGCTCTCTCGCATCTGTCGACGGCTCAAGCGTCAACGCGTCGAGCTCCTCAGGAACCTCTTCAACGATGAGTTGGAGCTTGTGATCGTCGATATCAATATGACGATGCTCTATTTTTGGCAACTCCTTACTTACCTTGGTAGAGAGTGTTTTAAAACGCTCCACCTTCCCATAGAGCCCCTGTTTGCCAGCGAGCGCGGTGATTGTGTCATTGTAGTGAGTTCCCGCAGTATTCAGGGTGTTACCAAGCTTCGCCAAACGTTCCGCCAGCGTACTGACCGTGTTGAAAATATCGCCTGCCCTCTCACTAATTTCACGGGCTTCAGCGTTGGAACGCTCTATCATCCAGAGATTCGAGACAGTCCGAAGAATTGGAATCAGCGTCGTGTGTGATACCAGCACTATGCCCTTGCGGTAACCGTAGTCAAACAGATCCTTTTTGTGTTTTAACGCTTCGATGTAGGCGGGCTCTATTGGCATGAACATGAGCACGAAGCTGGGACTGCGCATTCCCAGGACATTGGTGTAATCTTTAGAAGCGAGATCATCAATATGCCCTTTGACAGCCTTGACGTGCTCATCCATCGCCAGCGCCGCTTTCTCTGGCGTCTCTGCCCCCACGACTCGGTCGTAGGCGTTCAGGGATACCTTAGAGTCGATAATAATCTGCTTCCCGTCCGGTAACTTAATCAGGTAGTCAGTCTGCTTAGTTTTCCCCTCGGCATCTTTGAAAGAGGTCTGAGTCTCAAAGTGGGCCTCTTCCACCAAACCACTCATCTCAAGTGTTCGACGCAGTTGCGCCTCCCCCCAGGCACCACGTTGCTGAGAGTCCCCTTTGAGCGCTGAGGTAAGATTCGTCGCCTCCTTACTCATCGCCAGACCGATCTCCATCACCTTCTTGATCTCAGCATTAAGATGAGCGGTTTCACGAGTGCTGGACTCATGAATATCGTTGACCCGCTTCTGAAACCCCTCCAACTGCTCTTTAAATGGCTTTAGCAGGGTATCCAAGCTCTGCTGGCTGCTACTCGCAAACGTTTTGCCTTTCTCTTCAAAAATTTTATTAGCGACGTTCTCAAACTCTTTGGTTAACGCTTCGCGGCTGGCGTTGAGTTGCGCTAGCTGGGCGCCGAACTGCTGCTCTCTCTCTTCGAGGCGCGTCTCCTGTGCGGCGAAGTTGGCGTTCAGTTGCTGATGACGCTGGCGCAACTCCTCCAACTGCTGCGTTTGGGTTTGCTGGGTGCGCAGATGATCCTGTAGGCGCTCCTCGTACTGCTCCCGCATCTGGCTCTGAATCTGATCGGCTTGATCGAGGCGCGCCCCCAGAGCTGAGTTCTCAATTTGAAGTTGTTGCACTGAGTTGCGCAGTTCGCTAGCGGCAACTTGTGCGATATTCAGCTGCGCCTCCAGCTCCTCGACCTGTTCTGCAAGGCGCTCAGCATCTAGCGCCTTAACCAAGGTTTTCCGGCTTTGCCAGAGCCAGCCTAAGCCTGCACCTAACAGCAACAGCAGAAACGCACCGACCCATATCAGCTCATCTATCACGTGAAACCTACCTTCAGAAAACCACCTCTGCAAAGAGGTACTGTTTATTTAGCCAGTAGAATATACCAGAGACATCACAACATGACACCCGTCAACGAATCTGCCTATTAGCCTAAAATTAATTTGCATCTTAAGAAAATCAGGTCAGTATCTTTTAGATACACCGCCAGATAGAGGCCTTAATGTCCCTTAAAGTTCGAATACTCTTAGGCACCCTGTTTCTCGGTCTGTTAACACTTGCGCTCTCCTGGATCGCTCTTGACAGAATCACTGACGATTTAGCATTGCGCTGGGCTAAACAGCTCCTGGAACACGAAACGACCAACGAAATGGACCGGGCCACACGACCGATCATTGATGAACTTCGAATCGTCAATCGTCTCTCCAACTCACCGGAGATAATCAACTGGAGCCGCAATCCGCAAGATGATGTTCTTGAGGCCAAAGCGATAAACCTACTCAATAACTCAGCAACAAGCCTTATTGCGGGCTCTTACTTTATCGCGCTTGCAAACAATAACCGATACTACTTCAATAACGCCGCTGGCGAATTTGATGGGCGTGAGTACCGCTACTCTCTGGATCCCAGTAATCGCCTTGATGGGTGGTTCTACTCATCCCTTCAAGATAACCGACCCTACAATCTGAATGTCGATTTTGACAGAGGTATTCGTAAACTCAAGCTCTGGGTCAATGTACAGATCCGCGATGGTGACGAGACGCTTGGGCTAATTGGCACTGGATTTGAGATCTCTGCCCTGCTCCATCCCTATCTTGACGGACCAAGTCTTGGTTACACCGCTTTTTTCTTGGATCGCGATGCCGCCATTCAGCTCTCCAGTGCCCGCGTGGGTTTAGAGATGGGGTCTGTTGCCAAAGTGGCTGAAGATAAGCTTTCACTCTACTACTACATCAAAGATGAGGTTGAAAAGGAGCAGTTACGACAGACGCTTATATCTGCGAAATCGGAACCTGGTTCGTTTCACAGCCTGACACTGGATTGGCAAAATGCAGAGCACATCGTTGGTATCAGTTACCTACCGGATCTGGATTGGTACCTGATGCTCGCAATCCCACCCTCGAAACTGATTGCAACGGGAACTTTTCTACCGATTTATCAAGCCTTTGTACTGGGAATAATCGCCTTAATTGTCGCCATCTATGTCTTACTTGTGAGAGAGGTGGATAGGCCGTTAACACTGTTAAGGGAGCGCATCAGTCTGCTCAGAGATCAGAAGAGCTTACCAAGCGCTGACAGCCTAAAAGTCCCAAAAGAGTTTAAAAAGCTCGCACAAAGCCTTGAATCCTTTGCACTTTACGACCCTCTCACGGGTCTTTACAACAAGCGGGGTCTGAGTATTCATCTAGCACGGGATCTTGAACATTGTGAACGTACGCGCGTGCCGCTATGCGTCATAGTGTTCGACCTCGATCATTTTAAACGGATCAACGATACTTTTGGACACAGCATCGGGGATCAGGTTCTCAAGCTGGCAGCAACCTCCATTTCTCAGCGCTTTAAACGGGCAACTGACTCGGTCGCACGCTTTGGTGGTGAGGAGTTTGTCGTGACTGTTATCAACTCGGAACTCAGCGTGGTTAAAAACCTTGTGGAAGCTGTACGCGATGACTTACGCAACGCTAAGCTGGAGTTTGGGGCAACTAGAATCCCGCGGGGCGTAACCATATCCGCGGGGGCCGTAATGGTGCAACCAGAGGTGATGGGCAAGTACTCCAGCCATGGGATATTTGATGTCGCTGACACTCTGCTGTTCGAGGCCAAGCAGACTCGAGACCGGGCCTGCTGGCGCGTATTGGATAGTTAACCGCTGTGAGCGCTGCGCCAGCGGTGCAACTTTTTATAGCTATCGATGAGTCGCAGGTGGCGGTCGAGTCCCTGCAACTCCGGACCGACCGCTTCTAGACCATAAAAACGCTGTTCACCCCGCACAGATTGAATGACTGCCGTGATGCGCTCCTCCCCGTACATCCGGGTGAAATTGCGCAGGTAGTCAGTCAGCTCCATATCGTCACTGAGTTCAACCTCAAGCACCGCACTCATTGCTCTGTAGAATAGTCCTCTCTCAACCGTGTTATCGTTGTATTGCAGGAAGGTCTCCACTAGCTCCTGAGCACTCTCAAGTTGCCCCAGTGCCAAAAATATCAGCAGTTTCAGCTCCAAAATGGTTAGCTGCCCCCAGACCGTATTCTCGTCGAACTCAATCCCGATAAGCGTGCGTATGTCGGTGTAGTTATCGAGCTGGCTATCTTCTAAACGCTCGGCTAACTCAAGCAGATCTTCATCACAGAGTTCATGCAAACAGAGAATCGCTTCGCGAAATTCGAGCGCTTTGTTGGTATTGTCCCAAACGAGATCTTCCACTGGGTAGACCTCTGAGTAATCAGGCACCAGTATTCGTACTGCAGGTGCTCCCAAATCATCGTAAATGGCTTGATAGGCCTCTTTGCCAAGATCAGAGAGGATAGAGAATAACGTATCCGCCTCCTGCTGATTGCTGCCAGAGAAGTCCCAGTCAACGAAATCGAAGTCATAACGAGCGCTAAAGAAGCGCCAACTAACAAGACCGGAAGAGTCGATAAAATGCTCAACGAAATTGTTTGGTTCTGTCACTTCCAACGAGTTGAAGGTGGGGGGCTGTAGATCATTGAGCCCCTCAAAGGAGCGCCCTTGAAGTAACTCGGTTAAGCTGCGTTCAATCGCTACGTGCAAGCTCGGATGTGCGCCAAATGACGCGAACACTCCACCGGTTCTTGGATTCATCAGAGTGACACAGGCAACGGGAAATCGACCACCCAAAGAGGCGTCTTTAACCAGAATCGGAAAGCCCTGCCCCTCCAACGCCTCAATACCTTCAACAATATTGGGCCAGCGCGCTAGCACCTCAGCCGGCACGTCGGGCAACGCCAACTCCTGTTCCAGAATCTCACGTTTGACAGCACGCTCAAAAATCTCCGACAGGCACTGAACCTGAGCCTCCGCCAAAGTATTACCGGCACTCATACCATTACTAAGAAAGAGATTTTCAATCAGATTGGACGGAAAATAGACCGTTTCACCGTCAGACCGGCGTACAAAGGGCAAGGCACAGATCCCACGCTCTTCATTTCCTGAGTTGGTGTCTATTAAATTGGAGCCACAGAGCTCGCCCTCGGGGTTATAAATTTCTAGACAGTAATCATCCAGCAGACCGGCCGGTATATCATCTTCATCAGTCAAAGCGAACCAGCGCTCATCGGGGCGATGTACGAACTGCGCGTGCGCTATATCAGCTCCAAAATACTGATCGTTGTAAAAGAAGTTACATGAGAGGCGCTCAATAAATTCGCCCAGAGCCGAGGCCAGCGCTGCCTCTTTGCTCGCCCCTTTACCATTGGTAAAACACATCGGTGAAGCGGCATCACGAATATGTAGCGACCAGACGTGGGGAACGATGTTACGCCAGGAGGCGATCTCGATCTTCATGCCCAACTCTGCCAGTATTGAGGTCATGCGTGCGATTGTTTGCTCAAGCGGGGCATCTTTGCCCTCGATAAAGGTCTCGCCATCTGTACTGAGCGTCAGCAATGCCTGAGCATCCTCATCCAGGTTCTCGACCACATTAATCTGGAAGTCAGGACCCGATTGCACCACCTTCTTTACAGTGCAGCGATCAATCGAACGTAAGATACCCTGGCGATCTTTATCTGAAATACCCTCAGGTAATTCAACGTTGATTTTGAAAATCTGGTTATAGCGATTCTCTGGATCGATAATATTGTTCTGGGACAGCCGTATGTTGTCGGTTGGGATATCGCGAGCGTTGCAATAAACTTTGACGAAATAGGCCGCACAGAGAGCCGAAGAGGCCAGAAAGTAGTCGAACGGACCCGGCGCTGAACCATCGCCTTTGTAGCGAATGGGCTGATCTGCTATGACGCTGAAGTCATCGAATTTTGCTTCCAGCCTTAAATTGTCGAGAAAGTTTACTTTGATTTCCATTCGGCACCCGGGATTTTATACGCATTTGGAGCGTATTATCCCAGATACACGCTTAAACTTCCCGCTGTTTAGTGCCAAGTTAATGTGGGATATCAAGCTGATAAGCCTACCAAGCCGACCGCTACTGAGCCAACTTCTATCAAATCTTCTAAGCTCCGCATACAAAAGTCGCCTTGTACACAAACAGTTGCGATTACAGGCTCAGACCTAAAAAACATGAAGCGCCCTGTGTTGATCGAATCAAAAGCGGCGTTCTGAAAGGTGCAAAATCAGAATAATGCTCTTGGCGCCGGTAGGGCTTATCTCATATTTCAACACTGAGACACGTACGCACCCTAGCCCCTGACATGCACAAGCGAGGAGACTGAGCGATTAATCCTGATCGGTCGTCAGGAAATGAGGGCTCTATCGTCTAATTGTTAAAACTTTTTAGCTGCTAGAACTGAATAATCTGAGCAGTGCTGTCGACTCAAAGATATTGCTGCACTGCACAATATTTTGTATAACATATTTAAGACGTTAGTAAGACCCAAGACAGGAGTGTAGTGAATGTCTGACAAACAAGCCCCTCAGAAACCGACTGACAATCCCTTGTTGACACTGTCACCCAAAGAGCAGACCGCCTCTGTGAGTGAGACCGCAAAGCAAAGTGTTGAGAAACAGAGCCCAAGCGGTGCAGAAACGACCAGCACCCAGCCCGCTTCTGCCAGTACGGTCACTTCGTCAACGGCTTCATCCACCGTCAAGAAACCTAAAGCCAGTACGACAAAGGCTAAGAAGGTAGCTAAACCTGATCAGGATTTAACCCCGACTGCTGCTGAAGCGAAGGGTGCAAAAGCTGTTAAAAAGCGCAGGTCTAAGGGAGCAGCACCCAAAATAACACCAGAAAAAGCCAAGGTGGCAAACAAACAGTCTGTCGTTGAGGCAAATCTCACAACCGCTCCGACAACACCGGTGACTGAACCGTCAAAGGTCTCCCCCGAAGCCGAGACGAAAATACCTGTCAGCCAAGCCACTGATAATCAGCACACCGACCTCTTCAGTCTCGGCATGAAGGTTGCGTCAGAGACAAAGGAACTGATGGAACTCGAGTACCAGACTGCGCTTGAGCTGAATCAGAATCTAATGAAAAATCTGCTCGCCGAGTCGACACCCACTTCCGTCATAAACGCAACAAACAACTACTTTTATGCATCGCAAAATGCAATGCAAAAAGCCATGGATGATCGTATGAAACTGGTCAATAGATTCTTCACAGCGCTCTGATTGTCTTATCAAGACTGGGCATAATCGCTCAAACGCTCGTTCTTGAAGTGCCAAGGGCTTGACCTGCTTGAAGCTTGACACGCTTAAAGGGCGTTCTAACCTGCGCCCTTATCGCAGGTCTGCTGCCCTGTGTCCGCAAAACCTGTGCTAAAGGCTTTTGTATCTGGAAACTGGCAAAGCCTAAGCTGAGCGATATACTCGTAGATAGAGTAGCGCCAAGGTGGAGGGCGAAATGCAATACACACTTCGGTATGAGAAGGATCCGACCTGGCACGCCTTTCACTCAAACGCTCAATTTGAACGTAAGTATTTCTGGTACAAAGGTAAGGAGAGCTTCGCAATAAGCCCCGGATTCAACACTCTGCAGGAGGCGAGGCAGTGGTTTGAACTCAAGTGCGCTAGAGCAGCCCCGGACACTGAGCGCCGCAGACCCTCCAAGGAGAGGCGGCTCAGATTGAAATCAGGCATGGGATTCGCTAGTAAATATGACCGACGCGACCGAACAGGGCGTCGCTGGACTGATCAGATCGAGCAATACAATCACTAATTCGGGCAAAGTTACGTAAAGGGCGACGACGAGGCTAATATTTCCTGCAATACTCCAATGATGAAAGCCCGATTTCGCCACCAAGCCGAGCGCCTGTTAAATCAAACTCAAGATCGACTACTGACCCAGGTACGCCGAATTAAGGATGATCGTATCTGCGTCGGCATCACTGGCCTGAGCCGCAGCGGTAAATCTAGCTTCATTATCAGTCTGATTAATCAACTGAAACAGTACCGCTCGGCACAACTGAGTGCCTTCTCCCCCTGGCTACAGCATCGCATTATTGGTGTTCAACAGCACCCGTTGGAAGATCGTTATCTGCCAAGTTTTGATTATCTTACGGGCGTACAGGCACTGAGCGCTGAGCCGCCAGAGTGGCCCGCCTCAACCACTGACATAAGCGGAGCACTGATTGAGGTGAGGCTGCGAGTCAAGAGCCTGTTAGGGCGAGCGAGCAGCCGGTCCCTATACATAGAAATACGCGACTACCCCGGAGAATGGCTGCTGGACCTACCCCTGTTAGAGATGAGCTACCGTGAGTGGTGCCAACAGCAAAAACAACTTCTGAGCGGTTGTCTGCGAAGCGACATGGCCTCTAATCCGATCGCACTGTTCACTGCGGTTGACCCCTCATTGATCGCTGATGCGGGGGTGTTAAGACGCTACACGCAACTCTACAAGCAGTTTTTGCAAGAGTGCCGTACGGGCCCGCGCCCACTCTCGATGGTTCAACCCGGGCGTTATCTTTTACCGGGTCGCGAGCAGAGTCTGCCGGAATTCTTCCCTTTATTGAGCCTAAAACAGGATGCAGCCTACCCCGGTTGTTCCAGTGAGAGCTATTTACCACTCCTTGAGAGGCGTTTCGAACAGTACAAACGCGAGATCGTTAAGCCCTTTTTTGAACAGTTTATTCGCCCTATTGATAGACAGGTCGTGCTAGTTGATGCTGTCCAGACGCTGGCACAAGGTGAAGCCTACTTGCGAGAGCAGGTCGAGGCGCTTGAGCACCTGAGCTCAAGTTTCAACTATGGCAGCCGTCGCCTGTTTGGCGGCCGCATTGAGAAGGTGCTCTACGCCGCAACCAAGATGGATCAGGTTGTTGCTCGCGATCACGACCAGGTACGCCACCTTCTCGCTAGCATGGTGCACAGATCTCTCGAGCGTGTTACCTGGCATGAGGCAGACTATCGTGTAGAGGCCGTTGCTTCGATTCGCGCCGGGCGCGAGACAAAAATCAACAATGAAGAGTGCATTGCCGGATTTGCCGGTAATGGTGAAGCGCTCGGTTACGTCCATCCTCAGATACCCGGGCAACTTCCGCGCGCAGATCAGTGGTGCGAGTTTGAGAGTTGGCAGCCCATAGAACTACAACCTCCTCGGGGGGTACGTGCTGATCAGCATGAGGCGCTTCCTCATATTCGTATGGATCGTGTACTACAAGAGTTAATTGGAGATCTGTGCCGATGAGCCAACAGCCGCGCAACAGCCGTACTTTCAAACTTGAACCGCAACAGGTAAAGCAGGCGCACACGGGCGCTGACGAGACACCTCTACCACCCGCGCTGGAGCCCTACAGTCAGATTGAAGGCTCGGCTCCGCTTCTACCTAAACCGTTGAAGCGGGTGCTGATATCGCTCAGTCTCCTCCTGGGGGTAGTGATTACCGCTGACATTCTAAGCCTCGTAAGCCAGTTAAATCAGATCCACTGGCTTATTGGTAGTGCTGTGGGAACAGCGCTGGCAGGACTGGCGATCTATGCTGGCGTTGGGCTCTACCGTTGGGTCAGGGGTAACCGTGCCCTTGAGCAGATGGAAGCGGTACGAGCTAAAGCCATTCAGATCAGGGCCCATACCAGCCAGGGCCAGAAGCAGACTCTGATTAACGCGCTTCTCAACTATTATGCATCTAAACCCCAGGAGGGGGCACTTAGAGCTGCATTGGAAAAGCTGCCCGATTACAGCAGTGACCAGGAGGCAGTTGAGCACATCGAGCGCAATTTTCTAGCACCCTTGGACAACCAAGCAGACAAACTAATCCAGCGTTACGCCCTGCAAACCGGCTTATCAGTCGCAGCAAGCCCCTTTCCAATACTCGATATTCTGTTAACACTCTGGCGGTGTCAGATTTTGATCAGTGAGATATCGGAGCTGTATGGGATTCAACCCAGTCTGGCTAATCGCTTTAGAATTCTAATCCGTGTACTGCGAGCAATGGCTTACTCGGGCCTCACAGAAACCAGCATGGGGCTTGCGGATCTGTCCAACATTCCACTAGGACAATTTGGTGCCCGCACCGCTCAGGGTCTGGGTGCAGCTGTTGCTTGCGCTCGACTGGGACTGGTAACGGCACGCCTTAGTCGCCCTATTCCTTCACAAAGTGATGAGAAAAGTGTGTTTAAAAAACTCGCGTCCGCCATCCTATTGCTGCTCGGGAGAAAGATTCTTGGGCGTCACTAGCAGCTTCCAGAGTCAATTATCGAGCCGTTCAGTACCTACAATGTTTTTTAAAATGCATATAGCTGGCCTGACTCGATTTGGCTGAATTCCTCTATCGATCCACCAGGGAACCGACCGAAAGGAACCTATCTAGAGGTGCAGAGCGGATAGCAGAGCCAGTTAGCCTAGCATCTGTTTCCAGGTAAAAAGGCATCATCCGACCACTCTTGCGAAAGGTTGTAAGCGGTTGATTTCACTGACAGGGTAAACCTGAGACCCTCTAATGCCCTGATGCCCCGACTGGGTCTCGCTTCCAGGAGAACCAGGCCGCTGCTAATGCGAGTACCAGCGAAGCGTATAGGGCAAAATGCGCTACCTGCTCGAAGGTATCGGCCTGCTCCGGAGTGATCGCATTGCCACCAAAATAGATAGCCAATAACAGACTGATAATTGCAGTACCGATCAACTGACCCGACTGTCGTGCCAGACTCACTATCGCGGAGCCTATTCCAATTCGCGAAGGTGGGATCGCACTCAGCGCAGAGGCATTATTCGGTGTGGAAAAAAGTCCATGGCCAAAGCCTATTATCATAATGCCGAAACCGATCATCCACAGCGGCATTTGATCGTTCATCTGTGTGAGGAAAAGCAGTCCTGAAGAGATCGCCAGTGAGCCGGTTGTCGCAAGAATGCGTCGACCTAAACGATCAGCCAAGCGCCCGGCAATGGGCGCGCAGAGCGTCATCATAAGCGCCTGTAGCATCATCAATTGACCTGCCTCGGTCGCCGAAAGGCCTCGATTATATTGAAGGTAGAGCGCCATCATCAGCACGATGCCGTACTGGCTACCATACATGAACAGTGCCGCTGTGACTGAGCGAATAAAGCGTGTGTTCTGTATAAGGAGGTCTAACCTCACAAGGGGATTGGCGGCGCGACCGCTCCATCGTACGAAAAGAAGCAGCAGTACTCCCCCGCTTGCGAATAACAGAACACCCATGATCTCTGCCAAGTTTGTCACCCCAATGAACAGAGCGGTCATCGCCAGAGCAAAAATAACTGCCCCACGCCAGTCTACGCTGTGCTGTTCATCGGAGATCCACTCACCATGTAGCACGCGCTTCACGCCGTAGAGAACGATAAAGCCTATTGGTACCGGCACCAGAAACACTGCCCGCCAGCTCAATTGATCGACGAGCCAGCCTCCGATCAGGGGACCAGCTGTCATACCGAAATAGACTGCCGAAGTCATCCACCCCAACGCCTGCGCGCGCCCCCTGGATTCATGCACGCGCGAAAGAATCGCCATTCCCGTACTGACAACAACCGCCCCCGCAGCCCCCTGAATGATGCGGCCAAGCAAAAGCGTCTCGATATTGGGTGCGAAAGCCGCCACCAATCCACCTGTTGTGAACACCAGATTAGAGATCAAAAACGAGCGCTTCAGGCCAAAAAGATCCGCCATGCGCCCACCGGGTAACTGAAACACGAGCGAACTGAGCATATAACTTGCCGGTATCCAGCTAGCCAGCACCGCACCGACCTGCAGCTCAGCTGAAATGGTTGGAATCGCAACTAGCGAGGCTGCTATCGACATAGGAAATAGCAGGCAGGCAATGCTGATAAAAATCAGCACACGCAAGCGCGCTGCAGCGTAACGTCGGTAGTAGCGAGCGGTCAGGTCCACATCAGCTCCAAATCAAAGTATTAATCGGTTGGGTATCGATGACAGGGTCACACAGATGTACTCGCAGATGCAAAACCAAAGATAACCGCAGAAATTATGCAACTGAAAGAACAGCAATCACCCAGCACAGGTGGGCAGCGACCCCAGCGTGGCGGTCCGAACCGCTTTACAAAGTAAATATAAGTGCAACATCCCCTGCCTCTCTTCATCATGCCGGTTTGAGGCTGATCTGGGTATTAGATGCAGCCTACCATTAGTCAAAGAAGGAAGCCCCCCTGGCACAGGACTCGGCTGAAGCGAAGAAGCGCTTCGACAGAGGGCTCACCCGATCGATCACCTGCATCACATCTACTGAAGCCTTAGGAGAACTTTCAAAGCATTCTTAGGCACATGGCATAGCCTATAGTGCAGAGGGATACCTACAGAAACATTCACGATTATTATTGAAACAATCAATCCAACGGGTGCTCTACCCTCCTAGTTTAGGTTGAGCCACTCCAAGGTCTGTTGCAAGCGCCGATGAGCCGAGTCCATCTCCAGAACCTCTTGCAATAACTCCGGCGCGAACTGAATTAAAGAGAACAACTTAAAACTGAACTCCGTTCCGCCCATCTGTTGCCACTCCTGCGAGGCCATAACCTCAGCAAGCGCCTCTCGCGATTGAGGATCTGCGTGAGCAAGGGCCTCTAGCCTGTGTAAGATTTTCTCTTTCAACAATAGGTTCGCCACCTCCTCTTCGGGGGTCGGCTTGAGATCGAGAAATGGAAAACAGTCATACACCTGGTATGGCAACATCTGCACCGGCTTACCCAATTTGAACCGCTGCTCTATATGAACGTTGAGGTAAAGACGCCCATCAGAGAGGGTCTGAAGCAGTTCGCAACGCCCGGCACTAAACACATCATATGGCTGGTAGGTCGCCTGATTCGATGCCAGCGCCTGACGAATATCCTTGGTCGGTTTTGCGGGGCTGATCTCCTTGCGCGTATGGCAAATAGCAACCGGGGTCTCAGTGTCGATACAGTGGTGGATCATTTCACGGTAACGTGGTTCGAATACATGCAAAGGAAAAACGGTTCCGGGGAAGGTTACGCATCCTGGGATAGGGAAAATGCAGATCCTAGACATTAGCTTCTTGTCCTAAGAAGATTAAAAAAACATACCAATT
>DATHZN010000067.1:0-32698 GCA_035458585.1 Marinobacterium sp. | reverse complement strand
GGAGTTTAAGATTTCATGTTCATTTTCTAGGAGTTGATCCATGAGCCAAAACTCGCGGTATTTTTGTCGATTGCGCTTAACATTAGTGCAAATAACGGCAACTGTCTTGGACCTTTCGATAAATGTCGTGACAAGTGGCGGCTATGTTTCATTAATGTCGATATATGGACAAAAGATTTATCGAGCCATCAACCAACCGACCGCTCTAGGTAGGATCGACACTTTTCAGCTCAACTAATACTGCTTGGCGCTCGTCTCTTTTTGTCGCTCTCTGATAAGGTCGTTTTGATGACGTTTAGTCGTACTTCACAATCTCATAATAGTGATCTGAGAAACTCCTTAGCAACACGTCTTGCAGAGCAGCTTTGTCTCTCTTCAGAAAGGTTGATGGATTTAAATAAGACTATTCAGGTTCGAGAAACCTAGCAATATTTCACCGCGGCGGCACGCACGAGGGCAAGGAAGAGATCTGGCTCTAAACTCACCCTACAACGGTATTTCTACCCTCTTGTTTCGCGAGGTAGAGGGATTTATCAGCCTCTTTCATTAGCTCATCGGTGTTGACGAGCGGGTCCTGACTAGACACACCAAAACTTGATGTGAATTTGAAAGAGTTTGCGCCCACCTCAGTTTCCATGTTCTCCACAGATTCTCTCAATCGCTCTGCCAATTTGAGGGCGTCCTTTTTATCGGTTTGAGGCAGAATCAGAATAAACTCCTCCCCGCCAAGACGCGCAACAATATCGCTCGAACGTGACAGTTCTAGCAGTTTTGCTGAGTAGTTCTTGATTACGATATCGCCAATATCATGGCCATATCGGTCGTTGATGCGCTTAAAGTGATCGATATCGCAGGCTACCGCGCTGACGGGCGTGATGTCTTGATCATTCAGTTCGCCGAGGCGGTCCAACCTGACTTCGAGCCCGCGCCGATTGTAAAGACCGGTGAGCGGATCCCGATCGGCAAGACTTTGCAACGAATCTCGATGCGAGACGAGTGTCATTGTCATAAAGCCAAGCGCAACCAAACTGAAGCTTGTAGCAGAGCCGATAAGCGCTATACCCATAACGATTTGATGGTCACCCTTAGTAAGGAAGTAGGCTTGTGGCAGGTTCAGTAACAGCGGTATCAGAATCGCCAGTGTAAATATGCTGTCGCCGACATTAGTCCTGAACTTTAGCGAGACCCATAGCAAGACAGGCATATGGAGAATAATGTAAGTGGACAAGTACCCGAGCGTAGCCCCGGTTGAATCTGACTGCAGAATCATAAACACAAAAAGCAGGTGTGAACCGAGCCACAGGGCGCCGTATTTGCGAAAAGGCACCTGTGCTACCAGCATATAGAGTAGAAGGTATGATGCTAAAAAGTAGGGTGTGATCAGTGCGTACAGAGGCATCTGAATTGATAGCAGTTCAACCAAGCACAAGCAGACCCAACCTATACCTCCTCCATAGAAGTATAACTGGAAGAATCTTAGTGTTCTGGGAGCCCGTTTTCGGAACTCAAGCTGGTAACTGGCAAATAATACCGATGCCGATATCACAGCGATAACGGCCATCAGCGACATCGTAAAAAAGATGGGTGAAATGATCACAATTCGAAAAGCTCCGATTCCGGCGCGGTTGATCCCAATTGGCAAAATAACGAGTTTCAGCTCGTAATACCATAGGGGTGAAGAACTGCTCGGATAGACACTCCATCCTGAGTGAAGCAGTCGTTACTCGGTCCGTTTTAGCTATTTTCTTCCCGAGCTGCGAGTCAGTGTCCGTTCGCAGCTATTGCTCGGGTGCTTGGACCCGGGACGTCCAACTGAGAGACGATCAATGCCGTCTGTTGAGACTAACAGGCAGTAAGTTGGAACTGTATTGAGTGTTGCGACCGAGGCATCGAGTGTTGTTAGGGATCTCACCGGCGATTGACGCTATGATAAAGGTGTTCGTAGTGACCGGTGCTTAAAGGTTTGTGGTACGGGTATGTCAATCTGAGTTTTGAGTTTTGAGTTTTGAGTGACTGAGTCTGTCTTAACGGCACCCGTTTAGAGGTGTTAGCCAAGAGGTGAGAGGATGAAAAACTGGCTTTTCCTGGCGGCTGCCATTGTAGCCGAGGTGATTGGTACGACAGCCCTGAAAGCCAGTGATGGATTCACGAAGCCCCTGCCGGCTCTGCTGGTCGTGCTGGGGTATGCTGTCGCCTTCTACTTTTTGTCACTGACGCTCAAAACGATTCCTTTAGGGGTAGCCTACGCAATCTGGTCTGGCTTAGGGATGGTCTTGATAGCGCTGGTAGCCTGGTTTGTTTATGGTCAAACATTGGACCTAGCCGCCTTGCTTGGGATGGGTTTGATCGTCGCGGGTGTCGTTGTAATGAACCTGTTCTCCAAGACTCTCGTCCACTAACAGCTTCGGCTTCCACTGAGTGGCTGTGCCTTGGTACGGATCGTTTGATTAACCGTGAACCTATCACCCTAAGCCTCCCTATACCCCTTTGCCCGCTCAACCGTTAATGGGAAAATTGAAGTCGTTTTCTGACATATAGACTCGTGGATTAGGCGGATAATCACAGCTTGAAGTATCTTTATACTCGGTCGTCCTATAGCGGAGTGGATATGTCCATCAGTGTCTTTGATCTCTTTAAAATCGGTATCGGTCCATCCAGTTCGCATACTGTCGGCCCGATGATTGCGGCTTCCAACTTTGCCGCGCAACTTCAGGAAATGGAGCTGCACGGTAGAGTTCAGCGCATTCAGATTGATCTTTACGGTTCGCTTAGCGCGACGGGCATTGGCCACGGTACTGACAACTCCATCATTCTGGGGTTGATGGGTAGCCGCCCTGATACTGTCGATCCAGACTCTATTCTCCCCAGTGTTGAGCAGGTTAAGGAGACAAAAACTCTGGTATTGGCTGGTACGACGGGTATTGAGTTTATCTGGAATCGCGATATGCGACTGCTGAGTGAAAACCTTGCTTACCACCCCAATGCCATGCGCCTAAGCGCGTTTGGAGAGGACGGTGCAGGGCTCTACCAGAACACTTACTACTCAATCGGTGGTGGTTTTGTTATCGACGAGAGCGAGGCGACCGCAGATGCCCACCTCGTCCCTCAGGTAAAACTTCCATATGAATTCAATAACGCAGTCGAGTTGCTGAGACTCTGTAAAGAGAACAATATGCGGGTCAGCGAGCTCATGATGGAGAACGAGAAAGTCTGGCGTACAGAAGATGAGGTTCGTCAGGGACTTATCGATATCTGGGCGGCAATGAAAGACAGCATCTGTAACGGTCTGCACCGAGAGGGTGTTTTGCCGGGTGGGTTGCACGTCAGGCGTCGTGCTATGAGTCTCCACAAGTCGTTGATACGGGCGACACGTCCAAACGTTATCAGTTCAACTCTGAGTGCAATGGATTGGGTCAATCTTTATGCCCTAGCGGTCAATGAGGAGAATGCAGGTGGCGGTCGCATGGTGACAGCACCGACAAACGGGGCGGCGGGAATTATTCCTGCGGTATTAATGTACTACATGGAGTTTACCAATAACCCTTCTGAAGACAGTGTGGTCGACTTCTTGTTGGCGGCCGCAGCGATAGGTGCGCTCTGTAAGAAAAATGCATCAATTTCCGGTGCTGAGGTGGGCTGTCAGGGTGAAGTCGGTTCTGCCTGCGCGATGGCTGCAGCAGGTCTTTGCGAAGTATTGGGCGGTACGCCTGAAAAAGTTGAGAATGCTGCTGAGATCGGACTTGAGCACAATCTGGGCTTGACCTGTGACCCCGTTGGAGGCCTAGTGCAAGTGCCATGTATTGAACGTAACGCGATTGCAGCCATGAAAGCGATCAACGCTACTCAGATGGCGCTGCGCGGTGATGGTAGCCATTTTATATCACTGGACAAAGTCATTCGTACCATGCGCGATACCGGCAAGGATATGATGGATAAGTACAAAGAGACCTCTCGCGGGGGGTTGGCCGTTAATGCCGTGGAGTGTTGATCACTCTTCAGTCTGAACCTGTTTGCTGGCCACTTTCGCCCGGGTGGCACTGGGCGAAATACCAAAAGCATCCTTGTAACAGTTACTAAAATGGCTGGTGCTGACAAAACCGCTCGCTAAAGCCACGTTGGTGATCGATTCATTCGTTTGCGTCAGCAGGCGGCGCGCGTGTGATAAGCGTAACTCAAGGTAGTAACGCGACGGACTACTATCCAGATGAGAGTGAAATAGTCGCTCCATCTGCCTTCTCGAGACCTCGCTAAGCTGTGCCAGCTCCACCAATGTCAGTGGTTCATCGATATTTTTACGCATCAGCTCCATAATGCCTCGCAGACTCTCTGGAAGCGTTGGGTCGTCGCCCATCTGGAGTGGAATTGCATCACGGCTCTCTGCTCCTTGGTCGCAGCTCAGAACTTCGCGCACAGCGCGGACCAATTCTGCACCTTTCAGATGGTTAAGCAGCTTCAACATCATCTCCAGTGCGCTCGTTGGCCCGGAACAGGTTGCCCGTTGAGGTGAGATGACCAGCGTGTTTCGCGATACGCTGACATTGGGGAAGGTCTCTTTCATGAACGCGTGGTTATCAGGGTGGACTGCACACTCCTTGCCATCTAGCAGACCTGCGTGTGCAAGCGCCACAGATCCGTTCCACAGACCGCCGAGCGTCATGCCCAATTTGTCGGATGCGCGCAGGCAAGTATTCAGTTTAGGGTTTGGTGCTAATGAGCAGCGATAGCCCCCACAGACAATTAATCCATCAAGATCACCGCGGTGTTGAATCTGTAAGCTCTCAATGACGCCATCTGTAGAGATATTGATACCCAGGTCGCTTATGACAACGCGGGAGTCTATACCGAAGGTGCTGTATTCAAAAATGGGGGTAGAGGTTACAAGGTTAGCAGTGACCAATGCATCGAGAGCGCCGGTAAAGGCGACCATAGAGAAGTGTGGTTGGAGAACAAAACCAACACGTATGGGTTTTGAGGCGACGGGCGCTACTGCTGAGGACGTCTGAGCTTGGGTGCGTGAGCGCTGTACCATTAACTACTCCAACTAGTGCAGACAACGGGATGGTGCTGGTGATTTCAATTTTACCGTATTTTCCGGCGCGCGCCATTGGAAGGAGGGTGTCTATTCAATCTCGGTTGATCGGTCAGAAAAAAGAGGACCCTGGCAGGCAGTGACAGGGCCTCAGTTGGTTGGGTGTTAGGCCGCAACCGTACCGTGTGGATCGATAACGTATTTCTTCGCCGCACCGCCATCGAAGTCAGAGTAACCATCTGGCGCCTGGTCCAAGGAGATAACCTGTACATTGACAGCATCTGCGATCTTGATCTTATCAAACAGGATCGCCTGCATCAGTGGGCGATGGTACTTCATCACTGGGCACTGGCCGGTGTGGAACGAGTGAGACTTCGCCCAACCTAGACCGAAACGCATGCTCAGTGCTCCCTGCTTGGCTGCATCATCAACTGCGCCCGGATCTTCTGTTACGTATAGGCCTGGGATACCAATCTGCCCCCCTGCACGAGTCATCTCCATCGCCGAGTTCAGTACGGTGGCGGGTGCCTCCTGCGCATGGTTACAGCCACATGCATGTGCTTCGAATCCAACACAGTCAACGAAACAGTCAACCTCGCGCTCACCCAGAATCGCTTCAAGCTTATCGCCCATATCCCCGTCCTGAGTCAGGTCGAGCACTTCGCAGCCGAAGCTCTTAGCCTGGGCTAGTCGCTCAGCATTCATATCACCAACGATGACACAGGCAGCTCCCAGGAGCTGTGCTGATGCAGCCGCTGCCAGACCGACTGGGCCAGCACCTGCGATATAAACGGTCGCGCCCGGACCAACACCTGCGGTCACACACCCGTGGAAGCCTGTTGGAAAGATGTCTGAGAGGAGTGTGAGGTCTTTAATCTTCTCCATGGCCTGGTCTGAGTCAGGGAATTTCAGCAGGTTAAAGTCAGCATAAGGCACCATGACATACTCTGTCTGACCGCCGACCCAACCGCCCATATCGACATAGCCGTAGGCAGCACCCGGACGTGCAGGGTTCACATTTAGGCAGATACCGGTGCGACCCTCTTTACAATTGCGGCAGCGGCCACATGCGATGTTAAACGGTACAGATACCAGGTCACCCTGTTTGATGAACTCGACATCTCGACCCGTCTCTACAACGATGCCGGTGATTTCATGGCCTAGTACCAATCCAGAGGGTGCGGTTGTTCGGCCCCGCACCATATGCTGGTCGGAACCACAAATATTAGTCGTGACCACCTTGAGAATAACGCCGTGATCGCACTTACGGTTGCCTATTGCCAGCTCAGGGTAGGGGATGTTTTCAACCGCTACTTCACCTGGTCCCTTATACACAACACCGCGGTTTGTGTGGTTACTGCACATAGAGTGACTCCTATTGTTATTGTATCGAATCGACGTCGTTGAGTTGTATGACGCAGTTGGCCACTTTACGCTCTTGTCGCACTATCCAAACGTTCTGAAAACGCTCTCTGGATGACTGGTTACGACATGCTCAGAGTCTTTGAGTGTTCTTTCGGATCACCTTTAGTTCTTGAAAGTTTCTCAGGAACATCCGATTTGAATAAAAAGTGTGCGGAGTTATCTGATAATTTGAAGTATATTCCGCGATAGCGCAATTAGAGGTTGCGATTAGGTTTTTAACTGGTCAAAAGCGCCGTAATTTTGCGGGTTTGCGACAAATTGTGTGAAGCCTGAAAATAACAACAAATTAGGTAAGCATGTTGCAGGTCAATCCAGCTATTACTTACCGCTCGAGCTCGTGAATATGACAGATTTTAATATTCAGTTTGGAAAAGCGCCCTCAGCAAAAGAGAGAACGCGCAATATTGGCTTTCTGCTCGTCGATAATTTCACCATGATCGCTCTCGCCTCGGCCGTTGAGCCGCTACGTATGGCGAACCAGCTTTCAGGTCGCGAGCTTTACAGTTGGTCTACGATCAGTGAAAGCGGTGATCAGGTCATCGCAAGCGACGGTATTCGAATCACCCCTGACCTCGGCATACAGGATTCGACAGAGTTCGACCTGGTGTTTGTCGTAGGCGGCGTCAATATCACGCGCAGCTATACCCGCAAGCAGGTGAGTTGGCTTAAGACGCTAGCGCGTAAGCAGGTGCATCTGGGCGGTTTGTGCACCGGCGCCTACTTGCTGGCAGAGGCTGGGCTGCTAAACGACTACGACTGCAGCACCCACTGGGAGTGTATAGCGTCGATGCAAGAGGCCTACCCGCGTGTGCGTTGCACTAACCATCTGTTCGTCATAGATCGCGATCGTATCACCAGCAGCGGTGGAACCGTGCCGCTGGATATGATGCTCAATATGATCAAACGCGACTTCGGTTACCAACTCACCGCCAGTATCTCCGAGATGTTTATCTGCGATCGGGTTCGCGGCGAGAGTGACCATCAGCGCATACCGCTACGCCACATGTTGGGTACGACCCAGCCTAAGCTGGTTGAGGTTGTCTCCCTGATGGAGGCAAATATAGAGGAGGCGATTGAGCTAGATGAGCTTGCCGCCTATGTCGGATTGTCGCGCCGACAGCTCGAGCGTCTATTCCAGAAGTATCTACACTGTACCCCATCCAGATACTACATGCGTTTGCGCCTATTCCGTGCACGTCAGTTACTCAAGCAGACGTCAATGTCGATCATTGATATCGCAGCGGCCTGCGGATTTGTCTCTACGCCTCATTTCAGCAAGTGCTATCGAGAGCATCTCGGTATTCCGCCGCGTGAGGAGCGCCGGGGTTTTAGTGCTGCAGAACAGCATGCAGCGCTGCCACCCATCGACAGCGCTGCCCGCGAGCTCTTGAGCAACTCAATTAGTTTGGGTGCGAAGCGCTCGGTCAGTCATGCAACTCGCGCACTGTCTGACGCTAAATTTGAGCCAACTTTCGGCACAGTTATCCTGCAGTAGCGCTAGCCCTTGGCTGTGCTCATCAAACTTCCGTCTTGTTTTGGGACTTTTTGTCGGAGTGCTGGCGCGCTCTCGGCCATAAGTATGACGTTTTCAGAACAATTTTTATCCTGAGTTAACTCTAACATCGACTTATCGAAGTAACGTCAACCAATGGGTGGAAAATGAACGCGGCAGAACTGCACAAAGATTCGATCATCATTGATGGTCTCGTTTGCGGCAAGATGAATTTGGAACTGTTCGAAGATATGCGCCGAGGTGGTGTCACCACTGCTAGTTGCACTATGGCCTTTTGGGACGATTTTAAAGGCACCGTCAACAATATCGCTGCAGTCAACCGCATCATCGATGAAAACTCAGACTGGATGACCAAGATTCGCACCGCAGCCGATATACGCAAAGCGAAGGCTGAGGATAAAGTCGGCGTATTGATGAGCTTTCAGAACGCTTACGCTTACGAAGATCAGCTTAACTATGTGCAGATATTCAAAGAGTTAGGTGTTGGCATCACTCAGCTCTGTTACAACACGCAGAACCTTGTTGGTACAGGCTGCTACGAGCGCGATGGCGGTCTCTCCGATTTCGGTCGCGAAATCATGTGGGAGATGAACCGTGTCGGTGTTCTGGTAGATCTATCGCACGTGGGCTCCAAGACGTCAGAAGAGGCGATTCTTGAATCGAAAAAGCCGGTCGCATACTCACACTGTCTGCCGAGTGGTCTGAAAGATCATCCGCGAAACAAGTCCGATGAAGAGCTCAGATTTATTGCAGATCATGGTGGTTTTGTGGGCGTTACCATGTTTGCGCCATTCCTCAAGAACGGCATTAACTCAACGATTGAAGACTATGTAGAGGCTATTCGTTATGTCTTTAACATCGTGGGCGAGGACTCAATCGGTATAGGCACTGATTTTACTCAGGGGCAGGATCAGGCGTTTTTTGAATACCTGACTCACGATAAGGGTTACGCGCGTCGGTTAACTAATTTCGGCAAGATCATCAACCCTGAGGGTATACGTACCCTGGGCGAGTTCCCCAACCTAACAGAGGCCCTGCTTAAAGACGGCTTCACTGAGACCCAGGTCCGTAAAATTATGGGCGAGAACTGGGTTCGTTTGCTGGAAGATGTTTGGGGCGAATAATCTGCCCTCTTTTACTGAAATTCGACGGAGGCGCGCATTGCTATGCGCGCCTTTTTATTGGGTGAGGCGGCTCACTTGCTGGCCTGCGTAGGCTGTGAACAGTTGGTCGTTTCTGGACGCGTTTTCACGCCAATAAATGTCGCATCCAGTGAAATTAGCAACTGAGTCGCTCCATATACTAGAGCCACATCTAAAATCTTCGGATATTTTTGAGAGTACCACAATGAGCTATCACGCACCTGAAATGCCAATTCAAGTTGATGACGAAACCGGTGTATGGACGACCGATGCGTTGCCTATGTTGTATGTACCGCGTCACTTTTTCGTCAACAACCATATGGGTATTGAGGAGGAGATCGGTGCAGAACGTTATGCTGAGATACTCTACAAAGCGGGTTACAAGTCTGCTTACTACTGGTGTGAGAAAGAGGCTGAAGCCCACGGGATTTCCGGCGTGGATGTGTTTGAGCACTATATGAAGCGTCTTTCGCAGCGTGGCTGGGGCTTCTTCATCACCGAAGCGCTGGATCTTGAAAAAGGTACAGCGAGGGTGCGCTTGGAAAATTCGGCATTTGTTTACCAGTACGGCAAGGTGAATCGCAAGGTTGATTACATGTTCACCGGTTGGTTTGCCGGCGCTATGGATCAGATCGCCGAAAGTCTCGGGTATACAGTACGCACTCAAGCGGTACAGACTCAGAGTGCAGCCCAAGAGGGGTGTGACTTCGGTATTTTCGAGGTAAGACCGCTTTAATCCTGACGAGCCACCCCGCGACTCAGCAAAAGAACAAGATACGCGCTGCAAGTGCGGCGTACAGAGTAGAAACAGTTGGAGTGAACCATGTCGCAGTACGATGCACTGTTCCAGCCCTTGAAAATTAATAAGCTAACAATCCGCAACCGCATTGTGAGCACCGCTCATGCGGAGGTGTATGCAACTGATGGCGGCATGACCACCGATCGCTATGTAAAGTACTACGAAGAGAAGTCTAAAGGCGGCTGTGGTCTGTGTATCTGTGGTGGCTCCAGTGTTGTCGCGATTGATAGCCCTCAGAGCTGGTGGAGTTCAGTAAACCTGTCGACTGACCGTATCATTCCGCACTTTCAGAATCTTGCAGATGCCGTTCACAAGCATGGCGGTAAGATCATGATTCAGATTACCCACATGGGTCGTCGTTCACGCTGGGACGGTGAAAACTGGCCAAACCTTATGTCGCCTTCCGGTATTCGTGAGCCGGTTCACCGTGCAACCTGCAAGACGATCGAAGAGGAGGAGATCTGGCGCGTAATTGGTGACTTTGCAAAGGCAGCCGTGCGTGCAAAAGAGGGTGGCCTCGATGGTGTAGAGCTATCTGCTGTCCACCAGCACATGATCGACCAGTTTTGGTCGCCACGTGTGAACAAGCGCACTGACGAGTGGGGTGGTACTTTTGAAGGTCGCATGAAGTTTGGACTGGAAGTGGCCAAAGCTGTTCGTGAAGCTGTAGGTCCTGATTTTGTTGTAGGTATGCGTATTACCGGTGACGAGTTTCACCCAGACGGTCTGAATCACGAAGATATGAAACAGATTGCGGCGTACTACGACGCGACAGGTCTGATTGACTATTTCGGTGTTGTTGGTTCAGGTTGTGATACTCACAATACTCTGGCGAACGTAATTCCGAACATGAGTTACCCACCAGAGCCATTCTTGCATCTGGCTGCAGGTATCAAAGAGGTGGTCTCCGTTCCGGTTATTCATGCTCAGAACATTAAAGATCCAAACCAGGCTCAGCGTATCCTGGAAGGCGGTTATGTTGATTTTGTGGGTATGACACGTGCGCACATCGCAGATCCGCACATCATCGCTAAAATCAAAAACAATGAGATTGATCAGATCCGCCAGTGTGTTGGTGCTAACTACTGTATCGACCGCCAGTACATGGGTCTGGATGTGCTCTGTATTCAGAACGCGGCAACTTCCCGAGAGTATATGGGTTTGCCGCATATTATCGAAAAGACGACAGGTCCTGTGCGCAACGTCGTTGTTGTGGGTGGTGGTCCCGGTGGGCTTGAGGCTGCTCGCGTTGCCGCTGAACGTGGTCATAAGGTGACTCTACTGGAGCGAGCAGCTGAGTTGGGTGGCCAGATTACCATTGCAGCCAAAGCACCGCAGCGGGATCAGATGGCCGGTATTACTCGCTGGTTGGCGATGGAGATTGATCGTCTGGGTGTGGATGTGCGCCTGAATACCAGCGCTGACGCGGATATGATTCGTGGCTTGAATCCTGATGTCTGTATTTTGGCAACTGGCGGTCGCCCATTCCTTGAGCAGAATCCTCACTGGGGTGCTGCAGAGGGTCTGGTTGTATCAAGTTGGGATATTCTTAATGGCGTAATTGAGCCCGGTAAAAACGTCCTGATCTACGATACGATCTGCGAGTTCTCCGGTATGTCTGCCGCCGATTATCTCAGCGCCAAAGGGTCTATAGTCGAGCTAGTGACCGACGATATCAAGCCAGGGGTGGGTATCGGTGGAACAACTTTCCCCACTTATTACCGCAGTCTGTATCAAAAAGAGGTCATCATGACCTCCGATCTGCTACTGGAGAAGGTTTACCGCGAGGGTGACAAACTAGTTGCCGTTTTGGAAAACGAGTACACAGGCCAGCAAGAGGAGCGTGTGGTCGACCAGATCGTGGTTGAGAACGGTACACGTCCGAATGAAGAGCTCTATTATGCTCTGAAAGCTGAGTCGCGTAACAAGGGGCAGATCGATAATGAGACCCTCTTTGCAATTCAGCCTCAACCAGTGCTAAGCGAAGAGGGTGAGGGCATGATTCTGTGGCGTCTGGGAGATTGTGTCTCCCAACGAAACACTCATGCAGCGATCTATGATGCTTTGCGTCTGTGTAAAGATCTCTGATCTGTGGTGGGTCTGCGCTACGTCGTTTTGGCACGCTGCGCAGACCCCGTCCAACCCTAGTCTGATTCAAGAGGTCGTCTGATGATCCTCGATTCGTTAATTCCCGCTCTGCTAGTGATCGCTCTGGTGCTAGCGGCTGCAGGCATGCTCAAACGCATCAGCCTATGGCGCGCCGGTCAGCCAGAGAAGGTTGATCTGCTCGGCGGTTTGATCGCGATGCCGCGTCGTTATCTGGTGGATCTGCACCATGTGGTTGAGCGCGATAAATATATCTCCAAAACCCACGTGGCGACTGCCGGTGGCTTCGTGTTATCGATGGTTTTGATCCTCGCTGTCTATCTCTTTGGGCTTGAAAGTCGTCTTTTAAGTTACGCGCTCTTAGCTGCTACCGCGCTGATGTTTACAGGTGCTCTCTTCGTCTGGAAACGCCGCCGTAATCCACCCTCAAGGCTGTCAAAAGGGCCATGGATGCGTCTGCCGAAGAGCCTGCTGATGTTTTCGGCCACTTTCTTTATCCTGACGCTACCTGCTGCGGGTATTCTGCCTGAGGATTTTGGTGGCTGGTTGCTGGCGCTGGTTCTGATCGCCGGTATTGTCTGGGGGTTCGGCGAGCTGCTCTTTGGTATGGCCTGGGGTGGGCCAATGAAGCACGCCTTTGCGGGTGCTCTGCACCTTGCCTTTCATCGCCGTCCCGAACGTTTTGGTGGCGGCCGCTCAACGGGTCTTAAGGCGGTTGACTTAAGGGCTGAAAAGCTTGGTGTAGATAAACCGACCGACTTTAAGTGGAACCAACTGCTCGGTTTTGATGCGTGTGTGCAGTGTGGTAAATGTGAGGCGATGTGTCCGGCATTTGCCGCTGGGCAACCGCTCAATCCTAAAAAACTAATTCAAGATATGGTTGTCGGCCTAGCTGGCGGTTCGGATGCTAATTTCGCTGGCTCGCCGTACCCTGGAATCGATGTAGGTAAGGCGAAGGGTGGCCCGGATCAGTCAATCACCGGTGGCCTGGTTAGTCCCGATACGCTATGGTCATGTACGACCTGCCGCGCCTGTGTTGAAGAGTGTCCCATGATGATTGAGCATGTTGATGCCATTGTCGATATGCGCCGCTTCCTCACGCTAGAGAAAGGCCAGACACCCAATAAGGGAGCTGAGGTCTTGGAAAACCTGATAGCGACCGATAACCCTAGTGGGTTTAACCCAGGCAGTCGCATGAACTGGGCAGCTGATCAGAACCTGCGCCTGATGTCTGATGTAAAAGAGGCTCAGGTGCTCTTCTGGGTATCGGATGGCGCTTTTGATATGCGCAGCCAGCGCATCCTGCGTGCCTTTGTCAAAGTGTTAAGAGCAGCCAATGTCGACTTTGCGGTCCTCGGTGATGAGGAGCGTGACTGCGGCGATGTTGCCCGTCGTCTGGGTGATGATGCTACGTTCCAGTCGTTGGCTGCACGCAACATCGCTGTATTGCAGAAATATAAGTTTAAGACCATCGTGACAACCGATCCGCACGCGTTTCACTGCCTGAAAAACGAGTATCCGGAACTCTACCCAGCAGGGAGCCAGGTCGATTATCAAATCATGCACCACACGATGTTCATCAATGAGTTGGTTAAAACTGGCCGCCTCAATCTCGACTCCTACAAGGGTGGCACGGTGACCTACCATGATCCCTGTTATCTGGGTCGCTACAATGGTGAATACGACTCTCCGCGTGAGCTGATTGCGAGTCTGGGTATTCAATTGGCCGAGATGGAGCGTTCAGGTTTCCGTTCACGTTGCTGTGGAGGCGGTGGGGGCGCGCCGATCACCGATGTGCCAGGCGAGCGTCGTATCGCCGATATGCGCATGGCAGAGATCCGCGACGTGGGTGCAGAAACGGTCGCAGTCGCTTGCCAGCAGTGTACCGCGATGCTCGAAGGCGTTGTTGAGCCTCGTGCTGAGGTCAAGGACATCGCCGAGCTGGTAGCCGACGCTCTGATAGAGGAGGTGCATAATGAGTGACGAGATTATTCGCCGGGATCCGCGTGCAGAGTGGATAGCGCGTAACCGTTTGCATCCTCAGCACGCCGCAATGGTTGAGCAGGGCTTAGCTGAAGTACGCGGGCCATCGGGTCTGATTCGCCGCAACCCTCATGCAGTTGGCTTTATCGGCCCAAATGGTATTAAGCGAATCGATCGCCTTAATGCGGACACTCAGGCAGGGAGCGGTGCGCGTCGTAAGGCTACGAAGACAGCAGAGTTGCCTCTACATCGTGTTGAGACGCCAGATTACTACATTGCTGTTGTTCCGGATTTTGTGGGCGGCCGACTGACATCTCATGATCGTGATGTACTGGGACAGGCGCATCAATTGATCCGCGAGATCGGGGGTGCCGGTGCGGTACTGGCAATCATCTTCGGCGAAAGCCGAGAGGAGAGCTTTGATAGGGCGGGTGTTGACCGTCTGATGCATCTGACCGGTGAGAATTATGCGGGTTATGCGCCAGAGGCATGCGTTGCTGCTCTGGAACAAGTCGAACAACTGCTTTCGCCTCGTTTCTGGCTCTTTCCCGATAGCGTGTCTGGCGGCTTTGAAATTGGTTGTCGCCTTGCTGCTCGCCTGGATGAGCGGATCATTACTCAGGCATGGCAGGTGGATCTGCAGACGACGTTCTGTCGCGGTGCAGGCGGTACCAGCGATATCAGTCGCCCGACTGAGCGTATTCTGCTGATGGTACAAGAGTGTGCTGACCCTATTGATGAGACGCGCCATGAAGTGCTAGCGATCGAGGCTGTGCAGCCAAAAGTCTTGAAGTCTACCTTGGAAGACCTGGGGCAGGTGGCTGTGGATCCAAACTCCGTTGCGCTGGGTGAGGCCGAATTTATCCTGTCGGCCGGTAACGGCGTTCATGATTGGGATAACTTCCATCATGCCGCTACGGTGCTTGGTGCGACTGAGGCGGGAAGCCGTGTCGTTGTAGATGATGGCCATATGCCGCGTTTCCGTCAGGTAGGGGCCTCAGGTACTTGGGTAACTGCTCGCGTCTACCTAGCGGTGGGTATCTCAGGTGCGGTACAACACCTGCAGGGAATTGCACAGTGTGACAAAGTGGTAGCGATTAACACCGATATCGGCTGTGACATGGTTAAACGAGCTGCGCTGAGTGTCATTGACGATAGTGATGAAGTGCTCTGTGAATTAATCAAACTGGTGCAGGAGTTTCGCCAGCGGGAGGTGACTGATGCCGCCTAGTGTTGCTGCAGGTCTGCGTATTACCGCTTTGGTCTCAGTTGGGAAACACCCTAGTTCAGGGCGTGCCCGGCGAGCCGATCAGGACGCAAGAGCCGTGGAGATGGGTCTTGAGCTTAGCCCTCAAGGCTTGGAAGTTGTTCATGCAGGAGACGCTCAGGAGGCTATTTTGCGTGATTACGCGGGCATGGGGCTCAATTCGGTCAAAGTGATTCAACAGCCTGTTGAAGCCGATGTAGTGCCTGCGCTGAGTGAGTATCTGAGTGCCGACCTACCCGATATTGTACTGACGGGTGTTCGGTCTGAGAGTGGAGAGTCCTCAGGTATGATGGCTTATCTTTTGGGCGAAAAGCTTGGACTGCCGGTGGTGACTCGCGTGGCGGAAATTTGTTCTATATCTGGAGGCCGGGCTGAAGTGCTTCAGGCTCTGCCTCGTGGGCAGCGTCGTGCACTGCGTGTTGCCCTACCTTTTATTGCATCTGTTGATACGGCAGCTACGCCCGCCCGGCAGAGTGCATACGGTCCAGCGATGCGAGCTCAGTTGGAAGCGGAGAACCGCGGTATCGAGATTGTAGATGCCGTCCGCGTAAACTGGACAGAGAGTCCAGCGCGCAAACGCCCAAAACGGCTTAAGGTCGTTAAGGCTAAGAGTGCGGCTGATCGTTTCAGGGCGGCCACCGCCAAGGCGACGGGTGAGGGCGGATCAGTTATGCGTAATGAAACTGCTGCGGAAAAAGCACAGGCTATCTTTAACCTGTTGGTAGAAGAGGGTGTGTTGCGCTAAGCGATCTTTCGTAATGATAGAAGAGAGCTGGTGCTCTCTTTTTTTATATCCGTGCTTGCACGGTAACGGCGGCTTTTTCGTTTGCAGCAATTAAATATGCTCTCGTCGTCAGTTTGTCTTAATCAGTAGGGTAATTGTCGTTTTTGAGACAATCCTTAATGCGATGATTTGTATGATCGATTTGGCTAGACCAGATCTAAGTGCACAGTGCACTGTTTGGTTGGCTGCTAGCCGGTTTTATCGGACTGACTCCGCATAAACCAGGCGCATGAAAATAATGAGTCCGGGAGTGTTATGCAGATCCCGGGTATGAAGGAGCTACCAATGAACTCTTCTGTAAACAGAAGTAACGTTAAATCAGGAGCCCGTACTGGGTCCCTGAAGTACGATACCGATTACACAGCGGGTCAGGATAACGTCAATATCCTAGGCCTGGATGTACACAATCCCGTTTTCGGCACCAGTGCCGTACTGATTCTCGCTTTCATCGTGGGCGCATTAATGTTCCCAGCGGATGCAAAAGAGTTGTTGGTGGGTGCGCGAGGTTGGTCTATTGCTAACTTCGATTGGCTCTTCATTATTAGCTGTAACCTTTTTGTACTCTTCTGTTTAGCGCTAATCGCCCTGCCGGTCGGTAAAATCCGCCTCGGCGGTGTTGATGCAAAGCCTGAATTTTCAACACTCTCATGGTTCTCAATGTTGTTTGCCGCGGGTATGGGTATCGGTCTGATGTTCTGGTCTGTTGCTGAGCCTGTGGCCTACTACACAGCTTGGTGGGGTACTCCACTGAATGTTGAAGCTAAAACACCAGAAGCGGCTGAACTGGCGCTAGGCGCTACGATGTTCCATTGGGGCCTGCACCCTTGGGCGATTTACGGTGTTGTAGCGCTCGCGCTGGCGTTCTTCTCTTATAACAAAGGTCTGCCTCTGACAATCCGCTCCGCTTTCTATCCACTTTTGGGCGAGCGTTGCTGGGGACCGATCGGTAACCTAATCGATATCCTGGCGGTACTGGCCACTATCTTTGGTCTGGCGACTTCGCTAGGGCTGGGCGCGCAACAGGCTGCGGGCGGTCTGAACTACCTCTTCGGTATTGATGGCGGTTTAAGTACCCAGATAGCCGTGATTATTCTGGTTACAGCCATTGCACTGATTTCAGTAGCACGTGGTCTGGATGGCGGCGTTAAGCTGCTGAGCAATGTCAACATGATCATGGCTGCAGCACTGATCGGTATTGTTATCGTGGTTGGCTCGACCGGCGCTATCTTTAGCTCAATCGGCACAATTATGGGCAGCTACGCAGAAAACATCATTCCTCTGTCTAACTGGATCGGTCGTGAGGATCAGACGTTCTACCACGACTGGACGGTCTTCTACTGGGCTTGGTGGGTAAGCTGGTCACCGTTCGTAGGTATGTTCATTGCTCGTGTGTCGAAAGGCCGTACGGTGCGTGAGTTTATTACTGCGGTTCTTCTGGCACCTACTTTGGTTACAGTAGTCTGGATGGCTGTTATGGGCGGCTCAGCGATTGAACAGGTCTCTACTGGCGTAGGTGCACTCTCGGGTGGGCTGGGAGACGTCGCTCAGGCTATGTTCCAGATGTTTGAGAACATGCCGCTGACCTCTGTGATGTCGGTTCTGGGTATCGTATTGGTCCTATGCTTCTTCATCACCTCTGCTGACTCTGGTTCACTGGTCATCGACAGCATTACCGCGGGCGGTAAAGTTGATGCGCCAATGCCACAGAGGCTGTTCTGGGCCACGCTCGTCGGCCTGATCGCAGGAACTCTGCTAGTGGGCGGTGGTTCAGAAGCGCTCTCGGCTCTACAGGCGGGTGCGATCACAACGGGTCTTCCGTTCACTGTCGTGCTGGTGCTAATGTGTGTAAGCTTGCTGAAAGGTCTGGCCACCGAGACACATCTGTACAAGTAATAGTGGAGTTTGATAGCGATGATGTTTGCCGATCTAGTAGATATTGACGATCTTATAGGTCAGCTTAAAGAGCTGGGCATGACAGTCTCTACCACAGCTGATCCTGAAACGGTTCATTCGAACCTTCGGGAGTGGCTCGCTCAGGCGACAGCTGAGGAGATTAGTCAGGCCAGAATCAGTTTGACAGCGTTTCAAGCTGCCTCGGAGGGGTTGATTCTTCCAGCGGCTAAAGAGTTGTTAGAGACACTGCTCAGTGATTTGGATGCCGATTAAGCGGCAGGCATACATCAGTTATCAGAGTTGAAAGAGCGGCACTACCCTAGGGGTAGTGCCGTTTTTTTTGGTGCACACAGAAGGTAACAAAATGACGTCAAAACTCGGGATTTTAGGCGTGGGGCATCTTGCTAGTTATGTTGTTGCCGGCTTGCGCAATGCTGGTGATCAGCGTGAGATTCTCTTATCACCGCGTAATCAGTTACAGCAGCAGGCGCTAGTACAAACCTATGGATGCAAGGCGGCCGGTTCCAATCAGGAGGTAGTGGATAGTGCTGAGCTCGTACTTCTTAGTGTGCGTCCAGGTCAGTTGATCAGTCTACTGGAGCTACTTCAGTTCTCACCGGGTCAGGTTGTTATCTCCTGCGTTGCAGGCGTTGGGCTTCAACAACTGCGGCAATTGCTGCCGAGCCAAGTTATTGTCAGAACGATGCCGCTCGCCTGTGCTGAGGTGGGGCAGGGCGCGGTACCTCTCTATCCTGAGGTGCAAGCGGCAGCTGAGTTGCTTGGGCAACTTGGTACGCTGGTGAAGCTAAGTTCGGAAGCAGAGTTTGAACTCGCAACCGTTGCGGCCTGTATGAATGGCTGGATGTTCAGATACTTTGATCACATATCGCTCTGGTATCGCGAGCAAGGGTTAGACCCGCAAAAGGCGAGAGATCTTGTGCTTGCTTCTGTCACTGGCGCTGTAGCACTTGCGAATGCCAAGCCTGAGCAGAGCTTTGACGCAATTAGCGACAGTATCGCGACGGATGGAACCTATACCAAACTTGGGCTGGATCTGCTGCAAGAGCGCAGAGCTTTTGAGCCCTGGATCGAGGCTTGCTCGATGGTGAAAGCAGCGTTAACGAAATAGACTTTTGGGTCTCGGTTAAAGGCAGGCTGGATCACGTGCCTGGTTGGAGGAGAGTCTGTTGTCGACCCATTTCAGCCCTCAAGCTAGTTCTAATATATCCTTAAAGCGGTCGTTATCGACGAATTGACTAAGAAACTTTGGTTCGCTGAAACTACATGAATAAACTTGTCTTAAGTCAAAGCATAGCGCGATAGCAAAACGCTACTTTGCACCTCCACTAAACAGACGACACTTAGATCTATAATGACTTCGGTGGATCGATGCTGTATTTCGATTTTTATCCCGCCTCCACCGCCAGATCAGTTGGCAGAAATGCCTTTAGCTCGGGGATGCAGGAACCGCAATTAGTGCCGCAGCGGAGCTGCTTTTGTAGCTCCGTAAGTGTTTCTGCTCCTTCGGTTACAGCTTCCTTCAATTGTGAATCTCGCACCTGAAAGCAGCTGCAGATCACTCTGCCGGTATCCACACCCGAGGGCGCTTTTAAGGATAGGAGTCGCTGGCGCTCTTGCGTGGTTAGTGTCGTTCCAATCTTTGAGCTAACCCAACTGAGCTCGGGTGGTCGATGTGTTTTGTTCAGGTAGAGATAGCCTGTTAGTCGCTGATTTAGGACTGTGGCTGCGCGCAGGGCCGAAGTATTGCGGCCTATTGCGATTAGGTTCGGTTCTTGTTCGGTTACTCGATAGAAAAGAGTCTGCCAGTCGGCCTCCCCTGTTGGCGCTGCGAGGGCGTAAAGATGCCCCTGAGCGACAAGCGAATGACTCCAATAAGTCAGCTGAGTTAGCTCAGACTGCTCGATAGGTCGATCAGTGAGTAGATAGGCATACTCGGTATCGGTTGCAATAGGTTTAAGGGTAACTCGCCCTTGCTTGAGTTCCGGCTGACCAGAGAATGGATCGGTGACCGACTCAATCAGCTGATTGACTCGAGCATTAGAGCTGAACTGAGCTGTCCAGTGCATCGGGGCAAACAGCTCGCCATCGCGCTGTCCCGGCTCAACTCTTACCCGCACCAGAGTTTCCCCCTGATTACGATGTTGTACCCTTACCAGCATTGAGTTCTCAAGCCCCAGCCTCTGCGCATCGGCTGGGGATATTTCGACAAATGGCTCTTGGCGGTGCTGCCACAAGCGAGCCGCACGGCCGGTGCGGGTCATGGTGTGCCATTGATCGCGTAGACGGCCAGTATTGAGAACGAACTGAGTATCATCAGGCTGCTGTCGCGGCTCTTTAGCTGTTATCGGTAGAAAACGTGCCCGGCCTTCTGGTGTAGTGTAACCACCAGCGGCGAACAGGCGGGCAGTCCCTTCGGGTGCGCTGTCTGTGACCGGCCAGCGAATGGGAGGGAAGCGTTCGTACTGCTCGTCGCTGATGTTTGCTAGAGCGCTGATATCAAACAGGCGACGACCGCCGTTTTTGAATCCGCTTAGCCGCGCATGTTCACGGAAAATCTCTACCGGAGAGTTGAAGTTGAAGGCGTCACTGAAGCCCAGGCGTTTCGCTACTTCGCAGATTGCCCACCAGTCATGCTGGGCTTCGCCCGGTGGCGGAATAAATCCACGCTGACGGCTCATTAACCTGTCAGAGTTGGTTACCGTCCCCTGTTTTTCACTCCAGGTTGAAGCGGGTAGGGCGATATCGGCGAAACTCAGAGTGTCAGTGGCGGACATTGCTTCAGATACGATGACCATCTCAGCTTTGGCGAGAGCGAGTTTAACTCGATTGGCGTCTGGCATACTGACTACCGGGTTGGTACCCATTATCCAAATCACTTTAATCTCGCCAGACTCAAGCGCGGCAAACATATCAACGGCTTTCTTGCCCTCTTTACGCGCCAGTCGCGGAGCTTTCCAGAACTCTTCAACGCGTGCCAGACCATCGGGGTCGGCAAAGTCCTCATGCGCCGCCAGTTGGTTTGCCAAGCCACCCACTTCGCGCCCGCCCATGGCATTGGGCTGCCCTGTAAGGGAAAAGGGCCCCATGCCAGGGCGACCAATTCGACCTGTTGCAAGGTGGCAGTTAATGATTGCGTTCACTTTATCGCTACCGCTGCTCGACTGGTTTATGCCTTGCGAGAAGAGGGTGACGCTCTTCTCAGTTGAGATGAACAGCTCGACAAAGGCCTCCAACTCAGTGGCATCAATTCCAAGTCTGTGCAGCGTTGATGTGTCGTCAGCGGTATCTTGTTTTGCGGCCGCCAGCGCGGCGCCGAAGCCCTGCGTGTAGTCGCCGATATATTCAGGGTTCAGTGCTTCAGATTCTGCGATCGCTCTAAGTAGTTGGTTGAACAGCAGGGCATCACTACCCGGGTTAATCTGCAAGTGAAGGTCGGCTAGATCGGCCGTGGCTGTGCGTCTGGGATCTACGAGTACCACCTTCATCTTCGGATTGCGTTGCTTTGCGTCGCTGATCCGCTGATAGATCACGGGGTGATTCCAAGCGGCATTGCTCCCAACAAAGATAATTAAATCGGCAAGCTCAAGGTCTTCATAGCAGCCGGGTACGATATCTTCGCCAAAAGCACGCTTATGGCCAACTACGGTGGAAGCCATACAGAGTCGTGAGTTGGTATCGACATTGGCCGAGCCGATAAAACCTTTCATCAGTTTATTGGCGACGTAGTAGTCCTCGGTCAGAAGCTGTCCCGAGAGATAGAGTGCTACAGCGTCGGGACCATGCTGCTCGATAGTCTGGTTGATCTTGGTGGCGATGCTATCAAGCGCCTCACTCCAATTACCACGCACACCATTGATGATAGGGTGGGTGAGTCGGTTCTGATTCCCTAGCGTTTCGGCAAGCGTGCTTCCTTTAATACAGAGCTTTCCGTAGTTAGCGGGGTGAGTAGTATCGCCCCTTAGGCTAACACCTTCCTTATCTACGTTGACCTCAATACCGCAGCCGACACCGCAGTATGCACAGGTAGACCTCAAGTTCATGGCCTCTCCTTAAAACAACAGCCCGCACTCAGCCAGTGCATTGAAACCGACCAAGAAACGAGCTGCCATAGCTTGAAAAATCTGTTTCCACGACTCATGCAGATATCAGTCCAACTTTGGGAAAGCCCATGTTTCTTGGGCTCTAGAGCCTTTCTGAACTAGCTAGCAGAACTCGTTTTGTCTTCTTTTGGTGCTTGTTGCACTACTCTGGTGCGTAATTTTGCAGTGCAACATGCTGTGCTACCAGTTTATTTCAGGGGTTTGTTTGTAACTTTATGAAAAATATAGAAAATAATTTGTTGGCACTCTTTCTGCTGCCTCACATCCAACAAATAGACTTTATTTAGCAATGGCGCTATCAGTAACCAACTCCCTTGAGTTGCAGCTGGCAGCGCTTTTTTCGTTTTATTGGAGGCAACTATGAAATTTAAATCACTCTCAAAGGCTGTTGCAGTTGTTACGACTGCTATGACACTGAGCTACTCGGCTGTGAGCTTGGCTGAGATTGGCTACCCAGAGAAAGAGGATCTTAAGTTTGGCTTTATCAAGCTGACAGATATGGCACCACTGGCTGTAGCCTACGAGAAAGGATTCTTTGAGGACGAAGGCCTCTTTGTTCAGCTGGAAGCGCAAGCTAACTGGAAAGTACTGCTGGACCGCGTGATTGATGGTCAGCTCGACGGCGCTCACATGCTGGCTGGTCAACCTTTGGGTGCCACCATCGGTTTCGGTACTCAGGCTGATATTATCACTGCTTTCAGCATGGATCTGAACGGTAATGCCATCACCGTATCGAATGAAATTTGGGAGGAGATGAAGCCCTATGTGGAGTTTGATGCTGAGGGTAAAGCTGTACACCCAATCAAGGCAGATGCCCTCAAACCGGTCATTGATAAGTACCGTGCTGCGGGTAAACCATTCAATATGGGTATGGTCTTCCCGGTCTCTACGCATAACTACGAGCTGCGCTACTGGCTTGCGTCCGGTGGTATTCACCCGGGCTTCTACGCGCCGGATAAAGGTGATACCTCAGGGCAGATTGATGCGCAAGCGCTGCTCTCTGTAACCCCTCCACCGCAGATGCCATCGACACTCGAAGCCGGCACTATTTACGGCTACTGTGTCGGCGAGCCCTGGAATCAGCAGGCGGTATTCAAAGGTATCGGTGTGCCGGTTATTACCGACTACGAGATCTGGCAGAACAACCCAGAAAAAGTATTCGGAGTCTCTAAGGCCTGGGCTGAAGAGTACCCCAACACTCACCTGCGCGTAGTGCGCGCAATGATCAGAGCAGCGCATTGGTTGGATGAGAACGACAACGCTAACCGCCCTGAGGCCGTAGAGATGCTCTCTAAACCCTACTATGTCGGCGCTGATTACGACGTTATTGCTAACTCTATGACGGGTACCTTCGAGTACGAGAAGGGTGACAAACGCGAGATTCCGGACTTCAACGTATTCTTCCGCTACAACGCGACCTACCCATACTACTCAGACGCTATCTGGTACCTGACGCAGATGCGCCGCTGGGGGCAAATTTCAGAGCACAAGCCCGATAGCTGGTACATGGATATGGCGAAGAAGGTTTACCGTCCTGATATTTACGCCGTAGCCGCTCAGTCGCTGATTGATGAAGGGGTTATGGATGCGGCTGACTTCCCGGACTTCGCTACGGAAGATGGATTTAAAGCGCCTCAGAGTGCATTTATCGACGGCATTACCTTTGATGGTAAAGCACCAAATGCCTACATCGACAGCCTCAATATTGGTCTGAAAGGGGACACCAAACTTTAATATTTATCCGCCCCGCCTAGTGCGGGGCCAGGAGTTTATGATGAGTAGTGGAAAATTAGTACAGATGTTGCCGGCGGGAATCGCTCAGGGCGATGGCTTGGCGGGAGTCATCTCCTTTGTTGCTAGAACCCTGGGGCTGCCCATTCTAGGTCTCGCATTGTTTCTGATGTTCTGGCAGGCGGGTGCAAGCAAAGTCGAGACCTCTTTGGGTACCTTTCCTGGCCCTGTTGAGGTTTGGGAGCAGACTCAGGCACTCGTGGCTGAGCATCTTGAGGAGCAGCAGCGCGCAGAGGAGTTTTATCAACGCCAGGAGGAGCGCAATGCCAAACGCTTGGAGAAGGATCCCAACGCGCCGATCAAAGTACGTGAGTATATCGGTAAGCCGACTTTCTTCGATCAGATCGGTACGAGTCTGATTACCGTGCTGGCCGGTTTTGTAATAGCGTCACTGATCGCTATTCCTTTGGGTATCTGTATAGGTCTAAGTGCCAGTCTTAATGCTGCACTTAATCCGGTTATTCAGATCTTTAAGCCGGTATCGCCGCTGGCATGGTTGCCGTTGGTCACTATGGTGGTGAGCGCGGTGTATGTTAGCGATGACCCGATGTTCGCTAAGTCGTTTATCACCTCACTGTTCACTGTAGCTCTATGCTGTCTTTGGCCGACCTTGCTGAATACTTCAGTCGGTGTGTCGACAATTAGCCCGGATCTACAGAACGTCTCTAAAGTGCTGCGCCTCAGCTGGATGACTCACGTGGTTAAGATCGTGCTGCCATCTTCTGTGCCGATGATCTTTACTGGACTGCGCCTATCACTGGGTATCGCCTGGATGGTACTGATTGCGGCAGAAATGTTGGCGCAGAACCCCGGGTTGGGTAAGTTTGTCTGGGATGAGTTCCAGAATGGTAGTTCCAACTCATTGGGCCGCATTATGGTTGCGGTGCTAGTGATTGGTCTAATCGGTTTCGCACTCGATCGCATTATGCTGATGGTTCAGCGCTTTGTCTCTTGGGACAAAACAGCAGTGTTTCGCTAAGAGGTAAGGATAATGGACAAAACACACTTAGAACTGACTGGCGTATCCATCGAGTTTCCAACGCCAAAGGGGAGCTTTAAAGCTCTGGATGACGTCAATCTGAAGATCAAGAAAGGTGAATTTATATCCCTAATTGGTCACTCGGGCTGTGGTAAATCGACTGTACTTAATATCGTTGCGGGTCTGCATCGCGCTACAACTGGCGGTGTTGTACTCGATGGCAAAGAGGTGAACGAACCTGGCCCAGAGCGTGCAGTGGTGTTCCAGAATCACAGTTTGCTGCCCTGGCTCACTGCCTACGAGAATGTAGAGTTGGCAGTGAAACAGGTCTTTAAAGGGAAGAAGTCCAAGGCTGAGATGCGTGAGTGGATTGAGCATAATCTTAATCTGGTGCACATGAGCCATGCGATGAACAAACGCCCGGCTGAGATCTCCGGTGGTATGAAGCAGCGTGTGGGTATTGCTCGGGCGTTGGCGATGGAGCCGAGTGTATTGCTGATGGATGAGCCGTTCGGGGCGTTGGATGCGCTTACACGAGCACATTTGCAAGACTCCCTGATGGAAATACAGAAAGACCTCAACAATACGGTAATTATGATCACCCATGACGTGGATGAAGCGGTGTTGCTATCTGACCGCATTGTCATGATGACTAATGGCCCGGCTGCAACGGTGGGAGAAATTCTGCAGGTTGAACTGGAGCGTCCGCGCAACCGCATCCAGTTGGCGGATGACCCTCAGTACAACCACTATCGTCACGAAGTGCTCTCATTCCTCTACGAGAAGCAGCGCAAGGTTGAGGACATTAAAGAGCATCAGACAGCAAAAAAGAGCCAGCCTGAAGCGACAGCAAAGAGTGCCTGAAAATGACCCAGCGGTATGAGCTTCTGATAATCGGTAACGGCCCAGCGGCGCACCGCTTGATAACCGACCTATGTGCACTGCAGGCGTTGCCAGAGTCTGTGGCGGTTATCGGTGAGGAGTCACGCACAGCCTATAACCGCATTCTGCTCTCCCCACTGCTGGCGGCACAGATCGACCCCGCTCAGCTCCAATTGCATTACCCAGCTGAAGCACAAAACTCTGTTGATCAAATCACCGATGCCCGTGTGGTGGCGATTAATGCCCAGTTGCAAACTGTCACAACAGAGTCGGGAGAGAGTTTTGGCTACGAGAAACTGGTGATTGCCACTGGTGCGCGCCCCATTATTCCGGATATCGAGGGTGTACACGCACGCGGGGTTCTGGCCTTTCGCTCCTGGAGTGATGTTGAACGGATGCAGCAAGTTGCTGCCCGCGGAGGTAGTGCCGTCGTTGTAGGTGGTGGGTTCCTTGGTTTAGAAGCAGCTGAGGGGCTGCGCAAACTTGGAATGAGTGTCACTTTGGTACATCGCAGTGGCTATCTGCTAAATCGCCAGCTGGATCCGCAAGCTGCTGCGTTGTTGCGTTCTGAGATGGAGTTTCGCGGGTTGGCTATTCGCACGCAGGAGCAACTGCAGTCGATTCAGACCAAATTTAATCAGCTTGAGTCTGTGACTCTCTCTAATGGCGAGAGGCTCAGTGCTGACCTGCTCGTCTTCGCCACCGGTATTTTGCCCAATGCCCAACTAGCGCAAAGCGGTGGCTTAAAGTACAACAGAGGAATCTGTGTAGATGCGCAGATGCGCACATCTGATGCGCGTATCTTCGCGCTAGGTGAGTGTATTGAGTTCAATGGCAATACCTACGGATTGGTTGCACCTATCTGGCGCCAGGCGGCAGTTCTTGCGGCAACGCTCAGTGGAGCCAGCGATGAGTATATGGATGAAGCCTTTGCCACGCAGTTGAAGGTGAGCGGTGTTGAGCTCTTCTCCTGCGGGGAGATTGGCCGGTCTGAAGAGACCGCTTTTTACCTAGACGCTGAGCTTGGTCAGTACCGACGATTCTGGTTTGCCGGTGATCGTTTAGTTGGCGCTGTTATGTACGGCGATACATCACGCGGGCCCGCTGTGGTTGACGCGGTGTTGCAATGCGCCGATGCAGATCGGGCTGAGGCATTGATTTGGTAGTATCGGCGCAATATGTGGCACGAAAAAAGCCCAACCATCGCTGGATGAGTTAATCTCAGCAGCATCGAAATGGTTACTGGTTCACTGAGATTACCGCATTGATGCAGAATCTCATGTAGGAGTGCAGCTTGCTGCGTGATTGGAGCTCGAGAGCAATAATAGCGCACGTCAGTGCGCTCCTACGTACTATTCTTGTAGAAGCTCAGTCTACCGAGCAACTGCCAAAGTATTACCTGTAAGCAGAGGGCGTTGGTTTACCACCTCGCCTATGTAGATCAGAGTAGGTGCCTTTAGCTGGTGCTGATTCACGGCCTGGGCCATTTGGGCGAGAGAGGTCTTTACCGTGCGTTGCTCCGGCAGTGTCCCGTTCTCTACCAGCAAAACTGGATGATCGCCTGGCAGGCCAGCACCCAGCAGACCTGCGCTAATCTCCGCCACCTTTGAGAGCCCCATATAGAAGACAAGTGTCTCGCCAGATTGAGCTAGCTCCTGCCAGTCGTGGGTTCGCTCGCGGCTAAATTGGGCTGTTACCAAGCGAAGGCGCGGAGCAATCTCCCGCTCTGTCAGTGAGAAACCCAGGTTCGCAGCAGTTCCTGATGCCGAGGTGATGCCGGGCACGACAGAGTAGGGGATATCAGCTGCCAACAGTGCATCTAACTCCTCGCCCAGACGGCCGAAAACCAGTGGGTCACCCCCTTTGAGGCGCACTACTTTATGACCCTGCTTCGCCAGGTGCACTATAAGGGTGCAAATTTCAGCCTGGCTGGATGAGTGTTGCCCCGCTCGCTTACCGACATATATCAGCCGAATTGAGTCTGGAAGTTCAGCTAACATCGCCGGGCTGACGAGAGCATCGTAGACGATAACATCCGCTTCCAGCATTAAGCGCCAGGCTTTACGCGTGAGCAACTCCGGATCGCCAGGGCCAGCGCCTACCAGATCTACCCGTCCCGATCTGTTGCTAAATAGCCGTTTAAATCCGCTAAAAAGCGTGTTTCTTCCAGATTTCTGAGAATTGTCCAGGCTGCGTGCGTAGCGATTCAGACTGAGTGCTGACATGGGAAACTCCAATAAAAAAGCCCAGCACTCCGCGAGGGAGTGCTGGGCTTCATTGCCCGGTGTTCAGCGTTGCTAGCTGACCACCCAAATAGGTTGTTACTAAAGAGTTAGCAAAGGGCGTGCCGAAACTGATAAAAACATTGATATTGGAACGTGGTTTGCAGTGGATCGGCTATTCGACGGTAGAACTTAAACGGCTGATATGAACGGATATCTGAACTCTGCGCAACAGCATCTTCTAGCTGCAAAGGATGCGGCAATTGCCAGTCTTAAAGAGCTTGAGGCTAACCTGGAGTGGCTTAGCGCCGCCTGTAACCTGATTCATCAACTGCAGCGCGAGCGTGGACTGACTAATATCTGGTTGGTAAGTGAAGGCGCGCGTAAGCAGGTGGAGCGCGCGGCTCAGTTGAAACTGGCTGATAAGGAGTTGAAGCGGTTCTGCGCGCAAATTTCGAATTCAACTAACTCGGGCAGACTAGCGAAGGAGCCCAAGCTTTTGGCATCGCTGGCGCAGCTGATGTTATCACTCTCTACGCTGGCGCATCACCGAACTGAAATTCAGGCGATGAAGCTACAGCCACTCGATGCCACCCTAGGGTACAACCACCTCGTTCAACAAATTCTGACACTGGTCTTCGATCTAGCCGAGAGTGCTAGGGAGCCAAAGACCGCTCGTGCAATGATCGCTCTGGTCCACCTAATTCAGGTGAAGGAGTTGGCGGGTCAGGAACGCGCCTGGACAGCGATCGGATTTGCCCGCGGTAATTTTGTAGAGCGGTTGTGCCAGCGCTTGTCTCGCAATCAATCTGACACGGCTCAGATGATTGCGATTTTTCAGCAAAGTGCTGCCCAAGAGCTGCTTAACAGATGGCAGCAGATAGAGGCTAGCTCCCTTTTCAGCGAGATGACTCAACTGCGCGGGCTGCGCGCACAACTGTGCAAGGGACAAAGTATTGATCCCGCAATTGCTGAGGTCTGGTATGACAAAGCAACGGAGTACATAGATCATTTAGCCATGCTTGAGACCGAGGCGATTCAGCTACTTGAAGCCGAGTGCCGGATACAGATCGATGATGCGCAACGCTCTAAAGTGAAGATTGAGAAGCATCTGCAAGGGTTGATCCCTAGTAAACCTGTAGATCCGTTGTCACAGACATCCGCTACTGATGCAGCGATTCTTCGAACCCAAGGGTCACTCTATCAGCTAATTAGCGAGCAGAACGCTCAGATCCAGCAACTACAGGTCGATTTGACGCGTGCGCGCACAGCTCTGCAGGAACGTAAGGTGATAGAACGGGCAAAAGAGATTCTAAAACAGCAGATGAAGCTCGACGACGATGCGGCTTATCGTCAGTTGCAGAAGAGCGCGATGGACTCTGGTCGTTCGGTGGCGGATGTCGCAGCGAGAGTGTTGGAGGCCATGGCACGACAAGCGAATAAGTAAATGCACCGCTCTGGTGCGAGTGAGGTGTATTGCGGATCAAACTGGAGCAGAAGCGAGGCGATTTTCTTAGCGGAAAAAATCTTGTTCCTGCTTAAACCAAAACAATTTTAAGGGTTTAGGTTGATCTGGCACGGCCGTTGCAAATTTAAAGCTATCAAGAAGTAGGTGAGCAGCAAAGCGAAACCTAAACGACACTGCCCGTTAAACTCGGGCCCCGGACAAAGGCGTCCACAGAGACTGATGAGGGTCAGCTTCTGTGGGCGTTTTTTTTTGTGCAAAGTAAGAGGTGCAGTATGAGAGTTGTAGTCGTCGGAAACGGTATGGTGGGCCACCACTTCGTTGAGGCTTTGTTAGAACGGGCCGCGCCCGGTCAGATTGAGTTAAGCGTGTTCGGTGCTGAAGCCTTGCCTGCCTATGACCGTGTACATCTCTCCGAGTACTTTCAGACTAAAAGCGCCGCGCAACTGATGCTGGCAGATGCTGAAAGGTACCAAGAGCGTGGCGTAAAACTCTATCTCAATGATGCGGTAACGCGTATCGATCCAGTAGCGAAAACGGTGAGTTCAGCCGCTGGAGTCGAGGTGGAGTACGATCAGTTGGTATTGGCCACAGGTTCTTACCCCTTCGTGCCACCCATCAGTGGCAATGATCGCGACAACACCTTCGTGTATCGCACTATCGACGACCTTGAGCAGATTACTGCAGCCGCCGAGAAGGGCGCCAAAGTGGGTGTTGTAATTGGCGGTGGCTTGCTGGGGCTTGAGGCAGCCAAGGCGTTGAAGGATCTGGGTATGCAAGCGCATGTTGTCGAGTTTGCACCACGCCTTATGGCGGTGCAGCTCGATCAAGGTGGCGGTGACTTGCTGAAACAGAAAATAGAGGACCTCGGCGTTGGAGTGCATCTTTCTAAAGCGACCAGTCAGATTGTTGATGGTGAAGCGCACCTTCATCGGCTCGAATTCTCAGATGGAACCTCACTTGAGACCGATTTGATCCTCTTCTCTGCGGGTATCCGCCCTGAGGACAGTCTGGCCCGTGAAACCGGGCTAGAACTTGGCGAGCGCGGTGGTATTAAGATCGACAATCAGTGCCGTACGAGCGATGCAAGCATCTATGCCATTGGCGAATGTGCGCTCTGGGAGGGTCGAATTTTTGGTTTGGTGGCCCCGGGTTACACCATGGCGAAAGCCGCCGCTGACCAGATTGTTGGCACGCCAACAGAGTTTGCTGGAGCTGATATGAGCACCAAGCTCAAACTGATGGGCGTAGATGTAGCATCCATTGGTGATGCTCAGGCACAGACACAGGGTGCGCGCGTCTACACCTATTACAACCAACCAGATGAAGTGTACAAAAAGCTGGTGGTGAGTCAGGATAACAAAACCCTGTTAGGGGCAGTTTTAGTCGGTGATACCGAGGATTACGGCACGCTGCTGCAGTACAAACTCAATGCCATCGTACTGCCTGAGTTTCCGGAAGCGCTGATCCTGCCTCATCGCGGCGACTATGCACAGACAGGCCTGGGCGTCGCTGCACTGCCCGAGACCGCTCAGATCTGCTCTTGTCACTCAGTGAGTAAAGGTGATGTGCGTCAGGCGGTGCAGGGCGGCTGTTGCTCAGTAGGTGATGTAAAAGGTTCGACCAAAGCGGGCACCGGCTGTGGGGGCTGTGTGCCCTTGCTTACGAATCTGGTGAACCATGAGCTTGAGGAGCTAGGCGTTGAGGTGTCACGCGATATCTGCGAACACTTCCCGCACACGCGTCAGGAGCTCTACCACCTGGTGCGTATTGGCGAAGTGAAGTCCTTCGCTGAAATGCTGCACAAGCACGGTAAAGGGGATGGGTGCGAGATCTGTAAGCCGGCGATCGGCTCGATTCTGGCAAGCTGCTGGAACGACTATGTGCTGGACGATAAGCATATCAGCCTGCAGGACACCAATGACATCTATCTGGGCAACATGCAGAAAGACGGTACCTACTCGGTTGTACCGCGTATTGCCGGCGGGGAAATTACCCCTGATAAATTGATCGTGCTTGGTGAGGTGGCGCGGGACTTCGATCTCTACACCAAAATCACCGGTGGACAGCGTGTCGACCTGTTCGGTGCGCAGCTGCACCAGTTGCCGCAGATCTGGAAACGTCTGGTTCAGGCCGGGTTTGAAACCGGCCATGCCTACGGGAAGTCAGTGCGTACAGTGAAGTCCTGTGTAGGTAGCACCTGGTGTCGCTACGGTGTGGATGACTCGGTTGGCTTGGCGATCGATATTGAAAATCGCTACAAGGGTGTACGTGCACCGCATAAGATCAAATTTGCTGTTTCGGGTTGTACGCGCGAGTGTGCCGAAGCCCAGTCTAAAGATTTCGGTGTTATCGCAACAGAAAACGGCTGGAACCTCTATGTCTGTGGTAACGGCGGGATGAAACCGCGTCACGCAGACCTTTTCGCCACCGATCTCGACCGCGACACCCTTATTCGCTACATCGACCGTTTAATGATGTTCTATATCCGCACTGCGGATCGCCTGCAGCGCACGTCAGTCTGGATGGATAACCTTGAGGGCGGACTGGACTATCTACGAGAAGTAATAATTGAAGACAGCTTAGGACTGTGTGAGCAGCTTGAGGCAGAGATGGCTCTCAATATTTCCAACTATCAGTGCGAGTGGGCCACAACTCTGGGTAATCCAGAACGATTGAAGCGTTTCAGCCACTTTATCAACTCTGATGAGACTGATGCGAATCTTAGCTTTGTTAAAGAGCGGGAGCAGATTCGTCCGGCAACTCCAGAAGAGAAACTACAACTGATTGCTAAAGCGAGCTGAGGAGATGGACATGAGCTGGACTAGAGTCTGTGAATTGAACGATATCGCACCTGATACTGGCGTCTGCGCTCTGGTAGCTGGTGAACAGGTGGCGGTGTTCCGCCAAGCCTCAACAGATAGGCTGTTTGCGGTTGGAAATTACGATCCCGTCGGTAACGCTAATGTGCTTTCACGCGGTCTGCTAGCGCAACTGGGTGAAAAGCTCACCGTCGCTTCGCCGCTTTACAAGCAGCACTACTGCTTGAGCACCGGTACTTGCTTGGAGAATGCTGAGCTGAGCATTCCGGTGTATGAAGTCCATAGTCGTGACGGCGTAGTTGAGGTACGCATTTAGGTAGTAGTCTTGAGGGGAGGGACCCCTGTTTACTGGTCTAGCGAAGGCAGTCGGTATTTTCAAATGTGGTAGCAAAACATTTCCCTCAGCAGAGATGCTGAGGGAAATGTCCGCTATCCAAAAATCATGTTCATCCTGTTCTGACTGCTATGTGCCGTT
>DATHZN010000066.1:0-2719 GCA_035458585.1 Marinobacterium sp. | reverse complement strand
TTGCTCCGTACTACGCAAACAGGCTTACTTACGCAGCCTTGGGTCCAGCCAAAGGTTCAGCAGATCCGCTATAAAGTTGAAGACCAGCACGAATACAACGATCATCAGGAAGCATGCCTGCATGGTTGGGTAGTCACGCGCTGCAAGCGCTTTGAATAGCAACAGTCCAACGCCCGGGTAGTTGAACACCGTCTCAATAAAGATTGCACCGGCCATTACAAAGCCAACCTGCATCGAGACAGCCGTTACAACCGGCAACAGAGCGTTTCGGGCGGCGTAATGTGTCATGACGCGGCGATTGGAGAGTCCTTTGGCACGCGCCATCGTTATGTAGTCTTCGCCCAAAACATTGATCATGGCGTTACGCATGTTGAAAATCCATGCACCAATGCCACCTATAATCATGCAAAGTATCGGTAATACAGCATGGTGCAACACGCTTGAGACATACTCGAGCGTCCAGCCCGGATCGAGATCAGGATTGGCACCATACGAGAGTGGAAACCATTTCCAGCTCAAAGCCAGAATGAAGAATAGAAATAGGGCTGTAACGGGCTGTGGCATCGCCCCCATAAATGCCCAGAACGCAGGCATAAAACGATCAGTAAAACCACCGCGATTGTATGCAGCAAATGTGCCGATGACGAGTCCGATCATTACACAGATAACGGTGGACATCCCGGCAAGACCCAGAGTCCATGGCAATTTAACCGCTAGGAGTTCCGTTACCGGCAGAGGGAAGAGCATGATAGTTGGGCCCAGATCCCAGGTAAAAATACTCTTCAAGTAATGCAGATACTGTAACCATAGTGGTCCGTCAACAAAGCCCAGCATCTCCTTGTAGGCTTGCAGAGTCTCAAGCGGCATACGACCCTGCGCACTTGCAAAAAGTGCATCCACGGGGTCTCCGGGCATTAGTCGCGGAATCAAAAAGTTAAACGATATGGCAATAAGGATCGCCACCAAATAAAACGCAAAGCGCCTGAGAATAAAGCTCATTACTGCACCCGTTAATACAATTAAAGCTGACCGGGAATCGCGGCCAAAAGAGAGTCCGCGGTGCTATGCCCCGCGGACTTTTAGCCTTTACTTAGCGTAAAGCTGTTCAAACACCAGCAACTTGTTGCCGCCGTTGTAGAAGACCGGCTGAACAAATGCATTCTCTTCAGTTGGCCAGCCTTCAATGCGTGTAGAGTTGTACTGGTACCAGGTTGGGTTGGAGAAGAGTGGCACAAACGCCAGGTTTTCAGCCGTGAATTCCATCAACTCTGCCAAAATTGCTTTACGACGTTTCTCATCAACCGTCGCTGAGTACTCATCGATCAGCTTATCCACCTTTTCACTGCTGATACCGTGATTAGTATGCCATGAGAGCCCCTGTTGCGCAGTGTAGAAGTAGTCTCGGTAAGCCTGAATCGGATCTTCGCCGTTTGTGCGTGACCAGTTGATCGAGGCCTCGTAAGTCCCCTCTTTAAGAGCAGCATCGTACACAGACCAGTCAACCGTCTTCGTGTTGGCCTTGATGCCTACCTCGGCCAGGAACTCACTAACCATCTGCACGGTCTGCACCCAGTCCGTCCAACCATTGACTACGTGTATATCAAAATCAATTTCGGAGCCGTCTGGATTCTCTACAAAACCATCACCATCTACATCCTTGAAGCCCGCTTCGTCCAGAAGTGCCATAGCGCGCTCAGGATTGTACTCAGCGAGGTACGCGTATTTGCTGTTAACTTCATCATTTAAGTGAGTTTTAAAAAACTCACCGATACCGGAGACCTGTGTTTCCACGGTCGGGTAACCGTAAGCTGCGAGATCCACAATCAACTCGCGATCCAACGCCATCGAGAAAGCCTGACGGAAACGAACATCACTGAATGGCAACTCGCGTGTATTCAAGTATACGTTGATCAGGTCGTTCGCTGGATACCAGTAGCCATGAGTGTCAGGGCTTGCCGCCACATAAGTCTTATCGATATCCGATATAAAGTTGGAGCCCCAATCGATCTCATCGTTGATCAGCGCAGCCTGGATCTGAGAGTTATCTGTGTACTGACGGAATTTAATACAATCGAGGTAGGGTAGACCTTCAGACGCTTTGTAGTAGTTAGGGTTGCGACAGATCTCAATCTGATTATCACGCACCTGCTTCACTTCAGTGATCGGTCCTGACCCCACTGGGTTTGGATTTTTAAACGTCGCCAGGTCTTCGACACCAGCAAAGATGTGCTCTGGTACAACATGCAAACGTGGCAGGTGCCAATCAATAGTGCCGTCCTTTGCACTGAAATTAATTTTTACCGACAGGTCATTCAGCTTCTCGACTGAGCTGAACTTTTTAGATCCCCACTGCCCCGTGGCATCAAGCTTGGCGTCGTCCTTGCCGAGGTTTAATGAGAATACAAGGTCATCTGCATCTAACGTCTGGCCATCTGACCACGTTAGACCTGACTTCAGTTTGATAGTCATCGACATGAGGTCTTTGGCGTATTCGTAGCTCTCTGCCAAGCGCCAATTGACCTCTCCTTTTAGCGTATTAATCACCCATAAAGGTTCGTACATGGTCCCGCTTACCATGTCTACCTGGGCCCCTGAGTAGGGGTTAAAATCTTCAACAAAAGTCTGTGTGATGATCGGTACAGTCAGAGTGCCACCTTGTGAATGTTTGACCGCTGCACTAGCAGCATGAATACCGGACGTGATCGCAGCGATCGTAACG
>DATHZN010000065.1:0-4198 GCA_035458585.1 Marinobacterium sp. | reverse complement strand
GCCGATCACCCCATCCACCCGGCTATTCCTGAAACTGAATATCTCAAAGCTTATTTCATGCGCCTGCTGGCAAGCGAATAACGCTAATTTCAGATGGATTCGACTCTCCTCCAATGCTTTTGGAGGGGAGCAATCCGACAGAGTCTCATCGATTAGCTCTCTTATACTAATTTTGATTCCCTTAACAGGCGACATTTAAAACCTTGTGCCACACTGAAAACAGTTGAACAAAAAAATGTTGGAGGTAGTGAATGGAAAGCCTGATCGTTCGTGATGTTATGGACGCTTCGATTGTTCCCCTACGCTTAGAGACCTCACTTGCTCAGGCGGTTGACCAAATCATTGATTCTCATCACCTAGGATTACCGGTGGTTGATGGCAATCATCGTTTAGTGGGTTTTTTGTCAGAGCAGGACTGCATGAAGTACGTCATCAGCGGCAGCTATTATGCAGATAGTCTGACGCGGGTTGGCGATATTATGCGTCCAGAACCTCTAAAAGTGGGTGCCAATGACTCGCTGTTGGCACTGGCTGAGCGTATGCAAACTGGCAAGCCAAAGAACTACCCGGTATGTGATGAAGGTAAGCTTGTTGGGTTGGTGACGCGCTCTGCTGTGCTTCGGGCACTCAACGAGAAGATCAAGACCACCAAGATCGCAATCTAGCAACGTAGCTGGCTTCTGTTGAGCGGCAAGTCGATTTTTTGACTTGCGTCTCTACCCAAAAAACTGATGCAGACCCTAACAGCTCAGCTGCGCAGAGGCTCTCTGTCCGCAACACACGGATCACTGCAGCGGTTGCTGAAACCTATTCCGATCTGTGCTTACCCCTGCGGTCTGAACCTCGCACGCGAGTCTTTAAGGCTTTTCATCAGATTAAGCGATTAGCGCAGATCCATTATTGGCCAGGCACGCTCCCTGGCTACGGAGTTAAGTCTCTCATCTGGATTGACCGCTACCGGATAGTCCACCACCTCCAGCAGGTGTAGATCATTGATTGAGTCAGAGTAGAAGTAGCTTCCCTCAAGCGATCTGTTCTGCTCCGTTAACCAACGATTCAGTCGCAGAACTTTCCCATCCTGGAAACAAGGGGTATCGGTCACCTTGCCAGTGTACTTGCCATCAACCATCTCAGGTTCGGTAGCGATAATAGTGGGCACATTGAGTCGCTCTGCTATTGGGGATGTAACAAACCGGTTAGTTGCAGTGATAATCATCAACTGATCGCCGGCTTCGCGGTGCTGCTGCAATAGCTCGGTAGCTTTGGGTAGCATCATCGGCTCAATGACCTCTCGCATGAACTCTTTGTGCCAGATGTTAAGCTGCTCAATTGAGTGCTGCGCCAGGGGCTTGAGTGCAAAGCTGAGAAACTCGTAAATATCGAGCTTACCCTCTTTGTACAGGAGGTAAAAACGGTCATTGGCCGAGCGATACTCCGCTTCATTGACAACACCTTTGCGGCACAGAAATTCCCCCCAGGCGTGATCGCTATCCCCATTAAGCAGAGTGTTGTCGAGGTCGAAGATCGCTAGTGCCATATATACTCCAGATGGGGTCAGCCCCTTTTTTCGTTTGTCACAAGAGGGAGTTGACCCCCGTAAGAGCGGCGATATTACTGTAATTCCCCAGATGACCAAAACATTCATATGTGAAACAATGCATTTAAGAAATATTTTTAGTTAAGGATTACATAAGTGATCGATTCTGATGGGTTCAGACCGAATGTCGGTATCATTCTGGTCAATTCGTCGGGTCAGGTACTTTGGGCGCGGCGATGCGGTCAGGATGCCTGGCAGTTCCCCCAAGGCGGGATTAAGAGTGACGAGTCGGCCGAAGAGGCGATGTACCGCGAATTGCGCGAAGAGGTTGGTTTGGCACCGACGGATGTTGAGATTATGGGTGTCACTCGTGGATGGTTGCGTTACCGGTTGCCTAAACGGATGATCCGTCGGCACTCACACCCGATCTGTATTGGCCAGAAACAGAAGTGGTTTATGTTGCGCATGCTCAGTGAGGATAGTGCTGTAAAGATCGACTGCTGTGACATACCCGAGTTCGATGGTTGGCGTTGGGTGAGTTACTGGTACCCGCTTGGGCAGGTGGTATCGTTCAAACGTGAGGTGTATCGCAAAGCGATGCGTGAATTGTCGCCAAGGCTGGCGCGGGTGGTAAGACACGCCCGATAACAGAGTTCCCATACACAGACCAAGGAGTGTGTAGATGAGTGTTCTGGCCAAACTGCGTCAGATTGTTCAAGAGGTTGCGGCAGCGCACGACCTGGAGTCTTCGCTCGCGCTGACAGTGGAGCGCATCCGTGACACCATGAAGACCGAGGTCTGTTCGATCTATCTGCTCGATAGCATCACGCAGCGCTACGTTCTGCGTGCCACTGAGGGCTTGAACAAAGATGCCGTTGGTAAAGTTAGCCTCTCGCCGACCGAAGGTGTTGTGGGTCAGGTGGGTACGCGCGCTGAACCGATCAACCTAGAGGACGCCTCAACACACCCCGCCTTCCTCTATCTTAAATCGACGGGTGAAGAACGCTTTCATGCCTTCCTAGGTGTGCCAATTATCCATCAACGGACCGTTTTTGGGGTATTGGTTGTGCAGCAGCGCGAGATGCGTCGTTTCGACGAGTCTGAAGAGGCCTTTATGGTGACGATTTCGGCACAGCTTGCCGGGGTTATTGCCCACGCTGAAGCGACCGGTTCTATCAACGCCGATCCCAATGTTAAGAATGGCCCCTCTGACCGTCCAATACGTCACTTCAATGGTGTGGTCGGTAGTCCCGGTGTAGCCATCGGTGAGGTCCGTGTAGTCAGCCTTACGGCTGATCTGAGCAGCGTGCCAGACAAGCAGACAGAGGATATCGAGGCTGAGTTGGAAGCGCTTGATACTGCCATCGATGCCGTGCGCCTTGAGATCAGTGAGATCGCTGAAATGCTGGCCAACCGCCTGCGTACTGAGGAGCAGGCGCTGTTTCAGGTCTATCTGCGCATGTTGGACGACAATGCGCTGGTAAGCGAAATTCGTAATCGAATTAAAGCGGGCAACTGGGCGCAGGGTGCACTGCGCGATGTTATTCAGTCGCATGTGCGTGAGTTCTCAATGATGGACGACGCCTACTTGCGTGAGCGAGCTTCTGATATTCGCGACCTCGGGCGGCGTGTGCTCAACTGCTTGCAAGAAGGTGCCTCAGCGCGCAACCACTCCTTCCCGGATAACACCATTCTGGTGGCCGACGAGCTCTCTCCGGCGATGTTCGGTTTGGTCCCGGAAGAGCAACTCGCCGGTATGATCTCTATCAGCGGTTCGGGTACCTCACACGCGGCAATTCTTGCTCGTTCAATGGGTATCCCAACCATTATGGGTGTAGTGGATCTGCCGCATACTCGTATTGAGGGCCGACATGTCATCGTAGATGGTTACTCAGGGCGTGTGTTTGTCGATCCCAATGATGATCTGCTCAATGCTTACGGCGATATCGTCAAAGAGGAGCGTGCAATTGCTGCTGGCCTCGATAAGCTCAAAGAGCTACCCGCTGAAACCACTGATGGGCACCGTATGCCTCTCTGGGTCAACACCGGGCTGACCGCCGATGTCGAGCGCTCGCTTGAGAGAGGTGCTGAAGGTATTGGTCTCTACCGAACTGAAATCCCTTTTATGATTCGCGATTTCTTTCCCAGCGAATACGAACAGACTGAGACCTATCGCAGACAGCTAGAGCTGTTTGCTCCGCGCACCGTTACGATGCGCACGCTGGATATTGGTGGCGACAAAGCGCTCTCCTACTTTCCGATAGAGGAAGAGAACCCCTTTCTGGGGTGGCGCGGTATTCGTGTAACCCTGGATCACCCCGAAATCTTTCTGGTACAGGTGCGCGCTATGCTGCGGGCCTCTGAGGGATTCAATAACCTGCGTATTATGCTGCCAATGGTTACCAGTGTGCACGAGGTCGAAGCCGCGCTGCGGCAGATTGATCAGGCTTACAATGAACTCTGTGAAGAGGGGCTCGATATCCGTAAGCCACCCGTCGGTATCATGATTGAGGTGCCGGCTGCTGTTTATCAGATAGGCCGCTTCGCGACATTAATTGACTTTATTTCGGTCGGCTCCAACGACTTAACCCAGTATCTGCTCGCTGTGGATCGTAACAATCCGCGAGTGGCAGGGCTGTATGCCTCTTACCACCCCTCAGT
>DATHZN010000064.1:0-3891 GCA_035458585.1 Marinobacterium sp. | reverse complement strand
CTGATTAGCGATGAAATGAAAGCGGCGGTCGCGGCTGCCAAACAGGCGATCATCAGTGGTGAGCTGAAGGTTCACGACTACATGTCAGATAACAGCTGTCCAGCACTCGATTAAGCGGTGTTGGTGTCAGAAACAGCAGTTCAGGGCTCTGATCAGGGCCCTGTTTCAAACTCCATTCGATTGGAGAAAATAAACAAACGCTTTGGTGCAGTGCACGCGAACGCGGATGTTGATCTAGCTGTTAAAGCGGGTGAAATTCATGCGATCGTAGGTGAGAATGGCGCTGGCAAATCGACGCTTATGAGTATCCTCTACGGTTTCTATTCGGCTGATTCAGGTCGAATCTTTGTTGCTGACTCTGAAGTTCAGATCGGTGACTCGAAAACGGCGATTGATCTGGGTATAGGGATGGTTCATCAGCACTTTATGCTGGTTGAAAACTTCACTGTACTCGAGAATATAATTCTGGGTGCCGAGGGTGATTGGTCACTCGGTGTCTCCTTACGTGCTGCCCGCAGGCGTTTGCAGGAGATTTCGGATACCTATGGCCTCTCTGTAGATCTCGATGCACTGATCTCTGATCTTCCTGTTGGACTGCAGCAACGCGTTGAAATTTTGAAAGCCCTCTATCGAGGCGCACGCATTCTGATACTGGATGAACCGACTGGTGTACTGACTCCTCAGGAGGTGGATCAGCTGTTTGCAATTTTGCGCACGCTCAAGTCCCAGGGTGTCAGTGTTCTGCTAATCACGCACAAGCTTCAAGAGGTCATCGCCATAAGCGATCGTGTGTCAGTGATGCGCGGTGGGCGTATGGTTGCCACTCTGGATACGGCTAACACCAATCGCGAGGAGCTTGCAGAGTTAATGGTTGGTCGAAAGGTGCTGTTGCGCGTGGATAAACAACCGGCCAAACCTCAACAGGTTCTGTTATCAGCCACTGACATCAGTTGGCGAGACGACGCTGGTATCACCCGTCTGGATAACATTAGTTTCGAAATCAAGGCCGGAGAGATCGTAGGTATTGCGGGTGTCTCCGGTAACGGTCAAACCGAATTGCTCCGACTACTATCGGGAATGCTGGATGTACAGCAGGGGAGAATTGAAATTGACGGTACCCCGCTTAGCTCTGCCCGCCAGCTGACACCCAAAGAGGTTCGTCACTTGGGCGTGGGGCATGTCGCCGAGGACAGACACCGTGATGGAATGGTTGGCGCATTCGAGGCTCAGGAGACGGCTATTATGGGCTTCCAGGATGAGCCTGAATTTAACCAGTCAGGCCTACTCAACCGCACGGCCATCAATCGTCACTGTGTTGAATTGATGCAGGAGTTTGATGTGCGTCCGGTTGCTCCGCGACTCAAAAGCAGCGGTTTCTCCGGTGGTAATCAGCAGAAACTGGTAATAGCACGTGAGATGGCCCCTAAGCCGAAGGTCTTATTAGTGGGGCAGCCGACACGCGGTGTAGACATTGGGGCGATCGAGTTTATCCATCAGCAGATTGTCGCTCTGCGGGATGCCGGTAGTGCGGTATTGGTGGTATCAGTGGAGCTGGAGGAGATACTCTCCTTATGTGATCGTATTTTGGTCATGTCCGAGGGGCGTATTGTTGGTAATGTCATGGCCAGCGAGACTGACGCCCGTGCCCTGGGACTGCTGATGGCGACCTCACGCAGTGGTGAGCGGCAGGAGGTGGCGAGTTGAGCCGAAGAGTGAAACTGCCGGTATGGGCCGATGTGGCGCTCATTCCGCTGATTAATGTCACACTTGCCTTTCTCGCGGCGGGCGTTGTGGTAGCGCTGATTGGTGAGAATCCTCTGGCCGCAGTGGAGGTGCTGATACGCGGTGCCTTCGGTTACGATGAGGGTGTGGGCTATACGCTCTACTACACCACTAACTTTATATTCACAGGTCTGGCGGTTGCAGTGGCCTTCCATGCCGGATTGTTCAACATCGGTGGCGAGGGGCAAGCCTATATCGGTGGCCTCGGCGTGGGGCTAGTCTGTTTAGCGCTGGACCATCTGATGCCCTGGTGGATGCTACTGCCGGTTGCGATTGGGGCGGGCATGCTCTTTGGCGCTGCCTGGGCTTTTATCCCAGGCTACTTGCAGGCGTACCGCGGTAGTCATGTCGTTATCACGACGATTATGTTCAACTTTATTGCCTCGGCACTGATGGTATATCTATTGGTCAATGTGCTGATTAAACCAGGGCAGATGGCGCCGGAGACGCGTGATATCGCTGAGGGTGCAAGTCTGCCACTGATGCACGAACTCTTTGCTCAGTTCGGTATCAAGATAACCCAGACGCCACTGAACTTATCAATCTTTGTGGCGTTGACTGCCGCTTTTCTGGTGTGGGTGTTGATCTGGCGAACCCGCTGGGGCTATGCCATTCGAATGATCGGCCACAATGAATCAGCTGCTGTTTACTCCGGTATCAATCCGAAAAAAATGGTGGTTGTGGCGATGGCGATCTCTGGCTCTCTGGCCGGCCTAGTTGCTATTAATGAGGTTATGGGGGCACAAGGGCGCATTGTGCTCGATTTCGTTGCCGGGTCTGGCTTCACTGGCATCGCTGTCGCCTTGATGGGGCGCAACCATCCGGTCGGTATTATCCTGGCGAGTCTGCTTTTTGGCGCGCTCTTTCAGGGTGGTGCAGAGCTGGCGTTTGAGTTCTCTACCATCACACGGGATCTGGTAGTGGTGATTCAGGGGTTGGTTATCCTCTTCTGTGGAGCGCTCGCCTATATGATGCGTGGCCCACTGGAGCGCCTCTTTGGTCTGTTGGTCGATAAGCGTTCTTCGAAAACAGAGGAGGCGGGCTGATGGATCTATGGGTACAGCTTATCTCGGCGCTCGACTCTACCTTGCGATTGGCAACGCCACTTATTCTCTGTGCAATGGCAGGACTGTTCTCCGAGCGCTCGGGTATTGTAGATATTGGGCTGGAAGGGAAAATGCTTGCGGGCGCTTTTGCCGCTGCTGCCACAACGGCTGTTACCGGCTCGGTCTGGCTTGGTCTGCTGACAGCGATGGCGGTCTCTGTCGCCATGGCGCTTCTGCATGGCTTCGCCTGTATTACGCATCGCGGTGATCAGGTGGTCTCCGGTCTCGCTATCAATATACTGGCAGCGGGCTTGTCTGTGGTGCTGGGGATTGCCTGGTTTCAACGCGGCGGGCAAACACCCTCGCTGATAGGCGAGCAGCGCTTTGGCCCGCTGGAGTTTCCATTAGCGGAGACCTTGGCCGAGGTTCCCGTGTTAGGGGCGCTCTACACTGACCTTATCTCTGGGCATAACTTGCTGGTTTATATTGCTTTTCTGGCGGTGCCGCTGACCTATTTTATTGTCTATAAGACCCGATTTGGTTTGCGCCTCAGGGCCGTTGGTGAGAACCCACAAGCGGTTGATACAGCCGGTATATCGGTCGCCTGGCTGCGTTACCGAGCTGTTATTATGGCCGGGATATTCTGTGGTCTTGCGGGTGCTTATCTGTCGATAGCGCTGGGAGCGGGTTTCGTGCGTGATATGTCGGCAGGTAAGGGGTATATCGCCCTGGCAGCACTTATTTTTGGTAAGTGGCGGCCGGTGCCGGCTATGTTCGCCTGTCTACTGTTTGGTTTCCTTGAGGCGTTGGCAACACGGCTACAGGGAGTAGATCTGCCTATAGTTGGTCAGATTGAAGTGCAGTTTATGCAGGCGCTGCCTTACGTACTTACTGTGGTGTTACTTGCTGGCTTTATTGGCCGGGCTGTAGCACCGAAAGCGATTGGGGTGCCTTACTCAAAAGATCGCGCCTAGGAAAACACAATGAGTGAACAGATACACAAAATGATCATCGATACCGATCCCGGTATCGATGATGCGATGGCGATATTCACCGCTATCGC
>DATHZN010000063.1:0-12935 GCA_035458585.1 Marinobacterium sp. | reverse complement strand
ACAAAGTTCAACTAATTCGACAGAATCTAATTTTTAACGTTTACTTAAGCTTCGGGTATATATTCTTGAGTTAAGTTGCGAAAAATAAGGAGTCTTAGATGATGTGTTGCTGGCGTACTGGTCTCGCTTCGCTGCTACTAGTCAGTTCCACCTATTTGCAGGCAGCAGTGCCAGAATCCCATGGCATCGCCATGCACGGGGACCTTAAATATTCTGCTGACTTCTCGCACTTTGACTATGCTAATCCGGACGCACCTAAGGGCGGCACTTTCCGCCAAGCGGCCATAGGCACATTCGATAGTTTCAACCCGTTCATCGTCAAAGGAACCTCAGGCGACGGGATTGGCCTGCTATTTGACAGTCTGATGGCGCGTTCGTTGGACGAGCCCTTCACCCAGTATGGACTACTCGCTAAAACGATCAGAATGCCGGAGGACCGCACCTGGGTAGAGTTTGATCTTCGCGCAGAAGCTAAATTTAGCGACGGCACACCGGTACGGGCCAGAGATGTCATAGAGACTTTCCGCCTGCTACGTGAAGAGGGGAGTCCTTTCTACAAAGCCTACTACCGTGACATCAGTAGCATTACTGGACTGAACGACGATCTAACTGTCCGATTTGAATTTGGCGATGATGAGAATCGCGAGCTGCCGCTGATCGTTGGCGAGGTCCCTATCATGAGTGCAGACTGGTGGGCTGAGCGGGATTTTACATCTCCGTCACTGGATCCTATTCTCGGGTCAGGCCCCTATCTGGTGGAGAAAATAGATGCCGGTCGCAGCATCGCGTACAAGCGCAACGGCGATTACTGGGCGGCTGATCTCCCAGTCAATAGAGGCCGACACAATTTCGACCAGATGGTCTTCGACTATTATCGCGACAGCACCGTCGCACTTGAAGCGTTCAAAGCGGGTCAATATGATTTTCGAGAGGAGAACTCTTCAAAAAACTGGGCAACGGGCTATACCGGTCCCGCGTTTGACGACGGCCGTGTTGTTCGTGAACTAGTAGATGATGCTAACCCCGCGGGCATGCAGGCGTTTATCATGAACACCCGCCGAACGCTATTCGCTGACGCCCGCGTGCGACAGGCGATTACACTTGGTTTCGATTTTGAATGGACCAACGCCAATCTATTTTACGACGCCTATACGCGGAGTCACAGTTTCTTCTCAAACTCTGAGATGGCAGCCACAGAGCTTCCGACTGCCGAGGAGCTGGAGATTCTTGAGCCTCTGCGTGGACAGATTCCTGACGAAGTATTCACAGAAGTTTACCGAGCCCCCACTACCAAAGGCGATGGTCGCAACCGTGCGCAGCTACGCGAGGCGCTCAAACTCCTGCGTGATGCAGGCTGGAATCTTGATGCCGGCACGTTGAAAAATAGTAACGGGGAGCCATTTGAATTCGAAATTCTCCTAGTGCAGAAAGATTTCGAGCGTGTGGTAGCGCCGTTCATTCAGAATCTTAATAAGCTGGGCATGGAAGTTAGCATCCGTATTGTCGATGTCTCTCAATACATAAATCGCCTACGCGAGACTGATTTTGACATGGTCGTCGGAAGTTTTGGGCAGTCCAGCTCACCCGGTAATGAGCAGCGCGAATTTTGGGGTAGCGAGGCTGCAGATCAACCTGGAAGTCGCAATCTGATTGGTATCAAGGATCCGGCGATCGACCGATTGGTTGAATTGCTGATCCAAGCACCCGATCGTGAACAGCTAGTGTTGCGCGCGCGGGCGCTTGATCGGGTACTGCAGTGGAACCATTTTGTTGTACCACAGTTCCATATCGCCGCCCACCGTATTGCTTACTGGGATAAGTTCGGTTTCCCTGAAACGCGCCCAACCTATGCTTTGGGGCTGGATACTTGGTGGGCCCAGTAGGGTTCTAAGGACTCAAAATGGCCGCCTATATTGCTCGGCGTCTGCTACTGATTATTCCAACTCTGTTTGGCATTCTGTTGCTGAATTTTTTGATTATTCAACTGGCCCCCGGGGGGCCGGTTGAGCAGGCACTTGCGCACATGCAGGGTATCGCAGTCGATGCGACAAGCCGCATAGGGTCAGGGGAGCGTTCGGATATCAGCGCTGATGCAGCCTCTGGTTCAGACTCTAAATACCGCGGTGCACAGGGGATGGATCCGGAGCTTGTTGCTGAAATAGAGCAGCTTTACGGCTTTGACAAACCAGCCCACGAGCGTTTTTTCAAAATGGTGGTTGATTACCTCAGCTTCGATTTTGGACGCAGTTTTTTTAGCGATAAACCTGTAGTCGATCTGATTATTGAGAAGATGCCCGTCTCTATCTCTCTTGGACTCTGGACTACGCTGATCACCTACCTGGTCTCTATCCCTCTGGGAATACGAAAAGCGGTAAAAGATGGTACCCCCTTCGATGTCTGGACCTCTTCGATTATCATCGTTGGTTACGCTATACCTAACTTTCTATTTGCGATCCTGTTGATCGTTCTCTTTGCCGGCGGTACCTACCTAGAGTGGTTCCCTCTGCGAGGTCTCACGTCACCAGACTGGGATCAGATGGGACCCATAGATAAGGTCCTGGATTACTTCTGGCATCTAGCACTGCCAATACTGGCGTCGGTCATCTCAAGCTTTGCCACACTGACGATGCTGACCAAAAATGCCTTTCTTGATGAGATACATAAGCAGTATGTACTCACCGCACGTGCCAAAGGCCTAAAGATGTCAGACGTGCTTTACGGTCACGTATTTCGAAATGCGATGCTGCTGATCATAGCCGGCATGCCGGCCGCCCTGATCGGTATTTTCTTCACCGGTTCGATGCTAATTGAGGTTATATTCTCGCTCGACGGGCTTGGACTGCTGGGCTACGAGGCTGTGATTAACCGTGACTACCCGGTCATCTTCGGCACCCTCTATATTTTCACTCTGGTAGGTCTGCTTTTGAAACTGGTGTCTGATGTCACCTATACCCTGGTCGACCCTCGTATCGACTTTGAGAGCAGGGACCTCTAGCTATGACGTTGACACCTCTGCAGCAGCGACGCTGGAGTAACTTCCGTGCCAATGGCCGCGCTTGGTGGTCATTGTGGTTATTCGGTCTGCTCTTCTTTGTCTCTCTCTTTGCTGAGATTATCGCCAATGACAAGCCGTTGCTCATCACGACACCGGAGCGCAGCTACTATCCTCTATGGGTAGAATATACTGAACTCGATTTTGGTGGCGACTTTGATGCCCGCGTTGACTACCGGGACCCCTATATCGTCGAGCTTATCGAGGAGCGAGAGGGCAGGATCTACTGGCCACTCATACCTTTCAGCTACGACACAATCAATTTTGACCTGGACCAACCGGCTCCCTCCCCCCCGACCGGGGTGAACTGGTTAGGCACAGATGATCAAGGGCGCGACGTGGTTGCCCGATTGATTTATGGTTTTCGTATTTCAGTGCTCTTTGCTCTGGTGCTGACGCTGGCGAGTTCCGTCATAGGGATCGTCGCGGGGGCTATGCAGGGCTATTATGGCGGGCGCCTTGACCTGCTGATGCAGCGTTTTATCGAAATCTGGTCAGGTCTACCGGTCCTCTTCTTATTGATTATATTAGCGAGCCTGGTGGAGCCCAATTTCTGGTGGCTGCTGGGGATAATGTTGCTCTTCTCCTGGATGAACCTGGTCGACGTTGTACGCGCTGAATTTCTACGCGCACGAAATCTGGAGTATGTGCGCGCGGCACGTGCACTGGGGCAGCCTAATACGGTCATCATGTTCAGACATGTACTGCCGAACGCGATGGTGGCAACGCTCACCTTTATGCCGTTTATCTTCAATGGTTCGCTCGTCACCTTAACAGCACTGGATTTCCTCGGTTTTGGCCTACCACCCGGCTCACCTTCACTGGGCGAACTGGTTGCCCAGGGTAAGGAGAACCTACACGCCCCGTGGCTCGGTATCAGTGCGTTCCTGTCACTGTCGATCATGCTGACGCTACTAATCTTTATTGGCGAGGGAGTACGTGATGCCTTTGATCCAAGGAAATCTGTATGACTAGTCTCCTGCGCGTCGAGAACCTTAGTGTGCGTTTCGCCGGCACGACCGAACCGGTGGTTAAGGGTGTCAGTTTTGAGATAGAGCCTGGTGCTACACTGGCGCTAGTGGGCGAGTCGGGCTCTGGTAAATCAGTGACGGCGCTCTCATTGTTGAAATTGCTGCCTGAACACACCGAATATCCAGAGGGAGAGGTCTACTACCGGGATCAACCACTGATAAAGGCAAAAGAGCCACAACTAAGACAGTTGCGCGGCAATCGCATCAGCTACATTTTTCAGGAGCCGATGACCTCACTTAATCCACTACACACCCTAGAGAAACAGATTGGTGAAACTCTCCGGCTGCATCGCGGTCTGAGTGGCATCAAGGCCCGAGTGAGATCACTGGAGCTGTTGAAGCTTGTGGGTATTCCTCAGCCCGAACAACGTTTGCAAAGTTACCCTCATGAACTCTCGGGTGGGCAACGCCAACGCGTCATGATTGCTATGGCTCTGGCCAACGAACCGGAACTTCTAATCGCTGACGAACCGACCACTGCACTGGATGTAACCATCCAGCAGCAAATTCTGGAGCTGCTTCAGGAGCTGCAGCAGAAGCTTGGCATGGCCATTTTGCTAATCACTCATGATCTTAATATCGTGCGCCGCTATGCTCATCGGGTTTGCGTGATGCATCGTGGTGAACTGGTGGAGCAGAACAGCACTGAGAATATCTTTACGTCGGCGCAACACCCTTACACTCAGGCTCTGCTTGATGCAGAACCAACAGGGCGTCCCGCACCACTGCCCGAGGATAGCCAGATGTTGCTTAGCGCCCAGCAGATGAGAGTCTGGTTTCCTCTGACAAAAGGGCTATTTAAACGCGTCTACGATCACATAAAAGCCGTCGATGGCGTCAGTCTTAGTCTGCATGAGGGAGAGACGCTAGGCGTTGTGGGCGAGTCGGGATCGGGCAAAAGCACGCTTGCGCTGGCGTTACTTCGGCTCATCCGAAGCGAGGGTGACATAGAGTTTCAGCGCCAGCGTATCGATGCCCGCAAACAGGAAGAGCTGAGGCCGCTGCGCCGATACATGCAGATTGTCTTCCAAGATCCTTACGGTAGTCTCAGTCCCCGAATGACAATCGAGGAGATAGTGGCCGAAGGCCTTGAAGTTCAGGGAGTCAGCGATCGCATCGAGCGGGAACGACTTGTTATTGACGCTCTTGAAGATGTGCAGCTCGATCCGGCCATACGCCACCGCTATCCTCACGAATTCTCAGGCGGCCAGCGTCAACGGATCGCAATCGCTAGAGCACTGGTCCTTAGACCAAAGCTCATCGTGTTGGATGAGCCAACGTCGGCGCTCGATCGCAGCGTTCAGAAGCAGATCGTTGAACTGCTACGCGAGCTACAACAACGCTACCGACTCAGTTACCTGTTTATCTCCCATGACCTAGCGGTCGTTCGTGCCCTGAGCCACCGAATCATGGTGATGCGCAATGGTCATCTGATTGAAGAGGGTGACACTGAACAGCTCTTCCAATCACCTCAAACTGAGTATACGCAGTCCCTTATCGCCGCCAGCGGAATTTGCTGAGAATAGAACAGCTGAATAAAGCGCCCCGCTCTTAAACCTTAGAAATACACCAGCTGCTCTAGATGTTGCTTCGGAATACCCGAATATTTTTTAACCAATTCTATCTCCAAACAAGTCTTCATAAATTTTTCTAATCGAAAAGGTAAAAACTATTAATTTCACCTTCTTAATAGTTTTCTCTATTCTACGCACATCAAAACAAACCAACTGATGGAGTTTTACTCAATGTCATATATCAATTCTGAAGTTAAGCCGTTTAAAGCGACAGCCTTCCACGCTGGCGAGTTCGTTGAAGTGACCGAAGCTGACCTCAAGGGTAAGTGGTCTGTTGTGTTCTTCTATCCTGCTGACTTCACGTTCGTATGTCCGACTGAGCTGGGTGATCTGGCTGACAACTACGAAGAGTTCAAAGCTCGCGGTGTAGAGATCTACGCAGTATCGACTGATACGCACTTCACTCACAAAGCTTGGCACGACTCTTCTGAGACTATCGGCAAGATCAACTACCCGATGATCGGCGACCCAACAGGTACAATCACTCGCAACTTTGGTGTGATGATTGAAGAGGCTGGTCTGGCTGAACGTGGTACTTTCGTTATCAACCCAGAAGGCCAGATCCAGATCGTTGAGATCTCTGCTGGTGGTGTTGGTCGTGACGCACAGGAGCTGCTGCGCAAGATCAAAGCGGTTCAGTACGTCGCTGCTAACCCCGGCGAAGTTTGCCCTGCCAAGTGGAAAGAGGGTGAAGAGACGCTTGCACCTTCTCTGGATCTGGTTGGCAAGATCTAAGCGATTCCGACAGATGCTACCCGGGGTCGCCGATCGGCGGCCTCTTGAGTGGACTCCCTCAGGGGGTCTACTCCGCTCAGTAACCCTCTCCTTTTTTGAACAGTTAAACAGTAGATCGAGGTCTATATGTTAGATGCGAACATCCTTAAACAACTTGATGCTTACCTTGGCTACATGAAGCAGCCAATTACCCTGCACCTCGCTGCGGATGAGTCTGCAAAGGGGCAGGAGCTGAGTAACCTGGCACACACACTGGCAGAGCGTTCTGAGCTGGTCAGTGTTGAGGCCTGGGAAAATGATCGCAAGCCCGCGATGGCGATCTCTGCACAGGGCGATAAAGCGCCGCGCGTGGTTTTTGCTGGCATCCCTATGGGTCATGAATTCACCTCTCTGATCCTCGCCTTGTTACAGGCGGGCGGACACCCGTCTAAAGCCTCAGAGCAGGTTCAACAACAGATTAAAGGTTTGCAGGGCAACCATAACTTTGAGATTTATATCTCGTTGTCATGCCAAAACTGTCCAGACTTAGTTCAAGCGCTGAATCTGATGGCGCGCCTGAACCCCAACATTAAAGCGACCATGATTGATGGTGCACTGTTCCAGCAGGAGGTCGACGCACGCCAGGTTATGGCGGTACCGGCTGTGTTCCGCAACGGTGAACTCTTCGTCCAGGGCCGTACAGAGCTAGAAGAGATTCTCGCTAAGCTCGATACCGCAGGTGCTGATCGCGCCGCTGCGGAACTTTCAGAGCGTGAACCATACGAAGTGATGGTAGTCGGCGGCGGTCCTGCAGGTGCTGCAGCTGCCATCTATGCTGCCCGCAAAGGCATTCGGACGGCTCTTGTATCTGAGCGTTTTGGCGGGCAAGTACAGGAGACTATGGGTATAGAGAACCTGATCTCTGTACCGTACACTGAGGGTCCAAAGTTGGTTTCAGCGATGGAGCAGCATGTTAAAGAGTACGAAGTCGACCTGATTACTCATCAGCGCGCGGCGGCGATATCTGAGTTCGATGGTTACCATGCGCTGCAACTCGAGAGCGGCGCGACTCTTAAAGCGCGGTCTCTGATATTGGCGACAGGTGCCCGCTGGCGCGAACTCAATGTTCCCGGCGAGTTAGAGTACCGCGGCAAGGGCGTAGCCTACTGCCCGCACTGTGATGGCCCATTATTTAAAGGTAAGCGCGTCGCCGTCATTGGTGGTGGTAACTCAGGTATCGAGGCGGCCATTGACTTGGCGGGTATCGTCAAAGAGGTCACAGTACTGGAGTTCAGCGATACGCTTCGTGCTGATCAGGTACTGCAGGATAAAGCCAGATCCATGGGTAATATCCGCATTATTAAGATGGCGCAAACCACAGAAGTCGAGGGTGATGGTCAGCGTGTAAATGCGATTAAGTATATTGATCGCAACAGCGGCGAGACTCACCGCATCGAACTAGAGGGCATCTTCGTGCAGATCGGTCTGATTCCGAACACCGAGTGGCTCAAAGAAGGTTCTATAGAACTATCCGCGCATGGCGAGATTCAGATCGATGCCAAGGGAGCAACTAATGTTCCCGGGATATTTGCTGCCGGGGATGCGACCAGCGTCCCGTACAAGCAGATAATCATCTCCATGGGGGCTGGGGCAACCGCTGCTCTCAGTGCCTTTGATCATCTGATTCGTACCCCGGTTCCGGTGACTACCGAGGAGAAGAGTGCAGCCGTCGCTTAAGGCATTGCAAGATTAGCGAACTAAAGCTGACACAAAACGTGCAAAAGCGAGCTAAACAGCTCGCTTTTCTTTTCTCCATTTCTGTCTAGGCACCCCAGACCATACGCCTGTGTAACTTACAAAGCCCCATAAGAAGTCACTGGCGACGTCACTTACGAATAGCGAGATATTTGCGTATCGACTGATCAAACCTTTCCGTGTCTGCATATTGGGTGATCAGCTTTTTAGCATCGATACTCGCATCGACCTCCTGCCTGCCTGAGAGCTCGGCAAGTGCCTTATAAGCTCCAAGAACCGAAGCCTCGAAAGCCAGATGACCGCTCAACACCAGCTTGACGTTAAACCGCTTGTAGTCAGTAGCACTAAGGCTATGCCGCTTTCCATAGGTAATGAGCATGATGGGTAGATCTGTCGCTGCGGAGATAGACTCCAGCTCAAATGGGTCAGTTACACCTGCCAAGCAGATGGCGTCCACCCCCGTCTGAGTATACTGGTCAACACGGTCGGCAACTCTGCCGATATCCTCAGAGGGACAGATCTGGGTGCGTGCGATAAGTCCAAAAGCATTAGAACTGCGAGCATCCAACGCAGCAGAAAGTTTATCGATTTGTTCAGATACAGAAAGCAGCTCAACTCCGTGCTGCCCATAGGAGATAGGCAGTTTAGTGTCCTCCAGAGTTACAGCGCTTGCACCAGCCATCTCCAGTTCGATCACTGTGCGAATCGTATTCAGAGCATTTCCATAGCCGGCATCGCCATCAACGATCACTTTTAGAGCAGAGGACTGGCTAACTCGCTTGACCAGATCGCAGAGTTCGGTCGCTGTCAGAAGCATCAGATCTGGCGTACCTAACATGCTCAAGGACGCCACAGATCCGCCCACCATGCCATATGAGAAACCCAGATCAACCGCCATACGAGCCGTTATGGGACAGTAGACAGAGGCTAGCGTCTCTGGCGCCTCAGCGCTCTCAAGAGACTGCTTGAATGAAACCATCAATCTTTCACCTTTCGTTCAAATTGTATTTACCACCTGATTCGGTTAGTTGCTGTGCTCCGCTCTGGAGTTCATTTGGTCCAACTCATTCAAGACGATCTGTGCACAAGCAAGATCTTGGAGACCCACTCCGGTTCCGTCGAAAACCGTGATGTCTCTATCACTCTCTCGACCTGAGGCTTTGCCCGAAATCACAGCCCCGAGGGAGGTTATGCTTGCATCGCCAGTCAAATGTTGGAACTCACCGATCGACATCGATTGTGTGACCTCATCGGTGAAGCGCAGGGCCCGCTGACTGATGCGCGGATCAATCTCTTGTTTGCCCTTAGTGTCTGTCCCCATGCACGCCAGGTGGGTTCCGGCAGAGATCCAGTCACTCTCAATCAGCGCTGCGAAACTCGACGTAATTGTAATTAGAGTATCGGACTCACAGGCAAGCGTTCGAAGATCCGTCTCCACAAGCTCCGCTTTATACAAAGCCGCGAGCTCTTTGTGTGCCTGAATATCCCGACCAGAGCGATTCCAAACCAGCACCCTCTCGAACGTTCGCGTGCGCAAAGCAGCCTCTAATTGAAATTTGCTTTGATGGCCCGTGCCGACAAGGCCGAGCGTAGCCGAATTCTGCCTCGCTAGAACGTCAATCGAAACAGCAGCGGCGGCCGCTGTTCGCAACGCTGTAATCAGGTTAGCAGATAAAGCGGCCCTGCACTGCCCCGTATCTGGATTAAACATGAAGATGGTGGACTGATGACTCGCCAATCCATGCTTCGCGTTGTTTGGCCAATACCCACCCGACTTTAACCCTAATGCTCCTGAGAGCGGATCGAATCCCGACTTAAATCCATAGATGGCCTCCTCATATCCGAGGTTTTCACGAATAACGGGGAAGTTTCGAGCAGCCGAATCCATTGAAACAAAAACATTACGGACGGCCTCAAAACAGTTAGCCGGGTTAAGCAGGGTCGCCACAGAGGACTCATCGATGATCTGAATGTTCATTTTTACTGTTCTCTTAAGAAGGTTGGTGGGCATAAAGCGCCCACCTGAAGAGGAATCAAAAAGATATACCGCGCGCCGATACCGGCCATACGACTTCAACTTTTCCGTTGCGAACTCCGACATACCAGTCGTGAACATTACAAGTCGGATCACAGTGGCCCGGCACAAGCCGAAGCTTCTCGTTGATTGCGAGAACACCCTGGGAGTCCTGAATCACCCCATGCTCATCCGAGCATTTGACGTATGTCACATCGCTGCGACCAAAGATCGTTGGCAAACCGCTGTCAACAGACTGAGCTTTAAGACCCGCGTCACAGATGGCCTTATCAGCTTTTGTGTGGCTCATCACTGAGGTGAGAATAAACAGCGCGTTTTCCCACTCCCCATCATCAATACGCTTGCCATCTTTATCTAAGATCCGACCGTAATCTGCGTCCATAAACGCATAGGAGCCGCACTGGAGCTCGTTGTATACACCCGAGCTACCCTCGAAGTAATAAGACCCTGTTCCACCACCGCCGACGATGTCGCATTCGAGACCTACCTCTCTGAGGCTCTCTACAGCATCACGGACCATGGCTATGGCAACGTCGACCTTAGCTTTGCGATCGGAGTAGTTATCTAAGTGCTGCATAGCACCCTGATAACCCTGAAGACCGGCAAACTTGAGATTTTCAGCACTGTCAATTGCTTGAGCAATCTCTAACACGGCAGCGGTGGAACTCACGCCACAGCGACCTGCCCCACAGTCTATTTCTACCAGACACTCAATCTGAGTACCCGCCTCTGTAGCCGCTGTAGAGAGCTCCGCCACGTTATCAATGTCATCAACGCAAACAATGGTCCGCGCACCATATTTGGGAAGGTTGGCCAAGCGTTTAAGCTTCAGTGGGTCACGCACCTGATTAGAGACCAATACATCTCTGATACCGCCTCGCGCAAAAACCTCAGCCTCGCTGACCTTCTGACAACAGACACCGCAGGCATCACCCAACTTTTCCTGTAGTTTCGCGACATCCAAAGATTTGTGCATCTTGCCGTGAACACGATGGCGAACACCCATCTTTTTTGCCAAATCACCCATCTTCTTTATGTTTCGCTCAAGCGCATCTAAATCGAGTACCAGGCAAGGAGTTTGGATTTCACTCTCATTCATCCCTACAACCGCTGGGACATTAAATCCAACCTCTAAATCGCTCATCATGACTGTCATTTGTATCTCCTGTTATTTAGATCCATGGAAGTTGATCAAGATCGACGTTTCCGCCAGTGATTACGACACCGACTCGTTTTCCCTTAAACCGCTCCGGGTACTTCAACATTGTTGCGAGCGGCACCGCACAGCTGGGTTCAATTACAATTTTCATGCGTTTCCACGTTAGCTTCATCGCGTCGATAATCTCTTGTTCAGAGGCGGTCATGACCTCAGATACATAGCGCTGCACGAAGTACCAAGTGTTATCTTTCAAAGGCACTTTCAAGCCGTCGGCGATGGTCTCTGGGGCATCGTCAGCGATAATTCGACCTGCTAGTAGGGAGCGCGCAGCGTCATCCGCCTGCACAGGCTCAGCCGCGATGATTTCAATTGATGGTGCAAGGTTGGAGAGCGTTAAACAGGTACCAGAGATCATCCCGCCACCACCAATCGGCGCGATTAGCGTGTCTAGCCCCTCCACCTGTTCGAGCATTTCGGCTGAACAAGTGGCCTGACCGGCAATCACGCGCGGATCGTTATAAGGGTGAACAAACTCACCTCCCGATTCCGCTTGCACGCGTTCAAACACCTGCTCACGACTCGATGTCGAAGGATCACACTCCGTAATGATTCCGCCGTAACCGCGAACAGCATCTTTTTTTGCCTCTGGAGCTGTTCTGGGCATTACAACATGACAGGGAATGCCTCGCCGACCAGCGGCATAGGATAGGCTCAGAGCGTGATTTCCAGAGGAGTGAGTCGCGACGCCAAAACGCGCCTGCTGCTCAGTCAGCCCAAACACGGCATTACATGCGCCTCGCACTTTGAAGGCCCCTGCTTTTTGAAAATTTTCACATTTAAAGAATATTTCAGCTCCGATCAGTCTATTTAGGTAGTTTGAGGTCAGTATGGGTGTTTGGTGGATATGCTCCTTTATTCTCGATCGCGCCTGTAAAACATGCTCAAAAGTGAGATCAGCTGATCCATAGACAGACTCCATACCCTGGCATTTAATGGGCTCTCTTGCAGGTTTGAGATTCATGCTACCTCCTCCATAATCTGCGCGCTTCTACCGCAGTACCAGGTTTGAGCAGCGGCTACACCAGCCCCAGCTTTAATCGGATATTTGAGATCGAGCATAGCCATCTCAATGACGGCTAAACCAGCAAGCGCCTGCGCCTCACTCAGGTATCCTAGATGCCCTATTCTGAAAGCGCGGCCAGCAAACTGACCTAATCCGACACCGAACGACATTTGATACCGACTGTATGCATGGGCTGTCAGCTCATCTGCATTAAAGCCCTCCGGTAGAATTACCGTGGTTACCGTATCTGATGCGAAGGTCGTCTTAGATGCACATAACTCTAACCCCCACGCGGAGACAGCCTGCCTGACACCCTCTGCGATGAAAAAGTGGCGTTCTACAACCTTATCAAGGCCCTCAGCTAACAGCAGGTCACAGGCCCGTTGAAGGCCGCTGAGCAGTTGCATGGGAGGTGTATAGGGGTAACCGCCTTGCTCAACGGTGGCGTTCATCTGCTGAAAATCGAAAAAGAATCGCGGCAACCTCGCCTCCTTTGTCCGTGCCATCGCCTCGGGACTGCAAGCAACGATTGCGATCCCAGCCGGAAGCATG
>DATHZN010000062.1:0-2485 GCA_035458585.1 Marinobacterium sp. | reverse complement strand
CGTAACTCAAAGGGCCGTCAGGGCGCGCTTAGCGCGACCCGCTAGATAATGCTCAATGCCTGTGGCTAATTTACAAACATATGCTGTGTTAAGCTCATTCAGGCCTGGCCCTAGCTAGGACCTCTGTTAACTATGGTAAGCAACTTTTTGTGAGCCCTGGCAAACAGCAAATCTACGCTGAGTTTGGAACAACTTTGCTAGGTAGGCTATGCTTGAAACCAATGAAATTAAGGCGGTAGCTCGTTATCGCATCGAATCGCTGCGGGTTTACCTCTCCACTCAATGATTTGCTCTAGAGACCGAATGACTCTGACACTCGGCATCGAGAGATCAACATCTATTGCTAAACCTTCTCGGTTGTAATCATCAATCACATTGAACGTGCGTAATTTGCGTCCATCAGCCAAAGCATCGCTCATAAAATCGATTGACCAAACTTGGTTTGGTGCTGTTGGGATGTAGTGGTTAACTAGTTTTGGACACGCTTTTAGGTGGTAGGCTTTTACCCTCAGAGGAGTGTTCATATGCGTACGAGACGTACTTTTACCCGAGAGTTCAAGCGTGAGGCGGCCTGTTTGGTTCTAGACCAAGGGTTCACGATCAAAGAGGTTTGCACCCAGTTAGATCTTCAAGAGGGCGCACTGTGGCGCTGGGTTAATCAGGTCAGGTTTGAACGCAATGGTGGTGTTCCTGAAACGGCTGCATTGACCCCAGAACAACAGGAGATTCAAGCGCTTAAAGCAAGGATCAACAAACTTGAGCGGGAAAAGTCCATATTAAAAAAGGCTACCGCGCTCTTGGTGTCAGACGAGATCGATCGGTCGCATTGATTGACACGCTAAGAGCGCAGTTTACGGTCAACGAGCTTTGTCAGATTTTGGGTATTAATCGGTCAAGCTATTACGCGCACAAAGCGAAAAAGCGGATACCCGATGTTGAGCGCATGAAGCTGCGTGCTCAAGTGGTTGAACTCTTCAATCACTCCAGAGGGTCTGCGGGGAGTCGAACGTTGAAAGAGCAAATGAACGATTCGGGCGTCAAGATCGGTCGCTTCAAAGTGCGCAGCCTGATGCGCGAGGCTCAATTAAGATCGCGTCAGCCTGGACCGAGTCCCTATAAGAAATACGGTCAGGCACGCGTTGATATTCCGAACTTACTGGATCGGCAGTTTACTGTCGAAGCCCCCAACATCGTTTGGTGCGGCGATATCTCGTACATTTGGGCCGGGGACCGTTGGCACTACTTGGCCGTCGTCATGGATCTTTGCACGCGGCGCGTTGTCGGTTCAGCGCTCAGTGATAAACCCTGTGCGAATCTCGTGACTGAGGCGCTCGAACGGGCCCTCGAAGCTAGAGGGTACCCAAAAGGACTGATGTTCCATTCGGATCAGGGTAGCCAGTATAGCAGCCGGAAATTCCGGCGCGTGCTCTGGCGTCATCGTATCGAGCAAAGCATGAGTCGACGGGGAAATTGTTGGGATAACGCGCCGATGGAGCGTCTGTTCAGAAGCTTAAAATCTGAATGGATACCGCCTCTGGGTCACAAAAGTCTGGCCGCGGCCAAGGGTGATATCAACGATTACTTCATGCGGTATTACAACTGGCGACGTCCTCACACCGCAAACGGTGGCGTTTCACCGGGAATGGCTGAAAAACAATTTGACTTGGTGTCCAAGATTGCTTGACCACTACACAACGTTTAATGGATCAGGCCTGTCCCGTTTAAGGCGACGTTTAGGCTTGATGCGCAGATTTAGCTCCAGCTCTCTGTAGATGCGATATATCCACTTATGGTTCCATTTAAACCCTTTCACGTTACGCAAATAGAAGTAACAGAGCCCGAATCCCCACTGCTTATTGTTTTCCGTGAGGCGTAGTAACCAGTCAGCTACCTGTGCATTCTCAGAAGAGAGTTTGCTTTGGTAGCGATAACAAGTCTCGCTAATCCCCAAACACTCGCAGGCCAGCCTGATCGAGATGCTGTGACGCTCAACAGCACTCTGCGCCATCTCTCGTCTTTGAGATGGCTTTACAGCTTTCCCTCTAACGCTTCCTGGCGAATCTCAGCCTTTAGGCGCTCCTCAGCATACATCTTCTTGAGTCGTGCATTTTCGGCTTCGAGTTCTTTTAGGCGCTTCATCAGCGATGCATCCATACCGCCGTATTTTGCTCGCCATTGATAGATCGCTGCGGTACTTACGCCATGCTCACGGGCTAAGTCTGGTACTGAGACACCAGACTCATGTTGTTTGAGAATCGCCACTATCTGGCTTTCGGTAAAACGTGACTTCTTCATAGATCGCTCCTGATTCATAGATCATAAAACGCTCTACTTAAAACCCCAATTATTTTTCGGGGGGATTACACAACGAGACTCGAGATGAACATAGATGACATGACGATCGAGCAGTTACTGGAGATCAACCGGATCATCTGCGAGCGCATAGGTGAAATGCGTTATCGCGAGAACTTGCAGGCCCTGTCTG
>DATHZN010000061.1:0-26623 GCA_035458585.1 Marinobacterium sp. | reverse complement strand
CTCCTCATCGGTCCAACCGAAGAAGCCCCAAACAGTATCTGGTGTGGAGTAGCGGTAGTGCGGGGCGAAGTTCATCCCTTTGCCGGCAGAGATCAGCTCAAATCCGGAGGCACGAACCCAGTCCACCAATTCACAGATTGCCGCCGGCTGGTCGCCGTAGGCCATGGAGTAGACCACACCATGCTGGCGCGCCAGTTCAGCGATATAGGGACCGCACATTACATCGGCTTCAACGTTGACCATAACAACATGCTTGCCATTTTCGATCGCTCTGATGGCGTGGCGGGTGCCGGCGATTGGGTGGCCAGTCGCCTCAATGATCACTTCTATCTCTCCAGCCTCAAATAGCTTATTAGCGTCATCTAGCACGCAGGTCTTGCCGCTGGCATAAGCGTCTGCGATTGATATGGCACTGTATTGCTCAGCACCCCAATGTACACGCGCGAGTGACTGACGGGCTTTGTTTACATCGAGGTCAGCGATCGCGACAACGTGATAGCCGGCGATATGTTTCGCTTGCGCCAATATCATAGAGCCAAATTTTCCAGCACCGATCAGGCCGATACGGACGGGCTTGCCGTTAGCATTGCGCTCGGCCAGCTTCGAGTAGAGGTTCATGGGTAATCCCTATCTGTTATTAGTTTTGTAGTTACAAGCTGCTGCTGCACAAGCGAAGGGTGTTTCACTCTCGCAAGAATGGTATACCATTTTTATTTTGATGCGGGAATACGGGGGTGATTTAAGCTCGAAAAAAACGCCGGTCTAAGCCGGCGTTGATGTGATTTACAGTGCGTCTACAGTCGTTTGACGCTGGGAGCCAAGACCTTCTATCTCAAGTTCCATAACCTCTCCAGCACGCAGGAAGCGTGGGGGGGTCATGCCGAGGCCGACGCCCTCTGGCGTACCCGTACAGATGATGTCACCCGGCATCAACTGCATGAATTGGCTGAGATGTGAAACGATCTGGCTGATGGTAAAAATCATATCACTGGTATTTGAATTCTGAACCACTTCGCCATTGAGACTGAGTTTCAGTGCCAGTGATTGAGGATCGGGTATCTCATCTGTGGTGACAAGATAGGGTCCAACCGGGCCGAAGGTCGGAGCTGACTTGCCTTTAACCCACTGTCCGCTGCGTTCTATCTGGAACTCACGTTCTGACAAGTCGTTTACGATGCAGTAGCCGGCAACGTAATTCAGCGCATCTGATTCACTAACGTAGAGCGCCTCTTTACCGATAACTACGCCCAGCTCAACCTCCCAGTCAGCTTTGGAGGATTTGCGCGGGATGATGACATCATCATTGGGACCAGAGAGGCAGGAGGTTGCTTTGTTGAACACTACAGGCTCTTTGGGTGGCTCCATGCCGGATTCGGCAGCGTGTTTAGCGTAGTTGAGGCCAATACAGTAGAAATTTGGCGGTGTCCCAATACAGGAACCAAGTCGTTCGGGGTTGTTTACAACCGGAAACTGGTTCAGGTCCAAGGTCCCGATCTTAGCGATTGCCAGTGGGATGTTATCTCCCTGAAAGTCTGGCACAGCTGATGATAGGTCACGGATATTGCCGTCCTGGTCGATTACGCCCGGTTTTTCATGCCCCTTTGGGCCGAATCTCAGCAGTTTCATACTGTTCAGTTCCTATGCAGATTGTGCGTTTTCTGATTCGAGTTCGATTACTTCGCGAACATCCTCAGCGAGATGATGTAAATGCATGTCAATTGCTGCCAGTGCGGCGCTCGGGTTTCGCTCGCGAAGAGCGGTTACGATGTCGGAGTGCTGACAGACAACCCGCTCGCGGTTGCGGCGTTGACTTGCTGCGATATAGCGTGCACGCCAGAGTTTCTGCAGGTATTGGCGGTGGGTATTAACCAGGGGTTGATTGTGTGAGGCCTCGGCGATCGCTGAGTGAAACTCCATATCAAGCTCAAACATATCCAGTGGATCAGTATGGTCAAAGGTATCTGACATGCGCTGTACCAAAGCTTGGATGCGAGTCAGATCCGTCTCTGTTGCGTGCAGACAAGCAAGCTCAACTGAGAGTTTTTCAAGGGCGATCAGTACAGCTGCCTGGTCCTCAACTTCCTTGAACCCCGGCTGAGCTACGATCGGGCTGCGAGCCGGCCTCAACTCTACCAACCCCTCTTTGGCAAGAATTCTTATCGCCTCTCTCATCGGGGTGCGACTAACCCCGAGTTCGGCAGCATTATCGCGCTCTTTGATAGGGCTACCTGGTCTTAACTTGCCACGCAATATGTCGCGTCTGAGACTGGCTGCGATACGCTCAGCGAGTGTATTTTTGGGCATAAGATGGTTTCTCAGTCTTTGATTCTTGTTATCGGTGACCTAATTTCAGCTACTTCGTTTGATCGCAAAAAATAAATTTTTCAGTTTGCCAAGTGGTTGTAACTGCTATTTCGTTTGGTTAATCTTGATCTGGAATGGTCTACCAATTGCGCTCGGAATTGTATAGCATCGGAAGACCTCACCTGTTGGGGTAGAACAAAAATAATAATCGGCGCCCATCTTCGGAGGTGCTGAGACAACGGAGAATGAAGGTATGAACCTGAGAAAATCCATGCTGGTTACTGCTGTGGCTGCGGCAATCTCTACCACTGCATTCGCAGATCCAATCACACTTCGCATACAGACCCACTATGCTACCGAACACCCAACCGGCCAGATGCTGGCGCAGTGGGCTGACGATGTTCAGACCATGTCGGGTGGGGATATTACTGTTGAGATGTTCTACTCGTCTTCAGTGGTAGCGACGACCGAAACCTTCGACGCCGCCATCAATGGTATCCTCGACTGTGACGCAACAGGTGGCGCTTACCAGACCGGTAAGAACCCTGCTTTCCAGTTCGTTGGCGACATCATGGGTGGCTACGACACCGCTTGGCAGCAGTACTCCTGGTTGTATTACGGAGATGGCTATGCAGCTGCACAGGAACTTTACAACGCGCAGAACATGCAGCTGATAGGCTGGTCGATCTACGGTCAGGAGTCTATGTCTTCATCTAAGCCAATTCGTGGTTTTGAAGACCTCAAAGGCTGGAAGTTCCGCTCACCTCCGGGTATGGAAACTGAGATTTTCGAGAAATTGGGTGCTTCTCCAATTGTAATGGACTTCACCGAGATCTTTACCGCCCTTGAAACCGGTATTATCGATGGTGCTGATGCATCCGGTCTCTACAATAACGTAGGTCTGGGTCTCTACGACATCGTTAAGCATGCGACTTACCCTGGCTTCCACTCTATGCCGTCCGATCACCTGGCGTGTAACCTTGATGTGTGGAACGGTATGACTGATCAGCAGCGCCGCATTATCGACACTGCATGGCAGAAGTTGTCATTCCAGATCGCACTGTCTAACGATAAGAAGAATGCGGAAGCTGCTTCTATGCTGAAAGAGCAGGGCGTAATGCTGTACGACTGGTCGGAGGCTGATCGCGCTGAGTTCCGTAAAGCTGCTCAGGCTGCGTGGGACGACTGGGCGACTCGCTCACCCGAGGCGGGTGCGCTGGTTGCTAGCCATAAGAAGTACCTTAAAGAGCTCGGTCTGATTAAATAATCAGGTAGTTCAGATAAAGTGGTTCTAACAGAGGTGGATCCCCGGATCCACCTCGTGTAGAACATCTCAGAACCGCATCGGTTCTGCATAATAAGAATACTCCCGAGTAGGATTATCGGTATGAAGACTCACAGCCTCTGGCTTGGTTCCCTCCGACAGCCTGTGCGCAAGTTGATGATCAGCTTCATTACTCTGACGGTAGTGATGTTCGGCGTCATTCTTGTATCCAATCTGTTTTCTGAAGAGTTTCTTGGTGTCCATGAGATGATCCGTCCTGAGGGGCGTCCCATGGTTGGTATCATGCTATTTCTCTTAGCCGGTACCATGCTGACAAGCTCGATCTACCTCTCTGACACCGTCGAGAGTATTGAGGGGCACCCTCAAGGGTTCTTCGATATTCTCTCGTTGGTGGTATCGCGTGCCGCGATGATTCTTACCGCTTTGACAGTTCTGGTCATGTTTTACGAGGTTGTACTCCGGTATCTCTTCTCAGCGCCGACTCTCTGGGCGAACGAACTATCTTTATGGATGGCGTCTTTCATCTTCTTATTTGCGGGCCAGTATGCGATGCAACAGCGCAGCCATATCCGTATCTATGTGATTTACGATCTCATGCCGCGTTGGATGCAGAAAGCTGCAGATGTGCTCTCCTGCTTTCTCATCATTTTCTTTGCGTTCGCACTGGTGTGGGGTAATTACGCCGATGCATTGCGACGCTTCACTCGCATGGAGACCTTCGGCACGGCCTGGGATCCGCCGATTCCCGGTATCGTTAAACCTGCCATTCTCATCATCATTGTGCTGGTAGCAATTCAGGCGGTATCTAACTTGATTGCCGACTGGAACAAGGCTCCCGAGTCTCACTCTCCGATGGATGACATCGACCAGGAAGAGATCGAGCAAATCCGACGGACATTGGAGAAGTAAGGCATTATGGAATTCTTAGAACTTTTCTCCTGGATGAAGGTGAGTGATGTTGCCACCCTCTCCATTGTGTTACTGATCGGGATGTTTATCCTACTGGCGATTGGCATGCCATTAGGCTTCGCATCGGCGTTTCTGGCAGTTGCCGTTATCGTGATGAAGTTTGGCCCAGAAATTTCGTTTAGAAATTTTGGCAGCGGGCCTCTGTCTGTGTTGGCTCAGGCCGTCTACCGGCAGATGACAAATTATGTGCTGATATCCATACCCCTATTCATCTTCATGGCAGCGCTGCTGGAGCGTTCGGGTATCGCACGCGACATGTACAACTCGCTAAATATGTGGCTGAGCCGCACCCGCGGGGGTATCGCCATTGTCACCTCACTCATGGCCGTCATTATGGCGGCCATGTCGGGCATAATTGGGGGTGAGGTGGTCCTTTTGGGGCTGATTGCTCTGCCGCAGATGTTACGGCTAGGGTATAACCAGAACCTTGCAATCGGTACCATCTGTGCGTCCGGCTCATTAGGCACCATGATACCGCCCTCCATTGTTCTGATTTTTTATGGTCTGGTAACTGAAACCTCCATAAAAGCGCTTTTCACTGCATCTTTCCTGCCGGGTTTTATCCTCGCAGGCCTGATCATGCTATACATTTTCATCCGCACACGTATCAATCCATCACTGGCGCCACTTCCAGAGGCTGCCCCGGATGACCCTGAGGGACTTGAAAAGGGGTTAAGGTTTATCGGTTTTGTTGCGAAGTTTGCTCTGTATGTCATGAGTGTCGTGCTCTTGCGTACGGTTTTGTTGACCATTACAGGACAGAACAATCCGGAGATCCTAGACGAACCGCTGCGCTGGGGTATGGTTTCTGATCTGCCCTTCCAGATCGGGTTTGTTGTTGCCATGGTTGTCATCATGCGCTTCTTGGTGGGTAAAGAGCGAACCGCTGAAGGCTGGGAGATGGGGCGCGGCCTGGTGGCACCAATCATCGTGATTGGCGTTGTACTGGGTTCTATCTACATGGGTATTACCGGAATAACCGAGGCCGCCGGTATGGGCGTTATCGCAGTGTTTGTGCTCGGTGTTATCCGCAGAGAGATGTCCTTTGAAGTGGTTTGGGACGCACTGGTGCGGACGCTCAAATCAACCGGAACGATTATCTGGGTAACGATCGGCGCCGCCGCCCTGGCAGCCGCTTACACTTTGGCAGGTGGACCCACTTATGTGGCAAATATGATTGTGGCCGCAGATCTCCCCACCATGGGGATCATTCTCACGATGATGGTGATCTTCCTCATCATGGGTATGTTTATGGACTGGGTCGGTATCGTACTGTTAATCATGCCGGTGTTCTTGCCCATCGTACTGAAACTGCCTGTTGAGGAGTTGGGCTACTTTGGTGCAACCCTGGAACCCCGTCAGGTCGCGATCTGGTTCGGCGTTGTGTTCTGTATGAACATGCAGGTGAGTTTCCTGTCGCCACCCTTTGGCCCCGCGGCTTTCTATCTCAAGTCTGTCGCCCCAGCGCATATTACGTTGACGCAGATCTTCCGTGGTTTCTTACCATTTATCTGTCTCCAGCTCATTGCACTCTCTCTGCTGGTTGTATGGCCCGAGCTGGTCACACTCCTGTTGGATTAACGGCTCAGGGTTGAAAAGTGGCGCTTTATTTAAGCGTCACTTTTAGTTTTATCGTCTGAATGTAAGTACGGGGTTTGGTGTCTATGGGTAGTACGGTACGCCTGTCAGAACAGGACAATGTTGCGGTTGCGGTTAAACCTCTGCAAAGCGGTGAGGCGGGGGCTATCGAGGCGATTCCGCAGGGACACAAGCTGGCGCTTTCAAATATCAAACAGGGCGCGCCGGTTTACAAATACGCTCAGGTTATTGGTTACGCTGCTGAGGAGATAGCGGCTGGCGCGCACGTTCATACGCACAATTTGGAGTTTCGTAATGTAAGCGCCGTCTATGACTTCTCTACGAACCTGCGGGAGATCGAGCCTGTCGAGGCTCAGGATAGTTTCATGGGATACCGTCGCCCCACAGGTAAGGTGGGTACACGCAACTATATTGCCGTATTGACCAGTGTGAACTGCTCGGCGACCGCAGCGCGCATGATTGCACAGCACTTTACGCAAGAGCGTCTGGCAGACTATCCGAATGTTGATGGGGTGGTTGCATTCGTGCACGGCACAGGCTGTGCAATGGGCGGGGATGGAACGGGTTTCGCCATTCTGCAGCGTGTGCTCTGGGGCTATGTTCACAACCCTAACGTCGGTGCTGCACTGATCGCTGGTCTGGGTTGCGAAACCATGCAGCTGGACAAGTTGCTGGAGTTCTACGGGCTGTCTCACAACCCGCTATTCCAAACGATGAATATTCAGGATGTGGGCGGGCTGCGCAAAACTGTAGAGCGAGGTATTGCTCAGATCGAAGCGATGCTGCCACTGGTTAACCAGGCGCAGAGGGAGAAGTGTCCTGCATCTGAACTGATGGTAGCTCTTCAGTGCGGAGGCTCAGATGCCTGGTCTGGAATTACGGCGAACCCGGCACTCGGATACGCCAGTGATCTGTTGGTAGCTCAGGGTGGAGCGGTGGTTCTGGCAGAGACACCAGAGGTGTATGGTGCCGAGCATCTGTTGACCGCCCGTGCACGCGATACTGAGGTTGGCGGTAAGCTCATCAGTCTTATCCGCTGGTGGGAAGACTATACTGCGCGTAACCACGGCAGCATGGATAACAACCCTTCGCCAGGTAACAAAAAAGGGGGGCTGACGACGATCCTAGAGAAATCGCTTGGCGCTGTGGCAAAAGGCGGTACTACACCTCTCAATGGTGTGTATCTCTATGGAGAACCCATACGCACCCCCGGTTTCAACTTTATGGACAGCCCGGGTTATGACCCCGCCAGCGTAACCGGCCAGATTGCCAGCGGTTGTAACCTGGTGACATTCACGACAGGGCGTGGGTCGGCTTTCGGCTCTAAGCCATCGCCGACTGTGAAAGTGGCCACCAATACACCTATGTACGACCACATGACTGAAGATATGGACGTCAATGCCGGTCGAATCTTGACCGAAGGGGTTTCTGTAGAAGCCGTCGGTCGTGAGATTTACGCTTTGTGGCTCAGGGTCGCCTCAGGTGAGGCAACCAAATCTGAAGCTCAGGGGCTCGGCGACTATGAGTTTGTGCCCTGGCAGGTAGGAGCGGTGATGTAATGAAGATCGGATTTATTGGATTAGGCCTGATGGGCCGGGCGATGGTGGCGTGTCTGCAGAAGGCAGGCTACGACTTAACCGTTTTAGGTCATCGCGATCGCAGCGGCGTTGAAGAGGCCATTAGCCGAGGAGCGCGAGAGGCGGAGTCTGCCAGAGCTCTGGCCGAGACAAGCGATATTGTGATGATATGCGTTGGCACGTCCGAGCAGGTGGAGCAACGCATATACGGTGATGAGGGGGTTCTGGCAGGTGTCAGCACCGGACAGATCATCATAGATTTTGGGACCTCTTTACCCACCTCTACGTTGAAGATAGGCGCAGACCTCGCTCGACAGGGCGCTATATACCTAGATGCCCCCTTGGGGCGCACGCCTGCTCATGCAAAGGATGGGCTTCTCAATATTATGTGCGCGGGTGACGAGGCGGCTTACAGCAAGGTAAAGCCGGTCCTGGATGTCCTGGGAGAGAACGTTTTTCATCTCGGTAAATTGGGTAATGGGCATACCATTAAACTACTCAATAACTACTACGCGATGACCAGCGCCAATGCGATGGCTGAAGCCTTTGCCATGGCTGATGCTGCTGGAATTGAACGCGATGCCCTGTTTAATGTCTTGGCTGCCGGCCCAAACCGCTCCGGGATGATGGAGTTTATACGTAACTATGCTGTTGAAGGTAAGGTCGATCTGGCCTTTTCCGCGGCAAATGCGCGCAAAGATCTCGGCTATTACCGTCAGATGGCAGATGACCTTGGTCAATATAGCCGGATGTCAGCCTGTACCTACTCACTACTGTCTGAGGTCTGCGACAGTGGTAAGGGTAACATGATGGTCCCCGCAATCGTTGATTGGTTTAGCGAGCACTTGGGGAGTCAACCGAAATGAGATTGAAGGGAAAACGGGCCTTCATAACGGCCGCAGGACAGGGAATTGGTCGAGCGGCGGCAGAGGCGATGGCCCGGGAAGGCGCCTATGTCATCGCAACCGATCTGAACGCTGACCTTGTGACCGATCTGGCTGTGGCGGAGCGCTTTGTGCTGGATGCTCTGGACACTGAGGCACTCAAAGGAGCGATACAAGCCGCTCAGGCTGATATTCTGGTCAACTGCACAGGTGTAGTGCACTCTGGCACCATATTGGATGCGACTGATGAAGAGTTCGACTACGCCATGAACCTCAATGTTCGCGCGCACATGCACGCGATCAAAGCCGCAATACCACATATGTTAGCCAAGAGTCGGGGCTCTATCGTCAATATCGCTTCTGTATGCTCACATCTGCGCGGCCTGCCGAATCGATTTATTTATGGTACCTCCAAAGCAGCGACGATCGGTCTGACGAAACAGGTCGCGGCTGACTTCATCACACAAGGCATAAGGTGTAACTGTATTGCCCCGGGTACTGTCGATAGCCCCTCGCTGCATGAGCGTTTGCATGCCACTGGTGACTATGATGCCGCGATGAAACAGTTTGTTGCACGTCAGCCGATGGGGCGTTTGGGAGAGGCACAGGAGATTGCAGACCTGGTTGTATACCTGGCTTCGGATGAGAGCCGTTACATGACAGGGCAGTGTGTTGCCATTGATGGCGGCATGACTCTCTAGAGTTTCCTCCAAGGAGCCAGTGTGGCTGTAAAACCGCTCGAAGATCGCGTATCAGTCGGTGTAGTGATGATGTTGTTTGCTGTCATCCTCTTCACCGGTATTGATACCTCAGCAAAATGGTTGTCGATGGCTGGCTTGCCGGTGCTTGAAATCGTTTTTTTGAGATATTTCGTTCACTTTCTGCTTTCGCTGTTCATCTATGTGCCGCAAGATGGCCTGAGCGTGTTTCGCTCTAATGCGCCAAGCAAACAGATGCTGCGCTCTATCTTTCTATTCTTAAGTACATTATTTAATTTTGCTGCGCTGAAGTATCTGCCGATTACAGTGACAACCACCATCGCATTTGCCGGCCCCATCGTCACCACCCTACTGGCGATTCCAATTCTCGGTGAAAAGGTCGGCATACATCGGATTATAGCTGTCTGTGTCGGTTTCCTTGGTGTTGTGCTGGTGATTCAACCCTGGGGCGCCGCTTTTCATCCGGCGATGATCTTGAGCCTGGGTAATCTGCTGATCGTTTCGGGTTACTTCATCATGACGCGAATGATTGCTGGCATCGAGAGCAATGGTACTCAGCAGATCTGGGGCAGCGGAATCGCCAGTCTCGCGCTGGGCCCCTTTGCACTCTATGTCTGGGTCTGGCCTGAAACGACTCAGCAGTGGCTGATTGTCACGCTGATGGGCTGCTTTGGAGCCTTTGGCCATATGGCATCGACGAAAGCACACCGATTGGCCGACGCATCCATCCTAGCGCCAATGTTCTATACCCAGGTGTTTTGGGCTGCACTTGTAGGCGTCTGGATTTTTAATACCTGGCCGACAGTGTGGACACTCTCCGGGGGGCTGGTCATCATCTGTTCGGGTATCTACATCTGGCATCGGGAGAGACGTAAAAAACGTCAGCCAACCCCGCCCAGAGTAGATGAGGTGTGATCTTCCGGATACCGGGTTCGAACTCCTTGCCCCAACGGCACATAGCCGGTACGGTCCTGCTATCGTACACGCCTCTAGTCTTGAAGCACCAACCAGAGCAAAGCAAATAGAGCAGTCGTTTTTCTGCTCTGACTGCAGGGGTGCGCATGATCGATCGGTAGTTGCTTGCAGTGTTCTCAAAAGAGAGTGTTCTGAGTGCTCTTTAGGTGTGACCGATTTGGCGAGCCTTTTGAGTATCAGACATTCATAGAGGTCTCAGAACGATTCTAAGGCGCAAAGCTGATACGATCTTTTGGCCTCTTCGGGGGCCGGGGGTGGCACAGATGAGAGTGATCAGGGTTGGCTCTACTGCCAACGATCCAAGTCAGGCATGACTGAGGGTGGAATAATCGCCCCCGGGTACTGGATAACCAGACTGGCCATTCGATGGCCCCACTGGACTGCCGCGCGCGCACTTAGGCCCCTTAGTCTGGCCGCGAGGTAGGCACCGCTGAAGGAGTCACCTGCAGCGGTGGTATCAACGACCCGCTCAACTCTTTCAGCTGCCCACTCTTCGCGCCCGTTTGCAGTGACCAGTATGCAGGGTTCAGATCCACGCTTGATCACTAGCTCACTGATGCCAAATTGGCTGCAGTGTTGCACGACTTCGTCGGGTGAAGCGTAACCTCTTAATTGTGCTTCATCGTCCCAGGTAAGCAGTGCAATGTCGGCAATCGCCAGTAAACTATCGTAGGCACTGCAGGTCTCTTCCGCTGACTCCCAGAGAATCTGACGGTAGTTGTTATCAAATACAATCCATGTTCCCCGACTCTTCAGTTCACAGAGAAGGTCAAGCAGTGTTGCTCGAGCGCTGGCTGATAGAATGGCAAGAGTAATGCCGCTCAGATAAACCAGTTGCAGGTCCGTCAGCTGTTCTAGGGCCAGAGCTAGCTGTTTGTTATCAAACATGCGTTTAGCGGCCGAGTCGTTGCGCCAGTAGTAGAACTTTCGCTCACCAGAATCATCGTTTTCGATAAAGTAGATCCCGGGCAGTCGATCTGGCAGGCGTTGCACCAACGAGGCACCGATCGACTCACATTCCCAGCTCTTTACCATCTGATTACTGAAGAGGTCCTCACCCAGTGCAGTGACAAATTCGACCGCAACTGGCGTATTCTTTGTCAGACGTGCTAGGTAGGTTGATGTATTAAGCACATCACCCGCGTAGCCCTGCTGAATACTTCCGTCTCGGCGCTGCAGTTCAATCATACACTCACCGATCAGGGCAACTTTTTGAGTTGCACTCTCCCTTTTAACACGGGTTTCTGCTCGGCTCACTGAATGTTCCATTAGTTCGCTAGTTAAATGACAGGCCGATGATTAGCGGTATTGTTAGAATACTGCCCAGCGTGGAGACCAGTATGGAAAAGGAGACCCTATCCGACTCAATGCCGTAATGGCTCACTAGCATGTAAACGTTGCCAGCAACGGGCATCGCTGCACAGGCTGCCAAAACTGCCGCTTCAAAAGGTCTCAGATCAAACAGATAGAGCGCGACCAGAGCGACCACTAGCGGATGTAGAAATAGCTTGTTACCTGAGATAAGCAGAGTGCTACCGTAACTGCCGCGCTTGGCGTACATCATAGAGGCGCCGATGGCGAACAGAGCGCCGGGAGTAGAGGCACCTGCCAGCGTCACCAAGAATTGATGAACTATCGCCGGTGTTTGGATACTAAAAGTCGACCAGATCAGTCCCAGCATGATGGAAAGCACCATGGGGTTCTTAAGCAACCCGGCCAGCACACTGCCCACCAGTTTAATATCGAATCGTCCTTTACGGTTAGCGACAATCAGACTGACGATGATCGGATAGAACACGACGAGATCGCAGATCAATACCAGGATAACGTAGGGTATTGACTCTTCGCCAAGCAGTATTGGCAGCATCGCCAGGCCCATCCAGCCCATGTTACCGATAACCGAGCAGTGGCCGCTAACCAGTGCCAGTTCGAAGCTATCGCCTTGCAAACGTCTTAACCAGAACATGCCAATATAGACAATGCTTGAGCCCAGAAGGTAAGCAGCGGTGAACTTCAGCTCAAAAATTTCGCTCAGACTTAGCACCGAGGCGAAGTTGAAAATCATCGCCGAGAGCGGGAAGTAGAAGACAAATTTTGTGAGATAGACAGTCGCTTCACGGGTAAAATTACCGATGTAAGCGGCAACAAATCCGAGCGCTATCAAGCCAAAGAATGGCAGAGTGTTGAGGAAAACTTCTAGCACGATTTGCTACCAGCAGCTTTCAGCCAGCCCAATGTCTCTTCAGTGCTCCCGGCAACTTTGTACTCGGCCCCAAGCGGCAGGCTCCAGCCACTACGATCTATGTGAGCGAATACCTCTGCATAATCAAGCTCTCCATGGTCGGGTGTACCGCGGTCAGGCACAGCGGCAAACTGAACGTGTCCAATATATGGTAGGCAGGCATCAAAACGGTCCAGTACATTCCCTTCGGTTCGACCAACGTGGTAGCAGTCGAACATCAGTTTGACGTTGTCTAGATTGAGCTGCTGCAGTAATTCCAGCGCGTGTACAGTGTCGCGCAAAAAATAGCCAGGCATATCGAAGGGGTTTAGCGGTTCAATCAGGATTCCCATCCCTTTGAGCTCAGCCTGCTCAGAGGCGTAACGAAGGTTATCCAAGAAGGTCTGCTGCGCTTCTACTCCCTCTGCCTTGCCTGCCATAACGTGTACGTTTAGGGCGCCAATCGCTGAACCATAGGCGATGGCTTCATCAATGGCTGTGCGGGCTTGTGCAATGCATTCCGGCAGAGCGGCCATGCCAGCATTCAGTGGCCCGCGAATAGTGTTAAGTCCCAGCATCGTCATACCGGTCTCACTGAGCGCCTCCTGCACATCCGCAAGTGGCTGCTCGTAGGGCCAGTGGCACTCTACTGCGTCGAAACCGGCCAGCTTTGCAGCACGAATAGCATCGGCCAGCGGTCGGTCAGTCCATAAAAACCCAAGATTAGCTGAAAAGCTGGGCATATTAGCTCCACTCAATGTTGTATTGACGCACCAGAGCTTCTACCTGCTCAGGTGTAAGTGCAGTTGGGTTTAACGCACGAGTCATGAACGCCAGTTTGGCAGTTGCCTCGAGCTCTTCGGCGGCATAAACCGCCGCTTCAATATTTTTGGCGGTCACGACTGGGCCGTGATTAGCCAGCATCACCGCAGAGTGCTTTCCTGCCAGTCCGGTAATCGCTTTGCCAATTTCAGGACTGCCCGGGATGAAGTAGGGTAAAAGGCGTACTTTGCCAAGCTGCATAATACCGTAAGGGGTCAGGTGGGGTAGCCAATCACTCTCATCCTCGACAGGTAAAAGTGAGAGCGCTGTGGAGTGACAGCTGTGTAAATGGACCACCGCACCGGCTCTATCACCTCGTGTGTTGTAAAACGCCTGATGCAAGGGTACCTCTTTGGTCGGCTTTGGACCGCTGATCAGCTCCCCCTCGGGGCTGATAACGCTGAGCCCTTCAGGTGTCAGGCGTCCAAGCGACGAGCCTGTCGGCGTCACGATAATATTGCCATCGGGTAGTCGCGCAGAGAGATTGCCGGTGCTGCCGTGTGTCAGTCCACGGTTGTAGATGCTCAGTCCAAGCTCACAGAGTTGCTCGCGAATGTCCATCAGTTAGCCTCCAGTAATCTGAGCGCGTCGTTGAAAAAGGTTGGCGAGCCAAAGTTACCACTCTTCAACGCAAGCGCTAGGGGGTCTTCTGCGGCACCGCTGTATACCCAAGGTACGCCTGGACATATCTCTTTTCCGATCAGTACCTCACGTACGCCCAGCGCCTGGGTAACAGCACCAGAGGTCTCTCCTCCTGCAACCACGAAACGACGAACGCCGCGCTCATAGGCTCTCTGTGCCAGTGTCGCCATTGCCTGCTCAACTAACTCACCTGCCGCGGCAACTCCAAGTTCCGCCTGAGACGCTTTTACCGCTTCAGGGGTATCAGTGGCGTAGATGAGACCGACTGCATCAGCCGGCAAGGCGTCAAGCCACTCTAGGCAGGCCTCGATTGCGGTAGCATTAAGTTGACTGGGTTTGAGCTGGTAGCTGGGACCCGTGGATCTCCAATGAGCAACCTGTTGATTCGTCATCTGTGAGCAACTGCCACTGAGGATGACGGCGGCTTTGCCAGGAGTCGGATCGGCTACGGGTTCGCTAGAGCTCAGCCCCAGTTTATCTGGAAGTGGCATTGCCAGCGCGCTGCCGCCGGTTAACAGGACAGTACGCGGGGTTCTTTCAATAAGACGCACTAGGTCGTTGAACTCAACCGCATCGGCGACAATATGTGTATGTTCAGGCATTGATTGGTCATCGGCCTGCTGAATACGATTCCACAGCCCCACAGAGCCCTTAACCTGGGGGGCAAGCACACGCACCAAATTGGCATCGGTCATCGGTGTTAGCGGATGATCTTTGAGACTCGACTCGCTGAGCAACTGATCACCGACAAAGAGGTGGCCCATGAACACAGAGCGACCATTCTCAGGGAAGGCGGGGCAGTAGAGTGCTTGAGTCTGGCCGGTTATGGCCATCAATGCTTCAGCGACAGGACCGATATTCCCCTGAGGTGTCGAATCAAAGGTCGAGCAGTATTTCCAGTAAAGCGTCTGAGCACCCCCTGCGAGAAGCCAGTGCGCAGCAGCCGAGCAATCGGCAACCGCCTTTTCAACCGGTTCGGTGCGGCATTTGAGTGCCAGGATCTCGATATCAGCACTTCCATCAGAAGGGTGCTCTGGAAGACCAAAGTGGAGTTTGACCGATGCACCGCTGCGACGCAGCAGTCCGGCTAAATCGGTTGCTCCAGTGAAGTCGTCGGCTATACATCCGAGTTTCATGCGCCATCTCCCGGTAGTTTTACGGCTGATTTCTGTGCGAGCACCTTAACGACAGCACTATCATCCTCAAGACCAAACCCCGCTTCTGAGGCCTCTTTGTAAAGGTCGAAAGCCGCTTGAGAGAGGGGCGTCTGTACCCCTTTATCATCTGCTGCGCTAGTAACGATACCCATATCCTTAACGAAGATATTTACGCTTGAGAGTGGCGTGTAGTCACCATCGGCTATGTGTGGCGCGCGGTTTTCGAACATCCAGGATGTGCCGGCACACTTGCTGATGACTTCAATCACCTGGTGCAGATCCATATCGTATGAGGCTGCAAGATTCATCGCCTCAGCCGCAGCCGCGATATGTACACCTGCCAGCAACTGATTTATGAGTTTCATCTGCGACCCAGCACCGGGTTCGTCACCCAGAGCGAATACGTGCTCGGAGATGGCTTCAAATACGGGTTTAATCTTCTCCATAGTGTCCGCAGCGCCCGACGCCATAATGGACATGCGACCTTCTCGCGCCTTAGCTGCACCACCGCTGACGGGCGCATCAACGTAGCCAAAACCTGCGTCGGCGACGCGCGCGGCAAGGTCTAACGCAATACTCGGGGCCAGTGTCACACAGTTGATGACAGTTGCCCCCGGGTTAAGCTTCGAAAGCAGTGGGCTATCGAAAAGGACAGACTCGGCCTGCTGAGCATTAACGACGAAAATGAGCACAGCATCTTGATTGCCAATCGCAGTCCAATCGGTTGCGGCCTTGCCCCCTTCCATCTTAAAGCGCTCAACGCTGTCTGGATTGAGGTCGAAACCTGAAGCGTTAAGTCCTGCGCGCAGACAGGAGATTGCTGCGCCATATCCCATTGAGCCCAAGCCTACGGTAAGTACATTCATCAAAATTTCCTCTGCGGTTAGAGACAGGCGGTCATGCCACCATCGACAAAGAGTGTCTGACCATTAACAAATGTAGAGGCATTTGAGGTCAGGAAAACACAGGCCCCTACCAGTTCATCAATCTGCCCCCACCGACCTGTGGGTGTGCGCTTTTCTATCCAGGTGCAGAACTCAGGGTCGGCGACCAACGCGGCATTGAGCGGCGTGTCGAAATAGCCTGGCGCAATGGCGTTACAGGTCAGACCATGCTTTGCCCAGTCAGTGGCCATACCTTTGGTCAGGTTGGCAACGGCACCTTTGGATGCTGTGTAGGGAGCGATACCGGGACGTGCCATAGCCGACTGTACGCTGGCAATATTAACGATCTTGCCATATCGACGCGTGATCATGTGGCGCGCAACTGCTTGACTGACGTAAAACAGTGAATTGACGTTGGTTCGCATCAACGTGTCGAAAGTATCAATTGGAAATTCGTCGAGCGGTGTACGAAACTGCATACCCGCATTGTTGATAAGAATCGTAACTGGACCCTTGGCTAACTCATATCCGTCGATCGCGGCTCTAACTTCGTCTGGGTTAGTCACATCGAAGCTCAGTGTATCGACCTGGTAACCCTCTTCGTTCAGCGCTTTTCGCGCCCCTTCCAGCCTCTCGGCGTTGCGAGCGTTCAGAACGATGCGGGCGCCGGCTTCAGCCAGACCACGCGCCAAAGCAAACCCTATGCCCATAGATGAGCCGGTCACCAGAGCAGTCTGACCGCTCAAATCAAAAAGTTTCATATTGGTCTCTGAGTAGATTGGATTCTTACCATTTTTTAATGCGGGTAAATGGTATACCATCGAAAGGCTGTTTTGAATTAGAGTTGTTCCGTCCTGCGGAATTAACAGCGTTCAAATTAATAAGAGGTTAGCTCAGTGAAAGCGATTTTTGCACATGGCCCGAAAGATATACGTCTGACTGAGCTGGCTGAGGAGCCTTTGGCGCGCGGTCAGGTACGTGTGAACACAGCGCGCGGTGGTATATGTGGTTCGGATTTGCACTACTTTAATCATGGAGGTTTTGGGGATGTGCGTCTCAAAGAACCAATGATTCTCGGGCATGAAGTATCGGGTTTTATATCAGAACTGGGTGAGGGGGTTGAGGGACTGAATATTGGCGACCTGGTCGCGATATCGCCGTCGCGCCCCTGTGGAGAGTGTGAATACTGCCAGCAGGGACTGCAGAACCACTGCATGGATATGCGTTTCTACGGGTCTGCGATGCCATTTCCCCATATTCAGGGTGCATTCCGCACCTCGCTGGTTATTCAGGCAAGTCAGGCGGTTCCTGCTCTTGGGATTACACCAGAGGAGGCCGCCATGGCTGAGCCTCTCTCTGTAGGTCTGCACGCAGTCAACCGAGCCGGTAACGTATTCGGCAAAACGGTAATGGTGACGGGATGTGGGCCGATTGGTGTCATGTGTCTTCTTGCGGCGCGTCGAGCTGGCGCTGCTCGGGTCATCGCGGTGGATATCTCAGATTTCACTCTGGAGTTCGCCAAACGTGCGGGGGCAGATCTTGTTATTAATTCGATCGAAAACAGCGCGGCATTTGAGTCTCTGCGAGTCGGCAAAGGGCAGGTTGATGTGCTGATAGAGTGTTCTGGTGCTGAGTCAGCGCTAAACAACGCGATTACGTGTATGCGACCACGCGGCGTGATTGTCCAGCTGGGGTTGGGTGGTCCAATGAGCCTGCCGATGATGGCCGTAACTGCGAAAGAGCTGGAGTTGAGAGGTTCATTCCGTTTCCACGAGGAGTTTCGCAAAGCTGTCGAGTTTATGGCCGCAGGATTGATTGATGTAAAACCAATCCTAACCCACACCTATAATCTAAACGCTTTTCAGGATGCCTTTGAGACGGCGGTCGATCGCAAGGCCGCTATGAAGGTTCAGGTCGCCTTTGATCATTGAGGTTTTTAGGGTGCAGTCTCAAGCGTGATAACGGAGTTTACTCCTTGTTGCCTGAAAGACTGCGCCCTGGTCACTCAACTGTTGCAGCTGCTTACTCTTTTCACAGGACTAGACTCTCTTCGGTGACGGCTATCCGCCGGCTTTGCAGATATGCCAGCACCTCCTCGTCATGCTGCTGCGCGAGATCCTTGATCCAATCTGAGAATATCTGAACCAGTTGGCGGCTCTGATGTCGCGCTGGACTGACGATCCAGTAGGCCGGGAAACGGATCGCGCCGAGCTCAGGCACAAACGGGACCAGCGAACCATCGAGTAGCTCCTCGCGTGCCAGTGTTGTTGAGTCCAATACCACCCCAATGCCAGCAACTGCCTGTTGAATCGCCATCGATGATCGGTCGAAACGCAGAGCGGAGATGTCGTCTCGGCGCGCGATCCGAAAACGTGCCAACCAGTTGTCCCACTGCATCAGGGTTTTCACACTATCGATTAGACGGGCCCGGGCGAGTAGCTCTTGCGGCGATTCACAACTTTGTCGCAACTTGTGCAGGTAGTCAGGGCTGCAGAGCGGCAACAGTTGGTCATGAATGATTGCTTCGCAGTGCAGACCCGCCCAATTACCTTTGCCATAACGAATGTCCAGGTCCACGACCTCGCGCTCAAAGTTGGACGGATCGGGCGATGCATCGACTCGGAGGTCCCAGCTGGGATGGGTGGCTGTAAAGTTTGACAGGCGAGGGCCCAGCCAGCGTACAGCAAAGCTGGGGGAAGCACGCATGATGAGCTGATGGCTGTCGCGCTGGCGCGAGATGGACTTTCGCGCGTCGCGCAGCAGGCCAAAGGCTGAGGTCGCAGCCAGATAGAGTTGTTCACCCTCTTGGGTGAGGCTCAGCTGACGTTTGTCACGGCGAAACAGGGAGATACCCAGCAGCTCTTCCAACTGTTTTATCTGCTGGCTTACGGCTGAGGGTGATACGTGTAGCTCTTCGGCTGCACGAGCAACACGGCCATGGCGAGCCACCGACTCAAAGTAGATCATTGAGTTGAGGCTAGGGTCGCGAGACATGAAGGCATCCTTGAAGTCATTAACTTTTCTTAGTCTAACCGGAATTTTTGTTAAGCACAGCTTAATAAGTGCTTACTAGCTTCTAGTTGTCAGTTGTCGCGCCGCAGAGAACAATTGGGTAGTGGTAAATGTGGCTAGCTGCTCGTGCTGGTCGAAGGTCGAGAGATAATAAAATGACTCAAACTGATCGTAATGCGCTGCTGGCGCAGCTTAAACGGCGTGCCTGGAATATCCGGCATAAAGCGCTGCGCATGGGAGCGGTGCAGAAGCAGGGCTACATTGGCCAGGCGCTTGGCGTGGCTGATGTCCTCGCCGTTTCGTACTTCCACGCACTCAACATGAGACCTGAGGAGCCAGAGTGGGAGGGGCGCGACCGATACCTGCTATCGATCGGACACTACGCGATTGCACTCTACTCTGCACTGATTGAGAAGGGGGTTTTGCCAGAATATGAACTCGAGACGTACGGTACCGATGACAGTCGCCTGCCGATGTCGGGGATGGCCTCTTATACACCGGGCATGGAGATTACAGGTGGTTCACTCGGCCAGGGTTTAGGCATAGGTGTGGGGATGGCGCTGGGGCTGAAACGTAAGAGGTCTGATGCGTTTATTTACAATCTGATGTCTGATGGTGAACTGGGCGAGGGCTCTACCTGGGAGGCGGCGATGTCTGCCGCTCATCACAAGTTGGATAACCTCATCTGCATCGTCGATTTCAATAATCAGCAGGCTGATGGCGCCTCCACACTGATGCTTTCGTCAGAGCCCGTTGATGCAAAATTTGAGGCCTTTGGCTGGTATGCCCAGCGTGTAGATGGCAACGATATAGACGCCTTACTGACCGCTTTTGATAATGCTCGTTACTATCAGGGTAATCAACCGCGCGTAATCATTTGTGACACGGTCATGTGTAAAGGAGTGCCCTTCCTAGAGGCTCGCGAAATCACTCATTTCGTCCGCGTCGATGAGGATGAATGGGATAAAGCCCTTACTGTACTGGAGGAGGACAAACCAATATGAGTGGATATGCACCTAATAGTCGTCGCAAGTCAAAGTGGGAACCACGCAAACCATTAGCGGCGACTGAGCGTCAACTTACCTCTGCAATGATAGCGTCCCTTTCGGCAGAGGGCGCGGCAACTATTGATGCACCTTTTGGTCATGCGCTGGTTGAACTAGCGTCACAACGTGAGGATATTGTTGGCCTCACCGCAGATTTGTCGAAATACACTGATCTGCATGTCTTCGCAAACGCCTATCCGGATCGATTTTACCAGATGGGTATGGCTGAGCAGGTGATGATAAGTGCCGCAGCGGGTTTGGCAAAGGAGGGCTTTACGCCATTCGCAACCACCTATGCGGTATTTGCATCGCGGCGTGCCTACGACTTCATCGCGATGGCGATTGCTGAAGATAACCTCAACGCTAAGATCGTCTGTGCCTTGCCTGGTTTGACCACGGGTTACGGCCCCAGTCACCAGGCAACTGAAGATATTGCGATTTTTCGTGGCCTACCCAATATGACTATCGTCGACCCTTGCGATGCACTCGACACCTTCCAGGCGACCAAAGCGATTGCGGCCCACAATGGGCCGGTCTACATGCGTCTTTTACGTGGCAAGGTCCCATCGGTGCTGCAGGATTACGACTACGAGTTTGAACTGGGCAAAGCGAAGCTGCTGCGCGATGGCAAGGATCTGTTGTTCATCTCATCGGGCTTCATGACTATGCGTGCGCTGGAAGCAGCGAATGCACTGCACAGAGATGGTATTGACTGTGCTGTTTTGCACTGCCCAACGATCAAACCACTGGATGTAGAGACGATTTTGGCAGAGTGCCGTAGAGAAGGGCGATTGGTTGTTACCGCTGAAAATCACTCCATTGTGGGTGGTCTTGGTGAGGCTGTCGCGACTCAGTTAATGGTCAATGGGGTCACGCCCGCATTTCGCATGATTGGCCTACCAGATGAGTTCCTTGATGCAGGCGCACTGCCAGTGCTGCACGATCAGTATGGCATTTCAACAGAGGCTGTGATTACCAAAGTTAAAGCTTGGATGGCCTGAAAGGGCATCCCTATTGAGGAAGAGAAGTTCAACATGTCAGGTATTCTGAAAGGTAAATTTGCTGTTGTTACCGGTGCGGCATCGATCAACGGTTTGGGAAAAGCAACCGCACGCCTGTTCGCGCAACACGGCGCAACTGTAGCGATCCTTGATCTCAATCTGGAGGCGGCGCAGGCGGCTGCGGCAGATCTGGGTGAGCAGCATGTCGGTCTGGCGTGTAATGTTACCGACAAGGTGGATTGTCAGCAGGCCGTCGATATACTTCTGGAACACTGGGGTCAGGTGGATGTCTTGGTGAATAACGCTGGAATCACTCAGCCGTTGAAGATGATGGAGATCATGCCAGAGAACTATGATGCCGTGTTGGACGTCAACCTGCGCGGAACACTCTACATGAGTCAGGCAGTGATCCCGCACATGCGCGATCGTCAGTCGGGCTCGATTGTGAATATCTCATCCGTATCTGCTCAGCGCGGTGGTGGTATTTTCGGTGGCCCACACTACTCTGCCGCCAAAGCGGGTATCCTGGGTTTGACTAAGGCCTCTGCGCGCGAGTTGGCTCCCGATAATGTCAGAGTAAACGCCGTATGTCCGGGCTTCATCGCGACCGACATAACCCAAGGAAAGCTAACGCCGGAGATGCTTGATACGATCAAAGCAGGTATCCCGCTGGGTCGGCCAGGTCGTGCTGATGAGGTTGCCGGTTGCTGCCTGTTCCTCGCATCTGAGCTTAGCTCCTATGTTACCGGCTCTGAAATAGATGTTAATGGTGGCTCTCTGATTCATTAACACGCAAAGGCAAACCAATTTCTACATTGCGAAAACTCTGGAGTTTGGGTTGGCCTGTGCCAGCCCTCTTTTTTGCGGCTATGCTCACAACTAAAGGTATATGCGGGTATTTTGCAAATGTTGAAAGTCGTTTTTCTGGACCGGGAGACACTCGGTCCATCCGTACAGATGAATAAACCCGCCACCGAGCATCAGTGGACGGAGTTTAACGCTACTGCGCCTGAACAGGTTATCGAGCGATTGTGCGATGCTGAGGTAGCCATCACTAACAAGGTTGGAATCCGACGTCATCATTTGAAAGATCTGCCGATGTTGAAGCTGATTGTAGTGGCGGCCACAGGGTATAACTGTGTTGATCTGGATGCATGCCGTGAACTGGGCATCACCGTCTGTAATGTGCGTGATTACGCCAAACACACAGTACCTGAACACGTGTTGGCACTGACCTTTGCTCTGCGACGGGGTATCGTTGGCTACCGTCAGGATGTGATCAATGGTCAGTGGGAGCGTAGCGGACAATTCTGTTTCCACACGCACCCAATCAAGGATCTGGCTGGGCAAACCTTCGGTGTGATCGGCAAGGGAGCACTGGGTCAATCTGTGGGTCGGCTTGCAGCTGCACTGGGTATGCAGGTGCAATATGCCGCACGCAAGGGAGAGACGTCTCCCGAGGAGGGCTATGTTGTGTTTGAGGAGTTTTTGGCCAGCAGTGACATCATCACACTTCACTGCCCTCTAACCCCAGAGACTACAGGGCTCATTTCCGACGCCGAGTTCTCTCTGATGAAGCGGCATCCGTTATTAATCAATACTGGTCGGGGCGGTCTGGTTGATGAACAGGCCGCTGTCCGAGCGGTTGAATCGGGACAGGTTGCGGGCCTTGGTTTCGATGTCGTGACCCAAGAGCCCATGCCGTCTGGGCATATATTTGAACAGATTATGACCCGTCCCAATGTCATTATTACGCCGCACGTCGCCTGGGCCAGCGAGGAGGCAATGCAGAGTCTTTGGAATCAGGTTGTCAGTCATATCGACAACTTTGCAGCCGGTTGTCCTACCAATGTGCTGAATTAACAGAGATGTGAGAAATACTGAAATTCGTGGTTTCAAAACCCGATGTGCAACTCGACTCACTCTCTTTCGATTGGTGTGATGCCGAACTGACTGCTTCAGACGGCAACAAAAAAAGCGCCCGAACGAGGGGCGCTTTTTCGCGTTTATGGGCAACTTACTTAAGGTCAGCGGCGAGCGCGGTCTGCGTTTCTGGTGCCACCTCTTCAAGATGATGCTTGTACTGAGGGTGGTCAACACCCATTCCAAGCGCTGCGCCGCCCTTCAAAGTTTTGATCATCTCAGGTGAGAGCTCAAAGCGCATAAAGTGGACTGCGCTTGTCTTCTTAGCGGTACTTCGTTCCATGTCCTCATCAGCGATGGCGTAAACACGCTCGTGGCCAAAAACCTGTACGTAGGTTTTGTGCTCCAACCCTACCAGTTTTTCCAGCATTACCTTGCGCTCGTCAGCATCAGTAAACTCAATCAACTGAGTCGCTTTCAAGTTAGTACCATCAGGGATCAGCGGGTTGTAGGCGTCTAGCTCATCTTGTATCCCTTCCTGATCGAAGGTTTTCTCTATACGCAGCATCTCTTGAATCTGGTAGCGAATCGTCAGCTCATCTTCAAACTGCATGGTCACATTTGGACCAATAAACACAGTACGGCGCTTGCGGTGTTCTAAGGCGCGCTTGCGGAACTCCGGGCGCTCTTTATGGTAGGTCTCTAGTGACATCAGAGAGCCAGGTGCAAGTTTAGTCATGGGTACCTCCTCTATATGCCATACGCCTTGCGCAGCAGTGAAATTGGATGCGCTTTCTCTGGCGTTTTGTTGTGGTTCTTCTCGATCCCCTGTGCGAGGTGCGCACCGCCAAGTGGGCAATCGCTGGAGATGTAATCTGGATCAGCTTGAGCCATGCTCTTAAAGACCGGTTTACCGATTTTCATCGCATGTTCGTGAAACTCTTTCTTCACTCCGTAGGTGCCTGCGTGGCCACTACAGCGCTCGATGGTTTTGATCTCTGTATCAGGAATCTGCTTGAGGAGCTCCTCGGTCTTCTTACCGACATTCTGTACGCGGGTGTGACAGGGAACGTGGTAGGCCACCTTACCTAGAGCGTTGCTAAACTCTGCTTTGAGCAGTCCATCTTTCTGTCGAGCGATGAGGTATTCAAACGGATCCCAGAAGGCCTCTTTCACCAGTTGCACCTCAGCGTCGTCCGGGAACATCAGTGGAAGCTCCTGTTTGAACATCAGAGTACAGCTAGGTACACCGGACATCAGCGCGTACCCCTCTCTGGCCAGTTTAGCCAGCTGTGGAATGTTGATACGCTTTAAGCTCTCCACAGCTTCAAGGTCGCCCTGTTCAAGTTTGGGCATGCCGCAGCAGACCTCTTTTTGAGCAAAGGTCCAAGGGAGGTCGTTATGCTCCAGAACAGCAATAAGGTCTTCGCCGATTCCGGGTTCGTTGTAGTTGATGTAGCAGGTCGCAAAGATCGCTATTTTGCCCTGGGTGCGATTACCATCTACCACCTTGGGTGTTTCGTTCGGGGTCATTTTACTGCGAAGCTTTTTGCTCGCAAAAGGCGGTAGCCACGCTTCCTCATCTATACCCAGCGTTGACGCAAGTACCTTGCGGGTTGGCGTCCAGTGATTGACGGTATTGATGGTTTCAGATATCAATGGAATACCCGCGAGCTTACCCGTTAGGTCTGTGCTCGATAGTATTTTGTCACGCATGGTGAGGCCGTTCTCTTTAGCCTCAACCGCTTTTGCGCGCAACATCAAGTGTGGAAAATCAAGATTGAACTGGTGGGGTGGCACGTATGGGCACTTTGCCATGTAACACATATCGCAAAGGTAGCACTCATCCACCACTTTTTTGTAATCCGCTTTGTCGACGCCATCGACCTCCATTGTCTCACTATCATCGATCAAGTCGAACAGTGTCGGGAATGATTGACATAGGCTCAGGCAGCGTCGACAACCGTGACAGATATCAAAAACACGCTCCATTTCAGCGTTGAGGCTGTCGCGGTCGTAAAACTCTTCTGATTTCCAATCGAGCGGATGGCGCGTTGGCGCTTCCAAATTACCTTCTCGTTTATCACTCATGATGAATCCTCGGAGGGTGGCAAATGAGCAGGCCGGAGAGCACCGGCCTGCCAGCAGAAATTAAGCTTCTGCTTTGTAAGCTTCCAGAGTTTTCTGGAATTTGTTCGCGTGGCTGCGCTCAGCTTTAGCTAGCGTCTCAAACCAGTCAGCGATCTCGTCAAAACCCTCTTCGCGAGCCGCTTTTGCCATACCTGGGTACATGTCAGTGTACTCATGGGTTTCACCAGCGATTGCTGATTCTAGTGCCTCAGCAACGTTGCCCGCAGCCAGGCCAGTTTCTGGATCGCCTGAACCACCATCGATGAGGTATTCCATGTGGCCGTGCGCGTGGCCAGTCTCGCCTTCCGCAGTGTTGCGGAATACGTTTGCAACTTCTGGAGCGCCTTCGATGTCTGCCATGTTAGCGAAGTAGAGGTAACGACGGTTAGCCTTGGATTCACCAGCAAATGCTGCCTTCAGGTTCTCTTCTGTTTTTGTTCCTTTCAGTGACATATCTACTTGCCTCTCTGTTGGGTTAATAGCATGAAAACTGCCAGAGCGATTGCTCAACCAATTTACGTTTGCCACTAGACCTTAGATCGGTTACGCGATAATTGCCCAATTAATTTTACGGATATTCCTAATAAAAATTCTTAATCGATCGAAAAAGTGCGTTTGACCTCAGTAACCATCGGTGGTCTGGCCAAATTAGCGGCGACGAATATTTCTTAGCAACCAGAAACTTATGACGAGATAGATGATCGATATCGCCATCAACATCTCCGCCATGGTTATTCCGAAAATGATATCTGGGGTGTAGCCGCACAGCTCCCAGGGTTCAAAAACAGATGGCAGCCATTCGTGTAACGGAATCCAGCTTGGGAAGGCTGGCTCAAAGGTGCAACTGCCCTCGAACCAACCTCGCTCAATCCCCAGCACTTGGTAGCAAAGCCAGACGAGCGCGGCCGAGCTTGGCAGTGTCAGCAGTGGGGCTGCAATTTTCGTAACTTTCGGGAGCAAGAACGCACCTAAAGCGATCAGAGCGATCACCAACAGCACTGCTCTTATCTGCACGCAGAGTATGCAAGGTCCATAGTCGAGCACGTATTGAAACACCAATGCGGCGCCTTCTAGGGCCAAAGAGAAAACTAACAGGGACAACCAAATGAGACGATTTTGGGTGGTACTAGACATGTGATTTGAGTTACTCGCTTTGACAGATGCTGTTGTTGATTCGCCAGAAAAGAATCCGCGATTGATCAAAGAATTTCAATACGAAATTCTTAATTGGTAGAGTGTTGCTATATCATTTGCGTTGCACCACAGCTGAGACCGGTATTCTTGTCGGTTTGACTGAACCCTCTGGGCCGGGTTTGGTACAACGCTGATAGTAGATTTTCTAACCTGCTGTAGCGGAGATCTGTACTCTTGGGTCGAGTGTAACAGGAGGGTTGTTTAGCCACAGTCACCCACAATGGCAAAGTGGGATTGGGCGTCTAGGTATTAATACTGGAACACCGGAGATTCAAGCGAGTTATCAAATCGCGTCTTTGATTTGCGGATAAATGAGATCTACTCGCAGATTTTTCAGTT
>DATHZN010000060.1:0-91540 GCA_035458585.1 Marinobacterium sp. | reverse complement strand
AAAAACTTACGCTAAATGAATTCACATATAGGTTGCTTGTCTTGATTAAGCTTTGTTGCCTAACCCTAACAAGCGCCCACACGCATTACTTGATCTATTTGTTAAAGAGCGTTGCTTGTATCTAGGAGCCTTGCGTTTCCGCTGTCTCCCCAAGCGAGGCGCGTATATTACCGCGCCCCGATTTTAAGTCAAGCGACCGCAGGCGCTTTTTTGTAAATATTTTCCAAAATCTAATGACGGATGAATTAGCGGTAAAACAGATGATGTTTTTTCTTACCAACTTTGACCAGGAAGTATCGGCCATAACGGCCCTGTTCAGTGGCAAAGATTGCTTCAGCGTTCATTATGTCGTCACTACCACAAGCTCGGTCATTGACGAAGACAGCATTACGGCCCAGCGCATCCTTTATCTGTTTGCCTGAGGGTGCAAGCCCTGCATCAGACAGTAAGGAGGTCAGTGGCTGCTCGGCTAGATTGGTTGGCAGTTCAGTTGATGGCAACCCATCAAGCTTGAGCTGCTCAAAATCTGCTTCACTAAGACCGCTGAGGTCACCCGAAAACAACGACTCAGTGATACGCTGAGCTGCCTCTAATGCTTCATCACCATGAATGAGACGAGTCATCTCTTCAGCAAGTATACGTTGCGCCTGCGGACGGCCAGAGGCAGCCTGGTCCTCCGCTTCGATCTCGGCAATCCGTGCTACTTCTAAAAACGTGAAGTAACGCAGGAATTTGTACACATCGGCATCCGCCGTGGCCAACCAAAATTGATAGAAAGCGTAAGGTGACGTCTTGTTGGCATCCAGCCAGATGGTACCTGATTCCGTTTTACCAAACTTTGTCCCGTCAGCTTTGGTGACAAGCGGAAGCGTGATTCCAAATACCTGATTAGCGTTCATGCGGCGAGTCAAATCGATACCGCCAGTGATGTTACCCCACTGATCTGATCCACCGATCTGCAACGTGCAAGCGTGGGAAAGGTTCAGCTGCTGGAAATCATATGACTGCAGGATCATATAGGTGAATTCAGTGAAAGAGATGCCTGACCCCTCTCGATCGATACGCTGTTTCACCGACTCTTTGGCGATCATCTGATTAACCGAGAAGTGCTTACCCACGTCACGCAAGAACGCCAACACATCAACACCACGGGTCCAATCGAGGTTATTCACAACCTCTGCAGAGTTCTCACCGCAATCGAAATCGATAAACCGACTGACTTGCGCTTTAAGCTTTTCGACCCAATTCGCAACGGTGTCGTCGTCATTCAGTTTCCGCTCCTGTGCTTTAAAGCTTGGGTCGCCTATCAAACCAGTTGCACCACCCACAAGCGCCAGCGGTTTGTGCCCAAACTGCTGGAAGCGACGCAAAGTCAACAGTGGCACAAGACTACCAATATGCAGGCTATCCGCCGTAGGGTCAAAACCACAATAGAGGGTAACGGAGTTCTCATGCAGATGCTCCTGCAATTCAGCTTCGCTACTCATCTGGGAGATCAGGCCGCGGGCCTGTAACTCATCAATCAAGGATGCCTTTACTGTGGTCATGTTATCTACTCGGACCTGTGACAAATTTTTAGTGGGGCAGGATTTTACCCCTTAGACAGACCGCTTACAAACGACATACTTTGAAGCTAGGAACCAAAAAGGATAGGATCAGCATTGTAGATGTGGGAATAAACGGGAACTTATTTGTATTCTGTGGTCTAAGGCCTTAGAAGCGGTTCATTAATCAGAGTAACACCTTTGTCAAAACAGATTTTTAAGAAAGCAAAACGCTTTCCCAAAGTGCACTTAGCGCTGGCGGGTACTCTCACAGCTGCGAGCGTCTTTATTGCAACAATATTGCCATCGCAGGACGTAGAGGCTACCCGCAATCAGGTTCAGCTTATTTCACCAACTGAAACTGCCGCTGTTGTGGTTCCCGAGCCACTTCAGGTACCAACTGAGCTTCCTCAAACTACAGCTACAGATGCGTTACAACCTGAAGTCATCAATAATGAGCCTGCAGCTGTTGTTGAAGTTGAAGTTGAGCCAGTCGCCCAAGAGCCGCAGGTCAACTGGAGTCAGTTTGAAGTTCGCTCCGGCGACAATCTCACCAAAATTTTCAAACGCGCCGGCCTGACCCCCCGAGACGTGTACCAGGTCAGTCAGAGCGATAAGGAAAAGCTTTTAACGCGCATCCGTCCCGGACAGACCTTAGAGCTTGCTTTAAACGCATCAGGTGAGCTCGACCGCCTGCGTTTAGTAAAGAATAAGCTTGAGTCGGTTGTCTTTATCGCCAACGGAGAAGGTTTCGATTTAGAGACAATCGCTCGCACGCCTGAAATCCGAACGCAATTTGTCAGCGGCGACATCCAGAACTCACTCTACCTTGGCGCGCAGCGCGCTGGCCTGAGTGACGCAAAAATAATGGAGCTGGCACAGATATTCGGCTGGGATATCGACTTTGCACTCGATATTCGAAAAGGAGATCAATTCAGGGTGCTATACGAAGAGAAGTATCTGGACGGCAAAAAAATTGGTGAAGGGAACATTCTGGCAGCAGAGTTTACTAACAATGGCGACACCTTTGCCGCTGTTCGATACACCGACTCTAATGGTGACACAAACTACTACACCCCAGACGGGAGAAGCATGCGCAAAGCCTTCTTGCGCTCACCCGTTGATTTTCGTCGTATCAGTTCGGGCTTTAAGCGCGAACGCTACCATCCGGTACTTGGAGTAAAACGCCCACACCGCGGCACAGACTACGCAGCGAAAACCGGCACACCAATAAAAGCGTCCGGCGACGGCAAAGTGATCTGGCGCGGTACTAAAGGCGGCTACGGCAAAACCATTATTCTCCAACACGGTGGCAACATCACCACGCTCTACGCTCACTTGAGTAAGTATAACGCTAAAGTGACATCAGGTAGTCGTGTCAAGCAAGGGCAAACGATTGGTTATGTCGGCATGACAGGCACAGCAACAGGACCGCATCTACACTATGAGTTCCGCGTCAATGGTGTTCACAAAAATCCCATGACGGTGAAACTTCCTGATGCTCAACCGATTGATAAGAAAGAGCTAGCACGCTTCAAGGCGGACACCTCTCAACTGATCGCCGAGCTTCAGATGAAAGCAGTTGAACAGCTAGCAGAGGCTGGTAGCGGCAGCAACAACGGTTGATGAACGACCTCTATCTCGGGCTGATGTCAGGCACCAGCGTCGATGCTTTGGACGTAGCCCTTTGTCGTTTCAAACCCGAGATAGAGATTGTAGCCACAGCCGATTACGCCTTCCCGGTTGAACTACGTCAACGAATCAATCGGGCATGCCTGGATGAGCCGATCAAGCTTGACGAATTTCTGTTGTTAGAACGCGATTACAGCCAATTTGTCGCCTCGTCAGTCACTTCATTCCTAACAGAGCACACACTCGAACCAGATTCTATTAGAGCAATAGGCTTTCACGGTCAGACATTGCGACACCGGCCTGATATTGCTTGCAGCCTGCAGATGGGGAATCCCAATTTGCTGGCGGAGCGCAGCAGGATATGCGTTGTGGCAGATTTTCGCCGTCGTGACCTGGCGGCGGGAGGTGAAGGAGCACCGCTGGTTCCGGCGTTTCACAAATACCTGGTTGAGAGCCTCGATCGCCCCGTTGGTATCCTGAATCTAGGCGGCATAGCCAATCTCAGTCTGTTTAACGAATCAGGGGGCGTACTCGGTTTTGACACCGGTCCGGCCAACACGTTAATGGACCAATGGATAGAGATTCACAGAGGCGTTGGCTACGACGAGAGGGGGCAGTGGGCTGCAAGCGGCAACCTCAATGAACCGCTACTTAATGCCATGCTTGCAGAGCCCTACTTCCAGCGCAGCGCTCCCAAAAGCACCGGCCGAGAGCTGTTTAACCTAACTTGGCTGAGGACTATTCTGGAGCAGCAGGAGCCCTTGTCACCCGCAGATGTGCAAAGGACCCTGCTAGAACTGACTGCGCAAAGCCTGACGCAATCCATAGAGCAACCACTCAATCAGCTCATTATTTGCGGTGGCGGTGCCGAGAACTCACTTCTGATGGAGCGTATCCGTCTACTGCTGCCTAATACCAAGGTGCATACAAGCGATGAACTCGGCTGGCCAGCCAGCCATATGGAAGCTGTAGCATTTGCCTGGCTGGCCAAACGTCACTTGGAGTGTCAGGCGGGTAACCTACCTGAGGCGACAGGGGCAGTCGGCCCACGCATTCTGGGCGCACACTACCCTGCATAGTCAGATGGCTGCAGCAATGGCCTCACCGAGCTCTGTCGTGGTCGCACTACCTCCCATATCGGGAGTGCGTGGCCCAGTCGCCAGTACCGACTCGATAGTCTGCATTAGGCGATGAGCCGCCTCAACCTCACCGAGGTGCTCAAGCATCATCACACCACTCCAGATCATTCCCACAGGATTGGCAATGCCTTTGCCAAAAATATCGGGCGCAGATCCATGCACGGGCTCAAACAGAGAAGGGAAAATACGCTCAGGGTTAATATTTGCAGAGGGGGCAATACCGATCGTACCCGTGCATGCCGGACCCAGATCCGACAAAATATCACCAAAGAGGTTCGACGCCACGACCACATCGAAACGCTGGGGGTTCATCACAAACTGCGCCGCCAGAATATCAATATGGTACTTATCCGTCGTTACCTCAGGATAGTGCTTTGCCATCTGTTCAAAACGTTTGTCCCACCAGGGCATGGAGATCGCAATACCGTTTGACTTGGTCGCCGACGTAACATGCTTACGTGAACGTTGCTGCGCCAACTCAAATGCATATTTCAGGATACGATCGGTCCCCCGACGCGTAAACACAGACTCCTGCAGTACAGTCTCATTGTCTGTTCCCTCAGCAATAACTCCGCCGACAGCAGAGTACTCACCCTCAGAATTCTCACGCACGACGTAAAAGTCGATATCACCCACTTTACGATTGGCAAGGGGTGAAGGCACACCGGGCATCAACTTTACCGGTCGCAGGCAGACATACTGATCGAACTGGCGACGAAATTGGATCAGAGAGTCCCAGAGAGAGATGTGATCAGGCACCTTATCAGGCCAACCCACAGCACCAAAGTAAATAGCGTCATAATTGCCGAGAATATCTTTCCAGTTCTCAGGCATCATACGACCATGCTCCAGATAATAGTCGCAGGAGGCGAAATCAAAATGGTCCCAGACTAGCTTGAAGCCATATTTAGCTGACACAGCATCCAATGCGCGGATACCCTCGGGCATCACCTCCTGACCAATACCATCACCGGCCAGCACTGCAATTCGGTAAGTGTTCATGAAACTCCCAAAAATAATATGCAATCAAGAGGCATTAATAGTCTGCGGTTTAAGTCAGGGGTTCAAGCGATTTCAGTACTTTTCGTTTACAGGCTTGAGAGGTCATTAAGGGTGCGTCGCAGAGTGGAAAGTGTTAACGGCTTGGACAGTACAGCCGAGGCCCCTACCTGTTTTAAGCGACTTATCTCTTCACCCACCGTTGCAGCCGTTGCACCAATAACCACACCTTTAAAGCCCCGCGCTCTGAGCTCTTCGGTGAGCCCAAACCCATCGAGATTTGGCATGAAAATATCGGTAATAACAAGATCGACGTCACCGTTTTGAGAAAACAAATCGAGTGCTTTTTCACCGTCATCGGCGACAATTACGTTTGCGCCCGCTTTGCGCAGAATTGTAGCGGTTAATAATTGGATGGTTGGATTATCCTCTGCCAACAACACATTACAGCCATCAATCTCAAATGCTCGGGAAGCCTCCTCTGACTCGACAAGACTCGCGTTATTAATAGCCAAACGCATTGTCAGAGCGAATCCCGCACCACCCTGCCGGCTGTCGAAGTACTCCACACTCCCATCAAGGGTTTCCGCCAGACTTTTAGCGATATTCAACCCCAGACCTGAGCCCTCCCGCATCTCATTGACACGGTAAAAGGACTCAAACAGACGATCACGATGCTCTTTCGGAACACCTGTGCCGTCGTCTTCGACTTTTAACTGCATCACCGCCAGCCCATTTTCGAGTTTGCGCTGATAGAGCCCGACCCAAACATTCGAAGCTCCGCTGTGGATCGCCACGTTACGTAGTAGGATTGTCAAAATCTGACGCATGGCTTGAACATTGAAATCGAATTGGCGATCAGTGATCTCATGTGTCCAGGTGTGTAAAACCACCCCTTTGGCACCCAACTCTAACTCCAGCGACATAGCCGTCTGTCGTACCACCCTGGCGGGTGAGGCTGTCTCCTGAGTCGTTTTGCGCAACTCGCCGGGCTGGGCAACGGTACGCAGGTCTTCCAGCACCTGCAACAGCTGAGCAGAGCTCGAGCGTAAAGGGTCAGCATATTCGCCTAACTGCGCTCTGGGCGTTGCTTCAAGCATCATGTTGATCGCCGATGCGGGCGTTCTCAATTCGTGCCCAATAACTGCGAACATGCGGGCTTGGCGCTCACCCATTTGGCGCAGTTCTTCCTGCGATGCCTCCGCAACAGCCAATGCATTTTCGGTCCTGCGCAGAGCCTCTTGCTGTATTGTAATATCCACCATAGAGCCGAGCATAATCGGGTCGCCGAGACTGTTTTCGGATCGGCGAGCACGCACCACGCAATACTTAGCTAACTCGGGTTCACCTCGCAAACGCAGGGACACCTCAGCATTCACCTCAGTCGCACCAGACCTCATCATCTCTACCAACTCGTTCAGCTCTTCAAAGCTATCATCAGTTAAATGTTCCTGATGCAGATCCCGGCTGTGCTCCTCGGGAACCCAGGTGGGTATATTCAGATAGGCGCGGCCACTCTCATTTATCCAAACGACATCGGTTTTAAGGTTGATCTCAAATATGGCAATATCAGTTGCCGAGACTACGGCCGCAAGCCGCCGTTCATAGGCGGCTAGTTTGTCCAGTTGCATCTTCTCTGATGTTACATCCCAGCTCATTACAAAACGTCGGCGCTCACCCCCAATATGTCGCTCTGAGCCATAGTGCACGCGTAACCAGATACTAGTGCTAGCTTCGGAGTCGAGGGGTATGCGATAGTCAAAAACTCCTATGCACTCAGGGTCAGCAAGACGCAGCTTTGCGACTTCGAAATCCTGAGGCAGCATCGCTAAGCGCATACGATCGATCATGCCGCCGGCAAGTTCGGAAAACTCCTCCTGCAACTCCCCAACGACTAACTGCCCGTCGAGTGTATCCATATTTACATCATAGATGCTGAGCGAAATCGCACGCTCAGCCTCACTGCGCAGCAGCAAAGCGTGCTCCAGCGCATTATTCAGGTTGACCTCATCAGTGACCGTCTGGACCACCAACAAAAAGGTTGGCCGCCCGCTCAGGTTATACTCTTCACCCACCCACAGACGCCCCCAATAGGCAAACTCGCCCGTTTCGGGATCGACAAATTTTAACGTCTCTTTCGCATTACGCCGCTTAAGAAGCTTAAGGCCTGCTTCGCGAAAATCGGGTGCCAGGATGGAATTGAGCGTGGCCGTCAATTCGAATGAGGGACGAGCTTCAAATGGCATATTATAGCCGACGTTATGAGCAACCAGTGTTTGTGAGTCAACTTCAACCAGGTAGCTACCTGATAGCTGCAATCCAGCGGCTAATGAGCGATCCAGACGCAAAGTACGATCTGATTCTCGTTTCAATCGCTCGAGCAGCGTCGCCAATCCGAGCAGCCCCAACACATACAGCGTGAGGGTAATACTGACCTCTTCAGCCGACAGCCCACCGAGTCTTGAGTTTTCATTATGAAGAACAAGGTCACTTGGCAGTGTGAGAAACTCGATCAAGACAACGATAGATAGCGGCAAAATAAAGTGTCGAAGAGGTATAACAAGCAAGAGTGCCGCAGCAACCGCAAACAGCACGTGATCCATATATAAAGATAGTCTCAACAACTCTCCAAGCAAAAGCAGCACAGCCGATATTGGAACAACCAGATAACGTCGATCGATCGCAAGAACTCGCTGATCTGAGACAGCATAACAAGCGGCAAAAGCCAGCCCGAGAGGAATGAAGGCGGACAACATCCAGCCAATCCAGACCCGGAGGAAAGGTTCCGTATTGAGCCAAGCAATCAGGACGGCTTGCAAAAAAGTTGTGAGGCAGACAACTCCAAAGAGCAGGCCGGCAAAGGCCAATAGCTTTCGGTAATCCACATGCAAGTCGAAAGACATTAAGCGCCGCAGCAATACAGCAGCACCGGCCACCTGAACTACCTCAAGAGCGTCAGTGAGGAAATAGCTAAGCTCAAATTGCCAGCCCAGACTGGCGATGGAACCCAGCTGGTATGCCGCCCACAACAGCAACAGATATATGATTTGTCTGTGCCAAGCCGTAGCTAACCATTGGTTACAGGCAAAGAAGAGCGCATAAAGGGCATTGCACAACCAGAGCCAAGAGTAATCATGCACGACATCGTAAAGTGCAACTACGTTGTAGTAGTAAAGCAAAGGCGCTAATACGAGACTGAGCGCTACCCCCAGCAACCCCTTCAAAAAGCCGAAACTCAAGTCAAACACAATCGATAAAGCCTCTTTTAGTCGCACTATGTTTAGCTGCACTGTGCTTGATCGCAATATGCTTCGCATTTTGCGTTTTATTTTGCGATATTACCGACAGTGAGATACACCAACTCCAACATCAGTCAGAAAAAATGATCGCAGGAACTTATTGAGACTTGCTGCACAGTTTGTGCCAAGTTTATAAAGGAGGATTTACTTCGGGGTATGTCTAAGAAAGTAGCGGGCCGTCTGAGCGACGGCCGTGAATCAAATTGAGAATGAGGAGCCGCAACCACAGGTCGTTGATGCGTTGGGGTTTTTCACCATAAATTGGGACCCCTGAAGCCCCTCTTTATAATCAACTTCGGCACCGGCAAGATACTGATAGGACATCGGATCTACCACCAGCGTGACGCCCGAGTTTTCGACAACCGTATCGTCTTCAGCCACATCCTCATCGAAGGTAAAACCGTATGAGAAGCCCGCACAACCGCCGCCCGTAATGAAAACCCGTAGCTTTAAGTTATCGTTCTGTTCCTCTTCGATGAGCGTTCGTACTTTGCTCGCCGCAGAGTCAGTGAAGGTCAGATCAGCAGACACTATTTGCTATCCTCGTTAACAACAGTTGTTCGGATTCTTACAAAACCTAGTAAAATAGTCAAGAATTATGGCATCAGGCCCACAAGCCCGAGGCCTGACTTCTCATCCAGACCGAACATGATATTCATCACTTGTACAGCCTGACCCGAAGCCCCTTTTACGAGGTTATCGATAACTGAGAGCACCACCAGGGTGTCGTCATCTTGCGGACGGTGAACTGAAATTCGGCACATATTCGATCCTTTAACTGAACGAGTCTCCGGATGCGCACCCGCAGGCATCACATCAACAAAGGGTTCGTTCGCGTAACGCTCTTCGAATAACTGCTGCAGGCCCGAGTCAACCGGGTCTTTCAAAACGGAGTAGAGCGTCGCGTGTATACCGCGGATCATCGGCGTAAGGTGAGGTACGAAAGTGAGGCCCACAGGTCGTCCGGCCGCTTGGGTTAGCCCCTGCCGAATCTCGGGTAGATGGCGATGCCCCGGCACACCATAGGCCTTAAAGCTTTCGCTTGACTCACACAGCAGTGAACCCACACTAGCGCCTCGACCTGCACCGCTGACTCCTGATTTACAATCCGCAATCAGCCTGCGTTGATCTACCAGACCTTTCTCTAACAGCGGTAGAAAGCCTAGCTGGGTGGCCGTAGGGTAACACCCCGCACAAGCGACTAGCTGCGCCTCTTTAATCGCTTCGCGATTCAATTCTGGCAATCCATATACAGCTGTCTCTACCAGTTCCGGACAGGTGTGATCGAGCTTGTACCACTTCTCCCAAAGCGCTACATCTTTGATGCGGAAGTCTGCGCCCAGGTCGATGATTCGCACACCGCGCGCCACGAGCTCAGGCGCCATCGACATGGCAACACCGTGTGGAGTCGCAAAAAATACAACGTCACAGGCTGCCAGCTTTTCAACATCCGGGACAGTGAAAGCCAAATCATAATGACCACGTAGATTTGGGAACATATCAGCAACCTGGATTCCCTCCTCCGAACGGGAGGTGATTACCTCGACTTTAACCTCGGGATGATTGGCCAGAATTCTGAGTAGTTCTACGCCGGTGTAACCAGTGCCGCCTACGATACCAACTTTGATCACTTTGAACTCTCCAGGTTGTGAAAACTAAACGGGCTGTATGATACGCTTGCTCAGGTTATAACTCCAATCAGCCAATCCGAGCAACGCGAGTTCAAGCATGCAGAATAGCACCCTTCAGATACAACGCTTCAAACAGCTGCCAATGCTGACGCTTATGGGGCTGGCGACGGGCATCGTGACAGCCGTGTTGATCGCAATATTTAACTGGCTCATTGAGTTACCAGGGCTAACATTTAACCTAGCAGGTTTGGCAGAGAATCTAACTGAATTACCCATTTTTTGGCGCTTCAGTTTACCGATCATCGGATCAGTACTGCTCTGGCTTATCTGGAGCCGCCAGGAGTCACACTACCGCAGAGTGGGTATTACTCACCTGCACGAGCATCTCTCTTACAAACATACTGCGCTCCCTTTGCCCAATCTTTTGAATCAGCTTATTGGTGCAGCACTCACCCTTGGCACCGGTCATCCCGTAGGACGGGAGGGTCCCGCCGTGCACCTAGGCGCAGCCATCAGCTCACTGCTTGGTGACCGGTTTGATATGCCAGCCAGCCAACAGCGATTGTTGATCGGCTGTGGTGCAGCCGCCGCCATTTCAGCGCTGTTCGGATTGCCATTGGCAGGAATTCTGTTCGCCATGGAAGTTGTACTACTGGAATACACGATCACAGGTTTTATCGCGGTGATCGTGGCGGCCGTCAGCGCTGATCGTCTGACACAAACCCTGTTTAACGAAGCGGTTCATCCCACCGCACTGCTGGCGGAGCCGGTTAACTTCTCGCAGGAAATTCCACTACTGCTGCTGCTGACACTAGCCGTGGGTCTGTTGGCGTTTATGTTTCAAGAGCTGCAGTGTCGAACAGCAAAGCTTCGCGGCAATCTACTACGGCGTATGCTGATTGCCGGCGTTCTAGTCGGTTCAGTTGCAAGTTTTTTCCCACAGATTCTTCTGCCGGTACACCTCAGCACACTCGGTGCCATTAATGAACTATTCTCGCTGCCGCAGATGCTAATCTTCCTGGCATGCTATCTGTTGTTGACGCCCCTTATTCTTGGCCTTGGGATCCCCGGTGGGGTCATTGGACCGGCATTGGCAGCAGGCGGAATGTTGGGTGCCATATTGGCCAGCCTCGGACCCGCGCTACAGATTCAAACCGAGGTAAGCAACTACGCACTTATTGGTATGGCCGCTATGATGTCTGCGATTATCCATGCCCCTCTCGCTGCGCTTGTAGCCGTATTTGAGTGGAGTAGTAGTAGCCACATACTGACGGCCGCTATGCTGGTGATTGCTGGAAGCGAATTATTGATGAGAGGCGTATTCCATCGCCCTTCGATCTTTGAACGTATGTTGACGCTGCAGGGCCAGAGTCGCAATACACGTGCTTATCGTCGGATTCTTATGAGCGTCGGCGTTACAGATGTCATGAGCACCCATTTCTCAATCGCAACAGACGAGCTTACAGACGAGGAAGAGCAACTACTTGCCAGTCGAAACACTTGGCTGCTGAGGCATGTTGATGGGCAATTAGAGTTGGCCAGAGGCTGGGCACCACCGGAGCATGAAGCTGAGGAGGCCCTATCAGCAGTTCAGTTACCCTTGAACGGACCTGGACAGTGGCACCCGGTAGCTCAGATAAAAGAACGCGCCAACTTACTACAGGCACTGGACCTGATGCAGGAGCAAGAGACAAGCCTGCTTGTGGTTACACAGCGCGGAAACCCGGTCGGCGTATTGAGCCACGCCGCCGTTCAAGCCCAGTTCGCTGCACATGAAGATTAGTAGCACAATCATCTCTGCTGTGGATAATGGGCGCTAAATTTTGAAGTTAGAGTGACAGGTACCGACCGATGTCTAAGTCTGAACAGTTATTTGCAGCCGCACAAAAGCATATTCCGGGTGGCGTCAATTCACCAGTACGCGCGTTCAAAGGTGTGGGTGGTACCCCCGTTTTCATTAAGCGCGCGATGGGCGCATACATCTTCGACGAGGATGATAAACAGTATATCGACTACATCGGTTCCTGGGGCCCGATGCTGTTTGGCCATAACTATCCACCCGTGATTGAAGCGGTGCGCGAAGCACTCAACTACGGTCTCTCATTTGGAGCGCCTACAGCAATCGAAACCGAGATGGCTGATCTGATCTGCAACACCGTACCCTCGATGGATATGGTGCGCATGGTCAGCTCGGGGACGGAAGCAACCATGAGCGCTATTCGTCTGGCTCGCGGCTACACGGGCCGCGACAAAATTGTCAAATTCGAGGGTTGTTATCACGGTCATTCGGACTCGCTGCTGGTTAAAGCGGGCTCAGGCGCTCTTACTTTGGGCGAACCGAACTCACCGGGAGTGCCTGCAGCTCTGGCGGAACACACCATCACTCTGAACTTTAACGATATCGACAGTGTTAAACAGGCGTTTGCCGAGGTGGGTGAGCAAGTCGCCTGCATTATTGTTGAACCTATTGCAGGCAATATGAACTGCATCCCACCGGTACCGGGTTTCCTCGAGGGGCTTCGCGAGGTGTGTGATCAGTATGGAGCGGTACTCATTTTTGATGAGGTGATGACTGGCTTTCGCGTCGCGCGAGGCGGCGCTCAGGAGCTCTACGGCGTCCAAGCAGACCTTATCACACTTGGCAAAATCATTGGTGGCGGTATGCCGGTCGGCGCTTTCGGCGGCAAACGCGCCATTATGGAACACATTGCACCGCTTGGTCCTGTCTACCAGGCGGGAACACTATCCGGCAACCCGCTAGCCATGCGTGCCGGTATCGCCATGCTGACAGCGATGCAACGTGAAGGACTCTATGAAGAACTGAGCGCGAAAACTGAGTATCTGACCGAAGGCATCAAAGCAGTTGCAGCGAAACGAGGTATATCGATGGCGACTGCAGCAGTGGGGGGCATGTTTGGACTCTTCTTTACCGACAAGGAGTCAGTCAATAGCTTCGCGGAAGCGACAGCATGCGACCTTGATGCGTTTAAGAAGTTCTTCCACCTGATGCTGGAGGAGGGTGTCTACCTGGCACCCTCCGCGTACGAAGCGGGCTTTCTTTCCGCCGCGCATACTGAGGCTGATTTGGACTCAACGATTGCCGCTGCCGATCGAGCCTTTGCAAAGCTGTAAATATCATGCTGACACTTAGCCAGATACTTTTCGCTCTTATCTGCTTTGCGGTTGCCTGGATCGCCAAGAAAAGGGCAGAGCGCCCCATCGACAGTGCCGCAGAATACCTCGTCGTATCACTGAGCCTCTTGGCCGGCGGCATCGCCGCCCTGGGTGAGCTAATCCTCGATCCGGCGGGGAGCGATTCGGGCACACTGCAGCGCATGCTAACTAACCTTGCGGTCTACACCGGTGCGCCTATGCTGGTGACAGCGCTGCTCGCCCTAGCTCGCGACTACCCGATCAGCCGGCCCGCTTGGGGGCGCTGGCTCCTCGGCCTAATAGCCCTATTCGAGTTCTGCCGTCGAATGAGCTACGGCGAACAGTACACGCTTGTTCTGGCGCTATCTCTTATCGCCGCTCTGATCATCAGCCTAATCTGGTTTAAGATCGTCGCTGTGAGATCGCTAATGGCACTCACAACGCTCCTCTTTGGGGCGTCAGTAGGCGCCTATTACGAGTTCACTATGGCAATCGCACTGCTACTCTCTAGCGGCAGTATTTTACTGCTGGGGATCGCACTGTTACGACTGCCGGCCAACAACAGGGCAACCGAGGACTAGAAGCGCTCAGCTTCGGCCTCGGCCTGTGCTGCACCAGCATAATCACCTGCTTGGGTTCTGATCAGCGCCAACTCACGCCACAGCTTGCTCTTATAATCTGGCAATCCGGCCGCCAGCGCTATACCGCGAAGCGCAACCTGTTCGGCCTGTAGATATTCCCCTTTTTGGCGCTTAACAGCAGCCAATTGCAGATAGATCTGCGGGTCTCTGGGGGATATTCTCAGGGCGCGCTCGACCTGCGATTCTGCGCCGGCAAAATCACCTCGTCCGGCAGCCTGCTGCGCGTCACCGAGCAGGGCAACGACAGCGGTATTTGATCCTTGTTGAACTTTCGGAAGGGTCTCACTTGGGGCAGCTGGGGCGACAGGTACTGGTTGCTGAGATTGGCTACTCGGCGTAAAACTTGGCGCATCATAGATCGGTGCCACACTCACACTGTCCGTCTGATCAACTGGCATCAGGGTGCCAGCCGGCGGAGGTGCGGCGGGCATAAGACTGCGTTCTTCAACTGGGGTCACGTAAGGGGACGGACTAGCGCAGCCGGCCAATACCAGTACACCCATCAACAGCGTCAGTGCTCGTGGCGATAAGTTACGTCTCATTTCAACTTCCTGTTCCTCGGACCCTATTATTTACCGAAACCAGCCCTTAAACCAATCCAAAAGATCGCCACCTGATTGTGACTCTGATCGAAGCTGACCACTGCAGGTTAACTTTTGAGTTGGCGCAGTGCCGCGTACGAATGGCACTGACCGAGCGCCGGAACATTGCGGATCGGTCAACAGATTACGCTGAGGATCGACCCAGGCATAGTCAACCGTATCAGGTTTGAGCGCAATATAAGGCTGAGGTGTCTCCAGCCGCATCAACTCCGTCCAGACTCTCAAGGCACCACCTGAACCTGTGAAAGGTAAGGCACTGTTGTCGTCACGCCCTACCCAGACAACCGCTAATCGATTACCGGTGAATCCCGCAAACCAGCTGTCCCGTTGCTGATCAGACGTGCCGGTTTTCCCCGAGACATTCAGGTTAGAGGGTAACTGCTGGTAGAGCGACCGTGCTGTACCTTCCCTGGCTACCGCCTGCAGAGCATAGTGCAACAGATGTACGGCTCCGGCATCGCTGATCTGCTCTAACTTGAAAGGGTATCGGGAAAGCTCCCGATTATTGGCGTCGGTCACCCGGCGAATGGCGCGCAGTGGCATGCGAAAACCGTTAGCTGCTATTGTCTGATAGATCTGCGCCACCTCGACTGGTGAAAGGGCAAGGGCTCCCAAAAACAGCGACGGGAAGGGGTCTATCGCTCTCTCCACACCCAGTCGCTGAAGCGTATCGATCACCTTTTCAACACCCAGATCGAGGCCCAAATGAGCGGTAGAGAGGTTATATGAGCGCGACAGAGCCTCATACAGCGGTACCTCACCTTTGGGCTTCCCATCGAAGTTCTGCGGTTCCCAGAAAGAGCCATCAGGTTGCTCAAGCCTCAGGCTGCGGTCCTGCAGTGAGCTCGTCAGCGTGTAGCCGGACTCCAAAGCACTAAGGTAGAGTGCAGGCTTAACCAGCGATCCGATCGGACGAAACGCATCTAACGCACGATTAAAACCGGCAAAGCGGGCATTACGGTCCCCCACTAGTGCCAGCACCTCACCGGTCTGAGGATCGGTTACAACCACACTGCCCTGAAGTTTATCTGCTTTGGCGCCATACCGTTGCTGCAACGCATCGAGTTGGGTCTGTAGTGCCTGTGCGGCGTGGTTATGAACGATTGGATCGAGGCCAGTAAAGACCCGCACTCCTTCAGAGTTGAGATCCTCCTCGCGGTACTCGCGACGCAGTTGACGTTTAACGATATCAAGATAGGCGGGATAAGCGCCCTTGTGACGACTACCCTTCTCTACCACCTCGAGCGGCTGTGCAACCGCACTGTTATAGACACCCGCTGAAATATACCCCTGATCCTGCAACAGTTTTAATACCAGATCTCGACGAGCAAGCGCTCGTTCGGCATGTCGGCGTGGATCGTAGAATGAGGGCCCTTTGATCAACCCCGCCATCAGCGCCAGCTGATGAGTATCAAGCTCTTCTAGGGGGCGACCAAAATAGAACATAGCCCCCTGAGCGAAACCGTGAATTGCACGCGCACCATCCTGACCTAGATAAACCTCGTTAAGATAAGCTTCGAGAATCTCCTCTTTGGAGTAGTGCAACTCCAGCAAGATGGCCATAGGCAGCTCAAGTAATTTGCGGGCCAGACTGCGCTCAGACGTCAGATAAAAGTTTTTAATTAATTGCTGCGTCAGAGTACTACCACCCTGCACGAATCGGCCAGCACGCACATTGACCCACATAGCCCGCGCTATGCCTTTAAACGAAATTCCAAAGTGCTGATAAAAATCACGATCTTCCACGGCAACCAGCGCTTCGGGTAGCAGCGGGGGCACATCCTCAAGACGCACAAGCTCGCGGTCCTCATTATCACCGGGGTAGATCCCACCAATGAGAATCGGCTCTAATCGCGCCAGCGCCAGAGAGCCTCCGTTTCTGTCTGAGATAGAACTCAGCGTGCTACCGTCGAAACGTAGCGTCATCAATCGGGATGGCTCACTCCCTTCAGGGAAGTCGAAGCCGCGGGTGAACAGTTCCACACGCCCTCTTCCCCAGACTGCTGAACCGGGGCGATCTGCGCGCTGCACCAATTTATAACCGAGCCCTTGCAGCTCCGCCTTGAAGGCCTCTTGCGAGATCGGCAAACCGGGATACAACTCTAGAGGACGGGCGTACACTTTGGCTGGAATCGCCCAGCGCTTGCCTTCAAACTTCTCTCGTAATTGAGCATCAAGGTAGATAAGTCCCACTGAACCCAACACCAGACAAACCAGTGAGAGCTTCAGCAGGAACAGAACAAGAGCGCGAAACCAGTTAGATTTTGGACGATTTCCTCTCGCTGGTGCTTTTTTTCTCTTTTTCGTCATCTTCTAAGTATAATCTGTTGCCCAATTCTCAGCGTGCGAACCTGATGGAATCGATACTGGTTAATAATCTGCTCAAACCTGAATGCTTCCCGCACGATGTCAGCGAGCTGCGTGTCATCGAAACCCATATCGCCTGGCTGATCACTACCGGGGAGTATGTCTACAAGATTAAAAAGCCGGTCAACTTTGGCTTTCTCGATTTCTCAACACTCGAGCAACGTCGCTACTACTGTGAAGAGGAGTTGCGCCTAAACCAGCGCATGTCGTCCGATCTCTATCTTGAAGTGGTGGCTATCAGCGGCAGCGAGACCGCGCCACGCTTGGCTGATGCAGAGCACCCAATTGAGTATGCCGTCAAACTGAAACAGTTTGAAAGTGGCCACCTGCTATCAGAACTTCTAGAGCGCGATCAATTCAATCCCGCCTGGTTAGAACAACTCGCGGATAAGATAGCTGATTTTCACCAACGTGCACCCATTGTATCGCCAGACTCTATCTGGGGCGAGGCGACGAGCATCGGACAGCTGGCAGAGGATAACTACCAGCAGATTAATCCTAGCTTGCTAACGCAATCAGACAGAACCGAAATCAAGAGACTCGCACAACATTCAAGAGAACGTTTCGCTAAATTGGAGCATCTCTTCAGATCTCGCAAGCTCGAAGGTTTTGTCCGCGAGTGCCATGGCGATCTGCATCTGGGCAACATAACCCTAAGCGATAACCGGTTAGTCGTCTTCGACTGCATTGAATTTAACCTGGAATTTCGCTGGATCGACAGGATGGCAGATCTCGCTTTTCTGTTGATGGATCTAGAAGCGAGGGGGCATCAGCGCTGGGCTAATCGATGCCTCAATCGGTATATCGAGAAGAGCGGCGATTACGCCGGTTTTCTGTTGCTGCCGCACTACAAATCTTTCCGCTCGATGGTGCGCGCAAAAGTTGCCATGCTCGGGGAGCAACCGAATCTAGAGGAGTTCCGTCGTTACTTAGAGCTGACAGCACGCTACGCAGAACCCGCTAAACCCCTGTTAATACTGATGCATGGTTTCAGCGGCGTGGGCAAGTCCAGAGTCGCTGCACAGCTGGCCGAGGAGATCAATGCAATAGAGGTCCGCTCAGCCGTTGAGCGCCGTCGCATCTATCATGAGCTCTCCCGACGTGGCGAGGAGATTGAACTCTACGGTGCCGACATGGACATGCGGACATTTCATCGGATGTCAGAGATCACCGAGGTGTTAATGCAGGCAGGACAGACAGTTATACTGGATGCCACGTTTTTAAAGCAGCGCTTGCGCCGTCATTTCGAGTCTCTGGCTGAGCGTTACAGCTACCCCATACGCATCATAGACTGCGTGGCGCCCGAGCAGGTTATCCGGGAACGATTGACCGAGCGCTTAGAGAGAGACCAGGAGTCGACAGACGCAGATATCAGCACATTCGAGAAACAGCTTAGCCTGTGCGATCCGCTCAGTGAAGAGGAACAGACTATTAGTTTACGTGCCGACACCACGAATCCTGGGGCGATCGAAACCTTAGTCACTGAACTTCAGTCTCAGTCGTTGATCATTAAAGCGTTGAATTGAAGCCGGCCATCCTCCGATACCTTGCGCTCAATATTGATCTCATACACTCGGCTAAGCAGTTCTGGCTGCAAGATGTCCTGATTTCCTGAAGCTACAGCCTGCCCCCGCTCAAGCAGAGTAAAACGGTCCCCGAACTGTGCAGCGATATCAAGGTCATGCAACACCATCACCATTGCATGTCGCTCTGATTTTAACCTTTGACAGTACTGCATAACTGCATTCTGATGACGCAAATCCAATGCTGTGAGCGGCTCATCCATCAATATGACGCCGGCGTCGGGAGAGCGTTGCATCAATACGCGAGCAATCTGAGTGCGTTGTGCCTCGCCGCGCGAGAGAGTGGGGTAACGTCGCTCCAGCAGCCCTCTGAGATCCAAAGCCGTCACGACCTCTTCAAACCGATGCCGCGCCTGATTCTCAACTAACTGCAGTGGGTGCAGCCCCATGCGTACAACCTGTTCAACCGTGAAATCAAAATCCAGGGTCTGACGTTGGGTCAGCACAGCTATACGTGACGCGCGCGACTCTGCACTTATCTGCTGCAGATCGATACCATCTATCTCAATTTGGGCACCGGGCAGCTTGATAAGACAAGACAACGCACTGAGCAGACTCGATTTCCCTGACCCATTAGAGCCCAAAATGACATGGATCTCACCAGACTCGGCTATAAATTCATCCACAGCAATACGCTGCTCCAAACGAATGTGACTCGCTTTAAGCATGACCCGCCTCGGTGTAACGAAGGTGAAGTAGTAACAAGAAGAAAGGCCCCCCAGCCAAGGCTGTAAGAATACCGACAGGGAGCTCCGATGGAGAGATTAGATGCCGCGATAAAGCATCAGCCAGAACCATTAACAGGGCGCCCACAAGCGCTGATTGCGGTAGCAACAGACGATTATCAGGTCCACTCCAGATTCGAACAAGATGCGGTACCATCAGTCCAACAAACCCGATTAAGCCAGCGAATGCAACGACAACGCCAACCCCAATGCTGGCACAAAGAATCAACAGCCACCGCGTCGAGGCAATATCCACGCCCAATAACTGCGCCTCTTGCGCACCGAGCAGCCAGAGATTGAGTTTGCCAGCCTGGCGCTGAAGTAGCAGCAGAACGAAGACCAGCACCACACAAAGGGTAAGCACCTGCCACCAAGTGGCCTCGGTAAAACGCCCCATCAGCCAGAAGCTGGCATCACGCAAGGCTGATGCATCAGCCACATATTTAAGCGCACCAATAAATGCACCCGCGATCGCATTGATCGCCAGTCCGATCAGAAGCAGGGCCGTCATCGAAATTCCACGATAGCGGCTTGCCATGCGCATAACGAGAAGCGTTGCCAAAACACCACCTGAAAAGCTTGCCAACGGCAGACCCAGAGTAGCCAATAGACTGTGCGACGCCAGCATCGTTCCTCCGAGGACCACCACAGCCACCGTCGCCAATGCGGCACCCGCGGATACACCGATCAGCGACGGGTCAGCCAACGGATTGCGAAACAGTGTTTGTGTCGCGGCGCCCGTCACCGCCAGTAGTGCGCCACAGAGTGCCGCCAACAAGACGCGCGGCATTCGCAGTTGCCACAATACGGCTGCATCTGTTGAATCGGCGACCAGGAGTTGGCTGAACTGCAGATCAACCGGGCCAACGCTAAGTCCGACCAGCATGAGCAACAACAGCGCAAGGCTTCCGGGTAAAAGAACACTACGGTTAGACACCCGCAGGCCCTCGCGCTACTCTGTGGCTTAATATTAACCGCACCCTCAGGGGGCATTTGGAGCGACAGTGGAACACCAACTTTGCCAACTGCATGAACTTGAAAACCCCGGCGCAAAAGCCTTTGAAATCGGGGAGACTTCGATCTTTATCGTGCGTCAAGACGATCAGGCCTACGCCTATATCAATAGCTGCCCTCACCGTGGCATCCGCCTTGAGTGGCAACCTGATCAATTTCTTGATACTGAGAAGCAGTATATCCAGTGCTCGACTCATGGTGCGCTCTTCACCCTAGACACGGGAAAATGCATTGTTGGGCCCTGTAATGGACAGAGTCTGCAACCGATAGAGTGCCGCATCGATCAGGGCCAAGTTCTGGTAACTCACGCCGACTGACGCCGGATAAATTGTCCCATACGCTCCAGGGCCTCACGAATACGATCCTGAGAGGTGGTGTAGGCGAAGCGTACATAACGTTGCGCTTCGTTATTACCAAAATCGGCGCCAGGTGTTGCCACTACCTGAGCCTCTTCTAGCAGGCGCCAGCACCAGGCAAAGCTGTCATCAGTCAACTCACTGGCGTCGGCATAGATGTAAAATGCACCAGCTGGAGTCAGTGGGACCTTAAAACCGAGCTCTTTTAACCCGGATAACAACAGGTCTCGACGCGCCTGCAACTCTTCACGGCGCGCTTCAAAGAGTTCAATCGCCTCCGGCTCAAACGCAGCCAGAGCTGCATGCTGCGCCAGCGTTGGGGCTGATATAAAGAGATTCTGCGCCATCTTCTCCATCTCAGCGATCGCCTCCTTCGAGCTCACGAGCCACCCCAAACGCCAACCTGTCATACCAAAATACTTAGAGAAGGAGTTAATTACGATCGCATTGGAGTCCAGACTCACGGCTGTTGGCGTTTCGTCCCCATAGGTCAGGCCGTGGTAGATCTCATCCACGATTAGTTTACCGCCCCGTGCTCTGACAACTGCGGCAATTTCCTCCAACTCAGCGGGATCTATCACCGCTCCTGTAGGATTTGCCGGTGAAGCAATGAGCACACCGGCCGTGCTCCTATCCCAATGCTGCTCAACCAACTCTGCGCTGAGCTGGTAATTTTGTCTGTGATCTACTGGCACCAGTTTTGCTCGCGCCTCGACTAATCGTAAAAACTGTCGATTGCAGGGATAAGCTGGGTCAGCCATCAGAAAATTACTTCCCTGTTCAGCCACAAGCGCAAAAGCAAGCATCAACCCCGCCGATGCCCCCGACGTTACCAGCACTTGATCCGCTGAGATAAGCTGGCCATAGCGCTGGTGATGAAACTGAGCAATCGCCTCACGCAGTGGTTGTATGCCGCCTGCTGCCGTATAGCTAAGCGGCACCTCACGCAGAGCCAGTCTGGCGCGCTCAATTACACTGGGCGCTGCACCAAAATCAGGCTCCCCCGCCCCCATATGAACAACATCCTGCCCCTGCTCAGCGAGCTCACTCGCTCGTTTAAGCAAGTCCATCACTTTGAAAGAATCGATCTCTTGCGCGCGTCTGGTCCAGCCGTTTAGCATCACTAATCTCCTGTAATTGCACGCATTATAACCAGCAATGGTGCCGGATTCTTCCTCTCAATAGACTGAGGTTTTTGCCCACGGGATTGTAACTACTTTTCCTACACCCTATTAAGGACTAGCCTAAAAGGAAGGCTTCTGATAAGTTCACCGCCTTCTATTAATGCATCCACAGTTATTTAGGCGGCGGTCATACCGCGCAGCTAACAGAGATGAGGCAGTCAATATGCCAACTAGTGCCGACAAGAAATTTTCAAATATCGCTCCTTACGAGATAAACGACGCCGAGGAGTACATGAACGAAGCGCAGCGGGATCACTTTCGTGAAATCCTGCTCGAGTGGAAGCGCCAGCTGATGGAAGAGGTCGACATGACCATTAGCCATCTCAAAGAGGAGGCGACAAATTTTGCTGACCCGAGCGACAGAGCGAGTCAGGAAGAGGAGTTCAGTCTGGAGCTGCGCACCCGTGACCGCGAGCGTAAATTGATCCGTAAAATCGAAAAAGCGCTTGAGCGTCTCGAGGAGGATGACTACGGTTTCTGCGACGATTGCGGTGTGGAGATCGGTATTCGCCGACTCGAAGCGCGCCCTACCGCGACACAGTGCATTGATTGTAAGACACTGGCAGAGATCAAAGAGAAACAGGTCGGCGGCTAATAGCTAATGGGTGACGCACTATGCGTCATCCAGACTTCTCTTCGCGACATGAGTTATCGCGGACGTTTCGCCCCCTCCCCAACGGGCCCCCTCCACGCGGGCTCAATTCTTACAGCTGTTGCAAGCTATCTGGATGCGAAAGCTAGTCAAGGTACTTGGTTAGTTCGCATTGAAGATCTGGATCCCCCCCGCACTCAAGCAGGTGCCGAACAGGCGATACTGCAAGCGCTCGAAGCTTACGCTCTAGAGTGGGATGAGGCAGTGCTGCGCCAGAGCGAGCGGCTTTCGATCTATCAGGATTTCACTGAGCAGTTATTAGCGAATCAAAGCGCCTATTACTGCAGTTGCAGTCGTTCAGAACTCAAACGCCGAGGTGCGCTGCAACATTATGACGGGCACTGTCTACAACACCCTCCAATACCAGTCGAACAGAGAGCGATCAGGGCAAAAGGTGGCTTGAGTGCAGGGTTCACAGATCTGATACAGGGATCACAGGATGCTGAAGAGGTTAGCGACTTCATTATATTTCGACGTGATGGTCTCTTTGCTTACCAACTGGCGGTTGTTGTCGATGACCATCTACAACAGATTAATCAGATAGTTCGCGGTAAAGATCTTCTCTTAGAAACACCAAAACAGCAGATCCTAATGCAACGATTAAAATTTTCTCAGGTAAAAAATTACGCTCATCTACCTCTGGTGCTAGCCAAAGATGGTCAAAAATTGAGTAAACAAACCTTTGCCAAACCCGTTGCAATGGATATCGACAACATTAGAAACACCTTAATTAGAACCCTCTTCTTACTTGGACTTAAACCGCCTAGTGAATTGATTTATAACGATTTATCAGACATTTACACCTGGGCAATTACACACTGGAATATCGACAAAGTCCCAAAAGATATAAATTTATAACATTTTACTTAGTAGACTTTGGTTGAAATAGTGAAGAAAAACTCAAGAAAGTGTTGAAACTGGCTCAGCTGTCACATATATTCTCACCACAGAACAACAACAACACGCGGCATTTGTGACATCCAAATAAAAATAACAAGGATGAAGCCTAAGCCACACTGCTCCGAATAAAAATAATAATGGAGCCTTGACGGTTGCGAAGACTGCACAGTGAAAAACAATAATAAGCACTTGCCCTACAGCAGCTTCGCAACCCGTCCCCCACCAAACAATGTTTCGTATCAGTCATAATTCTCCTCTTCATTCACAAAGCACCATACTAAACAGTAAGGTCTGCTGTTATCATTACGCACTACTAACAACAACTCTACTGAAGTCACCGCCACGCTAATGGAATCCTTTTTACTCCTCCTACTTGGTTTGGGCCTGATTGGCGCTTTCTATTACACCGCCAGAGGTTCAAAGCCCGCAGCAGCACCCGCGAGCAAAACAGAGACACTACCTATGCAAGAGACCGCGGAACTGCCTTTGGGAGAGCGTCGGGAGATTCCTGAGTCCGTTCATCAGATTCCGCGCCACGCGCTTGATGATAACGCCATGAGAGTCGTCTATCGCCTGCTTGACGCTGGTTACGAAGGCTACCTGGTAGGCGGTTGCGTGCGAGACCTGCTGGCGGGTAAAGAGCCAAAAGATTTTGATGTTGCGACCTCCGCCACTCCAGAGCAAGCGGAACCACTGTTTAACAGAGCCCGGTTAATCGGTAGACGTTTTAAACTGCTGCACGTTCGCTTCGGTCGAGAAGTTATAGAGGTTGCTACGTTCCGTGCCGGTCACGACACCGATCAGAACTCAGGCGAACATGGCCGACAGGCAGCCTCGGGTATCATTCTGCGTGACAACGTATATGGCAGCATCGAAGATGATGCGTTACGCCGCGACTTCTCCATCAACGCACTCTATTACAACGTCAGCGACCACAGCATACTCGATTTTGCCAATGGCTATCCCGACCTTATAGCGAAACGTATCCGGATCATCGGCGATCCTAATGAGCGCTACCGAGAGGATCCTGTACGTATGCTCCGCGCGGCACGCTTTGCCGCCAAGCTCGGTTTCGAGATCGAAGAGAAGACAGCAGCACCGATTCATTCACTTGCACCAATGATTGGCAAGGTCGCTCCAGCCCGCATGTTTGATGAGGTGCTGAAGTTATTACAGACAGGTCATGGTGTTGCCACGCTGCGTCAACTGATTCGCTTCGATATGTTTAAGTACCTGTTACCCGGCACAGACCGTATGCTCGCATCCGACAAGTATCAGGTGGAAGCGCTGGTCAACAACGCACTACGCAATACCGATCGCCGCCTCGCTCAGGGCAAAAACGTCAACCCCGCCTTTTTATTCGCTGCCATGCTCTGGTACCCGCTGGTTGAGCGCATGGAAAAGCTGGCGAAGCAGTCCGACCTCCCCCCTCTACAGAGATTACACGAGGCGGCTAATCAAGTACTGGCTGAACAGATTAAAGCGACGGCTATTCCACGACGTTTCTCCACCATGATCCGTGAAATCTGGGAGTTGCAGCACCGTTTACCACGTAAGGATCGTGCTGAGCAGATTATGGAGAATCCACGTTTCCGCGCTGGCTACGACCTACTCGTGTTGCGTGAGGAGAGTGGTGAGGATCTAGGCGGACTTGGCAGTTGGTGGACTGAATATCAACGCGGTGTTAAACCTGCACCCCAGCAGCGTCAAGAGCCCCGCGAGGAGCGCCAGGATGACCGCAAGCGCGCGCCGCGTCGTCGTAGACGCCGTTCATCAGCACCACGACAGGATAGCAATCATTGATTCGACGCTGCTTTGTAGGACTGGGAAGCAACCTCGAAGAGCCAGTACGCCAGGTTAGCGATGCTCTCGAAGAGCTCAAGTTGATCCCGATGACACGATTAGTTAACCACTCCCAGCTCTACCGCTCTGATCCGGTTGGCCCGCCAGGGCAGCCTGACTATATCAATGCAGTCGCACAGCTTGAGACTGAGCTAACGCCGATTGAGATGCTGGATCAACTACAGGCGATCGAGCAGCTTCACCATCGACGTCGGTTGATCCACTGGGGACCCCGTACTCTGGATCTGGATATACTCTTGATTGACTCCGAGACAATCGACATAGAGCGACTTAAGGTGCCACACCCGCACATGTGTGAGCGTGAGTTTGTACTCTATCCACTAGCTGAGATCGCACCGGACCTCTGTTTACCGAACGGTGAGGCACTGGCAAACCTATTAACAAAATGCCCTATGGGCAGTTTACAGCCAGTCGTCTTATAATTAACGTTGAAATCGAGCTTGAGAGACTAGCCCCATGAGCAGCGTAACTCTGCATACCCTGAATCAGTACAAACTGAAAGGCGAGAAATTCGCGATGTTGACGGCCTATGATGCCAGCTTCGCGCACCTCGTCAGCAGCGCTGGCGTAGAGGTCATTCTGGTTGGCGATTCCCTTGGTATGGTCCTGCAGGGCCAGAGTAGTACAGTCCCAGTCACACTCGATGATATGGTCTACCACACTCAGAGTGTTGCCCGCGGTAATCAGGGTGCAATGATCATGAGCGATATGCCATTTATGGGGTGCGCGACGCTCGATAGCGCCATGAATAATGCCGCAGCGCTTATGCGTGCCGGCGCACAGATGATCAAACTAGAGGGCGGACGTTGGTTAGCGCCAATCGTTGCTAAGCTTACCGAGCAGGGCGTGCCTGTTTGTGCTCACCTTGGTCTGACGCCCCAATCGGTGAATATGCTCGGCGGTTACAAGGTTCAGGGGCGTGAGCAGGGCGCAGCTTTGCAAATGCTCGAAGACGCTCGCGTGCTGGAAGAGGCGGGTGCCGCATGCCTGTTATTGGAGTGCGTGCCCAGTTTGCTGGCCGAAGAGATTACCGAAAACTCGAAAGTACCGGTAATTGGTATTGGCGCCGGACCACACACGGATGCACAGGTGCTGGTGCTGCACGATATGCTAGGAATTACACCCGGTAAGCGACCTAAATTTGTGAAAAATTTCATGCCCGGTGCAGAGAGCGTCACTCAGGCGGTGGAGCACTACGTCGCTGACGTCAAAAGTGGCAAATTCCCATTAGCTGATCATAGTTTCGAATAAGATGAAAACAGTTACCCGTATTGCTGATTTACGTGCAGCCATTGCCGCGGCGCGTGCTGACGGCCACCGTATCGGTTTCGTGCCCACTATGGGAAACCTGCATCAGGGGCACCTCAATCTGCTTAGCACCGCAAAGCAGGAAGGTGGCTATATCGTAGCCTCGATTTTCGTGAATCCTCTGCAGTTCAACGCAAAAGATGATCTGGAACGCTACCCTCGCACTCTAGAGGAGGACCAACAGAGCCTTATTCAGTATGGTTGCGACTTGCTGTTCGCGCCTGATGAGTCTGAGGTTTATCCAGAGGGTCGCGAAAATCAGACCTTTGTTGAGGTTCCCGGGGTCTCGGATATGTACTGTGGCGCAAGCCGCCCCGGACACTTCCGCGGTGTAACGACGATCGTCAATAAGCTGTTTAACATAGTACAGCCCGACATTGCGGTATTTGGTAAGAAAGATTTCCAGCAACTGCACATCATTCAGCGCATGGTTAATGATCTATCCATGCCCGTTCAGCTGCTGGGGGTAGAGACAGCCCGGGAAGAGAGCGGGCTCGCGTTGAGCTCCAGAAATGGCTATCTCACTGCTGACGAGCGCCAGCGGGCACCTGCCCTCTATCACCAGCTCGGCACCATTCACGACGCTATCGTGGGGGGGAGTGATGACTTCGATGGACTGATTGCCCAGGCCAATGAGTCACTGGAGCGTGAGGGCTTTCGACCGGACTACATCCATGTGGTGCGTCGCCGAGACCTTCAAGCCGCCACCCCCGCCGATAACGAACTAGTAATATTAGCAGCGGCCTTTCTTGGCCATGCCCGTCTGATTGATAACCTGGAGGTCGATCGCTAGGTGTTTCCAGCGATCGCCCCTTTACCGAGCCCCTCAAACGCACGCACCTCCACCTGATGGCCCGGCAAGCGCTGAGCTGTCTTTCGAGCCATATGCTGAGCTATCTGCTCCACTGTCGACTCGGTATCGATCATGTACACGCGATCACTGCGCAGCGATAGTTCAAAATCACCTTGCGGTGCTGCGTAGCTAAAGTAACTGATACCCGCCTCTTCGCGCTGAAGATGCGACACTGTGCCTATGTAGATGTCGCGAAAGTGCTCAGCCCACTGACGCTCTTGCTCTTCACTGCGTTCACCATCAACTAGTACCTGAATACGCGAGCGATGACCATGTGCAATACGCTGGCAGTTGCCCTGATGCTTCTGCAGCCCGTGCGAGTAGTGATAGAAAGCCCCATCAATCGACTCTGGATAGAGCGTTAATCTGAGCCCCTGAACCTCGTCGGGAAAGAGTGCTTTGAGACGCGATTCACACCATTTGGCGACGTTCTCAGGCGTAATCGACTCTAGATCAAGAAGTGCAAACGCCTGATCAGGCCCAGCACAACGAAAAGGCACTCCTTGGTGATCGCTCCATAGCACTTCGGTCCGCCCAGCAGACTGATTCACCTTCACGCCCGGCATGCCGGTCGCTACCGCCAACGCATGATCTATACCCTCATCAAACCACTGTTTTACGCGTTTTTTAACAATACCGAAGTCGCAAATCATACCCTCGTCATTCAACGATCCATCCAGCTCCAAACGAACCACCCAGGACTCGCCCAGGAGTCCACGCGCTGCGTCTAGGTAGGAGAAATCAACATGAGTCAGGTCATCTACAAAGAGTTTCACGGCACACCTCAAAAGTTACTAAGGGATATTTTACCCCAACCCAGTGATGACGCGCATCCGCTGCAACACTTGGGTATACTACGCAGACAAATTCTTTTTGGGCTTCAGCATGCGTCTCGACAAATACCTCTCACAGGCAACGGGTTTCTCTCGCAAAGAGGTGAAACGGATGCTCCATGCCGACGAAGTACAGATCAACGGTGAGTTTGAGCGCAACCCTGCTCGCAAGATCGCCGAGAATGATGAAGTACTGCTTGACGGTTATCCAGTCGATGCGCCACGTTCGCGCTACCTAATGCTGAATAAGCCATTGGGCTATGTATGTTCCAACGATGATGGTAGTCACCCATCCGTTCTGGGGCTGATCGAGTTGCCTCGCGCCGACGAGATGACCATCGCTGGCCGGTTGGATGTTGATACTACCGGTCTGGTATTGATCAGCAGTGACGGCCAGTGGTGCCACCGCATAACCTCGCCCAGACATAAATTAGGGAAAATCTACGAGGCCAGCCTGGCGGAGCCGATTGATGAGAGCTACATCGAGCGATTCGAACGCGGCATTCTGCTCAACGGCGAGAAAGAGCTCACCAAACCGGCCAAACTTGAGATTCTCTCCGAGAATAGCGCCCGAGTCGAACTTTACGAAGGACGTTATCATCAGGTGAAACGCATGTTCGCAGCGCTGGGAAATCGAGTGGAGACACTCCACAGAGAGTCAATAGGCCCTATTAAGCTCGATGAGGAGCTCTATGAAGGCGAATGGCGCGAGTTAGATGAGGTAGAGGTCGCCAGTATCTTTAATGGTTAACTTTGAGTCTCTCATCAATCAACAGATCTGCCTCAGTGACGCTGGCCTGCTGGTTGTTGATGAAAATATCAACCCCCGCGAGCTACGCCCAAAATCCGGCTGGATAGCGCTAACCAACCGCTACGATCAGCATGTACAGTTACAGCAAGAGGGCTGGAGTTGTTCATTCTCTGACTTCCTGTGGCCAGATAACTTCACAGCCAGACGCGTCATCTTTCGGATCTCCAAGGAGAAGGCTGTTGTCAATCATCTGATCAATCTGGCGGCTGCCCACCTGCAACCCGAGGACCGGATAATACTTCTCGGAGATAAGTCAGAGGGGATTAAGAGCTATGCCAAAAATGCGCAGAAACGACTCGGTGCAGAGCGTATCGAAAAAAAGCTCGGTGGCGATAGCTGGATGGTGGAACTCAGTGTTGGCAATGCACAGGGTGCAGCGCTAGACGATCAGGACTACAACGTGCTGAGAGAAGTTGCGACGGTAGGCGAGCACCGTCTCTTCTCCAAGCCCGGCGTCTATGGCTGGCAGAAGATCGACAAAGGGAGCCAGCAACTCATAGAGCGGTTACCGGCGATGTTGAATAAGGCGCTCCCGCTCGACGACCTCAGCGTCCTAGACCTCGGCAGTGGCTCGGGCTATTTATCGCTGGCGGCCTGTGGACCTCAGACTCAGATCACCGCAACGGATAACAACGCTGCAGCCGGCCAAGCGACTCTCCATACACTGACTCAGGCCGGAATGCGGGCCCATTTTCAAGCCAGCAATGCCGGTGACACGTTGGCTATACCGTTTGATCTGATATTATGTAACCCGCCTTTTCACAGCGGGTTTGGCATAGACTACGACCTAACCGATCGTTTCTGTAAAAATGCCGCCAGGCTCATGAAGCGCGATGCGAAAGCGTGTTTTGTCGTGAACCAGCATGTTCCGCTCAAACGTATCGCCTCGAAGTATTTTGAATCAGTAGAACTCGACCTCGATAGCGGCAGTTTCTGTACGTACCTACTAACCCAACCGAAGATATGAAAGCGATATATGGCAGTCGATTACCTTAAGCAAAGTTATTACTTTTTCCGTTCCAACCTCAGCAGCCTGCTTAGCATACAGCTCCCATTCATTGCCGGATTGATGTTGATTCAGCGATCGCTGGTTGGAGATCTGGAGGATGGCTCTAACCTGCAGGATCAGCTGTTCATGCTGACGGCTATGGACCTGCTCTTTGTGCCGATCTATCTGGGTGCCAGCATCTTCTACATGCAATCGATTGTTGATAAGCAACCGATATCGGCACTGCAGGCCTGGGCTCTGGGGCTGAAGAACTGGGGCCGTCTCTTTTTTACTTTCCTTCTGAGTGCGATAGCGATATCACTCGGCCTCATGCTGTTGGTTATTCCCGGTCTCTACATCGCCGTGCGGCTTGGCATTGCCAACCAGATCTGCCTGTTGGAGGGCCGCGGTCCGATGGATGCACTGAAGATGAGCTGGGCCGGCACAGCCGATCTGTTCTGGACCCTTGCTAAAGGTCTGGCCATTATTTATGGCTTCCTATTTGTTGCGGAACTGATGGTGGCGCCAATCGCAGAGGGGTCATTGCTCTTCGGCATGCTGCTCTCAGTGCTGCTCGACTTCCTCAACGTGTTTGGCGCAATTTACTCCTTCCGCATCTACCGTGCCTGGCGTGATCGCGAGCCGCTAGAGGAGTAGCGAACAAAACTACGCAGTTCTAAAAGACACTGACCCAGATACCGGACAGAAAAAAGGGAGCTCTAGGCTCCCTTCTCTGAATTCGTCTACTGATTAATTATCAACAGACTCATCCTCTTCCATGTCTTTCATCGACAACTTGATACGGCCGCGCATATCCACGTCCAGCACCTTCACTTTCACGATATCATCCATGTTGATGTAGTCGGTCACCTTGTTCACCCGCTCGTTAGCGATCTGTGAAATGTGAACCAGACCATCTTTACCCGGCAGAATGTTAACAAATGCACCGAAGTCCTCAATGCGAACAACCTTACCTTCGTAGATCTTGCCAACTTCAGCTTCAGCGGTAATAGCAGTAACGCGGTCAACAGCAGCCTTAGAGGACTCTTTGTTGTCAGCGTAGATGCGTACTGTGCCGTCATCATCCAGATCAATAGAGGCGCCTGTCTCTTCAGTGATTGAACGGATAACTGCACCGCCCTTACCGATAACGTCGCGAATTTTCTCTGGGTTGATCTTCAGCTGTACCATTGCAGGCGCGTGGTCAGCCAGCTCTGGGCGAGCGTAACCAATGACCTTAGCCATCTCACGTAGAATGTGAACGCGCGCTTCGTGTGCCTGCTCCAGAGCGATCTCCATGATCTCTTCAGTGATACCGGTGATCTTGATATCCATCTGCAGCGCCGTCACACCCGCTTCAGTGCCGGCCACTTTGAAGTCCATATCGCCGAGGTGATCCTCATCACCCAGGATATCGGTCAGGACTGCAAAGCGATCGTCTTCCTTCACCAGACCCATGGCGATACCCGCAACAGCGGCTGATACGGGTACACCTGCGTCCATCATGGCCAGTGACGAACCACACACAGAGGCCATAGAAGATGAACCATTAGACTCAGTGATCTCAGACACCAGACGCATGGTGTATGGGAATGCCTCCTGAGTTGGCAATACAGCAGCAACACCACGACGAGCCAGACGACCGTGACCAATTTCACGACGGCCTGCGCCGCCCATTCGACCCGCTTCACCCACAGAGTAAGGAGGGAAGTTGTACTGCAACATGAACGGATCGCGGCGCTCGCCTTCCAGTGCGTCGATAATCTGCACATCACGGCTGGTACCCAGTGTACAGGTCACAATGGCCTGCGTTTCACCACGGGTGAATACAGCTGAACCGTGAACGCCTTTAAGAGTACCTACTTCAACGTTGATGGGGCGAACCGTCTTAGTGTCACGGCCGTCAATACGAGGCTGACCACTGAGGATACGCTCACGTACAGTGCCTTTTTCGATCGAGGCGAAAACCTTGGAGACTTCACCCGCACCCGGTGCGCCCTCTTCGCCCGTAGCGAACTGTGCCACAACCTGATCACGCAGTGCGCGCAGGGTATCCTGACGCTGCATCTTGTCAGCCACCTGGAAGGCTGCGTCAATCTGCGCACCAAAAGCAGCACTGATGGCGTCAGTTAGAGCAACGTTCTTCTCGGCTGGTTTCCAATCCCACTTAGGCTTAGCCGCTTCAGCAGCAAACTCGTTGATTGCATTAATTGCAACCTGCATCTCCTGATGCGCGAAGAGTACTGCACCCAGCATTTCGTCTTCTGTCAGCTCTTTCGCTTCTGATTCAACCATCAGCACTGCATCGCCAGTTCCTGCAACCACCATGTCCAGCTCAGACTTCGCTAGCGCTTCGTAAGTTGGGTTGAGGATGTAGCCTTCGTCTTCAGTGAAACCCACACGGGCTGCACCGATGGGGCCAAGGAATGGGATACCTGAGATCGTCAATGCCGCAGAGGTACCAATCATCGCGGCCATATCTGGATCGACGTTCTTGTCAGAGGACATGACCGTACACACAACCTGTACTTCATTCATGAAGCCTTTAGGAAAAAGCGGACGGATTGGACGGTCAATCAGCCGCGACGTCAGTGTCTCTTTCTCAGTCGGTCGACCTTCACGCTTAAAGAAGCCGCCTGGGATGCGGCCTACCGCGTAGTACTTCTCTTGGTAATGAACTGAAAGGGGGAAGAAGTCCTGGCCCTCTTTCGCCTCTTTGGCACCTACAACAGTACAGAGTACCTGTGTCTTCTCGTTTACAGTGACCATCACCGCACCCGTTGCCTGGCGGGCGATCTTTCCTGTTTCAATCGTTACAGTATCGTTGCCGAACTGGAACGTCTTAGTAATCGTGTTAAACATCGATTAGCTCCCTATTTTGCTTTGAGAGCCTCTACCTATCGCGAATCTTACATCTTTTACAGCCAGTACTCAGTTGAGCTCGAACGAGGCAAACTCAATTGAGTACAGGCCCAAGAGCCGTGATTTAGCAGAGGATTAATAAAAAAGGGCCATACGCTGTATGGCCCCGTGAGTCTGTATCTTAGCGACGCAGGCCCAGACGCTTGATCAGCTCAAGGTAACGATCAGCATCCTTACCTTTCAGGTAATCCAGCAGCTTACGACGCTGGTTTACCATGCGGATCAGACCGCGACGTGAGTGGTGGTCCTGCTTGTTAGCTTTGAAATGGCCCTGCAGGCCTTCAATGTTAGCAGTCAGCAGAGCAACCTGTACTTCTGGTGAACCAGTGTCGCCCTGACCACGACCAAACTCAGCTACGATTTCAGCTTTTTTCTCAACAGACAGTGCCATTGATTTTCTCCTAATTACGATATGCACAGGGTCAAGCCCCGGGGTTGAGTCGCGCTGTACCGAGCATATCTTCAGTTCAGCGTCATACCTCAGTAGAGGTAAATCTAGCCGTGCTCTCTATCTCTCTGAGAGCGAGTCCTCTGAGGTGTCTTGTAAGCGTTTAGCTCGCAAGCGGCCGGTCTCATCGACCTCGCCCAGCCCCAAAAAACGGGATTCATGAAACAGTCGAACTAAACCTCGCTGTTCAAAGCGCTCACCCAGCTTCTGTCCTTTTAACAAACGGTCCGCTAAGACCTCAGTTAAACTGAGCGAAGGCAGGCGTTCCACAGCACTCCAGGCGGGCAATAATAGCGCATCTAAACGAATTTGTATGCACTCTTGTGACTCACCCTCCTGCGCTGGTCTCGCCAGAAATTCAAGCTGTTCCAGCGTCAGCATTTGAGCTGCGTTGTAGCTCGATACTTCAGTTCGGCGCAACATACTGACATGCGCACCACAACCAAGCTCGAGCCCCAGATCCTCTACAATTGAGCGAATATAGGTACCCTTTGAGCAGTGCACCTCAAGATCGATCTCATCGGCTCTCAGATCCAGCAACTTTATCTCAAAGATATGCACCTGACGCGGCCTCACCTCGACCTTCTCGCCTTTACGTGCGAGCTTGTAGAGCGGTTGGCCCTGATACTTAAGCGCCGAGAACATCGACGGTACTTGCTCAATATCGCCAAGAAAACGTCGCTCAAGCAGCGCCTCTAACGCCGTCCTGTTGATCTGCGGTACCGGCTTAGTCTCAATCACTGCGCCATCAGCATCACTGCTGTCTGTCCGCACGCCCAGCTTGGCGGTAGTGATGTAGCGCTTGTCTGAGTCGAGCAGAAACTGGGAAAACTTGGTCGCTTCGCCTAGACAGATGGGCAGCAGTCCTGTCGCTAGGGGATCAAGTGCCCCCGTATGACCTGCCTTCGCCGCGTCGTATAAGCGCTTAACCCGCTGTAGTGCGTGGTTGGAACTGATACCCTGAGGCTTATCAAGCAAAAAGACGCCGTCAATGCGGCGTCCTTTTTTACGTCGAGCCATGGATTACGCCTCTTCTGACCCGCTGTCTTTGCCATCTTCCAGTCTGCGCGCACGTTCAATGAGGCTCGCTAAATGACGGCCCCGCTCTACGCTCTCGTCAAAGTGGAATCTGAGTTGCGGCATAACCCGCAGTTTTATCAAACGTGAAAGCTCCGCACGCAGGAATCCTGCCGCGCTTTTCAACACATCCAAACTTTTTGCGGTTGCTTCAGCCTCATCCATGCCACCCAAAGGCAGCACGGTAATGTAGACATCTGCGTAACCGAGATCCTTGGCCACCTTCACATGGTTTATCGTCACCATGCCTATACGTGGGTCTTTAATCTCACGATGGATCAGTTGCGCCAGATCCCTCTGGATCTGGTCGCCAACACGATCGGTACGTTTAAAATCACGTGCCATACTTTTCCTGATTATCCTGGTATTACAGCGTACGCTGAACTTCGATGGTGTCGAAGACCTCAATCTGGTCGCCAACTTTAACATCGTTGTAGTTCTTCACGCCGATACCACACTCCATGCCGTTACGCACTTCATTAACAGCATCCTTGAAGCGACGCAGTGACTCCAACTCACCTTCGTAGATAACCACGTTATCACGCAGGACACGGATGCGCTTGTTACGGTAGACAGTACCCTCGGTCACCATACAACCGGCGATTGCACCGATCTTAGGCGCCTTAAATACGTCACGTACTTCAGCCACACCCACAATCTCTTCACGGAACTCAGGTGACAAGAGTCCACCCATCGCCGCTTTAACATCATCGATGATGTCGTAAATAACGGAGTAGTAACGCAGCTCCATCTCTTCGCGCTCAACGATGGCCCGTGCCTGCGCATCTGCACGCACGTTGAAGCCGATCAGAATCGCTGAAGAGGCCAGCGCCAGGTTGGCATCGGTCTCACCAATACCACCCACACCGCCAGAGACAATGTTCACTTTGACTTCGTCGGTCGATAGATCTTCAAGCGAGTGTGTCAGCGCCTCAAGCGAGCCGCGAACATCGGTCTTAATAACGATGTTGAGTGACTTAACATCACCCGCCTGCATGTTACTGAAGAGGTTCTCAAGCTTAGACTGCTGTTGGCGTGCAAGTTTAACTTCACGGTATTTACCCTGACGGAAGAGTGCGACTTCACGCGCTTTCTTCTCGCTTGATACCACAGTGAACTCATCACCCGCATCCGGTGTACCGTCCAGACCCTGAATCTCAACTGGGATTGCAGGCCCCCCGGCATCCAAGGGATCGCCGTTCTCGTCCAACATTGCACGCACGCGGCCAAAGTTCATGCCCGCCAGTACGATATCACCTTTGCGCAGCGTACCATTCTGAACCAGAAGAGTAGCCACTGGACCGCGTCCCTTATCAAGGCGCGACTCAACGACGACACCCTGCCCTGGCGCATCAGCAACTGCAGTTAGTTCAAGCAATTCTGCCTGCAGCAGGATCTTCTCCAGAAGGTCATCAATGCCTTCACCCGTTTTCGCAGAAACATGAGCGAACTGTACGTCACCACCCCAATCCTCAGGAATGACGTCGCGCTGTGCCAGCTCGTTCTTTACGCGGTCTGGGTCAGCCTCTGGCTTGTCGATCTTGTTCACTGCGACTACTAGAGGTACACCTGCCGCTTTAGCGTGCTGAACCGCTTCTTCGGTCTGAGGCATCACGCCATCATCGGCCGCCACAACCAGAACAACGATATCGGTCAATTTAGCACCGCGCGCACGCATGGCTGTAAATGCCGCGTGTCCCGGCGTATCCAGGAAGGTTACCATGCCGTTGCCGGTCTCTACGTGGTAAGCACCGATATGCTGTGTAATACCGCCTGACTCACCGGCAGCAACGCGTGTCGTCCGAATGAAGTCGAGCAGTGATGTCTTACCGTGGTCTACGTGACCCATTACGGTCACAACCGGCGCGCGCGGTGCAGCTTCACCCTCGTGGGAGGATACAGACTCGAGCAGTGCATCCTCGATCGCATTCTCCTGCATCGGCTTAGCAATGTGACCCATCTCTTCCACAACCAGCGTTGCAGTGTCCTGATCGATCGGCTGGTTAATGGTTGCCATGGCACCCATTTTAAACATCACCTTGATCACCTCAGCGGCTTTAACCGACATCTTTTTCGCCAGTTCCGCGACGGTGATACTTTCTGGAATGCTCACCTCATGCACGATGGCTGCCGTTGGCCTTTCAAAACCATGCTGATTCGGTGTCGTACGGCCACCGTGCTTAGCACCCCTAAGAGGTTTGTGAGCTGGCTTAGTGCTACCACCCTTACCGCGACGAGACTCCCCACGTTCAGCACGCTCATTACGGCGAGCGTCGCGCTCTTTTCTCTTCTTGCGAGGGTCCTCGGCAGCAGGTTCAGCCGTTTTTGGTGCACCAGGCTCTGCGGCTTTAGCTGCAGGAGCGGCGGGTGCCGGAGCAGAAGCAGCAGGAGCGGGAGCAGGAACCGGCTTAGTTTCCACTGGCGTAGACGCCTCTTCTACTGGCGAAACAGCCTCTTCCACTACTGGCTCAGCCGCAACCTCGGCAACCGAAGCGGCCTCGACGGCAGGTGCAGCCTGCTGTTCAGCAATCGGTTCTTCAACAGGTGCTTCAACTGGGGTCTCTTCAATCTCTTCACGTTTAACGTAAGTACGCTTTTTGCGGACCTCAACGTTAACGGTCTTACGACTTCCCGCTCCACCGACTTTAAGTGTCGATGTTGTTTTACGTTTGAGTGTGATCTTCTTCGGCTCGCCCACCTCAGCCTCTTCGCCGTGGCTGCGCTTGAGATGCGCTAGCAATTGCTGACGTTCAGTTTCAGTGACGTTAGATGCGGCATCTTTACCCTGGACGCCCGCTTCCTGCATCTGAGTTAACAAACGCTCAACGGACACACCAACCACATCGGCAAGCTGCTTAATTGTTACTTCTGCCATCTGGGGGTTACTCCCTCTCCGTTGTAATTAATTACTGCTCTTCAAACCAAGGCGCACGAGCTGTCATGATCAGCTCTCCAGCACGCTCTTCAGTCATATCTTCAATTTCGAGCATCTCTTCAATAGACTGCTCTGCGAGATCTTCCATAGTGATGATGCCGCGTGACGCCAGGATGTAGGCAAGATGTTTATCCATACCATCCATGTTTAACAGGTCTTCTGCTGGCTCGTTCTCGCCCAGTTGCTCTTCGCTGGCGATCGCCAGATTCAACAGTGCGTCTTTAGCACGTTGACGCAGAGCTTCGACGATATCTTCATCGAACTCTTCGATCTCAAGCATCTCATTAACTGGGACGTAAGCGACCTCTTCAAGCGTTGTGAAGCCTTCATTGACCAACAACTCAGCCAGATCTTCATCAACATCCAGATGCTGAATGAACAGTTCGATCGTCTTACCTACCTCAGACTCATGCTTGGCAGACGCCTCTTCTTCGCTCATGACGTTGAGATCCCAACCCGTTAGCTCAGCCGCCAGACGAACGTTCTGACCACTGCGACCAATGGCCATTGCCAGCGCCTCTTCTGCAACTGCAACGTCCATTGAGTGAGTCTCTTCATCAATGACAATAGAGGCAACCTCAGCTGGAGCCATGGCGTTGATAACCAACTGCGCAGGGTTATCATCCCAGAGCACGATATCAACACGCTCGCCACCCAACTCGTTTGATACCGCCTGCACTCGAGCACCGCGCATACCGACACAAGCACCGATAGGGTCCAGACGGCCATCGTTCGTCTTGACAGCAATTTTTGCACGAGCGCCCGGATCACGGGATGCAGCACGAATCTCGATCATCTCTTCAGCGACTTCAGGCACTTCGATGCGGAATAGTTCGATCAGCATCTCTTTCGAAGTGCGGCTCAAAATCAGCTGAGGACCACGACCTTCTGAACGCACCTCCTGCAACACAGAGCGAACGCGCTCGCCCATGCGGAAAACTTCGCGCGGCAGCAGATTCTCCCGTGGCAACAATGCTTCGGCGTTATTACCCAAATCTACAATCACATTATCGCGCGTCACTTTCTTAACCGTACCCGCGATCAAATCACCCAGGCGGTCGGAGTAGAGCTCAACGACCTTGGCGCGTTCAGCTTCACGAACCTTCTGCACGATGACCTGTTTGGCCGTCTGGGCAGCGATACGACCGAACTTGACGGACTCAACCTGCTCTTCATGGATATCACCCGGCTGCAGATTGGCATCAATCTCAGCGGCCTCTTCCATTGTCAGCTCGGTACCCAAGGCGGGTACTGCATCGTTATCAACGACCAACCAACGACGAAAGGTTTCGTAATCGCCTGTAGTACGGTCGATGACAACTCGGATATCCGCCTCTTCGTCATAACGTTTCTTGGTAGCTGTTGCCAGTGCCACTTCGATCGCCTCGAAGATCACACCCTTGGGCACGTCTTTCTCATTAGAAACCGCTTCGGCAACCAACAGAATCTCTTTATTCATAACTTGCTCTCGCTCCTAGATTCAAAAGCGTTATTCAAATTGAGGAATCACGTTGGCGCGCTCAATAAGATCGTGCGGCAACAGATACTCATGTTCATCAACGACCAGCAGGACTTCATCGCCCTCTACGCCGTTCAATATTCCTTTAAATTTGCGACGCCCTTCAAACGGCATACGCAGACGCAGCTGAATAACATGTCCGGCATAGGCCGCATACTGTTCCAGCGTGTAGAGTGGGCGATCGAGACCGGGTGAAGAGACCTCCAGCATGTACTGCTCAGAGATTGGGTCCTCAACGTCCATCACACCGCTAACCTGATGGCTGACACGTGCACAATCATCGACACTCACCCCTTCAGGGCCGTCAATGTATATGCGTAACATGCTGTTATTACCAGCCGCTTTGTACTCGATACCCCAAAGTTCAAGGCCGAGGCCCTGAACGACAGGTTCAATTAGTTCATGTAACAGCTTTAACTTCGCTGACAATTTTTCTACCTACAAAACTTATTTACTCTGGCTCTCTCTCGAAAGTGTGTTATCAGAGAGCACCGTAGACGCCGAACTCACACTTCTCTGTGTGCTGCTAAATGGCGTCTGCCTTGGCCAAATGAAAAAGGGCCCCGATGGACCCATTTCTGACGATATCTACCACCCTTTTTGGGAAGGCAGATTTAACTGTCTCCTGCTGGCGGCTTCCAAGCCTCGAAACTTCTATCACCATGAAACACTTTCATTATGAAAAAAGTCTACGAAAAAGCCCCATGAAGGGGCTTCTACCAAAAAGTGGTAGCGGGGGCCGGATTTGAACCAACGACCTTCGGGTTATGAGCCCGACGAGCTACCAGACTGCTCCACCCCGCATCAGAAACAGGTCAAAATTTTACGCTTAACCTGTCATTTTTACAACTTGGTGCCCAGAGCCGGACTCGAACCGGCACGTCCTAGGGACACTACCCCCTCAAGATAGCGTGTCTACCAATTCCACCACCTGGGCAAAAACTCTATTTATCTCCCACTGTTGGGATGTCTGAGGTCCCAACTGAGGATGAGCCAGCGGCAGGAAGCTCCTGCACGGGTACCTGTTGCGCAGCGGCTTCGATCACCTCTGCTGCAGGAATACCCACATCACCGACACTTTCCGCCCTGTCCTTGGCGAAAATCGCCAGCACAAAGCTGGTTGCAAACACACCAGCGGCCAAAACAGCGGTCATACGACCCAGCACGCTGCTGCTACCTTGGCTACCAAAAACAGTCTGAGATGCACCGCCACCAAAACTAGCACCTGCCTCTGCACCCTTGCCCTGCTGAAGCAGAACCAGTGCGATGATGCCTGCAGCCAGCAGCACATGAACGATCAGAATTATTGTTTCCATAGCGTATAGATAACAACCATTTATAAACTTCTGCTGAGACAGCCAACAACTTGAGGAGCTGGCTCAGCTTCGAAAGAGGCGCGCATATTACCCTAGCATTTATTAACTTACAAGCGGCTTCAGCGCTTTTTCAACTTTATCTGCAACCTGTTGACAGACTTCGCCGACCAACTGCTGATCCACGCCTTCAACCATAACGCGAACCACAGGCTCAGTACCGGACGGACGCAACAAAATACGACCCTCTTCACCTAAAATACGCTCTGCTTCCGCTACGGCCTTATCAATCGACTCTACACCTTCAATTGAGACCCGTTTCTCTAGTCGAACATTAATCATATGCTGGGGCAACTTCGTCATACCCTGCTTCAACTCATGCAGACTGGCATCACTCTCAACCATCGCCTTAAGTACCTGTACGGCTGCGATGATTCCATCTCCAGTCGGTAGCAGATCACGAACCACGATATGACCAGAACCCTCACCACCAAGCACCCAGTCGTTCAGGTGAAGCTGCTCCATAACGTAACGATCACCCACCTTGGCACGCACAAATGGGATATCAATCCGTTTGAGGGCCTGCTCCATACCGAGGTTTGTCATCAGCGTTCCAACAACGCCTCCCTCAAGCGACCCACTGGAGTGAAGGGCTTTCGCAATGATCAGTAAAATTTCATCACCGTCAACCGTCTCGCCCTTGTCATCAACCAGGATTAAACGATCGCCATCACCATCTAATGCGATACCGATATCGGCGCCCACCTCGAGCACCTTTTCACGAAGGGCTTTCGGTGCCGTAGCGCCGCAGTTGAGGTTAATGTTCATACCATCTGGATGAGTACCGATCTCCGTAACTTTTGCGCCAAGCTCAGAGAATACCTTGGGTGCTACGTGATAGGCAGCACCATTCGCACAGTCAACTACCAGTCTAAGCCCCTCAAGGCTAAGTTGATGACCACCACTGGCTTTACAAAATTCAATGTATCGACCCGCAGCATCATTTACCCGCCGCACTTTACCCAACTTGTCTGAGCTGACCGTTGTCATCGCCAGATCTAGCTGCGCTTCAATTTTCTCTTCGATCTCATCCGCAAGCTTTGTCCCTTCAGAACTGAAAAACTTAATACCGTTGTCTTCGTAGGGGTTGTGCGAGGCGCTGATTACAATCCCAGCATCGGCGCGGAATGTACGAGTGAGGTATGCGATGGCAGGCGTTGGCATAGGACCCAAAAGCAACACATCGACGCCGGCAGCAGAGAGACCCGCCTCCAGTGCAGACTCGAACATGTACCCTGAGATCCGCGTATCCTTACCGATGATCACTTTTGACTGTCCCTCACGGGCCAGTACTCGACCTACTGCCCAGCCGAGTTTCAACACAAAATCGGGGGTTATCGGAAACTCGCCGACTCGGCCACGGATACCGTCGGTACCAAAATACTTTCTTGCCATTCTATCCTATATCCTTATTGCGACTGCCCCATCACAGCCTCAGTCATCCTGACAGCATCGACCGTAGCGGCTACATCATGGACGCGGATTATACGCGCACCACGCTCCACTGCCAGTACCACAGTTGCCAGACCACCCGCGAGCCGCTCATCTGGCTCACGTCCAAGCAAGTTTCCAATCATAGATTTGCGAGATGTACCAGACAATACCGGCACACCGAGAGAGAGCAACTGTTGCATCTCATTTAACAGAAGTAAATTGTGTTCCAGAGTCTTACCAAAACCAAACCCGGGATCAATAATCAGTTGTGAGCGCTCGAGACCCGCCTCCACGCAACGATCCAACTGCTGTCGAAGAAAATCGATCACTTCGGCAACAACATCGGAGTAGCTCGGCGCCCGCTGCATAGTCGCGGGACTCCCTTGCATATGCATCAAGCAGACCGGCAAACCAGCAGCAACTGCCGCTTCTAGCGCCCCTTCACGCCCGAGGGCTCGTACATCATTGATCATACCAGCGCCCAGACGAGCTGCTTCACGAATCAATTCGGGTGTACTGGTATCAATCGATATTACCGCATCGACTTCTGCATTTATGCGCTCAAGTACAGGTAAGACTCGATCCATCTCCTCTTGCACCGAGACTGGCTCTGCTCCAGGTCGCGTGGACTCACCGCCGATATCGATGATACTCGCCCCTTCGGTGACCATCTGTCTCGCCTGATACAGGGCTTTATCGAGCGACAGAGAGGCGTTTGAATATAAGTTACCACCGTCCGAAAAAGAGTCTGGAGTAACATTTAGAATCCCCATCACCTGGGTTGAACTTAGATCTAACTGGCGCGAGCCGCATATTAAAATGGACACGTATTCTCCAATACTTTCAGATAGTTGCTCACGTAAGGAGCGAAAACGAAACAGGCCCGCGCAAAGCGGGCCTGTTTAAATGTTTAAGCATCAAGACTGCTTTGAATCTTCACTGCCTCGTTCTGGATCATCAGCCTTGGAATCCTCAGTCGGCCCTGCCAAATCTTCCTCGTCAGCCTCAGGCACATCTGTCTCAACCGGTTCAGCCTGCTGCGCCGGGGTTTCCGCTTCACGATCCGGCACCTCGCTCCAGCCGTCCGGTGGAGAGACTTCCGTACGCGCCATCAACTGGTCAATTTGCTCACTGCTGATGGTTTCATACTTCATCAATGCCTGACACATGGTTTCCAGAATGTCGCGGTTATCTTCCAACGTTTTGAAAGCTTTCTTATAACACTCGTCGATAATGCGACGAACCTCGGCATCTACACGCCTCTGGGTCTCTTCAGACATCGCTTTAGCGGCAGCACCGCCGCCGTAGCCGAAAGGATCTTGATCTTCATTTCCGTAGAGCAACGGACCCAACTCATCGGAAAGACCCCACTTAGTCACCATATTGCGAGCCAAGTTGGTTGCCTTCTGGATGTCGTTGGATGCACCCGTTGTTACACCTGCTTTGCCAAGGGTCATCTCCTCGGCAATTCGACCACCGTACAGAGAACAGATCTGTGAGATGATCTGCTCGCGGCTAAAGCTGTAGCGATCTTCGACCGGCAAAAACATCGTGACACCGAGAGCTCGTCCGCGCGGGATGATCGACACCTTGTACACTGGATCATGGTGCGGCATAAGACGACCGATGATCGCGTGACCAGCTTCATGATATGCCGTATTGAGACGCTCTTTGTGGGACATCACCATCGACTTGCGCTCGGCGCCCATCATGATCTTGTCTTTCGCCTTCTCAAACATCTCCATACCGACGGTACGACGACTCTCACGCGCAGCGAATAGAGCCGCTTCGTTCACGAGGTTCGCCAGATCTGCGCCCGAGAAGCCCGGCGTACCGCGAGCAATAAGCTCGGGTTTGACATCATCGCCCAGCGGTACCTTACGCATATGCACCTTCAGGATCTTCTCACGCCCCTGGATATCTGGCAAACCTACATGTACCTGCCTGTCGAAACGACCAGGGCGGAGTAGCGCCGGATCGAGTACGTCCGGGCGGTTAGTCGCGGCAATGACGATGATTCCTTCAGTGCCCTCGAAACCGTCCATCTCTACCAACAGCTGGTTCAGGGTCTGTTCGCGCTCATCATTGCCACCCCCAAGACCAACTCCACGAGAACGGCCCACCGCGTCGATTTCATCAATGAAGATAATACAGGGCGCGTGCTTTTTCGCCTGATCAAACATATCGCGCACACGAGAGGCACCAACACCGACAAACATCTCAACAAAGTCAGAACCAGAGATGCTAAAAAACGGCACCTTTGCTTCACCAGCGATCGCTTTGGCTAGCAAGGTCTTACCCGTACCTGGGCTACCCGCCATCAGCACACCGCGGGGAATATGACCACCCAGACGCTGAAACTTCCCGGGATCGCGCAGGTAATCCACTAATTCCTGCACTTCCTCTTTCGCTTCCTCGACACCGGCGACATCCTCGAAGGTTGTCTTAACCTGATCCTCGCCCATCATACGGGCTTTCGACTTGCCGAATGACATCGGGCCACCGCGGCCACCGCCACCGCCCTGCATCTGACGCATGAAAAACATGAATACTGCGATGATGACCAGAATTGGGAATGAAGCCACTAGCAACTGAGACCAGATACTCTGCTGTTCAGGCATCTTGCCCTCAACTACAACATCATGTTGCAGCAGGTCATCGATCAACTTGGGATCAGAGATGGCAGGGCGCACTGTCTCAAAACGCTCACCGTTCTGGCGTGTGCCTTCAATGGTATATCCATCAACTACTACCCTGTCCACACGCCCGGCCTGCACTTCAGAGACGAAGTCGGAGTAGCTCATACGGCGCGAGTCCACCTCCGTACTGAAGTTGTTAAAGATGGTGAGCAGCACCGCTGCAATCACCAACCAAAGAACCAGATTCTTGGCCATATCGTTCAAAGAAAAGCACCTCTATTTGATCGGCTATAACTCGGTAGGAGTTATACGCCTTAAAACCTTTTTCCGAGCAGATAAAATTTGCGCGCACAGGCGCAGACTGCAAACGGGTAAGCACTACTGTCGATATTGGGGGCCCAAGGGTAAAAAACAAGTCCCACCATTCAACTCTCTATCTCGGGATCGCGGGGCTCCACTACTCAGCCCTTCACAAAGTCTGTAAACTAATGGGGTGCTTTTAGGCACTCATCCAAGCTACTCCGGGAATGCATTCTAATATGAGCTTAACGACTGTTCAAAAAAAGCGTCTGCGCAATGTGGCACACACCCTCAATCCAATTGTTACTGTTGGTGGTAATGGCCTCTCCGAAAACGTGCAACTTGAGGTGGACCGTGCCTTAGAAGATCACGAACTAATTAAAGTTAAGTTTGCTGTGGGCGATCGTGATCTCAAACGTGATTTAATCAAACAACTTGTTGATATTGTTGAAGCTCAACTGGTTCAGGAGATCGGGAACATTGCTGTCCTCTATCGTCCCGCTGAGAACCCAAATCCGAAACTTTCAAATCTCATGCGCTAGAATTTCTGGCGCATACACCCTTATAGTCCACACCCCCCTTCTCTTTTTCCTATACCACGCCCAGCAAAATCAATTTTTTTCAGGCTCAGCCCGTCGTTTAGTATCAACTTCGACCTACTGCCCGTAGATATAAAGTATCTGAGGGTGTAAAAGAGAAGTGTGCACTCTTAAACCGCACTGCGGGACAACAACGACCTTGAGGAGTCAATAATGATTAAAAAATTCCTTGTGAAAGCATCAGCTGTGGCCATGCTAGGTGCAATGGCAAGCCTGTCAGCTCAAGCTGCGGAAGTAACGTTAAAATATCACAGCTTTCTGCCGGGTAAAGCGCCTGCGCACGCCAAACTGATTAAGGATTGGACTGAATCGATCGCCGAGGCATCAAATGGTCGAATCGAGGTCAAGATGTATACTGCTATGCAGCTAGGCGGCAAACCACCCCAGCTGGTCGATCAGGTTCAAGATGGATTTGCTGACATCATCTGGACACTGCCCGGTTACACCCCCGGCCGGTATCCCGCAATCTCGGCATTTGAGTTACCCTTCATGGTGACTGACGCCGAGCAGACCTCGATGGCTCTCCAAGCCTATTACGAAGCCAACCCAGCGGTGCAGGCCGAGTTTGCTGATATGCACCCCCTCTTTTTCTGGGTTCACGACCGTGGTGTTGTCTATACCAAGGGCGATGCCATCGATACGGTAGCCAAGTTCGAGGGTAAAAAGTTACGTAACCCGAGTCGCCCCGTCGCCATGGCTCTAGAAGCCCTTGGCGCAACCCCCGTGGGTATGCCTGTACCAGAGATGCCTCAGGCCCTGGCTAAAAACGTCATCGATGGTACTGTTGTGCCCTTCGAGATCGTTCCTGCGCTGCGGCTTCACGAACTGGTAGACAATGCTGTTGAGATTCAGGACTCCGACGGCCGAGGTCTTTATACATCTGTGTTCGTCATGGGTATGAATAAAGCCAAGTACGAATCACTTCCTGCGGACCTAAAACAGGTGATTGATGACCACTCGGGCCTGGCAATGTCTCAGCAATTTGGCGAATTTTTCAAGAACGCTGAGAATGTTGGGCGAAAAATGATCGACGAGAAAGCTTCTCGTTCGACGATGGCCGCTGCGGAAGTTTCCAAAATGCGCGAAGCAACCAAAGACGTCGCGACAGACTGGGTCAGGGAGATGAACGAGCGCGGTCTGGATGGGCAGGCGCTGCTTGAATCAGCCCAGGCTCAACTGGAAAAATACAGCAACTAAATCAAAGACCTGGGGTGAAAATCAGTGTCACAACTGCTTAATAGAACCCGATCATTTGTCCTCCTCTATGAGCAAGCCACTATGTGGCTTGCTCTTTTAGGGGGGGCGGTTTTAACCTTGATGGCCATCACGACCGTGCTCAGTGTAGCGGGTCGCTACTTTTTCTCCGCTCCGATTCAGGGCGATACAGAAATCGTACAGATGTTCACCGCAGTGGTCGTTGCGCTCTGCCTGCCCTACTGCCAGATGCGCTTGGGGAATGTCATCGTTGATGTACTTACTGCATCTGCACCTCGAGCCTTTCGCATGACGATGGATATCATCGGTAGTCTGCTGCTGGGGGGGTTATTTGCCATCCTCGCTTACTACACATACGACGGAGGCCTTGCCGCTGCCAAATATGGTAACGAGACCATGATGCTGCGGATGAAGGAGTGGTATTTCTACCAAACAATCGCCTTCGGATTTCTACTGACCGCTATTGCTGGTTTCGCAAAACCTATTGCACTTCTCGCTGATTACGAAGGTTCAAAATGAGTTCTGAAATCATTGCAGGATTAATGATCCTGTTCATGCTCGTTATCATGTTTTTACGAGTGCCTATCGGTATTGCCATGATGGTCTCTGGCGTTATCGGATACTCAATCATTGATGATTTCAGTACGCTCACCTATTACATGAAAGGCTCCTCTTTTGCGCAGATGGCAAGCCACTCGCTTGCTGTTATACCTCTGTTTCTATTTATGGGTAACCTGGCTGCGCGTTCGGGAATCAGCCGCTCCCTATTTGTTGGCGTTAACGCTTTTATCGGTCATAGACGCGGTGGCCTTGCGCTCGCTGCTGTCGGTGGTTGTGGCCTATTTGGCGCGATTTGTGGAAGCTCGTTGGCCACCGCGGCGACCATGGGTTCAGTTGCGCTACCCGAAATGAAACGCCATGGCTATCATGGCGCACTGGCGACTGGTGCACTGGCTGCCGGCGGTACGTTAGGCATTCTGATTCCTCCATCGATTGTCTTAATTATCTACGCCATCCTAACAGAGCAGAATATCGTTAAACTATTCATGGCTGCGATGGTACCGGGGGTCATGGCGGTCATTGGCTACATGCTGGTGATTGCAATCGTCGTGAAACTTAATCCTCATTACGCTGACAAGGCTGAAAAAGCCAGCTGGAAGGAGCGCGGTCGTGCGCTAATCGAGTTGATACCCGCTTCTCTCCTTTTTATTGGCGTCCTTGGCGGTATCTATGGCGGTGTATTTACTCCATCAGAAGCGGCCGCCTATGGCGTCATCGGCACAATTGCGATCGCCCTGATCAACCGCCAACTGACGTGGAAGAGCTTTGGTGAGTGTATCAAGCAGACGGCAACAAACACCGGTATGATCTTCGTTATCATCCTTGGCGCCGATATTTTTAATGCCTTTCTTAGCCTTTCAGGAATGCCACAGACCCTGGCAGACTGGATTGTCGACACCAACATGACTCCTATGCTCGTTCTTATGCTGATGCTTGCTGTCTACCTGGTGCTCGGTTGCCTGATGGACTCGCTCTCGATGATCCTGCTGACCGTCCCAATTTTTTTCCCAGCGATCATGTCACTGGACTTTGGCATGACGTATGAACAGACAGCTCTATGGTTCGGCATCATCTGTCTTATCGTTGTGGAGGTCGGCATGATTACGCCTCCCGTGGGGATGAACGTCTTCATCATTAACAAAATCGCCGACGGTGTCCCGATGCGGGATACCTTCATAGGTGTACTACCGTTTTTAGCGTCTGACTTTGTACGCGTCATCCTGCTGCTACTCTTCCCGGTACTCACCTGGGGAATCATTCCGGATTGATCGCTGTCACGTGAAATAAACGACCACTTGTCTCCAGTGGTCTTTGTTCTCTTCAGTTATCTGCTACTGATAACTTTTAACGCAACGGCGCGATCACTATTGATCACCAAGTATCTGCTCATGAATCTAAAGTGCAAGAGGGATAGGGCTCATGCGGCATTAATGCAAATGCTCAGTTATTGAATCCTGATTCATGACCGAACACTCAGAAAGCTGAAACAGTGCGCGAATCGCTAATCGCACAGGCGTGGTGAAAAAAGGCCGCTGCTGCGGCCTCTTACTTTAGATAGTCAACTTAGCAAAAGTTAGATTAGAGGTGTTTAACTTCTGCAATTTCGTATTCGATGAGGCCGTTTGGCGTATTAACCGCTGCGACATCACCCTCCTCTTTACCAATCAGCGCACGCGCAATTGGCGAGTTGACCGAAATCTTTCGCTGCTTGAGGTCAGCCTCGTCGTCACCCACGATTTTGTACGTCACCTCTTCATCTGTTTCGAGATTTACCAGAGCAACGGTCGTACCAAAAATCACCTTACCGGTGTGCGGCAGGCTGGTGACATCAATTACCTGAGCCATTGAGAGCTTGCTCTCAATGTCAGCGATACGACCCTCAATAAAGCCCTGCTGCTCACGCGCGGCGTGATACTCAGCGTTCTCTTTGAGATCGCCGTGCTCACGCGCTTCCGCGATCGCAGCAACGACTTCTGGTCGTGCTTTAGTCTTTAGATGTTCCAGTTCAGCACGAAGTGCAACTTCGCCCTCAACCGTCATTGGAACGCGACTACTCATGCAGACACCTCCATATGGATATCCTGAAGGCGACGTACTTCACGCTCTTCACCGAACTCTAGCGCTGCAGCGACCGCTTCCGCGCCAGCAAGCGTGGTGGTGTAAGGCACTTTATGCTGCAGGGCTGCACGGCGAATATCCGCAGAGTCAGCAATCGCTTTACGGCCCTCTGTGGTGTTAACCACATAGGCAATTTCACCGTTCTTGATCATATCGACGATGTTTGGACGACCTTCAGCTACCTTATTGACCACCTTAACAGCCAGACCGTTGTCGCTCAGATGCTTTGCAGTTCCTGAGGTAGCCACAAGAGAGAAGCCCAGCGAAACAAAATCCTGCGCCAGTTTCACAACACTTGCTTTGTCAACGTCACGAACAGAGATGAAGGCGTTACCCGGCTTAGGCATCTTTTCGCCAGCACCGATCTGCGCCTTCATGAACGCTTCGCCAAAGGTTACACCCGTACCCATCACTTCACCGGTGGACTTCATTTCAGGGCCAAGAATCGGGTCGACGCCCTGGAACTTGTTGAACGGGAAGACAGCCTCTTTGACGTTAAAGAACTTAGGTACGATCTCTTCGGTGAAGCCCAGCTCTTTAAGCGATTTGCCGGTCATCACCAGCGCGGCGATCTTGGCCAGCGAGACTCCGATGCACTTGGATACGAATGGCACCGTACGTGAAGCGCGTGGATTGACTTCAATAACGTAGATTTCACCATCCTGATAGGCCAGCTGCACGTTCATCAGGCCGACAACGCCAAGTTCAAGTGCCATCTTACGCACCATCTCACGCATTTCGTCCTGGATATCAGCAGCCAAATTGTATGGCGGCAGAGAACAAGCCGAGTCACCAGAGTGAACACCCGCCTGTTCGATGTGCTGCATGATTGCACCGATTACAACCTGCTCGCCGTCACACACTGCATCAATATCGACTTCGATCGCGGCATTGAGGAAATGGTCCAGTAGCACGGGAGCCTCGTGAGAGACCTGCACCGCGGTGTTCATGTACTTGCGCAGCTCGTCCTCTTTGTAGACTATCTCCATCGCGCGTCCACCAAGGACGTAGGAAGGGCGGACAACCAGCGGGTAACCGATCTTTTCAGCCTCGACTATTGCAGCATCTAAACTGCGAACAGTTGCGTTTTCTGGCTGTTTCAGACCCAAGCGCTTGAGCATCTGTTGGAACTGCTCACGGTCCTCTGCACGATCAATCGCTTCAGAAGAGGTGCCAATAATGGGAACGCCTGCCTGCTCAAGGGCTACTGCCAGCTTCAGCGGTGTCTGACCACCGTACTGCACGATAACCCCTTTAGGTTTCTCAACTTCAACGATCTCTAGTACATCCTCAAGCGTAATTGGCTCGAAGTAGAGTCGATCAGAGGTGTCGTAGTCGGTCGAAACGGTCTCTGGGTTACAGTTAACCATGATAGTTTCGTAACCGTCTTCGCGAGCCGCCAAGGCAGCATGCACACAGCAGTAGTCAAATTCGATACCCTGACCGATCCGGTTAGGACCACCGCCAATAACCATAATCTTATCGCGATCAGATGGGTTGGCTTCACACTCTTCCTCGTAGGTTGAGTACATGTAAGCGGTGTCGGTTGCAAATTCAGCGGCACAGGTGTCGACGCGCTTAAACACAGGACGCACATTGAGTTTCTGGCGCTGTTTGCGGAACTGCTTCTCAGAAACGCCCAGCAATTTCGCCAAGCGACCATCAGAGAAACCTTTACGCTTGAGACGGAAGATCATATCGGCTGTCAGCTCGCTGAGAGCTGTCTCTGACACGCGCTGCTCATCCTTAATCAGATCTTCGATCTGGACGAGGAACCAGGGGTCAACACCGCTGAGCTTGTAGATCTCTTCGACACTCATACCCATACGGAAAGCATCACCGATATACCAGATACGCTCTGCGCCCGGTTGTGATAGTTCGTGAATCAGCTCATCACGCGCGTCCTCTGCATTGAGATCGAGGATTGGATCGAAACCTTCAGATCCCACTTCAAGACCGCGCAGTGCTTTCTGCAGTGATTCCTGCTGAGTACGACCAATGGCCATAACCTCGCCGACAGACTTCATCTGAGTGGTCAGACGATCATTAGCCTGTGGAAATTTCTCAAAAGTAAAACGAGGAATTTTCGTCACAACATAGTCGATGGCAGGCTCAAAAGACGCTGGTGTCCGCCCCCCCGTAATATCGTTGTGGAGCTCATCAAGGGTGTAACCCACGGCCAGCTTGGCAGCGACCTTCGCAATCGGAAAGCCTGTTGCTTTAGAGGCCAGCGCAGACGAACGTGATACTCGCGGGTTCATCTCGATGACAACCATACGGCCAGTCTCTGGACACACACCAAACTGGACGTTAGAGCCACCCGTCTCTACACCGATTTCGCGAAGTACAGCAAGCGATGCATTACGCATAAGCTGGTACTCTTTGTCGGTCAGCGTCTGAGCTGGAGCAACAGTGATAGAGTCACCGGTGTGAACACCCATAGCGTCGAAGTTTTCGATCGAGCAGATAATGATACAGTTGTCGTTCTTATCGCGAACAACTTCCATCTCATACTCTTTCCAGCCGATCAGCGATTCGTCGATCAGCAGCTCATTGGTTGGGGAGAGGTCAAGACCACGTTCACAGATCTCGATAAACTCTTCTTTGTTGTAGGCGATACCGCCACCTGAGCCACCCATGGTGAACGATGGGCGGATGATGGCCGGAAAACCGATCGAATCCAGAACCTGTAGAGCCTCTTCGAGCGAGTGTGCAATAGAGGCACGAGGACACTCCAGGCCTATATTTTTCATCGCCTTGTCGAAGCGTTCGCGATCTTCAGCCTTATCGATTGCGTCTTGAGTGGCACCGATCATCTCGACGCCGTACTTAGCCAACACACCTTCACGATCGAGATCCAGAGCACAGTTGAGTGCCGTCTGACCACCCATGGTTGGCAGCAGCGCGTCTGGACGCTCTTTCTCAATGATTTTAGCGACAGTCTTCCAGTTAATCGGCTCGATATAAGTCGCATCGGCCATTGCTGGGTCCGTCATGATAGTGGCAGGGTTGGAGTTAACCAGAATTACGCGGTAACCCTCTTCACGCAGCGCTTTACACGCCTGTGCGCCGGAGTAATCGAACTCACACGCCTGACCGATAACGATTGGGCCTGCGCCGAGGATTAGAATACTTTGTATGTCCGTACGTTTTGGCATCTGTGAAACCTAATCTCTAAACTTTCTTTAATCCCAGTAAGCTGTGTTGCTCTTAGCCGTTCTGGCGAGCAGACATCATCTCAATAAAGCGATCGAACAGCGGGGCCACATCGTGTGGGCCGGGGCTCGCTTCCGGATGACCCTGAAAGCTAAACGCAGGCACGTCGGTACGCTCGATACCCTGCAGGGATCCATCGAAAAGGGATTTGTGAGTCGCGCGCAGGGTTGCTGGCAGGCTATCCTCCGCCACTGCAAAACCGTGGTTCTGGCTAGTGATCATGACGTGTTTATTATCAAGATCCTGTACAGGGTGGTTAGCCCCATGATGACCAAACTTCATCTTCTCGGTCTTCGCACCTGAAGCCAGCGCAAGCAGCTGATGCCCCAGACAAATGCCAAACACGGGTATCTTGGTTTGCAATATTTCAGTTATCGCTTCAATTGCGTAGTCACAGGGTTCTGGATCGCCAGGACCGTTAGACAGGAATACACCGTCAGGGTTCAGCCCTAAGACATCGGCGGCCGCTGTCTGTGCAGGCACTACGGTAAGACGACAACCACGCTCCACCAGCATGCGCAGAATGTTGTGTTTCACACCGAAGTCGTAAGCGACCACATGAAATGGCTGCTCAGCATCTGCTTTCTCTGCATAACCCTCGCCCAGTTTCCATGTGGATGTACGCCAGCTATCGGCAGCATCACGCGTAACCACCTTCGCTAAATCCATACCTTTTAAACCAGGGAAAGCGCGAGCCAACTCTAGCGCCTTGGCTTCATCGATATTATCGCCCGCCATGATGCAGCCGTTCTGAGCCCCTTTTTCGCGCAGGATGCGCGTCAAGCGACGTGTATCGATATCGGCGATACCCACAATACCGCGCTCTTTAAGGTAAGCATCGAGAGACTGTTCTGAACGGAAATTACTTGCCATCAAAGGCAGGTCGCGGATAACCAAACCTGCAACCCAGGTCCGATCTGATTCGGCATCTTCAACGTTACAGCCAACGTTACCGATATGCGGGTACGTAAGAGTAACGATCTGACGGCAGTAAGATGGATCGGTGAGGATCTCTTGGTAGCCAGTCATTGAGGTGTTGAATACCACTTCCCCCGCTGACTCGCCTTCGGCGCCAATCGACACTCCCCTGAAAATTGATCCATCCTCAAGGGCTAGAATGGCTGACTGCGTCAATGTGACCTCCCCGCGAATTCGCTTATAACTTAAAACTGTGGGGCATAGTTGTAAAAAAGCGAGGCTAAACTGATAGGTTCACCTCGCTCTAGAAAACTTGCCATCTGAAGGGCTGCCGCGGATCACGCTGGCAAAACCTGCGGTATTTTACTTGAAGCCCCAGAAACTGTCTATGCGTAAATCTATTTACCCCAGTTGCGTACACGCCCTGTATCAAGATGGAGAAAGTTTGAACCGGTGTAGAGTCCAACGCCACCGGCTTTCGCCTCCAGAGCGGCCCTGTGAAGATGTTTCAGATCAGTACCGGGCAGGCGAACATCGATCGCCTGACCCTGCATGTGTAGGCTCTTCTTCGCCACACCCGAACTGCCAGTGCGCAACATGGCGTTAGTCTTGGGTGAGCGGTAACCTGAAATAATCTCAAATGCCCGATTGTTACCCGTTGAGACCTGTAATCGATAGAGTAGGTCCATCAGTTCGCGATCCATCTTGTAACGTTCACCGGTGCGGAAATCCCGTAACAGATGATTGATCTCGGAGAGGGACTCATCCAGATACTGGCCGTTCGACCAGTAGGTGAGTCTAAGTGTCTCCCCTGTATGCAGGTGCCTGAATGCAAGCACACGCTCATTACCGGTCGCCACTAGCTCTGGGCCGCTAACAGTTGAGACCGTGCGCTCTTGTGAGGCCAAAGCAACGGATGGAAAAGATACTGCCGTGGCAGCAAGCGTTGCGCACTTTATAAATCCTCGGCGCGACAACACTTCACCCTCTTTGTGGGCACTACTTAATTTGGCCATACCTCTCCCCCGGGTAACTTCCGACCATATGGTTCTATGCGAGGTACTTATATATGCACCTTCTGCTTAAAGATTAACCAATTATTAAGTATTGAGATAGCCCAATAGCTAGAGTTTATCGCTCTGCGAGTTGAGAGTTATTCAACTTAATCCTCGATCTTGCGAAAAACTGCCTGTCGGCGTCGTAGACATCATCGCGCAATTGCAACCGGCCGTTACTATCGACCCAGGCGCGATTATAGAAGAGGTAAACCGGTATCGGTTTGGGTAGACGCAGCCATCTAGTCTCAGTCTGAGCCAGTGATAACTCCAGTTGTTCTATATCACCGTGCATTAGCCGCCTCGCTAATTCAGTGACGCCCTCAACACGAATACACCCCGAACTCAAAGCTCGAGAGGCGTCGGCAAAGAGCTCTTTACTTGGTGTGTCGTGCAGATAAATCGCGTGGCTATTGGGCATGTGAAACTTAATTTGACCAAGGGCGTTCTTTTCTCCTGGCGCCTGCACCAATCGCACATCCTTATCGTCCCAACTGATCGCTGCCCAATTAATTTCATCATTCTCTACCGCTTGCCAACGATCGCCGAACAACCGCTCTGCTTGCATTCCCTGCTGAGTTAGGTAGTTTGGATCAGCGAGGATTTTGGGCACCAGATCGCGCATCAAGATGCGGCGTGGGACTGTCCAGTCAGGGTTTATTACAAACTGCTCAAGCTGCGCTACAAAGCTGCGAGTGGGTCGCGAAGGTCTGCCTGATATACTGATGTGACTTTCAATTAACTCACCCCGATCAAAATAGCGCACTTCAAAACCAGGAATACTGACCAGTAAATACTCCTCACCCAACTCCCGCGGAAGCCAGCGCCAACGCTCCAAAACAGCAGCTATCAGGGCTCGCCGGTCACCTGCCGAATAGTTGAGCCACCTCAAAGTCTGTGGACCAATAATAGCATCGGTGTCCAGACCGTGATCGCCCTGAAATTTTCGAATCTGTTCGACCAAAAGATCGTCGTACAGCAGCGGCACCAGCTCGGAAACGGCATCTAGGGCAGGGTAGCCCAACCAACTCAGGCGCTCACGAACCAGCCGTATGTCTTGGTGCACCTGACCGGGTTTGAAGAAGCCCCGAAACTCGAGTTTATCAGGCTCTGTTAGCGTAGATGGTTGCTTGTGATAGAGGTCCACCAACGCTTGATAGTCTGAGTGGCGCGGTAGCAATGCTTCCAGCGCTGGCAACAAAGCAGGCGCAGAGAGTATCTCATGGCGCAGTTTGATCGGGTCAAAATCGGGCTCGGGGTGGTCCCAGAGTGGGTCAATTGATGTCGGCAACTGCCCGAGGGAAAAGCGGGTAATAAGCTGATCCAAGACCCGAGTGTGAGCAGCATCGACCTCATCAATGCTATCGGCTCGCTGCAGCGTTAACTTCAAATCCTCAGTTTCAATCGCATGATGCTGAGCCAACAATACAGCGGCATATAGCCCCAGCGCACGTTCCGTTACCATGTTAGAGCTGGAATCATACCAGAGCATCGAGCTGTGAGCTGTCAGGGGCGCCAACAACAGACAGACACTCAGCAGGATGACTCTGGGTATATGACCGGACATTCAACTACTCCTTTGACACCCATACCGGTGCTAACTAGAAGTGTAGTCCCTTATGCAGGACCGACAGCGTCGGTCAATGAAAATTGCACATGATTCGGATGGGAGGAGCCTCGTTCAACGACTCAGTCACTCAACGGCTGTTGCTGCTGAATTAGGGCGATAAATTCGACTAGCGGTACAGCCTTTCCAAAAAAGTAGCCCTGAGCCTCATCAATACCTAGGGCCTGTACTCGCAGCGCCTGAGCCTGACTCTCGACACCTTCAACGACGGTCGACCAACCTTTGATTCGAGCAAAGTCAGTTACGAACGCTATCACCTTGTCTGTCGCCTCGGTATCCATCGACTCATCAAGAAATACTTTGTCTACTTTAATTTCATCTAAGGGTAGATTCACAAGATAACTGAGAGAGCTCATCTCTTGACCAAAATCGTCTAATGCAAGACTAAAGCCGAGCGCCTTAACAGCCCGTAAAGAGCGGTGTAATGCTTGCGGTGAAATCTGTGTTTGCGATTCACTCAACTCAATCGTCAGAGATTCCGCAGGAAAGGTTGACTGTTCTTGCATCCGGAGCAGTTCACCCAGTATGTCGAGATCACATAAATCATAGGCGGTAAGGTTAAACGCGAGTTTTTGCTGTGGATCAACCTCTCTTATTTGCGTCAGCATGGATACCGCTTCATGGATAACCCACTTCGCAATCTTTGGCCGCCAGTGCGTGTTAACCAGCAGTTCAAGAAACCGATCGGGAGCCAACAGACCCTCGTGTGGGTGCTGCCAGCGAAGCAGGGCTTCAGCACCGATAATCCGATAGGGCGGTCTCGCATCGACCTTAGGCTGAAGAAAGAGCCGAAACTCACCTCGACGAAAAGCATCGTCTATATCACCAATGAATTCAGTTCCTGAAAGCTTTTCATCTTCAAAATCAGTGTGTTGATAGCGTCTGAAAGGCTTGTTCTCTTTCGCGGCGAGGCTAAGGGTGCGACGCAGACTCAGCAATATCGAGTCGTAGCCAACTGCATCCGTTGGGTAATCGCAGCGTACACACCGCACAGAAAAGCTGATCGATTGATTCTTGACCTGGAGAGGAGAATCACACAATGTCGACAAAAACAGAGTAAACCGTTCGTTCACCTCATGATTGACCAAGACCAACAGCCCAGATCGGGTTAAGGGTGAACCGGCGATCGAGCCCTGCGTCTCTAAAAACTGGAACATCCTTAGAAAAAGCGCTTGTAGCACTTCAGTTTCAGAAATCCCCTCGCGCTCACAGAGAATTGAATCATGTGCAAGGAGATCAATGGCGTAAAAGCTGAATCTATCTAGGGGGTGATCGGCAACAAGATCTGCGAAGACGGCTCGCAAAGCCTCCGAGGTAATGCCACCTGAGCGTGCATCAAGCGACTTAAGTTGCTCAGCATAGCGTCGCTCCTTGGTAATATCTCTTGAAAAGCCCAGTTTCTCTATGCGGCCATCTGGTAGGGTGTATTGATCGATGATGGCCTGACTCAACCAACGTACTGGCATAGCCGGACCGTTTGGCCGATAAGCATACTCAATCGCTGGGCCGGGTCTATCATGCGATTTCTCAACCAGCTCGCGATATTCAGGCTCCACGAGCGGCAACCAGAGTTCAGGTTTCAAAAATGTTTTTTGCCCACTAGCGCTGTAGATAAAAGCGCCTTCACCGGTCTCTGCATCAATTTTAAACAGATTGATACCTGCAAACTGGAGTGCCTTTTCAAGCCGGCGAGTCAGGTTTGTTGAAGCGTAAGTAGCATCTAACTCCCTGTCATCTTCAGTTACGCCTGCGCCTACTCGTTTTTCGATAGAGACCAGATAGTGCGTCAAACACCCTTCACTGTCTGAAATCGGGAGTAAATCAGCGCTGACATAAACTTCCCCTCCGGATTTCGAGGGTAATACCACAGGCTCAGTAAACGAGGAGTTAGTCGAATCTGCGATTAAAAAGTAAGCATGGATATTTCTTAGATAGCCCTCATCAAAGTGTGGCGGAAAAAACGCGCCCATCTTTTTACCGATGAGCTCTTCCGAGAGATATCCAGTCACAGGACAAGGGGAGTGACTCAGGGAAGCTATACACCCCTGAGGATCAACAACAATAGCAACCGATCTTTCAGACTGGGGATACTCGGAATCGACTGCGTGCTTTATCAAATCACTGCTCTTGTTATAGTCGTAAGTGTCAACACAAAATAACAGAGATGAGCTCTGAGGCAAATCTTTAGCTGCCTCGACTGGTTTTCAATTGCTTTTATTTGTTGAGTAAATAAACGCTTCAAAGCCCAGCATTAAATTAAACAGCACTGAAAAACCTAGACCACGTCAGCCAAATTACCCTTAGTCTCAAGCCAGCTTTTACGATCCGCTGCCCGCTTTTTAGCCAACAACATATCCAGCATTTCGGCGGTGTCATCGCCTTCACTCAAGGTTAATTGGACTAAGCGGCGCGTATCCGGTGCCATCGTCGTTTCACGCAACTGCAGAGGGTTCATCTCACCCAACCCCTTGAAGCGCTGCACACCGATCTTGGCATTCTTACGCTCCGCACGCAGACGCTCGATGATCATATCTTTCTCTGACTCATCCAGGGCGTAGTGCACCTCTTTACCCTGATCAATACGGAAGAGCGGCGGCATAGCGACATATACATGTCCGGCCCGCACCAGCGGACGGAAGTGACGCAAAAAGAGTGCGCACAGAAGCGTGGCAATATGCGCACCATCTGAATCCGCGTCAGCCAATATACAGACCTTTCCATAACGTAAACCCGACAGGTCATCTGAACCCGGGTCCACGCCAATCGCCACCGAAATATCATGGATCTCCTGCGACGCTAAAATCTCCCCAGACTCCACCTCCCAAGTGTTCAGTATCTTACCTCGCAGCGGCATGATTGCCTGAAAATCGCGACTGCGTGCCTGTTTAGCAGAGCCTCCCGCCGAGTCACCCTCTACCAGAAAAAGTTCAGATTGCATCGCTTCAGCGCCAGAACAATCAGCCAGTTTTCCGGGCAATGCAGGGCCCTGGGTCACCTTCTTGCGAACCACCTTCTTAGCCGAACGAAGACGGCGCTGTGCATTGGCAATAATCATCTCCGCTAGCGTTTCACCCTCTTCAACGTGCTTATTCAGCCACAGTAAAAACGCATCTTTTACAGTGCCGGAGATGAACGCCGCAATGCCACGCGAAGATAGACGCTCTTTAGTCTGGCCCGAGAACTGTGGGTCTCGCATCTTAGCTGAGAGGATGTAGCAGCAACGCTCCCAGATGTCCTCGGGGCTCAATTTTACGCCACGGGGGAGCAGGTTACGGAATTCACAAAACTCACGCATCGCCTCCAACAGACCGGTTCTCAGACCATTCACATGAGTACCGCCCTGCGCCGTCGGAATCAGGTTTACATAGCTCTCGGTGGTCATCTCACCACCCTCTTTGAGCCACTGAACAGCCCATTCAACAGCATCCTCTTCACCCTGCAAGCTGCCACTGAACGGCTCCTCCGGCAGAGTTTCAAACACCTGGGTGTTACCTTTAAGGTAGGCCACCAGACCATCCTCGTAGTACCACTCCTCTCTCTCTTTTTTGCCCTGACTCAGATCCAAAAATGTGACCCGTAGCCCCGGGCAGAGAACCGCTTTTGCACGCAGATTATGGCGCAACCGGCTGACGCTAAATTTTGGCGAATCAAAGTAGGAGGCGTCTGGTAGGAATCTAAGGGTGGTGCCTGTATTTCGTTTTCCGCAGGTATCGATCACCTCCAGCTCAGACACTTTCTCGCCATCGGCGAAATTGATACGGTGTACCTGACCATCGCGCTTTATCTGTACTTCAAGCAGTTTAGACAGTGCGTTAACAACCGATACACCCACACCATGCAGACCGCCGGAGTAGTTGTAGTTCTCATTGTTGAACTTACCACCAGCATGCAGGCGCGTAAGAATCAGTTCGACACCCGGCACCCCCTCCTCGGGGTGGATATCGACCGGCATACCGCGACCATCATCGCTAACTGACAGAGAGTTATCGGGGTGCAGAATAATATCGATCTGCTTCGCATGGCCAGCCAGCGCCTCATCAACTGAGTTGTCGATGACCTCCTGTGCTAGATGGTTAGGCCGATCAGTATCAGTATACATTCCAGGTCGACGGCGAACCGGATCCAGACCGCTGAGTACCTCTATCGAACCGGCGTTATAATCTTTAGCCATGTTTACATCAATCTCCTAAACCCGAGGCACATGCGTGAGTATCTCGGGATCTAATGTTCCTGAAGCGAACTCTATAATCCACGGCAGCATAGTTTCAAAGCCATCAAAGGCGTGACTACCGCCAGGCTGCACTATCTGGTCGCTTGCTGAGTAGTACCCAACCGCATCACGATAGTCCAGCGTTTCATCCCCTTCCTGCTGTAACAGCAACAGGCGCTCTGGATGATTAAGCTGAGAAAGATAGAGCGCCTCTAACTGCTGCATATGGGTCTCGGTCAAGTCGTAGCGCTGACCCGTATGATAGTTCTCTGTTTCGCCCAGCAGGGGGCTGAGCAGACGGTGGGGTGCCACAGCAGGATTAACCAGCACCGCGCGAGCGTTGTCGTAGTGCTCTGTAATCCAGGAGGAGTAGAAGCCACCTAGCGAAGAACCAATCAACAGCGCCCGATCGGCTCTTTCAACTAAGTTTCTAAGTTGGCCTATTGCCTCTGCGGGAAAGTGCGATAGCTCCGGAACAGATAACTGATCAGCGACACCCAGTTGCTCGAAATAGTGCAAGGTCTGACGAGCCTTATAGCTCTTTGGTGAGCTGTTGAAACCGTGTACGTAAATAAAGTGGGTATCCGCTGGAATCTGCATTAGTAAACAGGCTAACCCGCTACAGAGATTGGCAGCAGGCTTTCACCCGCCGCCAAACAATGACTCAGCCACTCTGCAAGGTGCTGATTTAGCTGAAACTTCTCATCTGGCTGGTGCATCTTTGGGTTTGGATAATCGTAGCGTCCGTTCAGCTGCTTGCGCTTTTGTAGACAGACCACTTCAGCCATGCGCGCATCATGGTAAAGGCGTACCACAAAGGTCTGCGGGTTAAACCAGGGAGAGGCACTTTCCGGCCAATAGCTCAGAATCAGCGTGGAGGTGTAGGCAAACTCCTCGTCCATGCGTATCGATACACGGTAGTCGCAACGGTGCCAATCCACGCGGTATTCGCGCTGAGTGTCACCGGCAGGGAGCAGACGACGCAGACGCGCGTAATTGGTTTCGCAGATAACGCTCTGCTTTACCAAATCTGGCACGTATTTCCGCTTTGCTCGCTCCATTATCACTCTCCGTACTTCAACTACCGCGATAGAGTCTGTTTCTGTTCAATTCAAGCCACTGTAAGCCGATGATCGCAGGCGAACTATTAATTGCTCCGGTACGCACTAGTTTAAACGCATCGTTGGCTTGTATCACATGCACCTTAATATCTTCACCCTCATCTGCCAAGCCATGAATGCCTGCCGCATCGCGACTGTCCACTTCAGCATACATCAGGTCGATCCACTCGTCACAGCCACCTCCACTGGGCAGGTAGCGTATTATCGCCTGAACCTCATCCAATTGCAGGCCAGCCTCTTCAACCGCTTCACGCCGGGCAACGTCCTCTGCAGACTCGCCGGGCTCTACAATGCCCGCAACAACCTCTAGCATCCAAGGGCTTTGGGCCGCCAGCGCTCCCACTCGGAACTGTTCAACCATTACCACAGCATCAGCGATCGGATCGTACAGCAAGACGCAGACCGCGTTACCGCGCTTGAAGACTTCACGACAGATCTCAATCGAGTCACCGGCAAACCGTGCGTGTCTTACCCAAAGGCGATCCACACGGAAATAACCCTGAAAAGCGGTCTCACTCCTGATGATATCGGCATCTGAAGCACTAAATGCAGGTTCCCAGGCGCTCATTTCACACCCCCTCAAGAACCACCTCTCCAGCGAAACTCCGCAACTGCTGAATCTCTTGATCCCAGATAGTGTCATCAATAGTCTCAAGGCAGAGCGGTACACCCCTGAATCGATCATCCTGCATAATAAAGCGGAACGGTGTCCAGCCGATCTCCCCCAAACCTAGACTGTGATGGCGGTCAACTCGGCTACCAAAAGCTGATTTGCAGTCGTTAATGTGCATACCGCAGAGCTTGTCGAAGCCCACCAGCCGCTCATAATCACCAAAGGTCTGCTCGCAAGCCTCTTCAGTGCGAAGATCGTAACCAGCAGCAAAGATGTGACAAGTGTCGATACAGACGCCAACACGCGACTGATCTTTAACTTGTTCAATGATCTGTGCCAACTCCTCAAAGCGCCAGCCGAGGTTGGTGCCCTGTCCTGCCGTGGTCTCAAGGACAGCAGTCACTCCCTCGGATTCAGACAAAGCTATATTGATCGACTCAGCAATACGGCTGAGGCAATCCGACAGATCGATCTTTTTCAGATGACTGCCCGGATGAAAATTGAGGTAACAGAGCCCAAGCTGCTGACAACGGTGCATCTCGTCAATAAATGCGGCTCTTGAACGTTCCAGGGGCTCAGCCTCCGGATGTCCCAGATTGATCAGGTAAGAGTCGTGCGGCAGTATCTGCTCTGGCAAGAAGCCTTGAGCCTGACAGTTAGCTTTGAACGCCGCTATGCTCTCTGGTGACAACGGCTTAGCGTTCCACTGGCGCTGGTTTTTAGTAAACAGCGCAAATGCAGTAGCACCAATTTTGGCTGCATTCAGAGGTGCATTTTCTACACCCCCTGCAGCACTGACGTGCGCGCCAACATAGTAAGGTCTGTGGTGCTTAGTTAGAGTTTGCACGCGCCACCTGCACAATCATCAAAATCCATCGACTCAAGCTCAAGACGCTCGGAATGTAACTGCTCGATCAACTTTCGCAATGACCCCTCTGCGGATCCGTCGGCCGCCACACCGGCCCGATTAAACACATCTACCAGAATACCCAGTTCAGCCGTTGTCAGATCATTCATGCCTATCTCCCTATTCTGTTATCTCGGTTCCAGCCACTCTACCATCAACTGCAACGAACGCTGGCCACGAAACTCATTTACATCGAGACGGTAAACCAGGTGAACCCGCTGTACATCGGTATTGGGCCAGAACTCAGTATCCACATTAAATGCGATCGCATCCAGCGCCAGACCCGATTGAGGCTCCTGCAACACCAGCTTCATGTGGCGCTGCCCCACGATACGCTGCTGTAAAAGACGAAACTCTCCATGAAAACTTGGCTCCGGAAATTGGTGGCCCCAAGGTCCCGCATCGCGAAGCAACTGTGCCAGCTCCAGAGTAAACTCTCGCGCCTCCAAACGCCCGTCGGTCATCAGCGAGCGCTGCAGATCCTCAGGCATCATCACCTGCTGTACTTGTTGGTCAAACAGCTGACTAAATCGTTCAAAGTCCTGCGCTTTGATGGTCAGCCCAGCCGCCATCGCATGGCCACCGAACTTGGCAATCAACCCTGGATTTTTTGCAGCAATCGCATCCAGTCCATCACGAATGTGAAAACCCGAGATCGAGCGTGCTGAGCCTTTTATCTCGCCCTCGTCCCCGGGTGCAAAAACAATCACGGGTCGGTGAAAACGCTCCTTCAAACGGGATGCCAGAATACCGATAACACCCTGATGGAAGTTCGGGTCGAAAATCGCCAAGCCTATTGGCATGTGCGCTTCATCCAGTGTGATCTGCTCCAGTGCCGCAAGAGCATCACGCTGCATCTGCTGCTCAATTCCCCGGCGATCACGGTTCATCTGATCCAGCTCTCGTGCCAGTGAAATTGCCTGCTCAGCGTCATTCGTCAGCAGACACTCTATACCTAGGCTCATATCATCAAGACGGCCTGCAGCATTGAGACGTGGAGCAACGGCAAACCCGAGGTCGGAGGCTGAAATGCGCTCAGGCTGACGGCCCGCAACCTCTAACAGTGCAAGCAGCCCCGGGCGCGCACGACGGCGCCGGATGCGTTCAAGCCCTTGATAGACCAGTGTGCGGTTATTTGCCTCCAGCGGTACAACATCCGCCACGGTTCCCAGGGCCACTAGATCCAGCAGATCAGCAAGGTTTGGGGGGTTCACACCATCGCGCTCAAACCAGCCCAGTTGTTGCAGCTTGCGGCGCAACGCGATCATAACGTAGAAGACAACCCCTACACCGCAGGTCGATTTGGCGCTGAAATCGCAATCCGGCTGATTGGGATTAACAATCGCGCAGGCGTCAGGCAGTGTCTCTCCGGGAAGGTGATGATCGGTGACCAGCACGTCGATTCCCAGCGCATTTGCCGCTGCAACCCCTTCAATGCTAGATATACCGTTATCTACAGTGATAATCAGTTGCGGTAAACGCTGGGCCGCGACGGCGACAATTTCGGGGCTAAGGCCGTAACCAAACTCAAATCGGTTAGGCACAAGGTAGTCCACCTTTTTGAAACCAAAACGACTCAGTGCCAAAAACGTCGTTGCTGTACTTGTGGCACCATCACAATCAAAGTCACCTAATATCAACACCGATTGCTGCTGCTCAAGTGCCACAACCAGTCGCTCAACAGCACGGTCTATCCCTTTGAGATGCACATCCGGCAGCAACTGATCCAAGCTTCTGTTGAGCTCTTGATCGCTGCTCAAACCTCGTCCTGCATAAATGCGCGCCAGTACTGGATGTAGCCTCTGCAGACCCGGAGGAATAACGCCGATTTTGCGCTCTTGTATCTCTACCTGTTCACTCATTATCTGTCCCCGGCAGCAGCTCGCTGGTCTTATCGGTGTAGTAGTAGACGATCAGCCCAATCCACTCACGTACTGCGGTATTTAGGTCGCGCAAATTTTGCCAAAGTTTAGGATCCAAACGCATTCCATCGGCGGTAAGCGAATAGAAATCAACGGGATAAGGAGTGACCTGCCACCCCTGATGACGAAAGATACCGACGGACCGAGGCATATGAAACGCCGAGGTCACCAATAGCCAGTTACCCTGAGGCACGCCGCCCAATAACTTCGCCGAAAATTGTGCATTTTCATAGGTATTTCTGGATTCTGACTCTAAAATCAGACGCCCCTCAAGTCCCAGCTGTTCTACATAAGAGGCGACCACACTCGCCCCCTTATAATCCTGCCGAAGTGCAGATCCACTTCCCCCAGTGAATAGAATGTTTGCCTCAGGAAATTGACGTGCGAGAGCGGGAATAACCATCACGCGCTCTGCTGCGGCATTGAACTGAGGGGCACCCCAGATAGCACTCTCTTCAGCCAGCTCGCCGCCACCAAGGACAATAACGCCCTCAACCTCAAGCGACCTTAGATCAGGCGGCCCGAAACGGCTCTCCAAAGGACGCAGTAGCAGGTCACCCAGCGGCATCAATATCAAGGCAAGCCATAGCAGTAGATTGACTGCCAGCACGCTCCTGCCAAGTCGACGCCAACCCAGCCATAAACAGATGAGCGCAAACAGCAGCATAAACACAAGGAGATGATCGGGGGCGGCGAAGAACCAGAAAATCTTGGAGAGGCTGAAGAAGCTTGGCATGGGCTTACCTCAGAATAATCTTTCAAAAAGAGGCTGCCCGGCTAAGCCGGGCAGAGAGGATGATTAGCCGCGGTGGCAGTGCTCAGCAACGTACTGCTGTACCGTGGCCAGATCGTTATCCAGCACCTGTAAGCGCTCTTCACGCTCAAACAGGTCAGCCATGTGCGCTGGCAAACTCGGCGACTGGAGGCCCGCTTTGATCACAGGGTCAGGAAACTTAACCGGATGCGCGGTGGCCAGAGTGACCATGGGCACCTGCACATTTCGACGACACTCGCGCGCTGCTTTGACGCCGATAGCCGTATGCGGATCCAGCAGGTATTCAGTCGCTTCAAACACCTCGGCAATCACGTCACAAGTCGTATCGTCATCGACAGCATAGCTCGCAAAGAGTTCACGTACTCGGTTCCACTCGCCTTCTCCAAGGCTTACAGACTCTTTCTTGAAACGTGCCATAAGATCGGCGACAGCTGCACCATCACGACCGTAAACGTCAAACAGCAGACGCTCAAAGTTAGACGACACCATGATGTCCATTGATGGCGACAAAGATGGTTCAAGATTACCTTTTGACATATCATTACCGCTGATAACGCGATGCAGTATGTCGTTGCGATTTGTCGCTACAATCAACTGATCGATCGGTAGACCCATCTGTTTAGCCAGGTATCCAGCAAAGATGTCGCCAAAGTTACCCGTCGGTACCGAAAAAGAGACCGGGCGGTGAGGACCACCCAGTGTCAGCGCCGCCGAGAAGTAGTAAACAATCTGGGACATGATTCGCGCCCAGTTGATCGAGTTAACCGCACCAAGCCTCATTCCACCGAGGAAACCCTGATCGGCAAAGCTATCTTTAACCATCTCCTGACAATCGTCGAAGTTACCTTCCAGCGCGATGTTGAAAACATTATCGGCCAGTACCGTGGTCATTTGGCGGCGCTGCACTTCCGAGACGCGGTTGTACGGGTGGAGAATGAAGATATCGAGGTGCTCAGAGTGGCGGCAACCTTCAATCGCCGCTGAGCCTGTGTCACCCGAGGTCGCGCCCATGATAACCAGGCGTTCACCGCGTTGCTTCAACACGTGATCCATCAAACGTCCCAGCAGTTGCAGGGCAAAATCTTTAAACGCCAGTGTTGGACCGTGAAAAAGCTCCAGCACAAACTCATTACTATCTATCTGTACCAGCGGCGCAACAGCTTCATGTTTGAAAGCCGCGTACGAGTCGTCGATCATCACTTTGAGATCTGCATCATCGATGCAGTCATCAACAAAAGGTTTGATAACCTTGAACGCCAGCTCTGCATAACTGAGGCCAGCCCAGCTTGCGATCTCCTCTTTGGAGAAAGTCGGTAACTCTTCCGGTACGTAGAGCCCGCCATCGGAGGCCAGACCCGCCAAAAGAACATCGGCAAAGTTCAGCACTGGCGCCTTGCCACGAGTAGAAATGTAACGCATATCTATATCTCCTTAACGACCCAAGTGCTCAACGCGAATGCGCACGACCTCACCGACAATGTCGGGGAGCGCTTCAATTTCACGGATCGCCTGGTTCATCATCTCTTCCTTGACGCTCTGAGTCAGCAAAATAACCGGCACTTGCGCCGCTTCAGTCTGCTTCTGAGTAATCGCTTCGATATTGATCCCTTTGTCACCGAGAATACGCGTGATATGAGCCAATACGCCTGGACGTTCGACGGCCATAATACGCAGATAATACCCAGTCTCAATCTGGTCCACAGAGAGCACTTCAGCGTCTGACAACTCTCCCGGCTGGAACGCAAGATGAGGTACGCGGTTATCACGATCAGCGGTTAGCGTGCGCACTACATCTACCACATCAGCTACAACAGCGGATGCGGTAGGCTCAGCACCGGCACCCGGGCCGTAATAAAGGGTCTGCCCAACCGCATCGCCATCAACGAGCACAGCGTTCATCACGCCGTTTACGTTGGCGATAAGCGCTTGTTGAGGCACCAGAGTCGGGTGGACACGCAGCTCAATACCTGCAGCCGTGCGGCGGCTAATCCCCAGATGCTTAATGCGGTAGCCAAGCTCTTCAGCGTATTTAACATCCTCGGCTGTAATACGGCTGATCCCCTCTGTGTAGGCCTTCTCAAACTGCAGGGGAATACCGAAAGCGATGGAAGCCAGAATTGTCAGTTTGTGCGCCGCGTCTATGCCTTCAACATCAAAAGTTGGATCTGCTTCGGCGTAACCCAGTGCCTGCGCCTCTGCCAAAACATCTTGAAAATCACGGCCTTTCTCACGCATCTCAGTCATGATGAAGTTCCCGGTGCCATTAATGATACCGGCGAGCCAGTTGATCTTATTGGCTGAGAGACCTTCTCGGATCGCTTTGATGATTGGGATGCCACCGGCGACTGAGGCTTCGAATGCCACCATCACATTTTTCTCTTGGGCAGCAGCAAAGATCTCGTTACCGTGCACAGCAATCAGCGCTTTGTTTGCCGTCACGACATGCTTACCGTTCTCGATAGCGGTCATCACTAGCTTGTAAGCGACGTCATAGCCGCCGATCAGCTCAATTACAATATCGATTTCAGGGTTAGTCGCTACTTCAAAAATGTCAGCGGTTACGTGCATACCCTTGGTATCACATGCTGGGTTCGGGCGACGCATACCGACCTGCTCAATCTGGATGCGACGTCCAGCACGACGGGCAATCTCCGCCGCGTTGCGTTGCAACACATTAAATGTACCGCCACCGACAGTACCCAGACCACAGATCCCAACTTTTACCGGTTTCACAACCTTACTCCGTTTAGCAAAGTCACACGATCGGCCTCGCTGCGCATTAGGCAAACCGGGTGCATGAAAAAATGGAGCTTAGTATAGCGAAAAGGCGGGCTCCGCTCTACGCGGCACCCGCCTCAAATCACCTATTTTTCGGTCGTTTTTTACTGTCGCTGCCTCAGAGATTGAGCATCTGCTTCAAACGAGCTGCCGGGACGTATCCGGGCACCAGCGAGCCATCCTCAAAGATCAGTGCGGGCGTACCGGTAACTCCGACACGCTGACCAAGCATAAACTGGTCGTTAACCGCATTTTCGCAACTCTGCAGTGCGTTCTCATCGCCACTCTTGGCCCGATCCATCGCCGCCAGTCTCTCATCGCCTTCCTGACACCAGATCGCTTCCATTTTTTGCGCCGTCGGTGTGCCAGGACCTGAGCGTGGGAAGGCCAGATAGGCCACCTCAATGCCCATTTCGTTCAATTCAGGCACCTCATCGTGCAACTTGCGGCAGTACGGGCAATCGGTGTCAGTAAAGACTAACAGACGCACCTTGCGTTCACCCTCTGCCGGGTAGATCACCATATCCTCGTCCTTAACATCCTTCATCGCCTCAAGGCGTATCGACTTAAGACGATTTTCAGTCAGGTTTACCAACCCCTGACTCGAGACCTGATAGAGAGTTCCAGACATAATGAACTGCTGGTCTTCGCTCATATAGAGCACCTCTCCCGACGCCAGAGTAACTGCGTAGAAGCCATCAAGCGCTTCAGCGTCGATAGACTGGATCGGAATACTGGGGTCGAGTTGTTGCAAACGAGCACGAATATCATCCTCTACTGCAGCAACAGCGGAGAGGGAGAAACATAGCGCCAGAGCGGCGATTAACTTTTTCATTTTAAGCACTAAACCTCATTTCAAATTCTCCACCTAGGCTAACGCACTCTCCGGACAAACGCACTAACCACGAGGATGGAACTGCTGATGTAACTGTTGCAGTCTATGCGTTGCTACCTGAGTGTAGATCTGAGTCGTCGAAAGGTTAGCGTGACCTAGCAACATCTGCACGGCTCTAAGGTCGGCACCGTGATTGAGCAGGTGCGTCGCAAAGGCATGTCGAAGTACGTGCGGTGACAATGGCTTATCGATACCGGCAACCTGAGCCCAATATCGGATTCGATGCCAGAAAGTCTGCCTTGTCATCTGCACGCCCCGCCGACTCAGAAACAGCGTTGATGGATTGGCTTGCGCCAGTAACAGAGGGCGGCTCTGCTTCAAGTAGAGCACCAACCAATCAACTGATTCATCGCCCAGAGGTACGAGTCGTTCTTTGTCACCCTTACCAATGACCCGAATCAGTCCTGATCTGAGGCTAATTTGCTCTAACTCCAAACCCACTAACTCAGAAATTCGAAGACCGGAACCGTATAATAACTCCAGCATAGTACGGTCACGCAGACCCAGTGGGTCATCTGTTCGAGGCGCCGCCAATAGGGCATCTACGTCAGTCTCGCTCAGACTCTTAGGTAACGCACGCCCCACTTTGGGGTTGGTGAGATTGAGCGTTGGGTCCGAACTGATCAAATCATCTCGCAGCAGGTATCGATAGAAACCGCGTAGACAGGAGAGTTGACGCGAGGTTGAACTGGCTCGCATCTGCTCAGCAATTCGCCAAGCCAAATAACGCTGCAAGAGTGCAGCGTCAGCCTGTAACAAGCCGAGTTGTTGATCGTTGAGCCAACAGGCAAACTGATTCAGATCACGACGATAAGAGGCTTGTGTATTGTCACTTAAACCCCGCTCCATCCAGAGCGAGCGAACATAATCTGTAATAAGCGCTGTATCTTCTTGTTTCGGCGCACGAGCCCTGAAACGCCGGTCTACCACTTAACGCATCACCTCGATCACCTCAAGCTTCTCACGATCCACAGGGTAGACCGCTAAACCTTTACCCACCCTGTGGAGGATCTTAATAGTATCACCGTCCACCGCTTCGAGGCGCCCCTCGACCCGATTCCCAAAGTAAGTAAAGATGCGAATATCAGAATTGATATACTGACCCAGATCATCGAACCCCGTACGACGGAACTTTACCTCTGGAGTCTTCATGGATTTGGGTATCATTCCGGGAAATTCGATCATGGCACTCTGCGAAACAGCAGACCTGGTATCCGACTGCTCATCCGCCTGCTCGGATTGCGTCCGCTGAGCCGCTTGCTGTGGTTTCGACGCTTGAACCTCCGGTGTATCCACCAAACTTCCGCCTGCTCTCGACTCTACTGGTCTATTCGCCTGGAGTGCAGCTTCAGGGTCAGGCATCAACGCCAGCCAATCAACCTGGTTTAAATCGACGGGTTTATTGTTCACTGTCAGACGCAGACGCAGACGATCAATCAACTCGATCGGAGAACCGAGCCCCAACATCACCTCGGCTCCTAAACCACCAACCGGGCTCATCCCAAAGCGTACCTGCGCCCCTTTTGCACTGCCATCACTATAGGCCTGCCAAAGGATGGGCGGCACACTCATGGCATAGGCTTGCGCTCGCTCTTTCACCAATGCCAGATGGCTCTCCCTGTAAGTTAACTCATCCACCCCGGCTGCCTCGGCGCAGTAACGATCGCGTTTTGCAAAGTACCCCAGATCACGGTAATCAATCTCCATCGACCTTAAGCGGGGGTTAGCCGCAGCGAAAGTAGCAGGTTTAAGATACCCTGCAGCGAAATTCAGTGAGAGATCAGTGGTTAGGGAGAAGAGACCGGTTGTGTCCACCTCCGTGAATATGTCCAGCGTCCCCTGATCATTATTCGCTCTGAGCGTAATCGCCATATCAGTCACTGTACGCCCCACACCCATTTGCGTCGCCACATCGGGGGTAAACGCCAGGACATTACCACAACCAAGCGCATCGAGATTAGGCTGCTGCATGTGTAACAGCAGTTCAGCCTCAGAGGGCTGCATCGCTTTAACAAAGTCTGATCCAATATCTAAACTGAGATTATCAAGCGCAAGCGAGAGAAAATCTGGAAACTCGCCACTCTCAATGCGGCCCTCTGGATCAAGGAAAAACAGAGGGTCGTCAGACCGCAGGGTTACGGCTCCGATATCAATTGGAGATCGATAACCCTGCGGAATAATCTGCAGCCCATCGACACGAACCAAGCCGCGTGGATCAACGAGGAAATGTCGATAACTGAGCTGCGCGAAGGGAGCAGTGGATTGCACCGTCCGTTCGAGGAAAGTTTTGGTCTGATACCAGACGTAACCATAGGCAGCGCCAGCTATCAGCGCTAAGAAGAGAACGCCCCCAAAGAGTCGCTTAATTGCTCGCATCGCGCATCTGCCTGCAATCCACTTTGATAGATTCCAGTTTAGACCAATAATTGAGCATCAGACCTGTTTTTAGCCAAAAAAGGGGCCAGGTACCGAAAAAAAAGCGACCTGAAGGCCGCTTTCTCTGTACCGCAAGAAGTGACTTAGGCGCCGAGCTTCTCTTTGATACGCGCAGACTTACCGCTGCGCTCGCGCAGGTAGTAAAGCTTCGCCTGACGAACGTCACCGCGACGCTTAACTTCGATAGCTTCTACGGTTGGGCTGTAGGTCTGGAAGGTACGCTCTACGCCGACACCGTGAGAGATCTTACGCACAGTGAAAGCTGAGTTCAGACCGCGGTTACGCTTGCCTAAGACCACACCTTCAAACGCCTGCAGACGGCTGCGGCTACCCTCAACTACGCGAACCTGTACAACTACAGTGTCGCCTGGACCAAAAGATGGTACTTCTTTACCAGTCTGTTCAGCTTCGATCTGCTGAATGATTAAGTTTTTGCTGCTCATCGCTCGCTCCTAACTTTTTCAACCGCGGACTGATTTTCAGTCTCGCTGATGTATTCGTGTAACAGCGCCTGCTGTTCCGGGTTCAGATCAATTTTTTCCAACAGTTCCGGGCGCCTTGCCCAGGTTCTTCCCAACTGTTGCTTCAGCCTCCAGCGTCTGATCTCAGCGTGATTCCCGCTGAGCAGTACCGCTGGTACCTGCATATCTTCCAAAATCTCTGGTCGTGTGTAGTGAGGGCAATCGAGTAACCCTTCAGCGAAGGAGTCCTCTTCAGCTGACGCCTTATCACCAAGTACGCCCGGAATCTGCCGAGCGATGGCGTCTAACATCACCATTGCCGGGAGCTCGCCACCACTGAGCACGAAATCACCCAGTGACCACTCCTCATCTATCTCTGTCTCAATCAGGCGTTCATCAACCCCTTCATATCGACCACAGACCAGTATGAGGCGCTCCTGCTCTGCCAGCTCTAGCACACCCGCTTGATCCAGCTTGCGCCCCTGGGGCGACAGGTAGATCACACGGGCGTTACCCCCGGCAGCAGCCTTAGCCGCACGAATCGCATCTTTAAGGGGCTGAACTTTCATCAGCATCCCCGGACCTCCCCCGAAAGGGCGATCGTCAACGGTTCGATGCTTGTCTTGAGTAAAGTCACGCGGACTCCAACTCTCGACCTGTATCAGACCTTGTTTGACGCCTCTACCTGTAACGCCGTAGCGAGTAACCGCTTCAAGCATTTCAGGAAAGAGCGATACGATCCCAAACCACACAATTCAGAACTCCCGACTTAAAAGCCCTAACTTAAAAATCAGAGTCCCAATCGACCCGGATGACTCCGGCATCTAAATCAACCTCTTTAACCACTGCATCTGGAACGTAAGGGATTAATCGCGTTTCACGATCGACGCTTTCGGCGTCCCCTTTGACTACCAGCACATCATTAGCGCCGGTCTCCATTAGGTGGTCAACCCGACCCAGCAACTCGCCGGATTCAGTAATAACCTTAAGATTCTGCAACTGGCTCCAATAAAAATCACCTACATCAAGCTGCGGCAGTGCCGTCTTCGGTACTGCGATCTCTGTCTCGCAGAGAATTCTTGCTGCTTCTGGTGTCTCTACGTTATCCAGTTTGGCTATCAACCCTTTTCCCTGCTTTTTGATTTGGCTCACCTTAATCGGCTGCCACTTACCATTTCGCATTACGAGCCAAGGACGATAACCCTGTATGTTCTCCATCGGATCGGTGTAGGAGTAAACTTTAATCCACCCCTGAATTCCAAATGGTGAGTTAAAACGCCCAAGGACAACGATATCCTCTGCATTAAACTCAGACATACCCTAAGTGAACCTTACTGCGCTTTACGTGCTTCTTTAACCAACTGGCTAACGCGGTCACTCATCTGAGCGCCCTTGCTTACCCAGTAATCAACACGCTCCAGGTCGAGACGGAGTTTCTCTTCCTGACCACGCGCTACAGGGTTGAAAAAGCCCACCCGCTCAATAAAGCGGCTGTCGCGTGCAAAACGCGAATCTGCAACAGAGATATGATAGAACGGCTTCTTTTTAGCGCCGCCACGAGACAAACGAATAGTTACCATGCAAGGTCCCCTTTACTTCGCGGGATGGGTTTTGAGATCGCCCATCATTGTTGTTTCTCCGCCCGCTTCAGCCATTCTACGAATCACCCAGGCGCACGGAGGCCTAAATTAAACAGGGCGTGGATTCTACGCGAACTCCACGCCCGTTGAAAGCCTTTTGTATAGATTTTAAACAGCAATCAGAAGCGCGGGAAACCACCGCCACCGCCCATACCCGGCGGCAACATGCCCTTCATACCACCCATGCCCCGCGCCAGCTTTGCCATTCCTGACTTCGAGCCAAACTTCTTCATCATCTTGGCCATCTGTTTGTGCTGTTTGAGCAGACGATTGATATCCTGAATACTGGTACCTGAACCGGCTGCGATGCGACGCTTACGCGAACCCGAGATGATGTCGGGGTTACGCCGCTCTTTCATTGTCATGGAATCTATAATGACAGCAAACTGCTTCATTCCCTGTTCGGCCTGGGCGGACTGAGCAGCCTGGGCGAGCTGCCCCATTCCCGGCAGCTTCTCCATCATGGACATCATGCCGCCCATGTTATTCATCTGGTTGATCTGGTCGCGGAAGTCTTCAAGATCAAAGCCCTTACCTTTGCTAACCTTCTTGGCAAGCTTGGCAGCCTTGTCCTTATCAATTTTACGCTCTGCCTCTTCTATAAGAGAGAGGACATCGCCCATCCCCAGGATACGAGACGCCACACGGTCTGGGTGGAAGGGTTCAAGTGCGTCGACCTTCTCCCCCACACCGAGGAACTTGATCGGTTTACCCGTAATATGGCGCACAGACAGCGCTGCACCGCCGCGCGCATCACCATCGGTTTTGGTCAGAATAACGCCGGTAAGCGGCAGTACTTCGTTAAAGGCGCTGGCCGTATTAGCAGCATCCTGACCCGTCATGGAGTCTACGACAAAAAGAGTTTCAACCGGTTTAACCGCTTCATGCAGCTGCTTGATTTCAGCCATCATCGCTTCGTCAACCGCCAGTCGACCAGCGGTATCAACCAACAGCACATCATGATGCTGTATCCGTGCGTGATTAATTGCTGCGTTCACAATGTCGATCGGTTTCTGCTCGGCCGTTGAGGGGAAGAAGTCAACTGCCACCTCGTTTGCCAACGTCTCCAACTGACGTATCGCTGCAGGCCGATAGATGTCAGCTGATACGACCAACACCTTCTTCTTCTCACGTTCACGCAGAAAACGAGCCAGTTTGGCAACAGATGTTGTTTTACCCGCACCTTGAAGACCCGCCATCATCACGACCGCGGGCGGCTGGCTGGCTAAATTGAGCTTGGCGTTAGCCTCGCCCATGACTTTAACCAACTCTTCGTTGACGATCTTGACAAAGACCTGCCCGGGGCTAAGGCTTTTAGCGACCTCCTGACCGACGGCACGCTCCTTCACAGCGCCAACAAAGGCCTTTACAACAGGAAGGGCAACATCCGCCTCTAGCAAAGCCATACGCACTTCGCGCAAGGTATCCTTGATATTATCTTCGGTTAACTTAGCCTGGCCTGTTACCGAGCGTAGTGTGCTGGTGAGTCTTTCCGTTAGATTGGCAAACATACTTATCCTTTAACCTCTGGCGCGTCACCAGGGCTTGTATAACTCGATTGCGGTTAATTATAGCTCAGCGTCCCCCTAAGGATCACCCGTATATTTCCCGTCCGCCCTATTTGTGCCAAACTCTTGGTTTGCTGGAAAATTTTCGCCGGGAGACTGGGATGCTAACGCTGCTATCACTCATCGCTATTGCGCTGTACCTCTTTGCAGCAGTGCGCCAGTGGCAGCGCCTCGGCTCAAACGACCTTACCTTACGCACCCAGGTACTGGGGTGTGGAACACTGGCTTGGGTCTTGCAAATCAGCGTAACCGCGCAGCTGCTGGTAGAGCAGAACACGCTAAATCTCAGCATTTTCCCGACTGGGTCATTAATTGCCACGACTGTGGTCATGATTCTGCTGTTAAGCAGCCTGCGCCAGAAGCTCGACAACCTCTTCATTGGCGTATTTCCAATGGCTGCGCTGACACTGTTGTTCGCACTAACCGTTCCCGAGAGCGGTGATGCTAAGCGTTACAGCGCGGGTGTCATCACCCACATCTTGCTCTCAATCGTCTCCTACTCTGTGCTGACACTAGCGGCATTCCAAGCGATTTTATTGTCACGTCAGGAGCGCGCGTTGAAACAGCACCACACGCGCGGACTGGTTAACTCACTGCCCCCGCTACAGGTGATGGAGCGTCTGTTATTCGAAATGATTCTGGCGGGATTCCTGTTACTGACTACAGCTCTAATCAGTGGGTTTATATTCACCGAAGACCTATTTGCTCAACACCTGGCACACAAGACGCTACTTTCGATCATCGCCTGGGTCGTTTTTGCAATCCTGCTGGGCGGCCGCTACCTACTGGGATGGCGCAGCCGAACCGCGCTACGCTGGACTCTGGCCGGTTTCATTCTGTTGATGTTGGCATTCTTCGGTTCGAAAGCAGTTCTGGAGCTTATTCTGGGGAATTGAGCAATGCTTGACACCATCGGCACGAGTCCAGAAAATGTCGACTCATTCATAATACAGGCTCACCACATTGGAAGACGCGTCGATAAGTTCGCTCTCGATCCTTCTTGTCATTCTGATCTTCTGCTCGGCTTTCTTCTCTAGCTCAGAAACAGGCATGATGTCACTCAACCGTTATCGGTTGAAACACCTGGCAAAAAATAATCACCCTGGAGCTCGTAAGGCCAGTAAACTACTGGAACGTCCCGATAGGCTGATCGGCTTGATCCTGATTGGGAACAACTTTGTCAATATTCTCGCCTCCGCTATCGCGACCGTCATCGCGGTTCGTATATGGGGGGACGCGGGTATCGCCATTGCCACTGGCGGCCTAACGCTCGTTGTGCTTATTTTCGCGGAGGTTACACCTAAGACTCTGGCCGCGATGCACCCGGAGCGTATAGCCTTTCCAGCCGCATTACTTCTTCTACCTTTGCTGAAGCTGTTCTACCCCCTCGTCTACGCCATCAATATGATTACCAATGGTATTTTCAGAATATTGGGCATCAAGACATCCGGTGAGGATTCACACAACCTCAGTACAGAAGAGCTGCGTACAATCGTTAATGAAGCAGGTGCGCTTATACCGCAGCGCAACCAGTCGATGCTTCTGGGCGTACTGGAGCTCAATGATGTCACCGTTAATGACATTATGATTCCTCGAAACGAGGTTGAAGGTATCGACTTGGATCAGGACATGGAGAAAATTCTCGATCAACTGTCCAAGACCCGCCACACCCGATTGCCCGTTTACCAAGGGGATATAAACCAGATTTGCGGCGTATTGCACATGCGCAACCTAGCCCAGCTAATACAACAGGGCAAGGTGACTAAAGCAGCCATTACTGCAGTGGTCCACGAACCCTACTTCGTACCAGAGAGCACACCACTGCACACCCAACTGCTTAACTTCCAGAAACAGAGTCGCAGAATTGGCATCGTTGTCGATGAATATGGCGATGTAGAAGGGGTTGTGACACTAGAGGATATCTTAGAGGAGATCGTCGGTGAGATGTCACATGACGAGGCACAGACCAATCAGGATGTGCATCCGCAGGATGATGGAAGCTACATCATAGATGGACAGGCGTATGTTCGGGAGATCAACAAGTCACTCAGCTGGGAGCTCCCGACCAATGGTCCCAAAACATTGAACGGCTTGATTATCGAGACGCTAGAGTCCCTGCCTGAGGGTAACGTCTGTATGCGTGTAGACAACTACCGAATGGAGACGCTTCAGATCAGTGAGAACACTATCAAGACCGTACGAGTTGTCGCTCTCGAACGGGACGAGGATTAATCGTCTCGTTCACCTGCTTCTCGTTGTCGAATACGCGCCCATACGGCGCGTTTTTCATCATCACTTAGAAAGCCCCACTCAGCGATCTCCATACCGGATCTCAGGCAAGCGATACACAGGTCGCGCTCATCCAGCTGACAGATACCAAGGCAAGGGTTAGGGATAGGTTTAACCACCTCTATCATGCACTGCGTTCCGGACGGGGGCGTGTCGGTATACCTGCATCAAGACCAACATTCAGCAGCTCAGCCAGCACCCAGGCGGTAAGCCCCCAAATTTCATACCCTTGATAGTTCCAGGAGGGCACAAAACGGGTGCGCCCATCAACCATTTTGAAGCGATCCATGCGAGCATTGTCCAGATCGAGCAGAAACTCCAGGGGCGTTCGAAAAATGATATCAATCTCTCCTGGATTAGGTCGCAACGGCAGGTCTGGCGCAACAACACCCACATAAGGGGTCACTGCTAATTCGTGTTTTGATAGCAGTTGACTCAGTTTACCCAGCACCTGTACCTGATGCGGCTCGACACCAATCTCCTCTTGCGCTTCACGCAGTGCGGTAACACGCAGATCAGCGTCTTCAGGGTCACGTTTCCCCCCCGGAAACGCCACCTCTCCTGCATGCGTAGAGAGAGCTCCGGCACGCACTGTCAGAATCACTTCAGGCACTGTCTCATCGGTCAGTAGACAGATGACGCCAGCCTCGGCACGCGCTTTCGCATCCCGGCTCAGTGTCCAGGGAGAGTAGTCATCAAGGCGCTGTTCGATGTGTTTTAACATATTGATAATCCTACACCCATTACTGCCTAAAATCAGGCTTTGGGGTTGAGGCAGAGAACTTCTCGAGCCTACAATGGGGACCAATAATAGACGAAGTAGAAAGCGACCCATGAACTACTGTAGCGAATGCGGCAACCCTGTAGAGTTGCGCATCCCAGAAGGCGACCACCTGCCACGTCATATCTGTACCGCCTGCGATCTCATCCACTACTCAAACCCTCGCATTATTGCTGGCTGCCTTCCCGTTTACGAAGACCGCGTACTGTTGTGCAAGCGCGACATAGAGCCGCGTTTAGGGTACTGGACACTGCCGGCCGGCTTTCTGGAAAACGGCGAAACAACTGAACAAGGAGCGATGCGTGAGACTTGGGAGGAGGCACTCGCTAAAGTCGAGATTCTATCGCTTTACACGCTCACCTCTATCGTCCACGTTAATCAGGTACAAATGTTCTATCTATCCCGCCTGCTCCAGCCAGAGTTTGGGCCCACCAGCGAATCTTCCGAGGTGCGCCTGTTCAGTGAAGACGAAATCCCATGGGATCAGTTGGCCTTTCCAACGGTAGAGAATGCTCTACGTCGCTTCTTCTCTGATCGCCGAGAGAGCGGACGCTTTCCACTCTATCGTATCAGCTTGAACCGGCACGAGCCGGGCCAAAACTCACTGCTAAGCCAAAACGAGGTGCAGCTTTGAAAGAGTCCAAATCAGCCAAAGCCTTTCAACGCAAACTCTTGATATCCTGGTGTATTCAACAGCATCCTACTAACCTAAACGGCCTACAGAAGCTGACCGGTATGCCCCGGCGTACGCTACAGGACAGCATCAAAGATCTCGACGATATTGGTATTGTCTGTCAGTTCCAGCAGGACGAATCGGCTCGCAATAACCAGGGCGAGTACCGTATTGAGAGCTGGGGACCCATTAATCCTAACTGGGTGAACTCACAGATCTCAGAGCTGAGTGCCTCCCTCGGGGTTGAACTTCAAGGTATTAGCGACTGATTCGATAGAGACCGCCCTTAGGTGCATCGCTAAGCACTAATAGGCTCCCATCGGCCGCCTCTTCTACATCCCGTACACGACCGAACTCGCCGCTAAACATACGCTCTTCGTTAACAGGTCTGTTGGTTTGTGGGTCAAACTCTACTCTATAGATGCTGGCGAATTTGAGAGCGCCGACCAGCAGATCCCCTTGCCACTCCGGAAACATCTGGCCGGTGTAAAACGTCATACCCGAGGGCGCAATACTCGGATCCCAGATCCACAGCGGGTCGACATATCCCTCAGGTGAGTAGTCCAGCCCAATCTCACCGCCAATATACTCCTTCCCGTAAGAGACAAGGGGCCAGCCGTAATTGCCATTCTGCTCAATTAGATTGATTTCATCACCGCCACGTGGCCCGTGTTCATGGGACCAGAGAAGACCGGTTTGAGGCTGCAGAGCCAAGCCTTGCGGATTACGATGACCCACTGAGAAGTGCTCAGGCAACCAACTACTCTGCTGGTTGGCACGCTCGGGGCGAGTTAAATTAAGACGCAAAACAGAACCCGCATGATTGGTAAAATTCTGGGCGTTGTCCCGATCACCACGATCGCCCAGTGAGGCAAACAGATAGTCGCCTTGAAGCGCTAGTCGACAGCCAAAATGGACGCCCGATCCTGAGCGGTGGTTAGACTCAAAGATCTCTCTCAGGCCGGTGAGTTTGGTATCCTCCAAGCGGCCTTGGGCGATCGCCAGCCCTGTGCCATTCGTGCCAGGCTTGGAGTAACAGAGATAGACATGAGCGGAGTGCTGATCATAGATCACATCCAGCAGCCCACCCTGACGATAGCTAGCAACCTGAGGTACAGGTCGAACAGCACGCTGCAGACCTGTCTCAAGATTGATGCGCAACAGTGCACCGGCTCGAGCAGTCACCAAGACATCAGTTTCGCTTACCTGCGCCACTCCCCAGGGGTGGGAGATATCACCGCCAACCTTTTCGATCGTGTAAGCCTCTGCCAGACTGGTACCAAACAGAGCAAGCAGACTGATCGCAACGCCTTTCATTACCATCTCCAGGACTCCGCTTTACCAGTGCTTGAGTTGAATAAAACCAACCCACCGCTTGGCGGTGATATCCCGGTCGTAGCGGAGATAACCACTTGATGGGTCACCAGCAACACCATCTGATCGCTACTCAAGCTATCGAGATACTGATTCAACTTAGAGAGCGTCTGCTCTCTCGGTGCATGCCCCTGAAAGAAGGAGTTAAGGCCGCTGAAGGTCTGCCATTCACCCAGTTCTAGGAGGTCTGCCGTCTCGTAACAGCGACACCATTCGCTTGAGAGGATTTGAGAAAATTGAAATCCCTCAGCAGCCAGCCTGACGCCTAAATCGCGAGCTTGCTGGCGACCTTGTGCATCCAAGTTACGCTGAGTTTCGCAACGACCTACCTCAAAGTTGTCCGGATCGCCGAATCCCGGCGCAAGTGCGTGACGCATAAAGATAACATTGGCATTCATCTGCTCGGCACGCTGTGCCAGTTCACCCGCCTGTAACGGCAGTGAGGTAATGAACAGTAGAGAGAGTATGAGGGCTCGCATTAAACACTCCAGCACGTTAGCGACTTGCTTGATACGTGCTTACGGCAATTTAACTCGAGTCGATTAGAGGTTAGCGGGGTCAACCAGCTCCAACAGGTCATAGGCAACTTCCTCGTAAGGGTGTGCCTCAAGAAGCGCATCTACCGCAGCGCGGATGTGCCCAGCATCACAGATCATCTCCACACGCCACTCCTGCAGTTGCTCGAGCTTACCGACATTACCGATAGCAGGGTTTGCACCAGACACAGGGCAAAACTGCCCAGTACCAAGGGTCTGCCAACAACACTGCTGGTAATTACCCTGTCGCCCAGCGCCAGCAGCAAACAGGGCTGATTTGACCGCATCGAGGGAGTCAGGAGGCACAAAGAATATCAGCTTGTACATAGAATCAGCCCAAGGTTTGTGGCGTGGCGGCTGCAATATCTAATATGGGCGCCGCATCCAGGCCCTCAGCATCCATCATGCGAGCCAACTGCGAGAGGGTATCCACGAGTTGTCGCTGTTCAGCACTGGGAAGGCGGTCGAAGCGATCGATAAACTGCTCATGCAGTAGTGCAGGCACCGATTGCAAGATCTGCTGCCCTTGCGGCAGCAGCCGTGCGTTAACAATACGCTTGTCGCGCTCCGAGCGTACCCGCACAACCATACCACGTGCTTCGAGTCGGTTAAGAATAGTGGTCACTGTCGCCTGACTAAGCGAGACATCCGCCGAGAGACGTTTAACAGTGACGTCACCAAGGCTTCCAATGGCACGCAACACCATCACCTGCGGGATGGTTAAACCTGACGTTTTAGCAATGCGCTTGGACTGTATATCGGTAGCACGGATGATCTTTCGCAGCGCCACCAGAACATCCTGAGCTTGATAGATCTGATTCATAAAAACACTTCTATTGTGACGCCGCATTTATATGCCTAAGCCACTCGTTAGGCAATAACTATTTATACCTATAAAGGTTTGAACTCTAAACATTATAGCTGTTAGTATCACCAGACAAGTTACAAATGTCCAATTTGCTAAATGGCGATGGACACAAATTTAGTAGTACAAAGCAAGGAGCAATAATGAAAAAGCAGATTCTCGCCGTATCCATGCTAGCAGCAAGTTCTGGCGCATTCGCGGGCGCTCACGGAAGCTGTGGTGATGTACAGATCGCAGATATGAACTGGGCTTCAGCAACGCTGATTGCCAACATTGACCGCTTCATTCTAGAGCATGCCTTTGGCTGTAACGCCGAACTTGTGCCTGGCGACACTGTCCCAACCTCAACTTCGATGATCGAAAAGCAGCAGCCCGATATTGCCCCAGAACTGTGGACCAACTCGTTCAAGGACGGTCTGGCCAAAGGTGTTGAGGATGGTCAGCTTGCAGTTGCGGGCAAAGTGTTTAGTGACGGTGGTGAAGAGGGCTTCTGGGTACCTAAATACATGGTTGATAAGGACCCGAGCCTTGCTACCATTGAAGGTATCAAAGCGAATGCAAATCTGTTTCCGCACCCAGAAGATGACACTAAAGGCGCCTTTATCGGCTGCCCTGCAGGTTGGGGTTGTCAGATCTCAGGAAACCATCTGCATAAGGCACTGGGTCTCGGCGAGGCAAATATTGAGTTGGTTGACCCCGGTTCAGCAGCAGGTCTAGACGGCTCAATTGCTCGTGCATATGAGCGGGGTGAGGGGTGGTTCGGTTACTACTGGGCACCAACTGCGATCCTCGGTAAATACGAGATGGTTAAAGTTGATTTCGGCTCGGGCGTAGATGCCGAGCACTTCCTGAGCTGCCTGACACAGGCTGACTGTGCTGACCCAAAACCCTCTATGTACCCGGAGTCTCCGGTTTACACCTACACCACTGCCGAACTCCAACAACGCGCTCCTGAGGTTGTTGAATATTTGGGCAACCGCTCATTCACCAACCCGCAGCTAAACAGCTTACTGGCATGGATGGATGAGAATCAGGCGGATGGAGAGTACGCTGCGGAGAACTTCCTGGTTGAGCACGCTGATATCTGGAAGTCCTGGCTGACAGCAGAGCAGGCAGAAAAAGTTGAAAGCGCTCTCTAACAATTTGGAGTAGTCGTTTTAACACGCCCCGCCTTGAGAGAGGTGGGGCGTTTCTATTTAACGTTCTGAGGTAAATATGGCAGAGAAATCCTGGTTGACGGATATCCCTGAGCTGGATCGAAGCACACTGCTGACAATCCGAAAAACATTGGATGGCGCATATCGTGACTTTTCTCGCGAGTATGGCGATTCAATCGAAGCATTTTTCGACCCTTTACTTACTTTTCTAATATGGTTTGAAAAGTTACTCCTGAATAGCCCCTGGTGGATCGTCCTAGGGGTCATTGCTGGCCTCGCTTACGCAGCCAGTCGCTCGGTTAAACTGACTATTGGCGTTGCGGTATCTCTGGTTGTCGTTGGCTACTTCGGTATGTGGGACGACACCATGCGAACGATGAGTATCATCACAGTATGTACGCTGATTGCCATCATTGTTGGGATCCCCGTAGGTATTGCGATGGCACGATCCAACCGGGTCCAAGCGACCGTCACACCGATGCTCGATATCATGCAAACCATGCCAGCATTCGTCTACCTCATTCCAGTTGTCATGCTGCTCGGTATCGGGCGTATCCCTGGCGTGATTGCCGTGGTGATATACGCTATTCCGCCGGTTATCCGCCTGACAAATCTTGGCATTCGACTCGTCGACAAAGAGGTACTAGAGGCCGCCACTGCCTATGGTGCCAACGGTCGACAGCGTCTATTGGGTGTGCAACTTCCTCTGGCCATGCCAACCATTATGGCCGGCATCAACCAGACGATAATGATGGCCCTGGCGATGGTCGTAATCGCATCGATGATCGGCGTGAAAGGTCTGGGACAACCTGTATTGAAATCAATTACCAACCAGTACTTCACTATCGGTTTGCTAAACGGGCTTGCGATTGTGGTGTTGGCAATTATCTTCGACCGTGTCTCTCAAGCCTATGGCAAGCGGACGCAGGCCCATCTTGGGGGTGGCCATGACTGATACGTTAATTCAGGTTAGAGACCTATACAAAATTTTCGGTGAAAAACCTGACACTGTAATGCCTCTTGTTAAAGAGGGCCGAAGTAAGGATGAGATTCTCGCCGATACCGGGCATACGGTTGGCCTCAAAGAGATCAATCTGGAGATCAAACGCGGTGAGATTTTTGTCATCATGGGGCTTTCAGGCTCGGGCAAATCCACCCTTATCCGTCACTTCAACCGTCTGATTGAACCGACCGCAGGTGAAATCATCGTTGAAGGCACCGACGTGATGAAGCTTGGCAAGAAAGAGCTCGAACAGTTCCGCCGCCATAAGATGTCGATGGTCTTTCAGCGCTTTGGTCTGATGCCTCATTACACCGTTATCGAAAACGTTGCTTACGGTCTCAAAATCCAGGGTATCGATAAGGATGAACGACACAACAAAGCGCGTGAGTGGCTCGAGACTGTCGGCCTGAAAGGGTATGAAGAACAGTATCCCTCGCAGCTTTCGGGAGGCCAGCAGCAGCGGGTTGGTCTGGCGCGCGCACTCTGCACCGATGCTGAGATCCTATTGATGGATGAGGCGTTTTCGGCACTCGACCCTCTCATTCGTTCTGAGATGCAGGATCAGCTGATAGAACTCCAGCAGACTCTGCATAAGACCATCATTTTCATCACTCACGATCTCGATGAGGCCCTGCGTCTTGGAGACCGCATCGCTATTCTAAAGGACGGACTGCTGGTCCAGCAGGGAGAGCCCGAGGAGATTCTACTCCACCCCGCAGACGACTATGTAGAGGCCTTCGTCAAAGATGTTAACCGCGCGCGTGCGCTGACGGTCGAAACGGTGATGAAGGAGCCAGCAAATCGAATTACCGCAGAGACCATTGGTGAAGCGCTGAAACAGATGAAGGCAGGCCCCTATAACTATGGCTACTTGGTCTCTGATCAAGGTCAGTTCCAGGGGGTAGCGACTCAGGAGTGGCTTGAAGAGGAGGCCGCAAGTGGCCACGCCGATTATACTTGGGAGCAGGCTGACCTCGATGAGGTCTCCACTATTTCCAGCGATGCGGTACTCGAAACGGTCATTCCCGAGACACTCGAATCGGATCATCCTGTTCCTGTAGTGGACGATGAGGGTCATCTGCAAGGAGAGCTTTCGCGCTCAAGTCTCGCTGAGGTGTTGGTGGACCCGCATGCAGACAACGAAGACGCGAAGCAGAGTTAGTTCTCAGACTTTGAATCCCGGTAAGTCTCGCCTGGGAGGCTTGTGAGCAGAGGGGTAACGCCTACACTGTAGTCTAAGAAAAACCGGCAAGTGCCGGTTTTTTTGTTTAGTTAAGTTCCAAACACCAAATGAAAACAAGCCCGCCGCGGTTTCCCGGGGCGGGCTCTAAAAAGGAACAACAACGTAGCTAGTCTACCTTAAATTGAGGACATCTTGCATATCAAAAAGACCTGTTTCACGATCTTTTAACCACCCCGCAGCACGAACCGCCCCTTTGGCAAACGTCATGCGGTTCGACGCCTTATGTGTTATCTCAATTCGTTCGCCCTCTGTGGCAAATAAAACGGTGTGATCACCGACGACATCACCTGCGCGAATTGTCTCGAAGCCGATCTGCTTCTCTGGACGTGCACCCGTCTGACCCTGACGACCATAGACAGCGCACTCTTTCAGGTCGCGACCCAAGGCATCCGCTACAACCTCACCCATTCTCAGTGCTGTACCCGAAGGAGCGTCCACTTTATGGCGATGGTGAGCCTCAATGATTTCGATATCGTAGCCGCCATCGTCGCCCAACGCTCTAGCCGCAACTTCCAAAAGCTTAAAACAGAGGTTAACCCCAACCGACATGTTCGATGCAAACATAATGGCACTCTTTTCCGCTGCCATCTGAAGCTGTGCTTTCTGCTCGTCACTAAGGCCCGTCGTACCGATCACCATCTTCTTACCGGCAGCACTGCACGTCTCAACGTTAGTCATGGTCACAGCCGGTGCCGTAAAGTCGATAAGTACGTCAAAGTCATTCAGAACGGCCGTCAGCGAATCGCTCAGTTTCACACCAAGTTTTCCCTGACCTGCCAGCTCACCAGCATCAGCTCCTGCAAGCGAACTACCCGGCTCAACAATCGCTGCTGAGAGCACCAGACCCTCAGCCTGATTCACTGCCTCGATTAGGGTGCGCCCCATACGACCGGCTGCGCCGGTTACCGCTACACGTATCATCTGTAAATCCTTTAGGAAACGATCTATTCGTCGACGGGTCGACCATTCAGACCCTGGTCCATATCCAAAGCGGGCTTGTCAGACTGGGTGCAAGCAACAATACGCGCCGGTACTCCCGCCACCGTGGTATGGGCAGGAACCGGATCGAGTACAACGCTACCAGCGCCCACTTTGGCGCCCTCGCCCACTTCAATATTGCCGAGAATCTTAGCACCGGCGCCAATCAAAACACCCGCTCTAATTTTCGGGTGACGATCACCCGACTCCTTACCTGTTCCACCCAGAGTAACCGACTGCAGAATGGAGACCTCGTCTTCGATAACACAGGTTTCACCGACTACGATGCCAGTTGCATGGTCAAACATAACGCCACGACCAATTTTAGCCGCAGGATGTATATCGACCTGAAACACCGAGCTCATGCGGCTCTGGACATATTTTGCAAGCCCTTTACGCCCCGAGCTCCACATATGGTGCGCCACACGGTAAGCCTGAAGTGCATGAAAGCCCTTCAGGTAGAGCAGCACGGTACTGTAATCATTCACAGCCGCATCGCGAGTATAAACCGCCAGTAGGTCTGCACATGCACATTGAATCAGCTCCGGGCGACTCTCGTATGCAGTTTCAAAGATCTCCCGCATCGCAACGGCCGAAACAACTGCATCAGACAATTTCTCGGCCAGCAGATAGGATAGCGCTGCACGCAGCGAGCTATGGCTCACAATGGTGGCATGATAAAAACTGCTGAGCAGCGGCTCACGCCCCATCTCAGTGCGCGCTTCGGACTGAAGCGCCTGCCATACCTCGTCTACTGCTTGCTGCTGCATACTGACCTCAGGTCATATCCTCAAAAAACTTCTTCACCGAGTCAAAGAAGCCGTGTGATTTTGGCGCATGCTTCGAGTGGCCTTCAGTTTCACTCTGAAACTCTTTGAGCAGCTCTTTTTGGCGGTTAGTAAGGCTTACTGGGGTTTCCACCACCACTTTAACCATCAAATCGCCCTGAGCACCACCGCGCACGGGTTTAATGCCTTTCCCGCGAAGACGGAACAGCTTGCCGGTCTGCGTCTCTGCTGGAATCTTCAGTTTCACACGTCCGTCCAGCGTCGGTACATCGAGCTCACCGCCCAATGCTGCATCAACAAAGCTAATTGGCACTTCACAATACAGGTGTTGACCGTCGCGTTCAAAGATTGGGTGCTGACGCACGTTCACCTGAACATAAAGATCGCCTGCGGGCCCACCATGACTTCCCGCTTCACCCTCGCCAGATAGGCGAATACGGTCTCCAGTATCAACGCCGGCGGGAATCTTAACCGAGAGCGTTTTCGTCTTCTCTACACGCCCCTGGCCATGACAGCTGCTGCAAGGGTCGCTTATCACCTTACCCTCACCGCGACAGGCGGGACAGGTCTGCTGCACCGAGAAAAACCCCTGCTGCATCCGCACCTGACCGACACCACCACAGGTACCACAAGTCTTAGCGCTGGTACCGGGTTTTGCGCCCGAACCGTTACAGGGCTCACAACCAACATAGGTGGGCACTTTGAGGGTCTTCTCACAGCCACGCACCGCCTCTTCCAATGTTAGATCGAGGTTGTAACGCAGGTCGGCGCCACGGCGTACATTGGAACGGCGGCGACCACCGCCACCTCCTCCAAAAATATCCCCGAAGACATCACCGAAAATGTCGGAGAAGCCACCCTCAAAACCGCCTCCACCAAAGCCGCTCTGACCATCAACGCCGGCATGCCCGTACTGATCGTAAGCTGCCTTCTTCTGCGCATCGGAGAGCACTTCGTAAGCCTCGCTAAGCTCTTTAAACTTCAGCTCGGCTTCCTTATCATCCGGATTCCGATCGGGATGATGCTTCATCGCCAGACGACGATAGGCTTTTTTGATATCACTGGCGGATGCATCGCGTGATACACCTAGCAGCTCATAGTAGTCCTGTTTGTCCATAATCCGTGTTCATCCGATTAGGTTTACAACTCATTTCTCAGATGTGACAACGCGGGAGCTCTCGCTCCCGCGTTGTATCTCAGATCAAATATTAGGGCTCTGAATTACTTCTTGTCGTCTTTGACTTCTTCGAATTCAGCATCCACTACATCATCACCGGCATCGCGAGGAGCGTCTTCAGCCTGTGCACCGCCTTCGGCCTGTGCAGCCTCTGCGTACATCTTCTGAGCGATAGCTGAGATAGCCTCAGTGAGCGCTTCAGTCTTGCTTTCGATCGCGGCTTTATCGCTACCTTTCAGAGCCTCTTCAAGCTCAGTGATCGCTGTTTCAACCGCCGCTTTCTCCTCTTCAGACGCCTTGTCGCCGGCATCTTTCATGGTCTTGCGAGCAGTATGAACCATCGCGTCACCTTGGTTACGCGCTGCAGTCAGCTCTTCGAACTTTTTGTCCTCTTCAGCGTGAGCAGCTGCATCCTGCACCATCTTATCGATCTCATCATCGCTTAGACCAGATGAGGCTTTAATGATGATCGACTGCTCTTTGCCAGTTGCTTTATCTTTAGCCGATACGTTAAGGATACCGTTTGCATCGATATCGAAGGTAACTTCAACCTGTGGCACACCGCGCGGAGCTGGCGGAATATCGGCCAGATCGAATCGACCCAGCGATTTGTTCTGACCCGCCTGCTTACGCTCACCCTGCACAACATGAATCGTAACCGCAGTCTGGTTGTCTTCTGCAGTAGAGAATACCTGCGACTTGCGAGTCGGGATGGTTGTGTTCTTATCAATCAGCGGTGTAGCAACGCCGCCCATGGTCTCGATACCCAGTGTCAGTGGAGTCACGTCCAGGAGAAGTACGTCTTTCACGTCACCTGAGAGAACCGCACCCTGGATCGCTGCGCCCATCGCTACTGCTTCGTCAGGGTTCACGTCTTTACGTGGCTCCTTACCGAAGAACTCAGCCACTTTCGCCTGAACCATTGGCATACGTGTCTGACCACCCACCAGGATAACGTCCTGAATTTCAGAAGTAGACAGGCCAGCATCCTGCAGTGCGATGCGGCAAGGCTCCAGTGAGCGCTGTACCAGATCTTCCACCAGCGACTCAAGCTTAGAGCGGCTAAGTTTCACATTAAGGTGCTTAGGACCTGTTGCATCCGCCGTAATGTAAGGCAGGTTCACGTCTGTTGACTGTGAAGTCGACAGTTCAACCTTCGCCTTTTCACCCGCTTCCTTCAAGCGCTGAAGCGCCAGAGGATCGTTGTGCAGATCGATACCAGACTCCTTCTTGAATTCAGCAGCCAGATAGTTGATCACTGCGAGGTCGAAGTCTTCACCACCAAGGAAGGTGTCGCCGTTGGTTGCCAGCACTTCGAACTGGTGCTCACCGTCAACATCCGCGATCTCGATGATTGAGATATCGAAAGTACCACCACCAAGGTCGTAAACAGCGATTGTGCGATCACCCGCACCTTTATCCAAGCCGTAGGCCAGCGCAGCTGCAGTTGGCTCGTTGATAATACGTTTAACTTCTAAGCCTGCGATACGACCGGCATCTTTAGTCGCCTGACGCTGAGAGTCGTTAAAGTATGCTGGAACTGTGATAACAGCTTCAGTTACTGGCTCACCAAGGAAGTCCTCAGCTGTCTTTTTCATCTTCTTCAGCACTTCTGCAGAGACCTGCGGCGGTGCCATTTTGTTGCCTTTAACCTCTACCCAAGCGTCACCGTTGTCCGCTTTTGCGATTTTATAAGGCACCATTTTAATATCTTTCTGAACCACGTCGTCTTCGAAACGACGACCGATCAGACGCTTGATAGCAAACAGCGTATTGTCGGGGTTGGTGACCGCCTGACGCTTAGCTGACTGACCTACCAGAGTTTCACCGTCGTTGGTGTAGGCAATAATTGATGGTGTGGTGCGATCGCCTTCAGCGTTTTCAATAACGCGAGTCTTTTCGCCGTCAAGTACTGCGACACAGGAGTTGGTGGTACCCAGGTCAATACCGATAATCTTACCCATGTTTATCTCCAATCTATCTAGGACTTCGGCATCGCCGAAGAAACAAATTTTTTAACCTTAAACCCTATATGGGTTTAGAAATCGCTATTTCAAGTGACTCAAATTAACCTTTTGCAACCATCACCATTGCGGGACGAATCAGGCGGCCATTGAGTAGGTAACCCTTCTGCATGACAGCGACAACCGTATTGGGCTCAGCTTCACCTGCATCGACCATCGACATTGCCTGATGGTGCTCCGGGTTGAAAACCTCTCCGTGGGGATTAACCACCTCAACGTTGAATTTTGATACACCATCGAGGAACATCTTGTGAGTCATCTCTACGCCTTCACGTAGTGCTTTAACCGCCTCGTCTTCGCTTGTAGCGGCCTCTATGGCACGCTCGAGGCTATCCACCACGGGCAAAAGTTCGTGAGTAAAGCGCTCCAGTGCAAACTTACGTGCTTTCTCGACCTCCTGCTCAGCTCGACGGCGATGATTCATAATCTCCGCCTGTGCACGAGGCTCAAGTTCAGCGAGCTGCTTCTGTAAATCTGCAATGGTAGCCTCAGCTTCGGCCAAAGCCTCGGTCAAAGATTCAACAGTTGGCTCCTCAGCTTCTACAGCTTCAGTTGTAGGCTCGCCAACCGCCTGCTCTTCAATCTCAACTTCAGGGACTTTCTGCTCTTCGTTGGACATACCATTAATCTCCAAAACATTTCTAACATGACTGCTATTTGGGGCTAAGCTGGCAATGATTCAACCCTGATACCCAACTTTTTTTCACTGTACGCTTGCACAGTTCATCGCTTTGGATTAAAAATAAAGTACTGTATAAACGCACAGGCATTATCTATGTTAACGCTGCTCAGTATTCGCAACTACGCCATCGTATCGTCCCTTGATCTGGAGCTGAAAAACGGTATGACCGTTGTCAGTGGTGAGACGGGAGCCGGCAAGTCCATCATGTTGGATGCACTCGGTTTGGCTCTGGGAAAACGCGCTGAGAGCGATGCAGTGCGTGCGGGAGCTAAACGTGCTGAGATCAGCGCTCTGTTCGATATCAGTAAATTGCCAGAAGCGAAAGAGTGGTTACTTAGCAATGAACTTGAGGCCGAAGATGATAGTGAGTGCTTGCTTCGCCGCACGTTAACTGAGGATGGTCGCAGCCGAAGTTACGTCAATGGTCACCCCTGTCCGCTAGCACGGGTTAGAGAACTGGGCGAACTGCTGGTCGATATTCATGGACAGCATGAACATCAACGCCTTCTCAAACGCGACTACCATCGACACCTACTTGACGCCTTTGCACAGTCAGAGGAGCTTGCCGCACAGGTCCGCGCGCTCTATCAGACGTGGCAAAACAGATCTCT
>DATHZN010000059.1:0-7651 GCA_035458585.1 Marinobacterium sp. | reverse complement strand
ACGATCCAAGAGTTTGTCCAAGAGGCTCTCAAATAGCGATAACTTCTCACCACTCAAGCGTTTTCGACCCAGGCTCACCGCCTTATTAAAGAGCCGCTGACGGGTCGGCGAAGCTTTCTTTACCTGAGCTGTGATACGGGCATGTAACAGGTCATACAGGCGGGGAACAGCCGTCGCCATGCTTGGCTTAGCCTCCTGCAAATACTGCTGCAGTTTATCGGTTGATTCACAAAACCAGAGCTCCGAGCCGAGCGAAATCGGTAGATGCAGTCCCGCCATATGTTCGTAGGCATGGGCCATTGGCAGGAATGAGAGAAATCGATCGTCGTAACCCACACCCAACTCCGTCAGCAGGCGCGTGGCTGCATCCAAATTGGCACCTATAGAGCGGTGGGTCAGCATTGCAGCCTTTGGAAGACCACTGGTGCCCGAGGTAAAGATCAGGCAGCAGGTATTGTCGGGGTTCCCCGGCTCTACAGTCTGACCCTCAGCGTCTGACTCCAGCAGATCACTCCAGGGGCGAACATCCGGGTGGTCAAGAAGCTCTGCTTCCAGTGCCCAGATCTGTTCGATTCCTCGGTAATCCTCCGTAGCTTCGATCGCTCGAGTCGCCAGTGCCTTACTCGAAACGATCAGCGCCGAGGGCGTAACCAAATCATAGATGTGGCTCAAATCAGCTCGCGAGTGAGTGGTGTAGGCGGGAACAACCAACGCCCCAACTCCCATGATGGCCAGATCGAATATTGCCCACTCGGGCCGGTTTTCGCACAGCAGGACGACTCGGTCTCCAGGCCTGACACCTGCATTCCGTAGGCCAGCCATGGCTGACCTAACCAACTGGGCTGATTCACTCCAGGTCAGTCTATTCCAGCCATTGGCGACACGTGAAGCGAAACAGACCCGGTCAGGGACTGTTTCGCTCTGATTAAAAAAGCGTTCTGTTAGGTGCATGACTTAGAATGGAATCCGCACGCCAATGGAGAGGATATTGAAACTGGATTCGGCTTCTGCACGCGCAAACACACCCGTAGCAACCTGACGATTCAGAGAGGTATCGTCGACATCGATGTGGGTATAAGCGACATCCCAAATCCAACCATTCTCGAGCTTTTTGGATGCTCCCACTGCCAGCCAAGTGCGGTCTCCATCCGGTGTACTGAAGCTTCGATCAGTGTTGTTGGTCGGTGTTGGATCGAAATGTACACCAGCCCTAACAGTAAGACTATCGTTGTAGCGATGCTCCATTCCGAGTGCGAAGGAAGTGGTGTCCTTGTAATTCTGAGCCGAGACGCTCGGTTGTGTGCCTAGCGGGGCGCCCCATTGAGTGTTCACAGTAAGGTTATTGTAAGCACTCCACCCGTAGCGAGTCACATCGAAAAGTAGATCTGTCTGCTCAGAGATGGGCAGCACTGCCGACGCAGACACCTGATTAGGTAGTTTTAGAGTACCACTGGCGTTGTAGGTGCCTGCAGATATGGGAATGGCCCCGATTCCAGATACCGGCAGGTTGAAATTCTGCGATATGCTGTTCGTCCCCTTTATCTTCTGATCAACGGCTGGCTTGTAGCTCAAGCCAATAATGCCGCCGTTATCTAAATCAAACTGAGCACCTAGGGTGTACGTCAGCGTAGAGGAGTCACCTTTTAAAGTCGCTGTGCTGGTTGTTGCATTACCCAGTAAAACTGAAGATACAAGCTTACGCTGTTCGATATCGGCAGTCTGGTAAACCAAAGCAGCACCGACTCTCACTTTATCGCTAAGTTCTTTTGCAAAGGATGCAGACAGATCGATGGTCTTGAGGCTTGTGTAGTAAGAATCCAGAGCGCCCACAAAATTACTATCGTACTCATTAGTTGAGCCGTAAGGTGCGCTAACACCTACTCCAACCACACCTCCAGCCATAGGCCGAGTGTAGTAAAAGTTTGGAATTAGTTTCGTATCTAAAGGCTCCTGCGCAGCAGTAGAGAGCGCACCAATGCCAGCCGTACCTGTAACCTTTTGATCAGGAATAAGCACATGTGCCCCACCCTCCAGCATACTCTCCATCCCTGCTGTACCGGCCGGATTGAAATAGACGCTTGATGCAGAATCAGTGCGTGCACCGGCTCCGGCAAACGCCGCGCCCTGGGAAACTATCGATTGCTCTTTGAGGTAGAAACCCGCCCCAAATGAGGTCTGTGAGGCGAGTGCGATAGAGATCGCGAGAAGTGATTTATTTTTCATTGTCTGACTCTGATCTATGTTTATTGTTATCTAACAGCGACGCTTACGCATTAAAGCTTGCTACTGGTTCAGCGATGCGACCTTGGGCGGCTTGAGTTGGATACTAGCCTCTTTTAAGGCTGGAATCGACCACTAACAAACTGGCTAGTTAATCTGGTAGAGTTACGGCCTGATATCAACCTCATATACAGTCAAGTTATAACGAAACAGCGTGAATTTCAGAACCGTCTGAAGATTGAGTTAATCAATCTGATCATTGAGGGGCCTGATCAACTTCAATAATTGAAGTGAGGTTAGAAAATTGGCGGCTGGTGAATAACAACGAAGTGGGTCACCTTTCTCTTGATGCTCGGCCTCTTGTCAGTATTTCATCTAGAGTCTTGAGCAGCTTTTCAGATGTGAGCGGTTTATCAATCACCCCATCAGCGCCTGCTGAGAGCATCTCAGCCATCTGATCCCCAATAGTGGCGGCGGTCACACCGATGATAATTCCATCGAACCCTCGTTCTCTTGCTGTCTGGATGAGGCGTGTGCCATTGCCGCCCGGCATATAGTAGTCGGTCAGGATGAGTTGATGGTCGCGACCCAAGGCTTCAATTCCTTGATCAACATCTTCTGCAACATCGATATCTTTAAAGATTTTTCTCAGAATCACCTGACCAAGCATCCTAAGGGTCGCCTCATCCTCTGCAAAGAGCACACGCATCGATTTGATATCTGAGAGCACTGTTTTGGTCTCTCCCTCTGCGGAGTGAACCTCGGTCTGATCGCTCGGTTTATCCTCTACAATTTCAATCGGTACGCTGACAATAAAACGAGCGCCCCCTGATCTAGGCTCATACTCCAAAGTCCCACCTATATCTTCAATCCAACTTCTGGCGATATACAAACCGAGCCCAGTACCCTCCGCTGCTGTTATCCCCCGCTCCATAGGTTTAAACAGGTTAGGTATATGGTCGGGACTAACCCCTCTACCATCATCCTCAACTTCAAGCGTCAGATAGACCCTGTTATCACGGTGCTCGTCTCTAGTACGAATCCAAACATTCTTGCCCTCAGAGTGTAAGCAGGCGTTTTTTACCAAATTTGTTGCAGCCACTTTTAGCCGATACATGTCACAGCTTATAAGATCCGTCTGAGAAATAGTGTCTAGAACGGTATCGGCATGAAAGTTGAAGTGCGTCGCCGCAACCGTCGATGCAGTGGAGGCTCGAATTTGGTTCATCAACTCCTGCAGCGTAAAGTTATCGAGCCGTATCTCGCGGCGCCGCGACGGGTTCACCAAAAGACGCATATCATCCAGCGTATACAGAAGATCTCGGGTGAATTTACCAACGGTTGGCCGGTGATCTAGCCAGCTGCTGTCGTCATCCTGGTCGACCATCATTGAAATAGCGGAAATCGGGGTGCGCAGTTCATGCGCGACCATCCCGTAAACCAACGACCGTTTGCGAGCAAGGTCAATAAGTCCTTTGGTGGACTGCTCGGCCTTTTCCAGAGCCTCACGAAGCATGCGTTCGTTATCGCGCACCGCATCAATATTTTGGTTCGTACCGTACATTTTAATCACCCGACCATCTTGATTACGCAGTGGGTGCCCGTACGCACTGATCCAGTGAGTTGAACCATCTTCGTGAGTCACGCGAAACTCGGCAGTAAAAATGGTTCCTTTCTCAATAGAACGCTGTAGCTTGCGTGTAGCGACGTCAAGATCATCTGCCAAGACTGAACTTTGCCAAGTGCCGTAAGCACTAACAAAATTTTCCTTACGACAACCATAGAGTTCAAACATCCGATCATCCCACACGAGCTCGTCTGTTTCGATATCGTACTCCCAGATACCTATACCAGCCGCACTGGTGGCGGCCAGCAATCTCGCCTCACTGGCCTGAAGTTTGATCTCAGTCTGCTTACGTTCCGTGATATCGACGAAACTGACGACAATTTTTTTGACCTGACCATTCTGCGTGAACAGTGGCCGGGCATTCACATTTACCCAAGTTAAATTCGGACTATCGGGTACAACAATACCCAGCTCATAGTCCTTCAAATCCCGTCGAGTGACGATGGCAATGTTGACCGGGTAAGCATCCAGAGGCATAGACTGTCCGTTGGGATAGACAAATTGCCAACGCGGATCAATGGCTTGTTTCCCTTTAAGCTGATCAGGTGAGAGGCCAAGGATGTCGCTTGCAGCGGCATTGGCATAGAGAATACTCGTGTCGGAGGCATGCACCACTACACCCACCTGCATACTTTCAAGAGTGCTGATGTGCTCTTGTTCTCGATCACGCGTCAACTGCTCGCTGGCCTCAATCGACCGCAGAGCCTCTATCTCACGGTGGATATCGTAACAACAACCGATGTATCCAGCGAAAATACCATCCGTATCGGTGTAGGGTGCGCCGTCATCACGAATCCAACGGTACTCTCCATCGGACCTTTGCAAACGATAGTCCATAGAGAACTCTTCCCTCCGATCGAAGGCTTTTATGAATATATCAAGACAGCGATCGTAGTCGTCGGGGTGCACACCCTCTGCCCAACCGTACCCGTACTCCTGATCGCAGCTCCGGCCGCGAAACTTGAGCCACGATTGGTTGAAAAAGACGCACTCTTTTTCTGTGTTGGATATCCAGATCATTACACTCGCGGACTGAACCAAGGCTTTTCCTAAAAACGAGTCCAGAGCAGGATTCAGGCGAATGTCTTTCATCAATCTGACCCACACACAATTGCATAATGTCATTTAGGTATAGTCGATAGAGGCGTTCTCGTCACTGGGCTCGGCCGACCAGCTCACTACTGATAAGCATTAACAGGCCGATGGAGGATATGATCGATGCGGACGAGTGCTGCTGTTTAACAAGGGTAAACGAACGTTTAACTGTTACTCAGCTGCGATCCGTTGGTGGCAATAATTTTTGTGGCGTAAACCAAAGATGCAAAACGCGGTGCATCATATGCGACTACCAAGCTATGAAAGTCATTGGTATTAATGCGGCGAGTTCCAATCTTAAAGCGAATGCAGTTAACCACGACACGACAGGCGAGGCTGTTATTGGCAGCTGTAAATACGCTCGCTCAGCGTCGTATTAGGTTCAGCAGGGACTAACTTTCGTTATTTTAGAAAACGTCACAACGTTTGAGCGTCTCAATCAAATCATCCCGCAATTGCAGTCGATGCTTAATTGAATCTGTCTGCCCCAGACGGATAAGGTCGGACTCGAGGTCACCCTCTATTAAATAGCCCCCCATGCTGGCGAGCCTTGGACTGAATTGCTCTTTGGGGATGTCTGAAAGGTTCTCATCACTCATGTGCCACCCAACAATTATACTTATTAGTGCTGATGTGAGTAATATCCCTATCGCTCTAGTTTTGACTAGCATAGCACGGGACACTCGTGCATTCTGTGGCTTTTAAGACGATTTTGTTATGAGAGGCGCTTCACACCTAGCCATCATGAAATAGACACTCAACCGAGCAAGAGGCGTATTCTGGATCGCAATACACTTCAATGAATAAGATTTTCATAGTATTCAGCTCATCCGAGCTATACTCTTCACTATATTGATGTTGAATATCGAGATCGCCGTTTTATTGGTTAACCCGGCGGATACCTCTCAGTTCTTCAGATGAAAATTTGCAATCATCGCTGCAGCGTTTCTGGAGCCTAATGTATGTTCGAAAAGCTCTACGTAGAGTCATACGGAGATGGTAAACGCCGAACCGCTCCTCTAGAAAAAACCGTCACGATTAAAGATCACAAAGACCGATATTTTGTCTATGAAGCTGGGTGTCCAGATGAGGCAGAGAGGATCGCTCAATGGTGGTTCAATGTTGATCGTTTTGATGACGGATTTAAGCTGATTCGCGAAACGGATTACTACTTTTTCGTACAACCCGTCAGATAAAGTAAGTCGCCACAAAAACTTAGCAGGCATCTCAAACCTGAGATCCTACAATGCCAACAACAGCTGTTTCCAGCGACCTCAAAGATCAGCACGCACAGCAGGCGGTGTCGATAGCAGCCCAAAGCTCTCTTCGCATCGCTTGAAGCACCTCCAGATACTGACCTTTCCCCTAGGTTTGTACCAATCCTTCGATGAGATTTTTGTTACGCTGCCTGCCTAGCGAACTCCTCTGGTGACACATATCCGAGAGCACTGTGTGGACGTACTGTGTTGTAGTGCTCTCTCCACTGGTCTATTTCATATTTTGCTTCATCAAGAGTGCGGAACCAGTGCTGATTCAGACACTCATTCCTGAATTTACCGTTCAAGCTCTCAACGAATGCATTCTGAGTTGGCTTGCCTGGTTGAATAAAGCCAAGCTGCACTGAAGTTTCTTTGCTCCAGAAGAACATGGCTTTGCTCGTGAACTCGGTACCGTTGTCACAGATGATTTTCTTCGGCTTGCCTCGTTGCTCAATGAGTTGAGATAGGAAGCGTGACACCTGACGTCCGCTGATGGATATAGATACGAGCTGTCCAATCATCTCTCGCGAGTAGTCATCAACAACATTCAAAACTCGGAAGCGTCGCCCACCAGCAAGCTGATCAGATACAAAATCCATCGACCAGCGTTGGTTCACCGAAGTCGGCAGCTCCAACGGCTGTCTTGGTCGCGTCAGCTTCTTACGCTTCTTAGTCCGTACCTGAAGCCCTTCCTCCGTGTAGATCCGATAAGTTCGCTTCTTATTTATTACAAGGCCCTCGGTTTTTAGGAGACTGTGAAGCATTAGATACCCGTATGCGGACTGCTTCGCTGCTAACTCTTTGAGCCGAGCCCTAAGCTCTGCATCATCGCGAGGCACTGCCTTATAACGAAAACTTGATCGGCGAATACCCGCCAATCGACAAGCAGCTCGTTCGGATATTTTATGATCTTGCATCAGATGTATGACCACCTGCTTTCGCTGAGTGGCCTTCACCACTTTTTTGAGAGCACATCCTTCATGGCATCGACTTCTAGTAGCTTCTCAGCCAAGAGCTTCTTCAACTTGTTGTTCTCAGCTTCCAGCTCACGTAACCGCTTAGCTTCGTTTACTTCCAATCCAGCATACTTGCTACGCCAGTTGTAGAACGTGCCTGAAGAGATACCCAACTGCCGACAAATATCGTCTACTTTGGCACCTGCCTCGTGTTCTTTGATCGCTTTAATGATCTGTTCTTCGCTGTAACGCTTCTTCATATCGAGATCTCCATCCCTTTAGGTTAAATGGAAATCTCATCGAGGTCATGGTCTAGTTTTTCGGGGAAAGGTCACTGGGAAGGAAAATGAGTATTTTCGGCACATAGCTGCCATCTGAAAATTAAAAAACGCTGACCGACATCTACTGCAGGAAGGAAAAAAAGTTAGGCCACTGGAATGTATTCCAGACCGCTCGTGGCCAAACCGACCAGATTGATATTCTGAGCGTTGAGC
>DATHZN010000058.1:0-2255 GCA_035458585.1 Marinobacterium sp. | reverse complement strand
AGGTTCGCTGTTGAGAAGCTCAGGCGCATCCTCCAGTTCAGTATTCACCTCAATCACCTCGCCACTGACCGGCGCATAGAGATCCGACGCTGCCTTTACAGATTCAACTACACCAAAATCCTCGCCTCTACCGAATGTCGCTCCGACCTCTGGCAGCTCAACAAACACCAGGTCACCAAGCGCCTCTTGGGCATGATCCGAAATGCCCAGAGTGACAACGCCATCCTCTTCAAGACTGACCCACTCATGCGAGGTTGAGAATTTGTAGTTTGATGCGACGCTCATATGCGACTCCTAAAAAGTTGGCTTAAACCCTTACGGCGGATGCGAACCGCGCCGCTGACTAGAGACACGACTGCTAACCCAGCTAGGGAGCTAGACAGCAAATGGCGGATCCTAGATAAAATTTGGAGGCGAAATTACCAGCGTCGATTCTCTTATTCAACAAAAAGTTTCTTTTACGAAACACACAGATCCGATACGAGAATTTTTACGATTCCGTTTCTTTCATCACCTTCGATCAGTACCATAGGTTCAAACAGGAGAGAGCTACGAGCCCGATGAAGATCAACAGCAACAATATAGAGTCAACCGTACAACCGCTCGCCCTTGGCAAGCGCGTCAAAGAGCTCCGTCTGTCACAAAACCTGACACTGGAGCAGGCAAGTCAGCTCACGGGCCTGGCGCGCTCGACTCTGTCAAAAATTGAAAATGAGCAGATCTCTCCGACCTTTGCTGCGGTTTCAAAGCTGGCGGCGGGACTGGGCATCGCGCTTCCCCAGCTCTTCTCGCAGCCCAAGCCAGACGTTGCACAGAAGACAAACAGTGCAGGTCGTCGAGATATCACTCGGGCCGGTGAGGGTAAATTGCATCCAACACCGACGTATGAGCATGAACTGCTGGCAACACAGCTATCGAACAAAAAGATGGTGCCATTTAAGACCAACGTCCGAGCTCGTGCCTGGGAGGATTACTCGGATTGGGTCCGCCACGAGGGGGAGGAGTTCCTCTTCGTGATCAGCGGTTCAATTATCCTCTACACTGAGTTCTATGAACCAATTGAACTGCATCAGGGCGATAGCGCTTACTATGATTGCGAGATGGGTCACGCACTGATCTCTATCAGTGAACAGGATGCGGAAGTCCTCTGGGTCACCGCGTAAACCGGCTTAAATGAATAAAATTGGCTTGAAAGCGGACTCAACTGGACATAGCTTATTTCTTATTGGAAACTTTTCTCAAAAATTTACGATTAATACGGGTCGCTAACTGATCCATTCGCAGGAGCCTCTGATGAGCGAACAACTGAAACGCACCCCACTGTACGACCTTCACCTCGAGCTTGGGGCTAAAATGGTTCCATTTGCTGGTTATGAGATGCCCGTACAGTACCCAATGGGCGTCCGTCGCGAACACCTTCACACTCGCGAGCAGGCCGGCCTATTCGATGTCTCGCACATGGGACAGGTACAAATCAGTGGTGAGCGTGCAGCGATCAGTTTCGAAAGCCTCGTTCCTGTCGACATCTGCGACCTGCCAGTGGGAAAACAGCGCTACGCAGTCTTTACCAACGACCAGGGCGGTATAGAAGATGATCTGATGGTAAGCCATTTCGGTGATCATCTATACGTTGTGGTCAACGCGGCCTGCAAACAAGCCGATATCGCCATGATGCAGCAGAAACTTGATGTCGAAGTCACTGAGCTGGCCGATCGCGCGTTGGTTGCGCTACAGGGCCCCGCTGCTGCTAAGGTGTTCGAACGCTTCTGCCCAGAAAGTGCAGATATGGTATTCATGGACTCGCGCCGCCTGATGGTAGACGGTGTGGACTGTATAGTGAGCCGATCTGGCTACACAGGCGAGGATGGATTTGAGATCTCCATACCAGCCGATCAGGCGGAGTCGCTCTGTCGACAGATACTTGCTCAGCCAGAAGTTGAGATGATCGGGCTTGGTGCTCGAGACTCGCTTCGTCTTGAGTCGGGTCTGTGCCTGTATGGCCATGACCTGGACCCGACCACTACGCCGGTTGAAGCGAGTCTCCTCTGGGCCATCAGCAAAGCCCGCCGTGCCGATGGCGATCGCGCTTATGGTTTCCCGGGCGCTGAAATTATTTACCAGCAGATTGCTGAAAAGAGCTACAGCCGCAAACGTGTGGGTCTAGTTGGTCTTGGCAAAGCTCCGGTCCGTGAAGGCGCCTTACTGCTTAACAGTGCCGGCGAGCAGATCGGCAAAGTCACCAGCGGCAGCTTCGG
>DATHZN010000057.1:0-2814 GCA_035458585.1 Marinobacterium sp. | reverse complement strand
AGCTGGCATCTGTTTTTATCTCAACCGATTGATATTGTTTGGTTTTTACAAAGATCATAGATCCCGTTATGTCTCCTTTTAAGTCCACTGCACTCCTCTCAGGCAGCACTATACATAAGTTGCAAAGGGTCTGTTTTGCTCTTATAGTGGTGTTGTGTGGTAAAAAGTGGGTCAAAGTGGGTCAATGTGGAGATTTCTTGGGGGAGATAATTTCCATAGGAGTAGAGTTGAAAGGCTCTCTTCAGGGCTTCACTGGCAGGAGTAGTGAGACGATATGTTTCGTGGGGTTAATCAAATCAATCTGGATGCGAAAGGGCGTATGGCAATGCCGGCACGCTATCGCGAACAGATTGCTGACTGCTGCGAAAACGAACTAGTCGTCACCATCGATACCGAAGCTCGCTGCCTGCTTCTCTATCCTCTTCCCGAGTGGGAGTTGATTGAGAAGAAGTTGGAAGCCCTACCCAGCTTTAACCCCGCGGCTCGCCGTATCCAGCGTTTACTGATTGGTCATGCAACCGATCTAGAGCTGGATGCGAGCGGCCGCTTACTCCTGCCTTCGCCGCTGCGTGAATATGCCCAGCTCGATAAAAAGCTAATTATGTTAGGGCAGGGTCGGAAATTTGAAATCTGGAGTGAAGAGCTCTGGAACTCCCAGCGTGAAGATTATCTGGCCGAGTCAGATCAGACTCAGGGGCTACCAGATGAACTACAAACGCTCTCTCTATAGCGGGGTGCACCATGAGTGAACCGCTCAGCCATATTACCGTTCTTCTAAATGAAGCCGTTGACGCTCTGGTTCACAATCCAGACGGTGTCTATGTTGATTGCACCTTCGGCCGGGGCGGTCACAGTCAGTTGATTCTCGATCGCCTGAGTGAAAAGGGGAGTCTTATCGCGATTGATAAGGACCCCGAGGCGATCGCGTATGCTCACCAGCGCTTTGGCGACGAACCTCGCTTTCAAATTGAGCACGGCTCTTTTGCTGGGCTCGAGTCATTTATGGCTCAGCGTGACCTCATCGGCAAAGTCTCGGGCGTCCTGATGGATCTGGGTGTTAGCTCTCCGCAGCTAGATGATCCCACTCGAGGCTTCAGCTTTCAGTCGGATGGTCCTTTGGACATGCGTATGGACACCACTCAGGGTCAGAGTGCAGCCGAGTGGATCAACAGTGCCGCCGAGTCCGAGATAGCAGATGTGCTGTTTAAATACGGTGAGGAGCGCTTTGGTCGGCGCATGGCAGCGGCAATTGTGCGTGAGAGGGAGAGCGAACCAATTAGCACGACTGCGCGTCTCTCCGCGATTGTGGCGGCAGCCAATCCGAAATGGGAGAAAGGTAAGAACCCGGCTACCCGGGCGTTTCAGGGTATACGGATCTTTATCAATCGTGAGCTCGAGGATGTAGAGAGTGTGCTCGATCAGACGCTTGAGGTGCTCGCAGTCGGTGGGCGCATGGCTGTCATCAGCTTTCACTCGCTCGAAGATCGAATTGTAAAACGTTTTATTCGTACTCATGTCAAAGGTGACGAACACCTGCCGCCCGGAATTCCGGTAACTCAGGATATGATGCGTATTCGTCTGAAAGCGATCGGCAAAGCAATTAAGGCGAGTGGTGCCGAGTTACAGGACAACCCGCGTGCTCGCAGTGCCGTAATGCGCGTGGCGGAGAAGCTCAAATGAATTTGTCACTGCCCCGGCTTCAGGTAGCAGCGGCTAAGCCGGCCCGAAAAGAGGGGCCGCTGCTAACTTTTGGTGATCTGTTCGAGCCGCTATTGGCGCTATCGCTGCTGGTGATGCTAGTCATTGCCTCAGCGCTAGCGGTGATCTACAGCTCATACGAATATCGTCGGCTCTTTCATCAGCATCAGACGCTGGTGCGTGAGCAGGATGGTTATCGCATCGAGTGGGGTCAGTTGCTACTTGAGCAGAGTGCTTGGGGTTCCAACTCGCGGGTAGAGAAGTTGGCATCCGACAAGATGGAGATGCGGGCACCTGATCCGCAAGAGATAAGGCTGATACAGCATGAAAGATGAGCAGCTGGTGCAGATACATGCTGCTAGAAGCTGGCGGCTCTGGTTGGTGGGTTCTCTACTGGTGCTGGTCGCTGGCGGTATTCTCTTTAAGATGGTATCGCTCTACACCTCCGAACAGGCCTTCTTGCAGCAACAGGGCGATGCCCGCTCACTGCGCACCCGTCTAACACCAGCCCATCGTGGCTTGATTACAGATCGTCACGGCGAACCGCTGGCTGTCAGTGCACCAGTTGCCACCATCTGGGTCGATCCCAAAGAGACCGATTTTCAGAATCCGGATATACTCCGCATGGCCCGAATGTTGGATCTCAACCCCCAAACATTGCTAGCAGAGCTCAAAGAGGGTGCGGAACGCCGGTTTATGTATGTCAAACGACAGGTGACCCCGGAGTTGGCAGAGCGTGTGGCTGACTTGCGAATCGCCGGGGTGCATGTTGATCAGGCGTTCAAACGCTTCTATCCCGCCGCCGAAGTGACCACGCACTTAGTTGGCTTCACAAATGTGGATGGCGAGGGCCAGGAGGGGCTGGAGCTTGCGTTCAACGAGGTGCTTCGGGGTGAGCCGGGGCGCTCTCTAGTGCTACAGGATCGCAAGGGTCGTACCGTCAAACATCTACAGAACATGCAGCAGGCGATGCCAGGTGAGGATCTTGCCCTGAGTATCGATCTGCGACTGCAGTACCTCGCCTATCGAGAGCTTAAAGACGCGGTTCAGACGCACAAGGCCGATTCCGCCTCGGCCGTTATTCTCGATGCAAAAACAGGCGAAGTACTCGCGATG
>DATHZN010000056.1:0-67950 GCA_035458585.1 Marinobacterium sp. | reverse complement strand
CCTAGGCTCCCGTTTTTAGTTTTAATCAAATTCTATTTGCCGATTTAGCAAATCAGACATTCAAACCTGTATGAAATCGGGATTGCTAAGCAGAGGCGAGCCACCGATCAAGCGGGTAGCTTTCACCTTTGGCGACCAGCGGTTTTACTTCACCGGTTTCGTGATGCGCCAGATCGCGATGTTTGAACGGAGAAACCCCGAGAAACGCCGTACGCAGTATCTGTAACATATCACCATGGGATACAAGCAGGATGGTCTCATCTGACAAGCTAGCCTCCAGACGACTGAGCACACCCAACCCCCGTTCTAGTACCGCGCTCGCAGATTCAACCTGTTGATCCTCTGGCACCCCGCCCAAACCATCTGCACGCCAGACATTTTGATAATGGGTGTGAGAATCGCCATCCCAAACACCAAAGTATCGTTCTCGCAAACCCTCGTCGATCTGCACGTCAGGCAGTCCAAGTTGCTGTTGTACAATCTCGGCGGTCTGCTGTGTCCTGAGAAAGTCGGAACAGACAATCTTCGTGATACCAGACGCGTGATGAAGCTGAGCAGACTCAGATGCCTGCAGACGGCCTGTCTCCGAAAGGCCGTATTGGCTGCATCCTATGTCAGGGTTACTGACAATAACGCCCGCAACGTTCGCCTCGCTCTCGCCGTGGCGCATAATTAAGTAAGAGTTTCGAAACTCATGCATAGCTTTCCCTTTTTCAGCTTAAAACGGATGCGGTCCGGTTCCATCAACCAACGGAATACATGTACTTCTAAAGCCATCACACCACTCATGAATCATGTACCCCCCCGGCCTGGTGGTAAAACCCACCGGTGCTGCATCGCGGTAGTCGGTATCAAATGAACTACAAGTAGCTGGAGAGGAGATCGCAATGTGCTGCCCGAGACTTGCCGCGACAAGCATATGCAAGTGGCCACATATCAATCGTATTTCAGCGCGCGATTGCCCGAGCACTTCTCTGAGTTCGTCAAAGCCCCTAAGCCCTATAGCGTCCATAAAACCGACCCCCGAGTTAAATGGGGGATGATGCAGGGCAATTAACGTTGGAACCTCTGGGGATTCAGAGAGAGTCTCAGATAAGAAGTCGAGCGTAACCGCATCAATAGCACCGCCACCACTTTTCGGCACAACAGTATCGAGGCCGATAAGTTGCATATCGTCAAAGCGCCTAACCCACTGAAATTTCTCTGATTGGCCCTGTACTGGCGCTCCGAATACCTCAAACATCGATTCACGCTTATCGTGATTACCGGGTATTAGAAAAACCGGCACTCCAATGGGTTCCATAACAGAGAGAAAGGTCTCATAGCTGTCGATGCTGCCATCATCCGATATATCGCCTGTTACCACGACGCCATCCACAGGACCTACTTTTTCAAGGTCCGCGCTTATTCGATCGACAGCGCCCGCCAGAAGCAAACGAGTGTCTAATCTGCCAGACACTAGTTTGGGCGCAGACACCACATGGCAATCAGAAATTTGAATCAGTCTCGTCATTCCTATGACCCTATGAATAACCAGTTTAGAGTTACCGTTGAGGCAGGGCATCCATCCAATCGTTTTCGAGATATCAAGAGCATGTTACTTGATACCTGCTCTGAGGAAGGCCTGAACAAACTGGCGTTGAAATATCAAAAATGCGATTAGTAACGGCGCGATCGACATCATTGTTGCAGCGGAAATGACCGAGATATCTACACCATTCTCTGGGGCACCAAAAATAGACAAACCTACCGTTAGGGGACGGGTATCCTCCGAATTCGTTACGATCAATGGCCAGAGGAAGTTGTTCCAATGGGTTGAAACCGACACCAGCGCATAGGCAATATAAGTGGGCTTGGCCAGAGGCACATAGACTCTCAGTAGTATGCCGAACCAGGAGCACCCTTCGATACGGGCGGCTTCGTGTAGTTCTATCGGAACAGATTTAAATGACTGGCGCATCAGAAAAATACCGAAGGCGCTTGCCATATACGGAATCCCTACACCCAGGATTGTATCGAACAGGCCTATGGCCGATACGACCGCGTAGTTCTCAACAATTAAGACCTCTGGAAGAATAAAAAGCTGTAGAAGCACCAAAATGAAAACAAAATCCTTACCCGGAAAGCGTACCTGTGCAAACGCAAATCCAGCCAGAGTCGTGATAATGAACTGACCAATCAGAATGATTGTCACCAAAAAAAACGTGTTCATGAAGTAACGCAGCCAAGGAGCACCCTCCCAGGCAATTCTAAAGTTATCCAGGGTCCAGGCAGACAATAGATTGAAATTGACCGCATCAGACGTGGTATGAAAGGCTGCCCAGAACGCAAACAGCAGAGGCGCGATCCATATTAGAGCCAACAGCATGGCGCCCAAATTATCGATAATTTGACTAAAACTTTTCACTTTTCACCCCAGTTAAATTTGAAGCATTCATACATTTGGTCATCATCAACTGACTTATTGGTAATGCGTTCTTTTATCGAGGTATAGAAACTGTATTGCCGCCGCGATTCCAAGAACTATCAGTACAAGCACCGTTAGAGCGGCAGCGTGCGGCGCATCAAAAAATGCGAAGGCCATCTCCCAGATGTAATACAGGATCAGTTTCGAAGCGTCTGAAGGTCCGCCTTTAGTGAGGATGAACAGATGGTCAATTAATTTGACTGAGTTGATCATCGCGTTAACAACAATAAAGAGCGTCGTTGGCATGAGCAGGGGAAGCACAATTCGACGAAGATAGGTGAAGCGACTTGCCCCTTCAATGTCAGCGGCCTCTTTGTAATCGGTGGGGATAGTCTGGAGCGCAGCCAGATAGAAGATCATAAAGAACCCCGCCTCCTTCCAAATAGTCACGATGATGATCGCCCAGAGTGCTGTATCAGGGTTACCCAACCAGTTAACCGACGACAGCCCGAACAGAGAGCCTATCTGATCCAGGACGCCCAAGTCAGGTGTGTAGAAAAAGAGCCAAAGATTGGCAGCCGCGATCATTGGAAGTACGGTCGGTGTGAAATAGGCTGTTCTCACGAAGCCACGAGCAGAGATCTTTGAATTGGCCCAGAGCGCCATCGACAGCGCAAAAAATATCGATACCGGAATCGTCACACCCGCATAGATCAGATTATTTGTAACCACTTTCCAAAACGTAGGGTCGTTAAAGAGATCGGTGTAGTTTTCAGTGCCCACAAACTCCGATGGTCTACGACGCGTTCCACGCGAAAACAGACTTGACCAGAAGGTCGCGATGGAGGGGTAGAAGGCGAAAAGGGACAAGAGTATCGCCGCAGGTGTCAGCAGCATCCAGCCATAAATAGCCTGCCTGCGTCTCTCGTTACTCGCATGTGGGGTCATGAATGGGGTCTCGACTTAATGGGGGCGCCCACCGAGCGCCCCATTATCAAAGGTGCTTATTAATACTTACTGATAGTCTCGCAGCAATCGCTGCGCGCTTTGCTGCGCTTCAGACAGCGCCTCAGCGGGTGACTTGGTATCAGTCAATGCGAATTGAATCGCATTATTAAGCCCCTCTCTTACACGTGCTGTTTGGAAGGTCGAGAACTCAGCAACAGCGTGCTGGAGCTGATCTCTGGCAACGAGTGCTGGCGGGAAGCTGGCCGTGTACTCTTTGAGCGCTTCGGTTTCATAGGCTGCTGGAGAGACACCAACGTAACCCGTTGCGATCGACCAGCGAGCAGCTTGTTCCGCCGAAGTCATGAACTTGATTAGCTTCATGGCGGCGGCTTTTTCTTGCTCAGAGGAGTCTTTAAACAGATAGAAATTACCACCACCTGTTGGTGACCCTAGCCGTTTGTTGGCTGGCAACATCGCTACACCAAAATCAAAAGAGGCACCGTTTTTTACGGCTGAGAGGTTACCAGTTGAGTGCCACATCATCGCGGTCTTACCCTCAAGGAACGCCTGACGTAATGTACCCCACTCAACAGTTCCAGTTGGCATAATGCCATGCTCCGTGGAGAGCGATTTCCAGAACTCAAGCGCTTCAACAACCGCAGGGTCATCAAAATAGGTTGTCAGACCGTCATCGGACATTAGCTTCTGACCATTCTGAATCGCGAGTGCCTGGAACATCCAGTAAGGGTATCCGGTTGAGGGAATCATGAGTCCGTAGGTCCCGTCCTTCGACAGAGTTTTACCCATCTCTACCAACTCGTCCCATGTGGCGGGCGCTTTTTCTGGATCAAGCCCCGCCGCTTTGAACATATCTTTGTTGTAGTAAGCTACGATCGTGGAGCGCTGAAAGGGTACGCCCCAGGTCTTGCCTTCTACAGCACCATTTTCCATCAAAGCAGGATAGAACCCCGACAACCAGGCACGATCCTCGTCAGTGCTCACGACGTCGTCAAATGCGACGATAAGATCCTGGTCTATCAGGTCGTATGCATCGATAGAGAACATGACAGCGAGCTGAGCCGGTTCGCCGGAGGCAAGCGCAGACAATGCACGAACACGAGTGTCATCGTAGTTGCCGGAGTAGATAGCGTTCACCTTAATATCGGGATTTTCCTTCATGAAATCCGTCACTATTCCGTCAACGACCTGGGTCAACGCACCACCAACGGCGATCGGATAGTACATATTCAGTTCTGTTTCCGCCTGAGCAGAAATTGACGCAGCGCCCAACAGAGCTGCCGCTAGGGTATTCTTAAGCTTCATTGTCTACGTTTCCTTTGTTTATTATTGTCATGCTATTCAACGGTGTATCGATCATCTTGAAACTACTGGGGCGCGGTTGACCACTTAGGCCTGCACACGCTCTCCGTTAGAGTCAAAGATGTGCAGTGCACCATCGTCGAATTTGATATCTACTGTTTGACCGGCGTTCAGCTGAACCAGACCCGGTACTTTCACAGTCAAACCGCTGGCACCCGGGTGCTCCAAGGCTACGAATGTCTCCGCGCCCAGGTATTCACACTCGGTGACAGCGCATTTGAGACGCCCCTCACCCTCCTGAGCGAGATGTATGTGCTCAGCTCTTATACCAACAATCCGGTTCGCCTCGACGCCTTTAAGCTCAGAGCTCTCGATCAGTGCCATGGGTGGAGCCCCGACGAACTCCGCCACAAACGTGTTTACCGGTTTGCTGTAGAGCTCCTCAGGCGAACCGACTTGCTGAATACGCCCGTTGCGCATCAGCACGACGATATCAGCCATACTCATAGCCTCTGTCTGGTCGTGAGTAACGTAAACGACAGTCATCCCCAGTTCACGCTGCAGTCTTTTGATATCTTTGCGTACCGAGTTGCGCAGTTTGGCATCAAGGTTTGAGAGAGGCTCGTCCATCAAGCAGAGCGGCTGACCAGCAACAATGGATCTCGCAAGTGCGACACGTTGTCGCTGTCCACCCGAGAGTTCGCCGGGCTTTCGTTGCTCATACCCTAGCAGCCCCGTAATCTTCAGAGCACGATTGAGCTTTTCATCCCTCTGCGCGCGCGGCACTTTGCGCACTTTCATACCGAAAACAACATTTTCGGCAACGCTCAGATGAGGAAACAGCGCGTATGACTGAAATACCATGGAGAGATTGCGCTCTGATGGAGCGCTGTGGGTCACATCACGGCCATCAATAATGATGCTCCCCTCATCCGGCTCTTCAAGCCCTGCAAGCAGTCGTAAAGTGGTAGACTTACCGCAACCAGAGGGCCCCAACAGTGCGACGAAAGAGCCCTCCGGTATCTCGAGATCAACGCCCTCAACACCTAACTGACCATTCCAACGTTTACCGATCCCTTTGAGCGAAACAAAAGCCTGCGCACTCATACGACTTCGCCCCCCACAAATACCAAACGATTGCTCACTTGCTCCAAAACGGGTGCGAAATCTTCAGTTGAATGTCGATCCATAAAAACCTTATCTACCTCTAAAATATTGCCACCCGCGGCGGGTGCGATGCGTCCGAACTTTGAGCTATCAACAACTAGCAGGGAAACAGAAGAGTGGGTGCGGATCGCTTCTCTGATGGCAACCTCCGCAGCGTGAAAGTCCAAAAGGGTACCGTCAATCGCAACACCCGCCACTCCGAAGATTCCAAAGTCAGCTCGATAGCGGTCAAAGAAGGCGATCGCATCCTGACCAATCAAGTCCCGATCGGGCAGGCGTATCTCTCCTCCCGGAATGATGATTCTGTTAGAGAGCTCGCTCGCAAGCACCATCGCCGCATTCAGATTATTGGTAATGACGGTGAGATTTTTTTTGGATTTGAGCGCTTCAGCAACAATGGTGGGCGTCGTGCCAATCGAAATAAAGAGAGAAGAGCCATCCGGGATCTCAGCTGCAACAGCTCGAGCGATTGCCCATTTATAATCGGGATTGGTTGCGGCACGCTGGTCGTAGGGCGCATTAACTGGCTGATGTGGACTCGCGACCGCCCCATGTCGACGCATCAATAATCCCGAACCACAGAGATCATCAAGATCTCTACGGATCGTCTGCATCGACACACCCAAGCGCTCAGCAAGCGTTACTACCGACACCTCACCCCTCTCATGCACGAGTGCGATAATTTTGTCTTTACGTCGAGTAACCTTCGCCATAAAGCGGTTTATCCTTTATTTTTTTGTGAGACTATCACCACAAAAACATCAAAACAACATAACCGACACTTAAAACAATCATTAAAAGTACATTTTGTCCAAAAAAACCGCAATTTATAATTAATTCACCCCTATTTTGTTGTTTTGTATCTTTTACCCAACCCCAACCTGTGCTATTTCTTAGATAGGTCGCTGAAGGTTATTCCCTCAATACCGGCCGAGAGATTGCCATGAATTTTCAACAGAAGCTTGGCAGCTCATTCAATATCAACGTTGCTCGACATCAAACAAAAGGGCGGATGCGCTCGATGCTTGTTTGAGCAGCGACTCAGTTCGATTTAGGTCTTTACAGCTTTTGCGTGGTCGGAAATGAGAGTACAGCTAGAGGTTCATGACAATTCCGTTGAGGTGCGCACAACAGTGCCACGTGGAAAAGTGTCTGAGATGGAACTCTACCTTTTCCTGCCGCCAGAGATGAGCCTGAAGGAGCGTGGTTTTGACGCCACATCCTTTTTGGGTTTAAAAACCTCTCGCTATCACTACTCGGTATCCAAAGTGAAATTGCCCTTACTTAGACACCGTTCCGGCAGGGCTGAGAGTAATATCGACTTCCCGATTTTCCTCAAGACGTTCAAGCTCAACTTGTCACGCTTGGCACGCCAGGCAAACAGCGCTGAAGAGCTTGATGCGTTTATCGATTTAGCGACCAGTTTGCTGGAGGAGCTGCGCAGCATTGACGTCGATGAGGAGAATCAAAAGGAGTTCCGCACAGTCGACGAGCTCTGTTCCTACTATGCGGAGCAGATAACCTACGTCTGTATTGAAACCAATCAGAAGCGTGACTCCGGCATTGCCCTTGACCGGTTGTTTGAGTTTGCCTCGCGCGAGTACGAGTACCGTCTGCGTCAGTACGGCTCTAAAGCGAGTGAGGCTCAGCATATCAGGCGCAAAGAGGACTTCTTTTGTAAATCCATCAATATCCGTCGCGAAAATCAAAAGCTAACCGTATTACGCGAACAGTTCGCGTTCAGCATCAGCGCCTTTCTCTCCATGCTTTTGACAACTCTGGTTGTCTTCTACTTCCAGGCTGGCTACGGCACGTTTTCCTTCGCCGTCTTTATGGCACTGTGTGTCAGTTACATATTTAAAGATCGATTCAAAGAGTTGTTTCGGGTGTTCGTTGCCAAAAAATTGAACGCGGGGCGATTTAGGGTACGAGCGACATTGACAGACTTCGATAATCGCCCTGTTGGTCGCTGCTATGACCTAGCGGAATTTGTCCAACCCGATGATGAGATTCAGGCTGTTCGGGGGCGCGGAAAGTTTACAAAACGAGAGACTGGAGAGTCCGTATTACTCTACAAGAAACGCTATGACATCAGCAAAGATCTAAAGAGCGGTTTCTCAGAAATTCGCGACACGATGGATATCAACTTTCATACATTGGTAGAGATGCTTCCAGACTTGTCTCTGCGTCATTTTAAAGTTGAAAACGGCGAGTTGTTAAAATCGAACTACGAAATGCTCTATGACGTGAATCTGGTACTGCGTATCAATGGATCAAAAATTGAACGCTACCGACTCAAGGTGTCTCACAACTCCATCGTACGGTTTGAAACGGTATCACTGCCCAACCAAAACCAAGCTAAACCAGTTATACAACAATCAGTGGAATCAACGGTTCGAAAACTGAGTCAACGAGAGGGGGCTTATGAGCAATAGAGACCCTCAAGAGAGACTGCTTTGGGCGCACCCGTCAGATCTGTAATTAATTTGTAACACTGGCGTTGTAGAACAAATCTTGTCGCCGTTTACCCGGGGCTTGGGCATTGCAGCTCTGCTTCTGCAGCACACTGAAAGACCATTATTGACAATAGAACCGCTCGCTGATAAAAAATTCGAGCGTTTATGAAAATTTCCGAAAAAAATAGAACAGTGGAGAGTTTCGATGATAAAACCTACCGCCCTTGCGCTCGCTGTGGCTACCGCCGGCGTGAGTCTGACCGCTTCAGCACAAACAGAAATCGAATTTTGGCACGCCTTCACCGGCCGTCTAGGTGAGCTTGTTGCGGCTCAAGTTGAAGATTTCAATACGAAAAACCCTGACTACAAAGTCGTTGCCACACACAAAGGAAATTACTCCGAGACGCTAAATGCGGGCATTGCCGCGTTCCGAGCAGGTGAGCAACCCGATATCCTGATGGTATTTGAGGTCGGTACTGCCACTATGATGGCTGCCAAAGGCGCTATCAAACCGGTTTACGAGGTGATGGAGGAGAGCGGAGTCGCTTTTGATCCCGACAACTACATCGGCTCTGTCAAAGGCTACTACACAACAACTGATGGCAAGATGCTGTCATTGCCGTTCAACGCCTCCACGCCCGTTCTTTGGGTAAACCGGGATGCTCTGAGTGGCGCTGGTATTGATCCAGACACTGACCTGAGCACATGGCAGAACGTTGAAGTCGTTCTCAATCAGCTCAAAGCAGCGGGGCACGAGTGTCCGCTTGTAACGGCTTGGCAGAGCTGGATCCACCTGGAGAACTACTCAGCCTACCACGATGTTCCATTCGCCACGAAGGACAACGGCTTTGCCGGTGTCGATACGGAACTTGCTTTCAATTCAGAGGCTCAGGTCGCGCACATCGCTAAAATGGGCGAGTGGGCACAGGATGGTAAGTTTATCTACACTGGCCGTCGCAACGAAGGCGGTGCCAATTTCCGAGCAGGCTCCTGCGCACTCTTCACTGAGAGTTCAGCAGGCTACGCCGGTATCAGTTCTGAAGCGAAGTTTGATTTTGACGTTCGCCCTCTACCCTACTGGGATGGTGTAGGTAACGCACCGCAGAATACCATTATCGGTGGTGCCTCTTTATGGGCACTGGCAGGTCAGACTGACGAGGAGTACAAGGGTGTGGGTGAATTCTTAGCTTACCTCTCCTCTACTGAGGTTCAGGCGAAATGGCATCAGGATACAGGATACCTGCCGATTACAGCAGCAGCCGGTGATGCTACTCGCGAGTCAGGCTTCTACACCGAGAAGCCCGGAACTGATGTCGCTGTAATTCAAATGACGGCTAAAGCTCCAACTGCCAACTCCAAAGGTCTACGCCTGGGTTCCTTTGACCAGATCCGCGGGATCATAGACGAAGAGCTCGAAGGCGTCTGGGCAGGAGATAAATCCGCTCAGGAGGCACTCGACAGTGCTGTGGAGCGCGGCAACCAGTTGCTGCGTCGCTTCGAACAAGCGAACCGATAAAAGCCCCAAAGCGGCGGGTACCTTTGTACCCGCCGCTTCACTCTCTCTTTTTAACTGCGTGTAAGCCGTCCCACTATGGAAAAACGCGTCACTTTCAAGGGCTGGTTGCTGCCACTTCTGTTGATAGCACCCCAACTCATAATCTCGGGTATCTTTTTTTTCTATCCGGCCGGTCAGGCCGTTTTTCAGTCACTTTACATCCCAGACCCCTTTGGTCTCTCCAAGCAGTTTGTTGGTTTAGGTAACTTTGAATACCTATTCTCTGATAAGTATTACCGCGCATCTTTCGTTACGACCGCGCTCTTTTCGCTGCTTGTTACACTTGCCTCTATGGTGCCTGCGCTGTTCCTTGCAGTGCTTGCCGACCGGCTGATAAAAGGGTCTGGAACTTATCGAACATTGCTAATCTGGCCCTACGCGGTCGCACCTGCAGTAGCCGGTGTACTCTGGTTATTCATGTTCAATACACGAGTCGGGGTCGTCTCCTGGTACCTGGGACAACTGGGCTATGATTGGAACCATGTATTGAATGGTGACGAAGCGATGGGACTAGTAGTTATCGCCTCAGCCTGGGGGCGCATCAGCTACAACTTTTTGTTCTTTTTCGCTGCACTTCAAGCGGTTCCCCGATCGATTATTGAAGCTGCTGCAATCGACGGGGCAAGGTTTTGGCGTCGCTTCTTCACGATTGTGCTCCCCCTGCTGTCGCCAACGACCTTCTTCCTGTTGGTCGTCAATGTCGTCTACGCCTTCTTCGAGACCTTTGGTGTTATACACACGATCACCAGTGGCGGCCCCCAGCAGTCCACCACAATTTTGGTGTACAAGGTCTTTACCGACGGATTTGTCGCTCAGGACCTAGGCTCGTCGTCTGCCCAATCCGTCATATTGTTGATCGTCGTCGGCCTGCTCACGGTGCTGCAATTTAAATATGTCGAAAAGAGAGTTCACTACTGATGGCTACTGAAACACATGGCATGGTCGAGAAACGCGGCATGGGCTTGTGGCTGACACATCTATTTATGATTGTCGGTGTACTGATCATATTTTTTCCGATCTGGCTCGCCTTTGTTGCCTCTACAGTAACTCAGCCTGAGATCGTACAGCCCCCGATGCCCCTTCTACCCGGCGACCAGTTTTGGGAAAACTACAGTGCGGCGCTGTTCCAGGGGGTTAATATACCGGTCGCCAGTATGTTGGTTAATTCATTGATCATGGCGATCGGCATTGCCGTTGGAAAAATCATTATCTCGTTACTGTCAGCCTTTGCGATCGTCTACTTCCGTTTTCCGGGTCGTAGTTTCTTCTTCTGGCTCATCTTTTTGACACTCATGCTGCCAGTAGAGGTAAGAATTGTACCGACCTACGAAGTGATTGCGGGTTTCGGCATGCTGAACAGCTATTCCGGTCTGATATTGCCCCTTATCGCCTCAGCAACGGCTACTTTCCTGTTCAGACAGTTTTTCCTGACGATCCCAGATGAGTTAGCTGAAGCCGCGCGTGTGGATGGCGCAAGTCCAATGCGGTTCTTCATCGATATCGTCGTACCTATGAGCCGTACAAACGTGGCCGCGCTGTTTGTGATTCTTTTCATCTACGGCTGGAACCAATACCTCTGGCCGCTGTTGATAACCACCGACCCGTCGATGAACACCATCGTGATGGGTATCAAACAGATGTTCCCGTCCGGTGACGACGTAGCCGAGTGGCCGGTCATTATGGCGACCTCAATCCTAGCAATGATCCCACCGGTTATTGTTGTGATCTCTATGCAAAAACTATTTATCCGTGGCCTGGTAGACAGCGAGAAATAAGATGGCGACTGTTTCACTCAAAAATGTCAAAAAAAGCTTTGGTTCAACCGATGTCATACATGGTATCGACGTTGATATTCAAGACGGTGAGTTCATAGTCATAGTTGGGCCATCAGGATGTGGCAAATCTACTCTGCTGAGAATGGTCGCAGGACTTGAGACCATTAGCTCGGGTGATGTTCTGATTGACGGAGAGCGGGCGAACGATAAAGAACCGATGGATCGTGATATCGCCATGGTTTTCCAGAACTACGCACTCTACCCGCACATGACGGTAGAGCAGAATATGGGCTATGGACTAAAGATCGCCGGCCTGCCAAAGCCGGAAATCCAGAAAAAAGTTCTAGAAGCTGCGCGTCTTTTACAACTCGAAGAACTGCTCGATCGCCGCCCAAAACAACTCTCCGGGGGACAACGTCAGCGTGTCGCGATGGGCCGCGCTATTGTTCGCGAGCCCGCCGTATTTCTATTCGATGAACCGCTATCCAACCTGGACGCAAAGTTACGTGTACAGATGCGCCTCGAGATAAAAGAGTTACAGTCAAAACTGGGTATCACGTCGCTTTACGTCACCCACGATCAAGTTGAAGCGATGACGATGGCAGATCGAATGATTGTTATGAATGGGGGCGTTGCTGAGCAAATTGGTACGCCTCTTGAGGTTTATGAGACCCCCCGAACCTTATTTAGCGCTCAGTTTATCGGTAGCCCTGCGATGAATGTGGTGGATGCTCGTATCGATCAGGGCAATCTTCTGTTGGGAGACAAGCAGATCGCCACCACAGACCGACCCGATGGGGTTGTGAAACTTGGAATACGACCTGAAGATCTGATTGCTGATGAACAGGGCCCGCTGGAGATATCGGTGCAACTGAGCGAGCCACTCGGTGCCAATACCTTGATACACGGTTTTATTACTGGTTTAGGTGACAGCTTCACTGCAAGCTTGCCCGGGGTTCACCTGTTTGCACATCAAGGAAAGAGAATGCGCTTCTCAGTGCTTCCAGAAAAATTACACCTGTTCAGTCAAGAGACGGGGTTGCGGATTTAATGGCTGTGCAACGCATGCAGATGCTCAACAGGTTGCGCCGAAGCGCAGGTTCAAATGCGCGAATATACGGTCACCGAGGTGCGCGCGGGGTGCTCCCAGAAAACACGTTGGAGAGCTTTATCTACCTTGCGGGTCTTTACCAGACCGAACCAGCAGCAGTTGAATTTGATATTCAGATGACTGCCGACGGTGAGTTAGTTTTGATACATGACCCCTATGTACCTGCGGCGCACACAAGGGATAGTGAGGGGAACTGGCTCGAAGATCGGGGCCCTAAGGTCATTGAAACACCGCTCGAAACCCTTCAATCCTTCGACATCGGTCGTGCGCGTCTCGGCACTGATTACCAGCTACGCTATCCAGAACAACAAGCGGTTGATGGGGCGCGAATTCCTACCCTGTCTGAAGTCTTCGATTGGATAAAAGATCATCCTCAGATGCTAGCTAATGTGGAGATTAAATCATATGCCGACCGTTTTGACCTAAGCGCCTCGCCTGAGCGCCTGGCACAAGCGACCAGCGATCTGATCAAAGAGTATGGCTTGAGCGAACAGACTCTGGTCTCTTCCTTTGATTGGCGAGTCCTTGCAGCACTCAAGCAGCAGAGCCCTGATTTGCACCGAGGCTACCTCACCTACTTCGAGCGCCCTAATCCTCCCATGCAGCCAAATATATTCTTGCACTCGCCTTGGATGGCAGGTCTTAGCGCGGTCGAGAAGCGGACCTGGGAGTTGATAGCGGATGAAGGTGGAATCGTCTGGTGCCCACATTACAGCGATCTTACCCAAGAGAACCTTGCTCAGGCCCATGATCTTGGCCTGGCGGTGAATGTCTGGACGGTAAACGCGGATGAAGAGATTCTCAGACTCAATCAGATTGGCGTTGATGGCATTATCACTGACTACCCAGAGAGGGCCTTAGCTTTGCTGAGGATGTGAGAGGCTGATCGTTGATATAGAGAAGTTTTATGGGAGTTGAGACGGGGAGGCACGAAGTGCCTCTGGCGTTGGCGAACTGGTTGATGACCGGGTCAGCAAACTCTAGCTTCACGTTAAAGCCGCTTTAATCGCGGCCATTTAGAGATACTAACCCTTAACCTTTCAACTTCTTCTAGCGGTCAGTTCCAGCAACCAGTCGATCGACCGTTGCTGGAGCCGAGTTCCTATTGCGCTTTGATTGTCTCAACACCGTCTGGCGTCGACATCAACAACAGGTCCGCTCCTCTGAGCGCGAACAGACCCACCGTCACCACACCCGGGATGTTATTGATCTGATCCTCAAGCGCCTTCGGGTCAAGAATATCCATGTTGTGCACATCAAGAATAACATTGGCGTTATCCGTCACTACACCCTGACGATACTCCGGCTCTCCACCCAACCTAACTAACTCACGCGCTACGTAAGAGCGCGCCATGGGGATAACTTCGACGGGTAAGGGGAAGGCACCCAAAGTCTGGACTTGCTTTGTTTGATCGACAATACATACGAACTCTTTAGCGGCGCCAGCAACAATCTTTTCACGTGTTAACGCGGCGCCGCCGCCTTTGATCAGATTGAGGTGCGGATCAAACTCGTCTGCACCATCGATGTAAAACTCCAAGCCACCAGTGGTATTCAGGTCAACCACCTCGATGCCGTGTGACCGCAAACGGTCTGCGGAGGCTTCAGAGCTGGCAACAGCGGAGTGAAACTTCGCTTTATGCTCTGCCAGCGCATCGATGAAGCAGTTGGCTGTTGAGCCAGTACCGATGCCGATCACATCGTCTGCTTTGAGCTTTGGCACAACATAGTCGATCGCCGCCTGAGCCACGGCACGTTTCATTTCATCTTGGATCATCAGACATATCTCATAGAAAGCTGTGTCGATTATACGTGAAATGGGTAGTTATGTAGACGAAATTAGCCCAAATCTATACCATTTGGCCTCAGTAAATGATCTCTCCTGTGGGTATCCCAGACTATGCAACGCTACATCCGTAAAATTCTTGAGGCACGCGTCTACGACGTTGCTGTGCAGACGCCACTGGACGAGGCACGTGGTCTCTCTGAGCGTCTTAACAACAGAGTGCTGTTAAAACGTGAAGATGAACAGCCCGTCTTCTCTTTCAAGATTCGTGGCGCTTACAACCGTATGGTCCAGTTGACTGACGAGGAGAAAGCCCGAGGCGTCATTACCGCTTCAGCAGGCAACCACGCTCAGGGCGTCGCTTTCTCAGCCCGGCATCTTGGAATCAAGGCTACCATTGTTATGCCCAAGACCACGCCGTCGGTAAAGGTGGACAATGTGAAGCGCATGGGTGGTCGCGCAGTACTCCATGGTGATGCATTCGATGATGCGCGTCTGCACGCCCAGAAACTGATGGAAGAAAAGGGGCTGACCTACATCCCCCCCTATGACGACATGGAAGTGATCGCAGGCCAAGGCACTGTAGGAATGGAGATCCTGCGCCAGCACACCGGCCCTATTGATGCTATTTTCGTCCCTGTAGGTGGCGGTGGCTTAATCGCTGGCGTCGCTGCTTACGTTAAATATCTACGTCCAGAGACTAAAGTTATTGGCGTGGAGTTTGTTGAGTCTGCCTGCCTGGAGCTGGCGATGAAGGCTGGGCATCGCGCCGTTCTAGACACTGTGGGTATCTTTGCCGATGGCGTGGCGGTTGCACAGATTGGCGAGCACACCTGGGACATCTGCAAAGATCATGTCGACGAGGTGATCACCGTCTCTGTTGACGAAATTTGTGCCGCCGTGAAAGATATCTACGATGATACCCGTTCAATATCAGAGCCAGCGGGAGCACTCGCTGTTGCAGGGCTCAAGGCCTATGCTGAACGTGAGAAGTGCGTAGGTAAGACGTTAATTGCGATCAACTCAGGTGCAAACGTCAACTTTGACCGACTACGGCACATAGCCGAACGCTCAGAGCTTGGGGAAAAACGCGAAATGCTGATCGCGGCTCAGATACCTGAGCGTCCGGGCGCGTTCAAGAACTTCTGTAAGGTACTAGGCAACCGCAACATTACAGAGTTTAACTACCGCTACTCTGATAGTCAGGAGGCAATTGTTTTTGCCGGCGTGCAGATCAATCCGGATCACGGAGGTCGTGCTGAACTGATGTCTGAGCTAGAGCAAGAACTTGATCAGGTGGTGGATCTGACCGATAACGAGATGGCCAAACTGCACATCCGTTACATGGTCGGAGGGCATAAACCTGACCATGTAGAGCACGAATTACTCTACCGTTTTGAGTTCCCGGAACGTCCCGGTGCGTTGATGAAGTTTCTCAACAAGTTAGGGGGACGCTGGAACATTTCAATGTTCCACTATCGCAACCATGGCGCTGCTTATGGCCGGGTGCTAGTGGGGATGGAGGTACCTCCCGAGGATCGCGAAAAGGTGAACCACTACCTCAATGAGCTGGGATACACCTGGTTTGATGAGACCAAGAATCCTGCGTACACTCTATTCCTCGGGTGATTCGTCCCGAGCCTCTTATCCGTTAGTTGGTGCACATAACGGCGAGGTCATGCCTCACTGGAAAGTTTTTAATCCAAAGGCCCTTATTTGAAGGGCCTCTGACTGACACTGCTAGGGCTTGGCCCTCGCCTGTAGCTTTGCCATCAATTCAGGCTCATCGAGTAACTGAAGAAAGGCAATAATCTGATCAATCTCGTCACTGCTTAAGTTGAGCGGCTGCAGGTCGACTGACCTTTTAATGCGCTCCAACTCGCGCTTATCAGCGAAACCAATCCAATCAACGACCTCAATGTGAGGTGCTTCGGGCAGTATTGCCTGTGTGCGATCATAATTTTCCAGTGCATGGATCGGATCATTATGGTGCTCAATCATTGCGCGCAACGTTGCATAAGCGCCGTTATGACCATAGGGTGCGGTAAATGAAAGATTTCGCAGCGTGGGCACTTTAAAAGCGTAAGCATCCTCCGCTCGATTGCTGACAGCCATACGACCCAGATCACGCGCCCAGGGGTCCCATTGGCGTGTGCGACCGGGTCCCATGGGCGGTAGCCCAAGAGAGTAGTAGTTACCATCGCTAAAGAGTGCTCCCGAATGACACTCTCCACACTGAGCTTTGCCATAAAAGAGATCCAAGCCGGCCCGCTGATCTGCGGTTATCGATATATTTTCGCCACGTGCTAACCGGTCGATTGGCGCATTAAAGCTTCGAAACTCTGAGTTCATGTAGTCGCCAATGGCATTGGCTAGATGGGCATAACGAGTATCGCGACGACGCTCCAGTTCCGGGTAAGCTGCGCTAATCAATTGCCAATATTCATCATCCGCGATTACACGCTCCACAATCACGGGCCAGGCGTAATCGATACGCTGGCGAACAGCACCAATAACCTCGTTCTCACCCGTATTTCCAGCCATCTCAAACTGAGCGGTAACTGGCAGCGTGGCCTGAACCGCAGAGAGGCTAGTTAAGCCATGGGGTAGCCAGGCCTCGGCTGGGCTGTCATACCCCGATGGCGCATCAGGATCGATGGAGACCCGTCCATCCCAGAATTGCTCAGTCACAGACTTGTGTCCTAGGTTGAACAGATGAGGTGAGTGTCGGGGAACACGCTTACGAATACCCTCGTTTGCCTCGCGTCGCAGGCCTATACCTGTGGCCCCCTCTCCCAATCCCAGGGAGAGCCCGTCTGCAGTGCCAAATTCCGGGTGATGACAAGTCTGGCAGGAGATATTTCTGTTGCCACTGAGTATCTCATCGGCAAAGAGTTTTCGACCCAACTCGACAGCCTCTGGTCGAGTGATAAGATAGTCCTCTACACCGATTGGCTGCCAGGGCAGCTCTGCATACACAGGCAAAGAGATAATACTAAAGATGGTTAAAAGGTTACTTTTGACAACTTGCATTGCGATTTCAACTCCAGCGTTGGCTATCGATGTTGAAGATGCAAAGAACATGATGGAACGCGGCGAGTACGAGCAAGCCTTCGAAGTGCTTTACCCAATGGCTCAAACTGGTAATGCCGAGGCTGAGGAGCTGATCGGCAGTATGTATGCTCTTGGTACGGGGGTTGAGCGGGACGATATCCGCGCCTTTGAGTGGTACCTGCGCGCAAGCCTGCGCGGTCATCCTGGGGCGCAGTCTGGCATAGGCTGGTACTACGAAGTTGGACGCGGTATGCCGGCACCCGATCTGATTCGTGGCTACGCCTGGTATACCCTCTCGGCTATTGGCGGAGATCCAGATGCAGCTATCAGCCTTGAGGAGATCGTAAAGAAAATGACACCAGAGGAGATTGAAAAGAGTCTGATTCTGGTTAGAGATTACCGTGCTCATATCTACCCATTCCAATAAAACAGGGGGACCTATGTGTCCCCCTCCGTACTTTGACCTGGATTACATCAGATCGCGTTCATACTCTTTGGCAAACTTAGCTTCAGCTTCCTGAGAAGCAGCCTGGAAAGCTTTGAAGAAGCGATCTCCCTCGCGGACGTTTGTCTGGAACCAGTCGTAAACGGGTTTAGCCGCTTCAGCTAGCGCCGCTTTCTCTTCTGGTGTTGGCACATAGAGTTCACCGCCGATCTCTTTGAACTCCTGATATGCCTGAATCGACTTACGCTTAGGACTTGCGAAAGTGGCCTGCTGAAGCGCAGCAAATCCGTCCACAATGACTTTACGCATGTCTTCTGGCATAGAAGTAAACACCTCATTATTCATCATCCACAGCGCCGCCATGTACGCGTGACCGTCGAGTGTTACATATTTCAAACCAGCCTCAGGGAATTTCATACCCATGATATCGGTGATACCGTTTTTAGAGCCATCAACTACACCCGTCTGGAAGCTTGAGAACAGCTCTGGCCATGGGATTGGGGTTGGGCTTGCACCCAGCGCCTTGACTAGCTCCTGTGGCAGGTCCGCTACAACTGTTCGAATTTTCAACCCTTCGAAATCTGAAGGTGATTTGAGCGTACGTTTGGTGTTCGCAAAGTTGCGCCAGCCGCCGGTGTTGCCAACCGTCATCAGGCGTACCACGCCATCTGAATCTTTCAGTATCTGATCACGCAGGTCACGCACGAAGGGTCCCGTCAGAACCTCTTCCGCAACGCGGTCATTCGCCATCACGTATGGCAGATCAAACATCTGCACGTACGGGAAAGTGCTGGCTACGCCACCAGATGTCGAAATATAGATATCGACACTGCCGTCCTCAATCGCCTGCAGACACTCGGTACCGTTGGCACAGAGCTGAGTACCGATATAAAGATCGACTTTGATAGCGCCGTTGCTGGCCGCTTCAACGTAATCTTTAAACACTACCAAGCCATCGTAGTCTTCATCATTCTCATTGGAGTTAGCGACTGCGCGCAGGTTATAGTCAGCAGCCATAGCTGCACCCGAGAGCGCGATGCTTGAGCTGACCAGCGCTGCGCTCAACATTTTTTTAGTTTTATTAAGCATGTTGGTTCCTCTTTTTTACTCAGTGAGGCTAAGGCCTCGGTTATAAAATCAGGGTTAGTTCACTAGCCCTAACAATCTTGGTACCGTCATCGATATAGCTGGGAAATAGGTGATTAAAAATATCACCAATATCTCGACCGCCAGAAATGGCAGAATCGCTCGGCTTATCGTCTCTACTTTTTCTCCCGATACCGAACTGGCGACAAACAGCACCAGCCCCATCGGTGGCGTTGCCAGCCCCACAGTCAGGTTCACACTCATAATGATCGCAAAGTGGACAGGATCAACCCCCATGCTGATGAAGACCGGACCCAGAATCGGCCCAAGTATGATGATCGCAGGCCCCGCATCAAGGAACATTCCGACAACAAATAACAGGATATTGATCAGGAACAGCAGAATGTAGACGGAGTCGCTCAACCCCAGCACATACTGCGCCAAATCCTCTGCCACATGAGACAGACTCACCACCGTTTTAAACGCGATGGCAGCGCCGACTAATAGCAGCACAACAGCACTGGCCATCGCTGCCTTATTAAAGATCTCTGGTAGCTCTTTAAACTTCAGTGTACGCGTGATGAAAAGGCTCAGCACCAGCGCATAAGCGACGGCGATAGCACTTGCTTCGGTCGGAGTAAAAATACCGCCCAGAATTCCACCCAGAATGATGACCGGTGTTAGTAGCGGTAGAAAAGCGCCTCGTGCTGCCTGACCACGCTCACGCCAACTCGCTTTTTTACTCGCGATTGGGAAGTCGTATTTAGCCGCCATCACTGAGGTGATCGCCATCAACGCCACACCCACTAACAAGCCCGGCACTAGGCCTGCGGCGAAGAGCGCCGCAACCGACACCTCCATGGTATAGGCGTAGATAATCATAATGCCGCTTGGCGGTATGATTGGGCCAATAACGGAGCTTGCGGCTGTAATTGCTGCTGCAAATTTGCGCTTGTAGCCATTCTTTTCCATTGCAGGTATCAACATCGACCCCAGCGCACTGGTGTCGGCAACTGCACTACCGGAGAGACCTGCGAATAGCATCGAACTGAAAATATTAACGTGCGCCAGTCCGCCACGAATATGGCCCAACAGCGACTGACTGAAGTGAACCAGCGAGAGGGTAATCCCCCCACGATTCATCAACTCGCCCGCGAGCATAAAGAACGGAATCGCCATCAGAGGGAAGCTGTCGATACCGTTGTAGATATTGCGAAAAAGCAGCGGGATATCGCGATCCATATCCAGCAACATCAGCATAGAGCCGGGCGCTGCCAACATCGCAAAGAAGATTGGCATACCAATCAGAATCAGAATCAAGAAGAGGGGTAGAAAAAAGGTTAAGCTCATGATGGTTTCTCCCCAACAAAAAGCGCTTTCAAATGCTTCAATGCCATCTCGACGGTGACAAAAAGCATGGTGAAGTAACAGACGGCCATTGCCAGATAAACCCAAGCACGAGGCAGGTTAAAGCTGGCAGCGCGGGTACGGAATCCACGCTGAAAAAAGTCGATAGAGATGTCGCTCAGCACAACCAGAATCGCAACTGCCACGCAGGTGAGTATTAGCCTCAATAGACGACTGAGCACATTGGGGAGTGAGTCGGGTAGCAGCGTAATAGCGACGAAATCGCCCCGACGGAGGGCTGGAGCGGCGACCAGCGCCATCATCCAAATCATTAGCGCGCGCGCCACCTCTTCGGGCCAGGGTAAGGCGTTATTCAGAACATAGCGCATGAAGACCTGAAGCAATATGGTCGCAACCATAACAGCAACCAGAACCCAGGCGATGCCCAGACCTATCCGAGCAGCCTGATCGTTTATCCAGCCCAGCGCGCCAAGTGCTTTATCAACCGCTCTCATCGACTGTCCTTGTTATATTTTTGTTGTTGTCACAGTTGTTGCCACTTCTGTTGTTGTAGAAGCACCCTCTGCAACCACCGAGCTTTCAGTCCGATGATTGCCACTCTCGCGCTTAAGGCACCTCTTGTCCAGCAGCAGCGGTTAGCAGTTCAAACCAGGTCTCACGATCCAGCTCAACCTGGAGGGCTTTGGATACGCTCTTAATGCGCTCCAGATTATTCGTACCAATCACCGGCAAGATTTTAGCCGGGTGTGCCAGCAGCCAGGCGAGCGCAACCAAGTCACTGGAAACGCCTTGCTGCGCTTCAATCCGGGCAAAAATAGGCTGCAGTCGATCGGCTGCTGGCGACCCACCAAAGAGAGAGCCACCTCCCAGGGGCGACCAAGCCATTGCGCTCAGGCCATCAAGCTGCATGGCAGAGAGCGTGCCATCAGTAAAGGGTTCCCTGTGCAGCAGGCTCATCTCTATCTGATTAACTGCCAGTGGGGTCGTCATATGCTGTTGCAGTAACTTCCAATCCCACACCTGAAAATTTGAAACCCCGATCTGTTTAACCTTACCACTCGCCACCAACTGGTCTAACGCCGAACCTGTCTCGGCAGCGTCCATGAATGGGTCGGGACGATGAATAAGTAATAGATCCAGATGATCGGTATGTAAATGTCGCAGGCTATTTTCGACGCTTGTGTGAATATAAGTCGCGCTCGTATCATAGTACTTGACCCGACGTCCGGGGTACTTGTCTGATATTAGAGCGATATCACACTTGCTCACCAGCTCCATTGAATCACGTAGACTCGGCTGCTCTTTCAGCGCTTCACCGAAGAGGCGCTCACACTCGTAGTCACCGTAGATGTCAGCATGGTCAAAGCTGCTAATCCCCTGTTCCAGACAAGCATCAATCTTAGCGCGCACTGTTTGCGTGCTCTGATCTTCACCATCAGCCAAACGCCAAACACCATAAACCAATCGGCTCAGTGAAAGATCTGACTTTCCTAAACTGACACGTTGCATTTTAAACCCCTGTTCGCCTTAGCGGCGCCACTCAAATAAGTATCAATAGTGAATCAATTTCGCTTGATCCTAACAACGAGCTGAAATAATGTAAATGAATGATGTAGGTATTTTCGTTATTATTTCCGAAAGTAGTCAAATCCAGTCACTGCGTAAGGGCGCCCAATGCCGATTAGCAATACTAAGCCTAGTAACAAATTGCCAATCTACCAACAGATCAGCGAGTATCTTCACCGCGAGATTCTCACCGGTCGTTGGCTTGCAGGAGACCGCCTGCCGATTGAGGCAGAGCTGGCCGCCAATCTGGGAGTTGCTGTGGGTACGCTTCGCAAAGCGCTGGCAAAACTCGAGCAGGATGGCCTTATAGAGCGTCGCCAGGGCTCTGGAACTTATGTGAAGCGCGCACCCGATGGCAAAGCGATCTACTCATTCTTTCACCTGGAGCTGGTTGAGGGCGGAGGGGCCCCCTCAGCAAACACCCTAGCGGTTGAACCACGAGATGTCACAATCCTCGCTTCAACATTTCCGGGCGGCTCAGTCTGGAGTATTCGTCGCGAGCGTATGCTCAATCGTCGTTTAGTGGCGATGGAAGAGATCTTTGTTAATGCAACACATGCCGAGAAGCTCGAAGTCAAAGATCTGCATGAGTCACTCTATCTACACTACGAGACCCACTTCGGTTTCTGGATCAGTAAGGTTGAAGACCAGATTGATTGTGCTAAAGCCCCCGCGTGGGTATGCAAATCACTTGGACTCGCAGAGGGATCCGTCTTACCCCGAGTTCAACGCTGGAGCTGGTCAAACGAGAATCGTGTTGAGGAGTTCTCATACACCTGGTTTGACCCATCCAAAGCGCGTTATGTCGCTCGCTGGCGTTAACTATCTACTATTAATTGGAGCTTTAAACTAATGAAACACGTTGTTCGTTACGGTCTGCTTGGCTCAGGCATGATGGGACAGGAGCACCTTCGCAATCTGGCACTGATCGAGGGAGCCGAAGTTGTTGCCCTAGCTGAACCGGACGAGCGAATGCTTGCCAGCAGCCTGGAACTGGTTCCCAATGCCCGTTGTTTTGACTCGCTGGAAGCGCTTCTCGATAGCGACGCTGAGCTGGACGCTCTGGTGATTGCAACCCCGAACTACCAGCACGCTGAGCAGCTCCTACAGCTGTTCAACCGCACAGAGCTCCCTATCTTGGTTGAGAAGCCGATCGTAACCACAGTTGAACAAGCGCAGGCAGTTCATCAGGCCGCGGCCAACCACCCCGCGCCAGTTTGGGTCGCGATGGAGTACCGCTACATGCCGCCCGTCGCGCGCTTTCGAGACCAAATAAGCGCTGGAGATCTGGGCGACCTGAAAATGCTTTCGATTCGTGAACACCGTTTTCCGTTTCTCGAAAAGGTGCAGGACTGGAACCGTTTCAACCACCAGACCGGCGGTACACTGGTAGAGAAATGCTGTCACTTCTTTGATCTGATGCGCCTTATAGTGGGAGCTGAAGCAACCCGCGTTTACGCCTCGACCGGGCAGGATGTTAATCACCTTGATGAGTCCTACAACGGCGCAACACCCGACATCATTGATAACGCTTTTGTCATCGTTGATTTCGCTAATGGCAAACGCGCCTCTCTGGACCTGAACATGTTTGCAGAGGGCTCCCGCTATCAGGAGGAGATTTGTGCTATCGGACCTAAGGCTAAACTGGAGTGCTTTGTTCCGGGACCAGGACGCTTCTGGCCAGCAGAGACTCTCGGTGCAGCCCCAATACCCAAGCTAGTCATCAGTCCTCGAGACCCTAAAGGCCCGATTGAACTGGATATTCCAGTGGATGAGACCTTGCTGGCTGCCGGCGACCACAATGGCTCAACCTACTATCAGCACCTGGGGTTTTTTCGTGCAATTACCGAGGGTGCAACAGTAGATGTCAGTGTTGAAGACGGTATCAAAGCGGTCGTTCTAGGTTTGGCAGCTCAGGAGTCAGCTAAAAGTGGACGGGCTGTCGAGATCGTCGATTCGGGTTTAGGTTATCGGTGATTGAAGAATTCATTCACTAATGATTTACATTGAACTTTTTTTTCGATATGGTTCGATTCATACACAATTGATACATATAGCTGGGTAAGTGTTTTACCCCCCGGAGTCGATATGAGCATCCAAATTTCAAAGCTGGCTGAACAGAAGCAGGTGAACGGTCTGGACTTTCCACTCCTGATCACGCCACCCTCAAATGAGGTGGTCAGTAGCGAGGCTGAAAGCCTCGCGTGGATCAGCCAGAACCGTAAGGCGCTACACGAGCTGTTAATCAAACACGGTGCGGTACTATTTCGTGGGTTTCCGGTCGATTCATCCGATGCCTTTGAACGCATGCTTGATCATACCGATTACCAAAATATGCCTTATATCGGAGGTGCGGCTCCACGCACGCAGGTCACCGCATCACGCATAGTGACTGCCAATGAGTCGCCGGCAAGTGAGAAGATTCCTTTCCATCATGAGATGGCACAGGTGCCTACTCCGCCCGGCTACATCTTTTTCTATTGTGACATCCCATCACCGGTGGGTGGATCAACCTCCATTCTGCACTCCGCCGAGATTTGCGATACTTTCTTTGAACTCAATCCTGAATTTGCCGCCAAGGTAGAGCAGCAAGGCGTACGCTATATCCGCGTTATGCCCAAGGTGACTGACGCGACGTCGGCAATTGGTCGTTCTTGGAAAGATACCTTTCAGGTAAAGACACCTGAGCAGGCCGAGGAGGCGATGCGTGCTGCCGGCATGGAGTGGGAGTGGCTCGACAACGGCGACGTCAAAACCTACACCGCCGTGCTGCCCGCCGTTCGTTTGGATAAAGAGACCAACCGTAAGGTGTTCTTTAACTCACTGGCGGCGGTTTACACTGGCTGGAATGACAGCCGTAACAAGGGAGAGACTGCTGTACTGACCGCCAACGGCGAGTACCTTGATGCTGAGGTAATGGAGCAACTGGTAGCCGCGATGGATGAGAAGTGTGTCAACTTCAAGTGGGAGAAAGGCGACGTGTTGTGGATCAACAACCACACTGTACTTCATGCGCGCCAACCCTTTGAGGGAGACCGGCGCATTCTCGCCTCGATTGCGTTTAAAGAGGCGAGTTAATCAAAAAAACGCTGGCGGGCAAACGCCCGCCCTACTCTTTCGCTCTGTGGCAGCTGACCAGTGCCCGTCCATCAGCGAATAACTGGGCCTCAGGCGCAGTACGTCTGCAAATATCCTCAACGACTGGACAGCGTGGGTGGTAACTACAACCCGACGGGCGATCTATGGGGTCGGGTATCTCCCCTTTCGCTCGCTCGGCCGTTCTGCCGAACGCATCGATCCTCGGTGCGGCATCTATTAACATCTGCGTATAAGGGTGACGCGGCTTCGCAAAGAGGGTCTCGCGATCGGCCACCTCTACCAGCTCACCCAGATACAGTACACCGATCTTGTCGGCCATATACCGAACCACTGAAAGGTCGTGACTGATAAACAGGTAGGCGAGGCCCAGTTCACGTTGCAGATCTCGCATCAAATTGAGCACCTGACTCTGCACGGAGACATCAAGGGCCGAAGTTGGTTCATCGCAAACAATAAATTCGGGTTCGGAAGCAAGTGCACGGGCTATCGCAATACGTTGGCGCTGACCGCCAGAGAACTCATGTGGGTACTTCTTGGCATCCTTGGCATTCAAGCCAACCTGCTCAAGCAGTTGAGAGACTCTAGCCTGTACACCCTTACCCTCAGCAAGCCCAAAGGCAGTAATCGGTTCCGCAATGATATCCCCAACACGCCAGCGCGGATTGAGGCTGGCGTAGGGGTTTTGAAATATCATCTGTATGCGACGCCGCAATGCCATACGAGAGGCTTTATCGAGCGTACCGAACAGATCTTTTCCGTCTATCGTCACGCCACCGGAGGTGGGCTCTAGCAGCCCTACCAGCATCTTACCGATGGTCGATTTTCCTGAACCACTCTCACCCACGAGAGCGAAGGTCTCTCCGCGCTCTATCGAAAAACTCACTCCACTTGCAGCAGTCAGAGAACGTTTGGGGGCACCCTCAAGCAGGCGCGAAAGCAGGGGTGCGGATAGGTCGAAGTCTCGACCAAGATCAGACACCTGCACGAAAGGAGACTGATGCATCATCATGAAACCTCCTCGGACTCAGAATATCTCCAGCAGGCTAGCGAACGCCCCTTCCAGGACCTAAGCTCTGGCCGCTCGTTTTGACACCGCGCTTCTACTTGATCGCAGCGCGGATTAAAGGCGCAGCCGGCGGGGATAGAGACCAGATTGGGCATCGCACCCGGAATTTGATTGAGCCTCCCATCAGAACCATCCGCTGCTGGCGTGGAAGCCATTAACCCCCGTGTATAGGGGTGTGCGGGATCAGCAAGTACATCTTCCGTCTTACCAATTTCCACTACTCGCCCAGCATAAAGCACAGCGACCCGGTCTGTTGCTTCTGCTATCACCCCCATGTCGTGAGTGATCAACATTACCGCCGTGCGGCGTCGGTGGCAAAGATCCTTAAGCAACGCCATGATTTGAGCTTGTACGCTAACATCAAGAGCGGTGGTCGGTTCATCAGCAATTATCAACTCTGGTTCAGCCGCCAGTGCGAGCGCAATGACCACACGCTGACGCATACCACCCGAGAATTGGTGAGGATAATCATCAATTCGACTGGCAGCGGCCGGAATACCCACCTCCTCAAGTGACTCAACGGCCCGACGGCGCGCTTCTGACGCACTCAAAGGTAGGTGAGTGCGAATAGTCTCGACCAACTGATCGCCCACGCGCATCAGGGGGTTGAGACTCGTCAGAGGATCCTGAAAGACCATACCAATGCGCTTACCCCGAATACGCCGCCAGGCGGACTCCGGAAGGTTATCGATGCGCTCTCCCGACAACAGAATTTTTCCACTCGCGATCTGACCTGGCGGATCAATCAGGCCCATAATGGCTGAGCCGCACATGGACTTACCCGCACCGCTCTCCCCTACCACACCAAGAATTTCGCCACGCCTCAATTCGAAACTGACCGTATCGACCGGGCGTAGGACAGCGTCACGCGTCGGGATCTCGACGCATAGATTGACCACTTCTAACAGAACATCTCGGTTCACCGGCCTTTACCTCAATTTGGGGTTAAGCACATCTCTTAACCAGTCGCCAAACAGATTAACTGAAAGCGCTAATGCCAAAAGCGTTAGCGAAGGGAAAAGCAGGATCCACCACTCGCCAGAGAGTATGAACTGCCTTCCTACATTAATCAGGGTTCCGAGCGAGGGTTCTGTTTTGGGCGCTCCGACGCCTAAAAAGCTAAGCGTCGCCTCTGCAATGATCGCCAATGCCAGGCTGATAGTGGCGATGACCAGAACTGGACCCATTACGTTCGGCAGTATATGCCGCACCATAATACTCACTCGACTCAGACCGATCAGGTGACCTGCCTGAACGTACTCTTTCTCTTTTTCCACCATTGTGGCACCGCGAACAGTGCGGGCGAACTGCACCCATTCGGATAGGCCAATCGATACTATCAGGACCCAAATCGCCATCTCGTCGCGCAGGTCAGGCGGGATGATACCCTTACCGATACCATATAAGAGCATCGCAACCATGATTGAGGGAAACGTCATCTGGACATCCGCTACACGCATAATCACATTATCGACCCACCCGCCCAAATAGCCCGAGATAAGACCAAGTGTGACACCGAGTAGCATTGCGAACAGAACTGCCGTGATGCCGACGAAGAGCGACACCCTCAGTCCGTAAAGGATGGTTGAGAGCATATCGCGGCCCTGGTCATCAGTGCCAAGCAAGAAATAGTCGCCGGTAAACTCGTTACTGGCGAGGGGAGCAGTAAAGCCGTTCATCAGGTTGAGTGAAGCAGGATCAAACGGCGTATACGGGGCGAGTACTGGCGCAAAGACTGCACTCGCAACCAATATGAAGAAGACCAGCGCCGCTAACACGATCACAGGGGACCGCTTGAACGAGAACCAGAGGTCAGAGTTGCGCCATCCAGCCGTCGATTTTTCGGACACCTCTGCTGGCACCGAATTCATTTCAATTCTCTCAGAATGATCAGTCATGCTATCGCTCAGTGCCCCTTCGCTTTAGTTCCAGAGAAGCTCAATCGAGGGTCGATTGAGTAGTAGAGCAGATCAACCACCAGATTGATTGACACGAAAATAACGCCCACTAACAGCAGATATGCCGACATCACGGGTATATCAACGAAACCAATCGCATTTATAAAAAGCAGACCGACACCCGGCCACTGAAATACCGTTTCAGTGATGATCGCAAAGGCGATAATTGAACCTAACTGAAGCCCCGTCACAGTAATAACGGGCACCAGCGTATTTTTCAATGCGTGCCGATAATGTATCCGATAAGGGCTCAGCCCTCTGGCACGTGCAAAGCGAATGTAATCAGAGCGTAAAACTTCCAGCATCTCTGCCCGTACGAGTCGCATGATGAGTGTCATTTGATACAGTCCAAGCGTAACAGCAGGCAGTATCATCGACTTAAAGCCAGACCAGGTCAGGATCGCCAGTTCGACCCCAAAGAACGACGCCGTTTCGCCCCGCCCGAATGAGGGTAACCATCCAAGGGTCACCGAGAAAATCCAGATTAGGAAAATGCCGATAAGAAATGTAGGCAGGGATACACCAATCAGCGAGAGTGTCATGATGCTGTGGGCGAGCCAACCGTCTCTTTTGATTGCCGTATAAATGCCCAAAACAAAGCCAAGCCCGATGGCGAGTACACCAGAAAAAAGGGCCAACTCTAGCGTTGCCGGCAGACGATCAAAAATGACCTCCGCGACAGGCAACCCGACCCTGTACGATACGCCGAAATCACCCTCTATCGCTCGCCCCACAAAGCGCGCGAACTGAACCACTATGGGATCATTCAGGCCAAGCCGCTCTTCCAGAGCCGCCCGGTCGGCAACCGTTGCCTCCTGACCCATCATGTTTTCAACAGGATCACCCATAAACTGAAACATAGAGAATGAGACGAAGCCAACCGCTAGTAACACCAGTAGCGCTTGAGCAACACGCTGCAAAACAAAAGCTAGCATCGGGGTTCCTTTAACTCACGAGTGGTATCAAAACGGGCCTACCTGCCCAATTGCACAGGTAGACCCGAACACCAACCTAATTGTTACTTGTAGGTTAGGAACTTGAAGTGGGGTTGATCCTCAGGCTGAACTGGGAAATCGATGTTGCCCTTCATCCCCCAGTTGAGTACCTGGTTGTGGATGGGAAGGTAGAGCACCTCCTGCTGCACCCGCGCCCAGATCTCAGCGATGGTCTGATTTCGTTTAGCCAGATCCGTCTCAGACGCTAGGCTGACAATCTGTGCGTCAACATCCGGATCGGAGAACCCGGTATTGTTCCACGAGCCCAGTTTGTCTGTTGTCGAGTGCACCAAAAAGTTGAAGATGTACTCCGAATCAAAGGTTGGCACACCCCAACCCAGCATGTAGAAATCAGTGGTTTTATTCTGGATCAGCGGAAAGTGCTGAGCCTTGGGTTTAGCATCCAGATTCACCTTAACGCCGATCTGCCCCAGCATACCCACCGCTGCCTGACAGATCGCTTCGTCATTGATGTAGCGATCGTTAGGGCAGTTAAGTGTCAATCCGAAGCCGTCTGCGTAACCCGCCGCCGCCATCAACTCTTTAGCCTTATTGACGTCTGTAGCAGGGTAAGCGTCCAACGCTTCGGTCCAGCCGTTTACGAACGGAGGCATGATGACACCTGTGGGAGCAGACTGGTCGCGCATAACAACGCGTTTAATCGCATCGCGATTGATTGCCATGTTCATCGCCTGACGCACGCGCACATCGCTTAGAGGGTTCTTACCCTCGACCGTATCAGACGCAAGGTCATCTGCAGCGACGTTCATACCGAAGAAAATCGTTCGGTTCTGAGCGCCCGTGACGACCTGAAGATTTGCCGCACCACCCACTCTTGCGAGGTCTTGAACGGGTACATCCTGAATCATATCCACCTCACCGGAGAGCAGCGCCGATACGCGTGTGGCAGCTTCCTGAATAGGCGTGTAGATGATTTCGCTCACCTCTAATGGGAAGAGGTCTTTACCCCAGTAGTTATCGTTCTGTTTCAGAACCGTACGTTGGTCCTGAGTACGACTCACCAAGGTATAGGCGCCCGTACCATTCACAGCACGAACACAGGCGTTATCACCGCCGTTCGCGATGTCCTGTGGTGCTTCGCAGTTATTCGCTTTGGTCCACCCTTCATCCATAATGAAAAGGTTGGTTAGGTTATTCGGCATCAACGGATTGGGACCCGTGGTTTCGATGTGAACCGTCAGATCGTCGACTTTGCGCACATCCGCAACGGAAGCCAACAGCTCTTTCATCGCCGAGGTTGGCATCATGGCGCGCTTCAATGAGAACACGACATCATCCGCTGTGAACGATTCACCGCCATGAAACTTGACGCCCGCGCGTAATTTAAATTCCCAGATATTCGGATTCGATGTAGGTGCCCACTCTGTCGCGAGGGCAGGAATAATTTGCCCTGACATGTCGCGTTGCAGCAATGGCTCATACATCTGATGCGCCAACGTGTGAGTTGGACCCTCGTTTTGAGCGTGAGGGTCAAGGGTCAGTGAATCACCTGAGCGCGCCCAGCGAAGGGTCTCTGCATGCGCGGTATAGGCGACTGAGGAGAGCGCAATCGCGCTTGCAACAGCCGAACACAGAAGGGCTTTTCTCATTTTTTTGCTCCTGGTTTCGCAATGAAAACAAAGGGATTCTGACGAGCGCAACTGGCGAGTTGGCCAATTCCCGCACCATCGAAACCCCAAAAAGATCTACGTTTGAATCGTACAAACAGAGCCCGGCGAAGCCGATAATTTTCAACCGCCGGGGTCTGTTCGACAATTATTATAGCGCTCTTTTCGTTAACACCCTTGAAACTGCATCCAGCCAGCCCGCATAGCGCTCATCGGCATCCGCGGTACTCATCTGCGGTTCGAAATGACGTTCCAGCGCCCAGGTCTTCGAAAACTCTTGCTGAGAAGGGTAGAGGCCAGCTTTGTACCCTGCCAGCCAAGCTGCCCCCACAGCGGTTGTCTCAATCACCTGCGGGCGATCGACCGGCGCCTGCAGTATGTCGGCCAGGGACTGCGCCATCCAGTCATTAGCGACCATACCACCGTCAATGCGCAGGACAGCTTCGGCCGACTCACCGCTGCTTGCCTCCCAGTCAGAGCGCATCGCTTCGTAGAGATCGCGTGTCTGGTAGCCGACTGAACGCAGTGCCACACGTGCCAGATCAGCAAAACCGGTATCGCGCGTCAGGCCAAAGATCGCACCGCGACACTCGGAATCCCAGTAAGGTGCGCCCAGACCGGTGAATGCCGGTACCAAGTAGACGCGGTTCTCGGGTTTAGCGCCAGACGCGAGCGCTTCAGTCTCACTGGCATGACGGATAATCTGTAGACCATCACGCAGCCACTGCACCACTGCGCCCGCAATGAATATAGATCCTTCCAATGCATAGGTCGGCTTACCATCCAGCTGATAAGCGATTGTCGACAGCAGTCGATTTTTAGAGTGAACGCACTTATCACCGGTATTGAGCAGCGCAAAACAGCCGGTACCATAGGTTGACTTAAACATCCCGGGCTCAAAACAAGCTTGTCCAATCGTCGCGGCTTGCTGATCACCTGCTACACCATAAATGGGCAAAGCATGGCCACCAAAAAGCTCCTTGCGAGCGACACCGAACTCGGCAGCGCAATCTTTCACCTCAGGCAGCATACTCGCGGGAACCCCAAGAATGTCCAACAACTGCTGGTCCCAATGACCGTCGCGGATGTTATACATCAGAGTGCGCGAGGCATTGGTCGCATCGGTAACAAAGGATTGACCGCCAGTGAGTTTCCAGATGAGGTAGGTGTCTACGGTACCGAACAGGAGTTCTCCTCGTTCAGCACGCTCGCGAGCACCCTCAACGTTGCTGAGTATCCAGCTCACTTTGGTACCGGAAAAGTATGGATCGAGCAGCAACCCTGTGCGCTCAGTGAACAGCGCCTCATGTCCCTGTTGCTTTAACCCTTCACAGAACTCAGCAGTGCGGCGATCCTGCCAGACAATCGCGTTGTAGACCGGTTCACCGCTGACCCTGTCCCACACTAGCGTCGTTTCACGCTGGTTAGTAATACCTATTGCAGCGATCTCTGACGGGCTAATTCCCGCTTTTTCAATAGCCGCACTACAGACACCAACGGTTGAGGACCAAATCTCATCAGGATTGTGCTCTACCCAACCCGAGTTCGGAAAGATTTGTTCAAACTCTTGTTGACCGGTCGAGACCGGTCGCAGGTTAGCATCAAACACAATAGCGCGAGATGAGGTGGTACCCTGATCTATAGCGAGGACGTACTTTGCCATCAGACTTTCCTAAAAACGAATATCGCCCAAAAGATACAAAGTGCTAGCCCTCCCCACAAGGGGGTACTCATGAAACCGAGCCAAGCCAGCATAATAAATACCGATCCAAGTATCGAAATAAACAGACGATCCCCGCGTGTCGTTGTTATCCCAAACACACCAGTACGCTCAGCACCGCCGGGATACTTTGCCTCCAAAAACGCGAGAACACCGATACATGAGAAAATAAAGATAAAGACCACAGCAGTTGGCCAGGTCCACGCCATCCAACTCAGCATTAGACCCTCCCCATCGCGAAGCCCTTCGCGATATTGTTACGTACGAAGTAGATCACGATTGCTCCAGGAATAATTGTCAATACACCTGCTGCCGCTAGCAGGCCCAGCTCATAGCCAGCGCTTGAGGCTGTCTTCGTCATTGTTGCAGCAATGGGTTTTGCATCAACGGCGGTCAGCGTTTTTGCCAACAGAAGCTCGACCCACGAGAACATGAAGCAGAAGAAAGCAGCCACACCGATACCCGCTTTGATATTCGGCATAAATATCTGCACGAAAAATCGCTTGAACGAGTAACCATCGACGTAGGCGGTCTCATCCAACTCTTTCGGTACGCTCGACATAAACCCTTCAAGAATCCAAACGGCAAGCGGAATATTGAATAGGCAGTGGGCCAAAGCAACCGCAATGTGAGTGTCAAATAGACCAACTGCAGAGTAGAGTTGGAAAAATGGCAGCGCAAACACTGCCGGTGGCGCCATACGGTTGGTTAGCAACCAGAAAAACAGATGCTTATCCCCCATAAACCGGTAACGGCTAAAAGCATAAGCGGCTGGCAACGCCACCATCAGCGAGATGACCGTATTTATCGCCACATAAAGCGTCGAGTTGATATATCCCCAGTACCAGGTGGGGTCGGTGAAGATGACAGCATAATTCTCTAACGTCCAGACCTGTGGAAAGAAAGAGAAGCCGCTGAGAATCTCATTAGTCGTTTTAAAACTCATTGATATCAACCAATAGATCGGCAGCATCAAAAACAGGATATACAGTAGTGGCGCTATACTTCGAAGTCTCATTGTTCGCCCTCCTATTCCTTAGATTCTTTTGTCATTATTGTGTAGAAGATCCAGCTAACCAGTAGCGTGATCGCAAAATAGATCAGAGACATCGCCGCAGCAGGCCCGAGGTCAAACTGCCCCAGCGCTACTTTTACCAGGTCGATCGACAATAAGGTCGTTGAGTTACCTGGACCGCCACCGGTCAAAACAAAGGGTTCGGTGTAGATCATAAAGCTGTCCATAAATCTCAACAGAACGGCAATAGTCAGCACCTGTTTCATCTTCGGCAGTTGTATGAAACGGAAGACGGACCATTTGGACGCTCCATCTATCTCGGCAGCCTGATAGTACGCATCGGGAATCGATACCAGCCCAGCATATGCGAGCAACACCACCAAGGAGGTCCAGTGCCAAACATCCATCACCACGATCGTCACCCAGGCGGCCAGGGGGCTCTGAGTCATATCGTATTCGATGCCCAGCCAGTTGTTCAGGCCATACCCCATCAAACCAATATCTGGCAGCGTAAAGATATTCCACATAGCGCCGACAACGTTCCAGGGTATGAGAAGGGGTAACGCCATCAGTATTAGACATACAGGAACCCAAATACCTTTGCGGGGCATCGCCAATGCAATAGCGACTCCTAGAGGGATCTCAATGGCCAAAATGATGCCGGTGAATAGGAACTGACGACCTAAAGCGGCATGAAAACGCTCTGAGTGAAGAATTTGTTCGAACCAGTCAACACCCTGCCAAAAGAAGACGTTATTACCGAAGGTCTCCTGCACCGAGTAGTTAACAACTGTCATCAACGGAATGAGTGCGTTAAACGCCACCAGCAATATGACTGGTAGGACGAGAAACCAAGCTCTTGGATTTTCTGTTTTCATTTTTAGACTTCCTCAAACTCATGCTGCAGATCAACTAGCCAGCCCTCGGCGTAGAGTCTGGTGTTAGCAGGCTCGAATTGAAGATGCACTCTATCCGAGCTTACCTGCTGATTTTCGCCCAGCACCACATGAACTTTTATGTCGCCCACTAGCGTCTCCAATACTTTGTGTCGACCAACATCCATAAGGTTACGAACGGTCGCTTCGACACCTGTATCACTAATGCGGACGTACTCAGGACGAACCCCGATTTCCAACTTACCCTCAGGCAAGCTCTCGAGCGAACTGGAGACCTCGACCGCCTGGCCCGCAACCCAAACCTGTCCATCTTTTACCTGAGCGGGCAGTACGTTCATGCCGGGTGAACCGATAAAATGTCCAACAAACGTGTGCTCGGGACAGTCGAACAGCGCCTGAGGGGTGCCCACCTGCAGCACCTGACCGAAATTCATCACGACTACCTGATCGGCAAAAGTTAGCGCTTCAGTCTGGTCATGGGTGACATAAATCATCGTTGTCTTCACCTGCTGGTGAAGTTCTTTAAGTTTGGAGCGGAGTTTCCATTTGAGGTGAGGATCAATAACGGTCAAGGGTTCATCGAACATAATGACGTTTACATCCTCGCGAACGAGACCACGGCCGAGTGAAATCTTCTGCTTGTTATCAGGCGACAGACCGGCAGCCTTCTTGCTGAGCATATCCTCTATCTCAAGCATCGCAGCGATCTCTCGCACCTTTGCATCAATCTTCGCTTCATTGACACCGCGGTTACGCAATGGAAACGCGAGGTTGTCATACACAGTCATCGTGTCGTAGATGACCGGGAACTGGAAGACCTGAGCAATGTTGCGATCTTTTGGCGAGAGCCTAGTCACATCCTGCCCATCGAACTGTAGTTTTCCATGAGAAGGTATCAGCAACCCTGATATGATGTTCAGAAGCGTTGTTTTACCGCAACCGGATGGCCCCAGCAGGGCGTAGGCCCCACCGTCCTCCCAATCAAAATGAACACGTTTTAGCGCAAAGTCGTCATCACTTTTCGGATTGGGGAAATAAGAGTGACGAATGTTATCGAGTTTTATCTTAGCCATACTGCCTCCTATACCACCCTGCGGCCATCAGCACCGAAGAAGAAGCAGCGCGTGTCATCAAGGTAAAAATCATGCTGTTCACCCACTTTGTAGGGGTGCAACCCATCCGACTGCGAAACCCAGATATCCTTACCCAGATTAAAATGAGCAACACTCTCTGATCCAGAGAGTTCGGTAACACGAACCTCTCCGTGCAGCGGGATCTGCGCAGACTCATCAGCTGCGGGGCGAACAAAATGCGGTCGTACAGCTAGGGTGTAGGCTCCGTCTGGCAAATCTGCAGCCACGCCTCTTGCACGCCAGTTGAACTGTTTAGACAGGTTAACTTTGCCGTCGCGCTTTTCAATTTGAGCAACATTCAGGGGCGGATCAGAAAACACCTGCGCGGCATTTACATTTGCAGGTTGACGATAAACTTCAGAGGTTACGCCGAACTGGGATACATGACCCTCATACATTGCTGCAGTGTAGCCACCAAGCATTAGCGCTTCAGCTGGCTCGGACGTTGCGTACACAACAACAGCACCGCGGTTCGAGAAAATCACAGGCAATTCGGATCGAAGCTCTTCGCGCAGTTTGTAGTCAAGATTCGCAAGAGGTTCGTCAAGAAAGACCGCAGATGAGTCCTTGATAATGGCGCGAGCAAGCGCACAGCGTTGCTGCTGTCCCCCGGACAATTCATGAGGGCGTCGGTCAAGCATTGGACCAAGACGCAAAAGATCTGCGGTCTCGTCCAGACGACGTTTTATCTCTTCTGGACGCACTTTAGCGAGTCGAAGAGGTGACGTTATATTGTCACGCACACTCAAGTGTGGGTAGTTAATGAAGAATTGATGCACGAAACTAATATTTCGTTCTTGGGGAGGTGCTTTGGTCATATCGACACCTCCATATAAAACCTGACCTGAGGTCGGCATATCCAGACCTGCCATCAGTTTCATCAGAGTGGTTTTACCTGCGTTGGTCGCCCCAAGGAGTACGTTAAACGCGCCGGGCTCAAACACTAGGCTAGTCTCGTGTATGTGTATGTCCGCGCCAACGCGCTTCGATACATCTCGAAGTTCGAGTTTCATGACAACAGTCTCAAACAGATTAGAAATCTGGAGTCGCCCGGACGGGCGACTCCGAGGGACCGATTAGTTAGTCCAGCTCTTCACGAGCTCATCATAATTAACGGTCATACCCTGAGGCTTCTCATTTGCGAGCTTAGCCTTAGGACCATCAGGACGACCAAGCCAGTAGGAAGCGTCTCTCTCTTCATTCAGACGAGGGCCACAACCGCCGTAAACGTTCGCACCTTTGTCTGCACGCTCCATACGCGCCATAGTGATGTCCATCTCTTCAGCAAGACGATCCATCGCTTCCTGTGGAGTGAACGCACCTGAGTTTACGTCACCGATCTGCTGCCACCAGATCTGCGCGAGTTTTGGATAGTCCGGAACGTTAACGCCGGTTGGGGACCACATATTGCGATCGGGAGACCGGTAAAACTCAACCAAACCACCTAGCTTTGAAGCACGCTCAGTGAACGATTCGTGATTAACGGAAGAGTCACGAATAAAAGTCAGCCCAACGTGAGACTTCTTAACATCTACTGTTTTTGAGGTGACAAATTGTGCGTACAACCAAGCGGCTTTGGCGCGTTCTTCAGGTGTTGACTTCAGTATTGTCCATGAGCCGACGTCCTGATAACCAATTTTCTGTCCCTCTTCCCAGTAAGGGCCGTGCGGGCTCGGTGCCATGCGCCATAGCGGTGTACCCTCGGCATCAACCGTGTTATTGCCCTCAGCCTGAGATTTAACCATGTCAGCGGTAAATGCTGTGTACCAGAAGATCTGCTGAGCTACATTACCCTGGCTCAGAGCCGGTAATGACTGGTAGAAGTCGTCAGATGCTGCACCGGGAGGCGCATAGTTTCGGAGCCACTCATCCCACTTGCGAATTGCATAAACAGCTGCCGGCCCGTTAGTCGCACCACCACGCGTCACGCTCGCACCCGCTGGGTTACAACTACCCTCTTCCATACGGATACCCCACTCATCAATTGGAGTACCGTTTGGGAGGCCCTTGGAACCTGCACCGGCCATTGATAGCCAGGCATCTGTCATACGCCACCCGAGGTCAGGCGCACGCTTACCGTAGTCCATGTGACCATAGATGGGAGTGCCGTCAATCTCTTTGACGTCATTCGAGAAGAACTCTGCGATATCCTCATAGGCCGACCAGTTAACCGGAACGCCGAGGTCATAACCGTATTTAGCTTTGAACTGAGCCTGCAGGTCTTCGCGGTCGAACCAGTCTTTACGGAACCAGTAGAGGTTAGCGAACTGCTGTGAGGGCAACTGATAGACTTTGCCGTCAGGACCCGTAGTAAACTGAAGTCCCATGAAATCATTCAGATCGAGAGTAGGACTAGTGACATCCTTACCCGCGCCATCCATAAAGTCAGTCAGGCTATACGCCAGTTGCAAACGTGAGTGAGTACCGATCAAGTCAGAATCATTAACATACGCATCGTATAGGTTACGCTTTGTCTGCATTTGAGTCTGAACAGCCTGAACGACCTCGCCCTCACCCAGAAGCTGATGATTGACTTTGATACCCGTAATCTCTTCGAAAGCCTTGGCTAGCACAGTTGATTCGTAGGTATGTGTTGGAATGGTCTCTGAGAGGACATTGATCTCCATACCTGCGAAAGGTTTGGCTGCATCAATAAACCACTGCATCTCTTCGACTTGTTGCTCTTGCGAGAGCGATGAAGGTTGAAACTCGGACTCAATCCACTTTTTCGCCGCAGCGATATCTGCTTGGACCTGCCCTGTTAGCGTCATAGACGCCAGCGCTACTGCTACAGCAAGTTGCTTACGCATAGCCTCATCTCCTTGTTAATTATTCTTTTGACTGTCGAGACGGAGGTGACGACAGCTCCCAAGAATTTGCCAAAGGAAAAATCGAAAGTAAAGGAAAATTTAAATCTTCTTATATGTTCGTTTTGGTTATTTTTATACTTCCCTATAGACTTAATGAATCAATAATAGATGATTTAATCGAATTTAACGGTTGATTCAAGTTGCAAAACAAATCGCAATAGAGTGACCAGACTCAGACATGTTATGGTCGAACAAGATCTACTATGAGAATGATAAGAAGTGAGCATTCGATGAAACAGCAACGCCGCAAAGAGAAGATTCTTGAGATACTGGAAGAGACTGGTTTCGTCAGCATCGACGAGCTCGTGGAGTTGTTTGATGTTACTCCCCAAACCGTCCGGCGAGATCTGAACCAACTCGCTGATTCGGGACACCTGATTCGTCACCACGGAGGCGCAGGAGTAGAGTCCAGCACTCAGAACACTGCCTACAATACTCGCCAGACACTTGGTGCTGAGGCTAAAACGGCTATTGCAAAAATGGTTATTCGCGATATACCAGACGGCTCATCCCTTTTTATCAACATCGGCACCACGACCGAGGCAATTGCGAAGGAGTTGCTCACTAAAAAGAGCTTGCGAATTGTTACTAACAACCTCCATGTCGCCTCAATTCTCTCTCAAAAAGATGACTTTCAGATCATCATCGCCGGCGGAGAGGTGCGGCACAGCGATGGAGGTATTATCGGTGAAGCGACAGTCGATCTGGTCAAACAGTTCCAGATGGACTTCGCCATTATAGGAATAAGCGGCATCCAAGAGGATGGCACTCTTCTGGATTTTGATTATCGCGAAGTCAAAGTTGCCCAAGCTATCATCAGCAATTCAAGAAGAGTCATGCTATGCACCGACTCAAGTAAATTTGGACGCAGCGCCATGGTAAGACTTGGCACGCTGGAACAAATTGACGACCTATACACCGACGTTTGCCCGGGTGATACATACAACGAGCTTATGAAATCATTTGGAGTACAGCTGCACTGCCCGAACTAACATGAAGTGAACTGAAATCGAAAAAACTCGTACACCTGAATCTGATTGAATTAACAAATTTTCGTTTATTTTTCTTTTGTATTCGTTTATGTTCTTAAACCAAACATAAGAAAACAGCGCTGAGCCTTTCGGCGGATCAAGTACGAGTGAGTTTTATGCTTCAAAACGAACAGCCTTTTGATGTTTTAGTGGTTGGCGGTGGCGTTAATGGCGCCGGTATTACGATGGATGCCGCCGGACGTGGGCTTAGAGTCGCGATGGCTGAGATGTACGATCTAGGTGCAGCCACCTCCTCCAACTCCAGTAAATTGATACACGGCGGACTGCGCTACCTGGAGCATTACGAGTTTAGACTCGTAAAAGAGGCGCTGGCCGAGCGAGAGTCGCTGTTGCGAAACTCTCCTCATATTATGTGGCCTCTAAGATTCATCTTACCTCATCGTCCACACCTGCGACCCGCTTGGATGATCCGCATCGGCCTTTTCCTTTATGACCACCTTGCTAAGCGCGAGACTCTTCGCGCATCGGAAGGCATACGTTTTGATGACGATTCACCCTTAAAGCCGAACATTACCAAAGGCTTTAAGTACTCTGACGGCTGGGTAGACGATGCTCGCCTCGTGGTGTATTGCGCACTGGAAGCACAGCGCCAGGGTGCTGAAATTTTGCCACGGACTAAGGTTATTTCAGCCGAGCGAACAGACGAATATTGGGTTGTCCAACTTGAAGACATGCAGACGCACGAGATACGCACGTTACGAACGAAAGCGCTCGTCAATGCCGCTGGCCCCTGGGTTAGCAAGCTCTTTGGTGAGGCACTGCACACTCGCGCTCCAAAAGAGATTCGCATGGTAAAAGGCAGCCATATGGTCGTTCCCAAAATTTATGATCATGAGGACGCTTACATTCTTCAAAACGAAGATGGTCGTATCGTCTTCGTTATCCCCTATGAGGATGACTTCTCGCTGATCGGCACTACCGATGTTGACTACACCGGCGATCCCAAAAAAGTTCAGATCTCAGAAGAGGAGATCGACTACTTGCTCGGCGTTGTAAATGCTCACTTCAACAAGCAACTAACGCCTGAGGACATGGTGTGGAGCTACTCAGGTGTTCGCCCACTGATGGATGATGAGGGTGGATCCGCTCAAAAGGCATCACGCGACTATACATTCGAAGTGGACAAACCCTCAGGAATGGCGCCTCTGCTCTCGGTCTTCGGCGGCAAAATCACCACCTACCGCAAACTGGCCGAAGCAGCCACCAATGCAATCTGTGAACATTTCCCTGAGGCTGGAAAGCCGTGGACGAAGAGCGCAACTATGCCCGGCGGCGATTTTAGCAATCATAAAGCTCTCAATGCCGAACTGATCAAAACTTACCCTTGGTTACCCCAACAGGTGCGCCAGCGCTATGTGCGGACATATGGCACACTGAGCCACACTATTCTCAAGGGGATCGACAGCGTTGCCGGCATGGGTGAACATTTCGGGGCTACACTCTACGCCTGCGAGGTTGATTACCTGGTAAAAGAGGAGTGGGCAGTAGAGGCAGAGGATATTCTCTGGCGCCGAACCAAACAGGGACTGCGACTGAAAGAGGAGCAGAAAGCAGCACTGGAGCACTATCTAAAACAACAGCATCAGCGCTACTCTGAGGCCATATAAACCCTTGCGTTGTAACTGAAATGAATAGTATACCGCCGGTCTAGACAGGGCGGTCTTTGCGCAGCACGGCCCCTGCGCTCGGACGAAAGCAGGGGCTAGCTCTTAGGATGCCGATCGAGAGCTCCCACGTCGAAGATGGGAGCTGCATCTATCTGACTGGCGTTGAGCATTTCCGCTGTCCTCTGAAGGTTACTGAGCAGCATCAACTGTTCCCACTCTTTGAGCTCTGCAAAGCGCGCAGTGAATTCGTCCTGCAGTGTTTGCGGCGCATCGTCGAGCAGGTTTAAACCCTCTGGCGTGGGCGCGACAACAACCAGCCGCTTATCCTCACTACTCTTGCGTCTCTCCACCAGATTCTTGGCAACCAGACGATCTACCAGGCTGGTGACAGTTGCCTGGGTCAGGTTCATCTCTCGTGCCAGCGTACTGACGGTCAGCGCCCCCTCATCGTGCAAAGTCTGCATCGCCACCAACTGCGGCAACGTCAGACCGATCGATTTACTCAGGCTTTTGTCGTGCATTTCGGCTGCACGAATAATCTGCCTTAACGTCATAAGAACTTGGTTAGCTGTGGACATCTCTACCTCTTTTTCGCTCCAAAATACTAAGCATGGCAAGGCTTAATCGCAAGAAAAAAACACCAAACAACTTCGATAAAAAATATTTTAACCCACTAATTAAGTGCGCAATGCTATGTATATTTTCCGTATAAAAGCCATTTAAAGCCAATATTGCGCCTTTACTTATTCGTATTGCGAAGTATAATTACGAAAAAACATTAGTAACACTAAGTAATATGATGGATATTAAATTTAGGATACCGACCGATAAAGACGCACTGGCACTGCATCAGCTTGTCGATCATGCGGGCACGCTTGATACCAATTCGATCTACTGCAACCTGCTTCAATTTTCTCACTTTTCTGAGACCGCCATCCTTGCCGAACACGATGGCAAACTTATTGGTAGTGTCACCGGTTATCGTTTACCCAAAGAGCCCAACACACTATTCGTCTGGCAAGTGGCCGTCGATCCAGAGTATCGTGGTCAAAAAATTGCCTCAAAAATGCTCAAATCCTTGTCCGAGCGCGTTGTAAAACTGGGCGTCACCCACGTCGAGACCACAATTACCAAGGACAACCAAGCCTCACAAAAGCTGTTTAAGCGCTTCTTTGCACAGGTCGGGCAGACCCACAGCTGTAAACCCTACTTTGAGTCTGACACTCATTTTCAAGACAGAGCTGCAACCGAATTTTTGCACCGCTCTGACCTCTCCCAGCTTACAAGCTGATCAATTTTCACAACTAAAAAGGTGATATCTATGTCTATTTTCGAACAGACTGAATCGGCCGTACGTAGCTACAGCCGCTCTTTTCCTGTGACATTCAATCAGGCGCGTGGCGCAGAGATATTTACGGCAGAAGGCGAGCGTTATCTCGACTTTCTTGCTGGTGCAGGCTCATTGAATTACGGTCACAACCATCCCGGAATAAAGCAGGCTCTCCTCGATTACATAAGCTCGGACGGCATCGCTCACGGTCTGGATATGCAGACCGAGGCCAAGGCAGAGTTTCTTAAAAGCTTCTGTGAACTGATATTGGAACCGCGCGGAATGGGTCATTATCGAGTGCAATTTACCGGACCTACCGGGGCTAATGCGGTAGAGGCTGCACTTAAACTTGCGCGTAAAGTAACCGAACGCACCAACATTATCGCTTTTACTAATGGTTTCCACGGCGTCACTGCAGGCGCTCTGGCAACTACGGGTAATTCGGGGCAGCGTGATGGTGCTGGAGTTCCACTATCGAATGTCACGCGCCTACCCTATTCAAATTACATGGGAGATGAGATCAACACTCTCAAACTACTTGAGAAACTGCTGATCGATAACAGTTCAGGTGTTGATAAACCCGCCGCGGTAATACTTGAAGCCGTTCAGGGAGAGGGGGGGTTGAACGCCGCCTCGACCGAGTGGCTACAAGGCTTGGCGAAGATCTGTCGTGAGCAAGAGATCCTGCTGATTCTTGACGACATCCAGGCTGGCTGTGGCCGCACGGGTGACTTTTTCAGTTTTGAGGCGGCTGGTATAAAACCTGACATCATCACTTTGTCGAAATCGCTGAGTGGATATGGCCTACCACTGGCCGTCACCCTGTTCAAACCGGAACTTGATATATGGAACCCGGGTGAGCATAACGGCACTTTCCGCGGCAACAACCACGCGTTTGTTACAGCCAAAAGTGCGTTGGAACTGTTCTGGAGCGATAGTCAATTTGCCAATGAGGTGAAAGAGAAGGCATCACAGCTTCGGGCTGGCCTCAGAAAAATCATCAATCGCCATGGGCGTGGTCAGTTAATACTCAAGGGCCGCGGTCTGATGTCGGGAATAGAGTGCCCAGATGGTGAGATTGCTGGCGCCATATGCAAAGCCGCCTTTGCGAAGGGTCTGGTGATAGAGACCAGTGGTAACGAAGATCAGGTCGTAAAATGTCTGGTTCCGCTTGTGATCACCAAGGATCAGATCACTGAGGGTCTCAGTATCTTGGAAGATGCCTTTGGCAAGGTTCTGAGTGAACGCAGCAAAGCCGCATCTTAAGGAGGCGAAATGATAGTCAGAACATTGGACGAGTGTCGTAAATCCAAGCGTCTGGTCAGTGCCGAGACCTGGGATAGTACCCGGATGCTACTCAAAAGTGACAAGATGGGGTTCTCCTTTCACATAACGCGCATCTTCGCGGGCACCGAGACACATATCTGGTACAAAAACCACCTTGAATCGGTCTACTGTATTCGGGGCCGCGGCGAAGTTGAGACCCTAGCGGATGGCAAGATCTATCCCATTGAACCCGGCACAGTCTACATCCTCGACAAACACGATGAGCACTACCTCAGAGCCTTTGAGGAGCTTGAAGTCGCATGCGTCTTTAACCCTCCATTGACTGGTTTGGAGGTCCACGATAAAGAGGGTGTATACCCTGCTGATCAGGAAGAGGAGCCAGCATCATGAGCTCACACTCGGTAGAGAAGATTGGCGGCACATCAATGAGCCGTTTTGATGAGCTGCTCAACACTATACTGATCGGCGACCGCAACGGAAGCGACCTCTACAACCGCATATTCGTTGTTTCTGCCTATGCAGGCATTACCGATGCCCTGTTGGAACACAAAAAGAGTGGTCTTGCGGGCGTCTACGCCACCTTTGCTAACGCCTCTGAGAGCGACGCCTGGCAAAGCAAGCTCGAAGATGTAAAAAAGCTCATGCTCAGGGAAAACAGACGTGTTCTGCCCACACAGCGGTTTGCGCAATCCCAGGCTGACAAGTTTGTCATTGCCCGCCTGGATGAAGCGCATTCTGCGCTCAGCAACCTGCAAGAGCTCACCTCATATGGACATTTTAGACTCACTGATCAGTTACCCCGAGTCAGAGAGATGCTGGCTTCGTTGGGAGAGGCACATAGCGCACACAACTCCTACTTACGATTACGAGCTGAGGGGGTCAATGCTCGCTTCGTCGATCTGACAGGGTGGAATGCGCAGGAGGAGGCTCCGGTATTGGACCAGCTATTAGACCGTGCTCTAGAGAGTATTGATCTTACAGATACGCTGCCAATCGTCACTGGATACGCTCACTGTAAAGAGGGATTGATGGGTACCTTCGACCGAGGTTATTCCGAGATGACTTTCAGCAGACTGGCTTGTGTTTCTCAAGCGAGGGAGGCGATTATTCACAAAGAGTATCACCTCAGCTCAGCGGACCCGCGCATTCTGGGTGAAGAGCGCGTCTACCCGATCGGTCGAACCAATTATGATGTGGCCGATCAACTTTCGAACCTCGGAATGGAGGCGATACACCCAAAAGCGGCCAAAGGGCTGAGGCAGGCTGGTATAGACCTGCGAATCAAAAACGCCTTTGAGCCCGAGCACCCCGGAACACTGATCACTTTAGACTACTCAAGCCCCAAACCCTGCGTCGAGATGATCGCTGGGAGAGAGAAGCTTGTAGGAATAGAGGTATTCGACCAGGAGATGCTGGGGTCTGCACGCTATGAACGCACCATCTGCGGACTGCTGGATGAACTGCGCCTGACTCTTGTCAGCCGCGACTCAGATGCCAACAGCCTGACCTATTTTGTTGATGGTACACGCAAGATGATCAATCGCGCTGTGCGTCTGATCTCCGAGTCCTTCCCTGAAGCTGAAATCAAACTGCACAATCTTTCGATTGTCTCTGCTGTGGGTTCCGATCTGAAGGTCTCTGGAATCTTAGCGAAGACTGTCAAAGCGCTGGCAGACGCCAACATTGGCGTGCAGGCTATCCACCAATCGGTCAGACAGGTCGAGATGCAGTGTCTGGTTAAACCCGAGGATTATGAGCCTGCAGTGCGGGCTCTGCACGAACACCTGGTAGAGAGCCAGGGTTACACCGATGTAATCTCAGCAGCCTGAGCTGCTCTAACCCCCTAGGGTTCGGCGTGCATATATACCCTATGCTAATCCTCGGCTCTCATCGTCGAGGTGTTATTGCAGGGCGTCTCAGGCGAGTGGTGAAAGTGGTCACGCACCATCGCCTGGGCGGTATAAATCGTCATCGAGGTAAGTCCCCACGTTAGGCCGAGTACTACGCCAGCATCGATAATGCCGCGCCAGGGCTGAGGAATGTAGTGCACCAGAATGATGAGCAGGATGATGCCCGTCGTCAGACTGAACGCCACAATTTTACGTTTACGGGTGGTGTAGAAAAACCCCATACAGAAAATGGGTGCTAACAGCGTTCGCACCAGCGTTGGATGGTGTCTCAGATACCTAATACGGGCGGCAACGCGCGGCGAGAAATTTTTCTGAAATCCCTTGTAGCCCTCTGAGTATCCCATCACCACGACCCAGGCCACCAGCACAACCCAATGAAACAGACCGATCTCAGCGAACGGTATATCCATCGCCATAGGCGCGAGTCGGTATATAGCGCTCGATAACAGCGTAAAAATCCCAACGAAACCCCAGATTGCAGCAATAAGACCCACTGAAAGATCCTCAAATGTGTGACCGGCGCGAAGTATATCAAGTGCCGCTTCTCAGTAGAAATTTGATCGAGAACAAAAGATCTTTTAGACGCCTGCGGTCTCGCCTAGCAAGAAACCGTCGACAGGCTACACTTCAAAGACCTACATTTTACAGGGGGTTGGAGTGGCGAACCTATCGATTCAGGCCAGAATTAATATCTCGCTGATTCTTGTATTTCTGGTGGTACTTCTTGGCTCTTTAACTGCTATTTATCGCAGCGAGGTGCGCCTCACAAGAGATGTTGCCGAACTCACCACGCTCAACACAGCGGATAGCTACTTCGATTCAATCAACATACTGATGCTGAGTGGCGCCATGGGAAACCGCGGTGCCCTGCAGGAGAAGATGCTCTCAACTAACGGCATAGCTGAGGCGCGAATCATTCGCGGCGAGGGCGTCAGCAAAATGTACGGCCCCGGGACAGCAGACTCTCTCATTATGGATGACCTAGACCAGCGTGCAATGAGCGGGGAATCGATCGTTGTCGAGATTGATGACGACCGAGGCCACCGCCTCACCGTCATCCGGCCAATGCTTGCGGTAGAAAATTACAAGGGCACCAACTGTCTAGCCTGCCACCCTGTTGAACCCAACTCCGTATTGGGCGCGGTACGTGTCACCTATGACTTTGCCGCCATGGATCAGCAGATTCGCAACAACGTCATCTCCGTTGCACTGGTGGAGTTGGCCTTGTTCACTGCCGGCGTGTTGCTGGTTGGTTGGCTGATGCGTCGGATCGTCGCTCAGCCCTTGGCCAATGTAGCGCGCACCCTAGAGGAGATCAGCAGTAATAATGACTTGAGTATGCGTCTACCGGTCAACCGCAACGATGAGGTGGGCACTCTGTCAAAAGCCGTCAATGCGATGCTGGGCAGTTTTCAAACGAGCTTGAAGCAGGTGCACTCCACACTCAATCAACTCGGTAGCGCCAGCCATCAGATTAATAATATTGCTCAGCGCGCTATCAACTCATCGGGTGGCCAAATAGAGATGAGTGACAACGTTACCCATGCGATGAGCCACATGCAGGCTGCTGCAGATAGCGTTAATGGAGTGGCTCACCAAACGCTTAGCGCCTCACAGACTGCCTTACAGGAGAGTGATCGTGGTCATCAGATCACTGCGCAGACGCAAAGCTCAATCGATCAACTGAAACAGCGCATCTCCGGTGCTAGTAACGTAATTCAGGAGCTCGATAACCAGAGCCAGAATGTTGCCACTGTGCTGAGTGTGATTCAGCAGATCGCAGAGCAGACCAACTTACTGGCCCTTAATGCAGCGATAGAGGCGGCTCGCGCCGGTGAACAGGGCCGGGGATTTGCAGTCGTTGCCGATGAGGTACGAGAGTTAGCGAAACGCACCCATCACTCGACTGAAGAGATTCAGAAGATCATTGAAGCGCTGCAGGCGGATGCCAAAAATGCGGTAGGTGCCATGGATATGGCTCAATCCTCAGCTGCGAGTAGCGTTGAGCAGGTCGAACGCGCAGCTGAGGTGTTAGAGACTATTCGGCGGGAGGTACAAGAGATCAATCAGACCAACCTTCAGGTGGTTGAAGCGGTCAATGCCCAACTGCAGACCGTTAGCGAAGTGGAATCACATATCGGAGAGATCAGCGCTAGCGCTAATAATACCGTCGAGCGCGCCAATGATCTGGGCAGTGTCGCGGGTCAGTTACAGACACTGTCTGACGAACTTAAGACACTCGTAGAACAGTTTAAACTTTGAAGTGCAGGCGTAAACTAGATCGGTTCACGCTAACAACCAATAGGCCTCTGGTTTATACTGCGCCCACTCTTCATAAAGGATGTCGCTTGTGCCACAGAATCTGCACTCTAATCTCGAGCTTCTGCTGAAATCTGGACATATTGGGCTGCTCGGTTCTCTGCAACACGGGCTGGAAAAAGAGGGCTTACGCGTCGACCCACGGGGCCAGATAGCTCAAACCGACCACCCTAAAAGCCTCGGCGCTACACTCACGCATGAACAGATCACCACGGACTACTCCGAGGCACTGCTGGAGTTTATCACTCCAGTTCACTCCGATATCGATACGATGCTGGAGGATCTCAGAGCGTTGCACCAGTTCAGTTACGAGAATCTTGGCGATGAAGAGCTCTGGAACGCCAGCATGCCCTGCTATATCCCCTCCGAAGAGGCGATACGGATTGCCGAATATGGCAGCTCGAATGTTGGTCAGCTGAAACATATCTATCGTGTCGGCCTGCAATACCGCTATGGCAAGATGATGCAATGTATAGCAGGCATTCATTATAACTTTTCTCTGCCAGAGAGTTTCTGGCCAGTCTGGCGCGAACTCAAAGGGAGTAGCCTCAGCGATAGGCACTTCGCCAGCGCCGGATACTTTGCTTTGATCCGCAACTTCCGTCGCACCTCCTGGCTACTCCTATATCTCTTTGGTGCCTCACCCGTATTGGGTAGGGACTTCATGCAAGGGGGACAGCATCAGTTAAAGGCTTTGGGAGAGGAGACTCTCTATCTGCCCTACGCGACCTCTCTACGAATGTCTGACCTTGGGTACTCTAACCGCGCACAAGAGGGGCTCAACGTCTGTTTCAACCAACTCTCAACCTACGCAGCGTCGTTACAACAGGCTATTCACACGGTGCACCCTCCCTACAAAGCGCTAGGTGTGAAGCTGGATGGGCATTATCGCCAGTTGAACGCCAATGTGTTGCAGATAGAGAACGAGTATTACTCTGATATCCGACCCAAACGGGTCACGCTCAGTGGTGAGAAGCCCGTTCATGCGCTGATTAATCGAGGTGTGCAGTATATCGAAGTGCGAAATACCGATATCAACCCGCTGTTACCCTTGGGCATTGACGCTGAACAGGCACGTTTTATGGATGCCTACCTACTCAGCTGTCTCTTTGGTAATGATAACCACCTGAGTGATCGCGAGTGCTCTCTGCTGAATCTGAATAAAGCGACCATCGTTAAAGAGGGGCGCAAACCCGTTTTGAGATTGAACCAGCTTGATGGTGAGACTTCACGGGAGCAGCTTGGCACAGCGATCCTCGATCAGGTCGATAGTGTGGCGCAGATATTGGATCAGCTTCACAACACCAAGGCGTACACTCAAGCAGTAGAGCGCCAGCGAGAACGACTGGCCGATCCTGAGCTAACACCCTCAGCGCAGATTCTGAACCAGCTCCGCAGCAGTGGCCTGAGCTACCACGAGTGGACCTTACAGAAGAGCCGTGAGCAGCGTCAGGCAATGTTGCAGACTGGGCTCAGTCAGACGAAACGGGAAGCCCTAACCCAAGCCGCGCGAGATTCTATCGAGAAACAGCAGGCGCTCGAGTCATCGACACATGAGCCCTTCGATCAGTTTCTGGAGCAATACCTCTCCAACTAATTACTGAATGACAAAGCTGGTGAAAAAGAGATCAGCCGCCTGAGGGCGTCCCGTTTCAGCGATCATCGCCTTCTGAACGACCTCAAGCGCCTTACCAGCGAGGGTTTGCTGGGCGGCAACGCCTTTCACATCAACCTCGGTCTGTTCAGCAAACAGAAACAGCAGGTCATTACGTATCTGCGAGGCATGTGCGTTGATGTAGTGATGCGCCTCGCTAGCGTCGACCTGAATGGTCACCTCCGCCTTCAGGAAACGCAGCTTATCGCCGCCGTCAAAATTGGTAACAAAAGGTTTAAGCTCGATGTAGCCAATGTAATCCTCTTCACCCTCTGCTTGAGCCCATCCGGGGGTCATGATGCACAACGAAAGAACCCATATTCTCAACCAAGTCATTAAAGCTTCCCTATAAATCCAACTAAGTAAATGGTTCGACTAAACCACTGTGCTATTCAGTATAGAACGTATTGATCGCAAAATTTTGCGACTTTTTTTCAGTTCACTTGGCAAACCTTCAGGCGCAGGGATACACTGGGCAAAAAGGAGAGTCGTTATGCTGGAAAATTGCCAAACTGCGCAGGAGCGCTGGGGAGGTGTCAGTGAGATTATTGACACATGGTTAGGTGAGCGTCAGGCACTCATTAGTGCGTTTGTAGCCCTCCCCTCTGCAACGATCGGTGATGAGCTCAATACCCGTCTGGGTACCTTCTGCGATCTGCTGATGGACTATCTCTCATCTGGTCATTTTGAGGTGTATGAGCAGCTCCTGCTTGAGGGTAAAGCCTTCGCCGATGGCTCGGCAGAAGCCGGCGAGAAAATATTACCAAAAATCCAGCCCTCTACGGATCTTGCACTGGATTTCAACGACGACTTTCAAGCGTTCAACAGCCCAACCGTCGACGATATTCGCGACTTCAGTACCCGCCTGTCTGGGCTTGGCGAAGCACTCGAAGAGCGCTTCGACTTGGAAGATAGAATGATTGCCGTTCTGCACGAATCACATCGTGAGCAGGTACCTGCGGAGTCCTAATGCACAGACGGCTGCTTGGTGCCCTTTTCAGCCTGTCTATACTGACAGCCTGTAGCGATGCGCCAGGCCCAAGCCAAAGCCTTGAGACGACGGTTCGCGGCGCGAATGCTGCGGCTATCTCATCAGATGCATCTTTGGCTTTGGTTGCCGCCGTTGATCATGGCGGTTCTCTTTGGGACCTGCAGTCGGGAGAGCGCCTGTTCGACTGGAATCACCAACAGGGCAGTTTTACAACACTGAACCACACCCGCTTCTCTCGTGACAACCTCTACGCCGTAACCGCCAGCCCTTTTGATATGGTGCTCTGGAGCACACAAACCGGCGAACCCCAGTGGTACTGGAAGACACCCGATGAGATCCTCGATATCGAACTGGTCGGTGGCGGTAATTTCGCTCTCTTAGGCCTGGCTAACGCTGAGGCTGTTATCTTTGACATCCAGAATGGTGGTGTACTACGGCGCATGTATCACCCGGCAAGTGTAAGAAGTGTTGCGACCAACGCAGATGGGAATCTCGCTTTGACAGGGGCTGACGACTACGTTGTGCGGGTGTGGGATACCTCCACCCAAACAGTAATAATTGAACGCCAGTATGAGAATATTATTGATAGTGTTGCTCTAGCGCCCAACGAACAGTTCGCTTTCAGCGCAGAAACTCTGGGCAGCGCGCAGATATGGAATATCGCCACTGGGGAGCTGATTCAGAGCCTTAGCGGCGACGAGTGGTACTGGCCTAAAAGGGTGAGTTACCTTAGTGCTCGCTTCTCAAACGATAGTAGCCAATTACTAACCGGCAGCGCAGCAGGGCTGGTACAGCTTTGGGATGTAGCAAGCGGTACAGAACTGCAGCGCTGGCGTGTGGCAACAAAAGAGGCCTACGGACCTGTTCAGACCGGCATCTACGACGTCGCCTTTGGACCCGGTAACAGTATCAGTGCTTTGGGATCTAACGGCATTTGGAATCGTTTTAACCGATAAGGCTGGACTACCGAAGCGACCCATGGCTAAAGCCTGGGGGCCTTAGCCTGAAGATCTGACCGCGCTTTTAGTAATTGACGATTTACTCCAGCAACTGCTTTCTCCGACGGTACTCCTCTTCGTCAATTTCACCGCGAGCGAAACGCTCGTTCAGAATATCTATCGCTTTTTTGGAACCTGAATTGTGCGAGCCTCCGAGTGCATACCTGACGGCAATTACAACGGTGGCAATCAGAAGGCCCCAGAATAACAACATCCCTAGTCCACCGAAGAGTCCTGCCCCCCAGGACATATGGTGATCGAAACCATCGTAGTTCGTTCTAACATCAGCAAGCACAAAGCTGCTCCAAATAGCAGTAGACGCAGCAACCAAACCCAGTCTGTGGATCATAAAGATCTCCTTGCAACTCTGTTTCCAGCCTGATTAGCCTTAGAGTGCGTCTTTACTATAGTCTCGGAAAGGTACTACAGCGAGTTTCATGAGCACATCTGTAGTGTCTAAGTAGTGCCACGTTTAGAGACATGTCACTGGGAGGCATATCCAAACAGCAGAGGGGGCACATTGCTCCCTCTGTTAAAAATCGGTTTAAGAACTCAGTGCTCGTGTTTCACATTGCCCAAATGGTTTGCGCAACCTTCAACTTTGCTGAACTGAGCTGAGCTGAGCTGAGCTGAGCAGCAGCTTACTCGGCCGGGTTGATATCCAGCAGCTCGACTTCGAATACGAGTGTCGCGTTGGGGCCAATCATTTCACCAGCACCTGCAGGTCCGTAAGCGAGATCAGCAGGAATAACGAGGCGTGCTTTACCGCCTTTGCTCATCAACTGAAGCCCTTCAGTCCACCCGCGAATGACGCCGGTGAGCGGGAAAGTTACCGGCTCACCGCGACCGTACGAACTGTCAAACTCCTGCCCGGTGATTAACGTGCCGCGGTAATGAACCTTAACGCTATCTTCAGCCGTTGGCTGTGTACCGTCACCTTCAGCGAGAATCTCGATCTGCAGGCCAGATTCAGTCGTTGTTACACCCTCTTTCTTGCCGTTCTCAGCGCGATATGCTTCCCCGGAAGTGAGATTCTCCTGCGCTAGAGCTTCCTGCTGTTGACGCTGAGCTTCCATTTTACGCTCCTGGAAGCTACGCATCTGCTCCGCAATTTGCCCATCAGTCATGAGGGGTTCAGCCCCACTAAACACATCCTCAATGCCCTGCTTGAGCATATTAAAATCAAGATTCTCAAAATCAGGACGCAGGCGCTGACCCAAAATGAAACCCAGACCATAACTCAGTTTCTGTTCATCAGTTTGCGGCGCGTGAGATTCTGCCAACGCGAAGGTAGAAGTCAGAGCGCTGGCAAGTGCGACTGTCAAAATCGCTTTTTTCATTTGGATGTTCCCTAATTGGATTTAGTGGTGCAGAGGAATAATTCTGTAAGCCTGACAAACTAAGATGAAATCAATATGAAAACAACCTTTACAGGTGCAATAGGCGAGCTCGGGCAGTACTGAAAACCGAACCCATTGGAGGGTTAGAGGCAACCAAACAATCGTGTGAACAGACCGAAAGTGCTCAATCGCAAGGGTTACCCCCAAAAAGCCAGTGCGAAACGCCAATCTCTGCTAATTCTGAATCAGGGCTCGTATGTGGGAGACAACTGAGCGCCCCAGTGCGTTGAGGTTGTAACCGCCCTCAAGCAGAGAGACGATACGCCCCTGAGCATGCCTGTTGGCCAGTGTGACGAGTTCAGTTGTAATCCAGTTGTAATCAGCCTCGTGCAGGCGTAACTGCGCCAGCGGATCCTCAATATGAGCGTCAAAGCCAGCGGAGATGATGATCAACTCCGGCGCAAATGCATCGACAGCCGGAAACCAGCGACTCACAGCTGAGCGGAACTCCTCGCTCTCGCTGCCCGCAGCAAGAGGGGTATGAAGCACGTTAGGCTTAGCAGCAGCCATATCAGGGAAGGGGTAGAAATTACTCTGATAGGAGGAGAAGAGCCGGATCCGCTCGTCACCCTCCACTATATTCTCCGTCCCGTTCCCATGGTGCACGTCAAAATCGATAATCGCTACCCGCTTGAGGCCCTTGATGTTTAAGGCGTGGTAGGCAGCAATCGCTGCGTTTCCCAAAATACAGAAGCCCATTGCCCTATCCTTTAGCGCGTGATGGCCGGGTGGTCGAACAGCGCAAAAGGCGCGTCTATTGGTACCGTCGATCACCTCATCAACAGCAGCAATCGCGGCCCCCGCGGCGCGCAGGGCAGCAGTAAAACTGTGTCGCATCAACACCGTATCAGGATCGAGCTGGACACTTGGACTCTGTTCGCCCTGCTCTGCACACTCAGCCAGCCAACGATCCTGTGCCACCAGATAATCGATGTAGTCTACTGTGTGCGCCTGCTTTAACTGCTCGGGTTCGGCCAGTGGTGCCTGCACGTAGCAAATTAACTCATTTAGCTTTGCGGCGCTCAGTAGCTCATCTATGCTCCGGATACGCTCTGGCGATTCAGGGTGCATCTCACCCATATCATGACGTTCACAATCAGTGTGCCTAAAAAGGGTTATCGACACAGAACACTCCCTGACTTCAACAACATCGGGTTAGAAAACGCTTACAGCTCTACCCTCGTCCGCGGTTAAGGCATGAGCCGATCCTAAAAACAAAGACAGACTGATAACCGCTGATCTCTCGCTTATACTCAGGCCGAACCCTTATACACCAAGTTTGTCGGCATTTTTAAACAGATTAGTTGGTACCTTCGAGCTGCTCAACCAGCGCCAACAACTCTGACCGCGCCGGTGAACTCTGATCAACCTGATTAAACCTCAGCACTAAATCGATGTTGATCTGTGCAGACACCGGCTTTGATCGTGCCGAACGCAACAGCCATGTATAGAGCATCGCCAGCTCAATTCTCTCCAGATTGAGTTCAGCTGTTTTGAACGCCTTATAGAGTGGCTCAAGCTGAGGATGAGCTTCTAGTTCTGGCTTTAACGCCATACGTCGCTCGCGGATAGGTAACACTTGAGATTGATGCCAGCGTTCAATAGAGGGGTCAACCTGCCCGGGCCATTGTCGACCGTTCGCGCTGCTCCAGAGGGCTGCAAGTAGCTGATTCACTCTTGCACCTTGTGTCTGAAGCGTCAGCAGCGCGGGTGCGAGTGTAGGATAGACCTTTATGGCGTAGTCCCAAAGGGGATTATCAAGCTGCAGATCAGGCGGTAACAATACGACACTCCTGAGGTTTAATTTACTCTATGCTAGCACGGATTTTCACACGCTAGGATTGGCCTCTATGGTATGATCCGCGGCCATGATCAAAGTCGAAAATCTCAGTCTACTACGCGGCTCTACTCGCCTGCTGGAAGAGGCCAATCTCAGCGTCCATTCTGGCTGGAAACTTGCACTTGTCGGTGCCAACGGCGCCGGCAAGTCAAGTCTGTTTAAGTTACTCTTAGGAGAGTTACAGCAGGATGCGGGCGAGCTCGTCATACCGGGTCAAAAACAGATAGCCCATATGGCTCAGGAGGTCTCTAGCAGCGAACGAACCGCACTGGATTACGTACTTGATGGCGACAGCCGTCTGCGTGACATTCAGACTCGTCTTGCTGTCGCAGAAGCGCAACATAGCCCGGAGGTTGGAGCACTGCATGCGGAGCTGGAGGCCATCGATGGCTACCGTGCCGAGTCGCGAGCACATCAACTGCTGGATGGTCTGGGATTTGCAATCGGTGATGCAACACGCCCGGTCAACGCTTTTTCGGGGGGTTGGCGCATTCGTCTGAATTTGGCGCAGGCGCTGATGAGCCACTCTGATCTATTGCTGCTTGACGAGCCCACTAACCACCTCGACCTTGACGCGACACTCTGGCTGGAAGGTTGGCTGAGAAGCTACCCCGGCACACTGATTCTAATCTCGCATGACCGCACCTTCATTGATGCTGTTGCCACTCATGTCGTTCACCTCTATCAGAAGCAGTTGACCCTGTATAAAGGTAACTACAGCGCTTATGAACGCATGCGAGCAGAACGCCTGGCACAGCAACAAGCCGCTTTTTCCAAGCAGCAGGAACGTATCGCTCAGATCGAAAACTTTGTTCGCCGCTTCAAAGCTAAGGCGAGTAAAGCCAAACAGGCTCAGAGCCGAATCAAAGAGTTGGAACGCATGGAGATGATCTCGGCAGCTCACGTCGATAGCCCATTCACCTTCCGCTTTGATAGCTCTGAAAAGCTCTCATCCCCGCTACTATCACTCTATCAGGCAAATCTGGGCTACCCCGGCGCTAGCATTTTGCAGGATATAAAGCTTAGTCTCGTGCCTGGGCAGCGCATTGGTCTGCTGGGACGGAATGGTGCAGGTAAATCGACGCTGGTGAAGTCGTTAGTGGGGGATCTGCCTCTGTTGTCAGGTTCTCGGCAGAGTGGTGAACACTTGAGCATAGGCTACTTCGCACAGCATCAGTTGGAGGCACTGGACCTTGATGCTTCAGCGATGCTGCACCTGCAGCGACTGGATCCTAGAGCAACCGAAGCGACCCTGAGGTCCTTCCTCGGCAGCTTCGGATTCAGTGGCGATGATGCCCTGGAACCTATTCGCCGTTTTTCAGGTGGCGAAAAGGCACGTCTGGCACTGGCGCTGATAGCCTGGCACAGACCTAACCTGCTACTGCTGGATGAACCTACTAACCACTTAGATCTTGAGGTGCGACACGCCCTCACGCTGGCGCTACAGAGTTTCGAGGGAGCGATCATTCTGGTATCGCACGACCGTCACCTTCTGGCCAATTCCGTTGATGAGTTCCTGCTGGTTGCCGATAGCAAGGTGGAGGAGTTTGCGGGTGACCTGGATGATTATCACCAGTGGCTATCGTCTCAAAGACAGGATCAGCGAATTCAAATCGCCTCAGAAAGCAAAAACGCTAGCGCCGCCGATCGTAAAGAGCAGAAACGGTTAGAAGCTGAACGGCGAGCCAAATTGCGTCCGCTCAAACAACAGATTGAGAAGCTTGAAAAACGGGTCGACGACACGAGTGCACAGCTCGCTGAGATTGAGAAGTTGCTGGCTGATCCGGAGATCTACTCCGACAATCGTAAGGATGAACTGAAAGCGCTCTTAGCAGACCAAGCCAGACTCGCAAGCCAACTAAATGAGTCTGAAGAGGAGTGGATGCTCAGACAGGAAGAACTCGATACGATTGAAGCCGCGCTCGGTTAGGATGACTGTCTATCGTCGGTCGATGCTAACTGCGATACAAGGCTCTCGAGTTTTGCCAGTTTCAACGGTTTAGCAAGTACCGCATCAGCTCCAGCCGTGAGCAGCATCGACGCTTCATCTCCAACAGTCGCGCCAGTCACACCGATAATCGGTGCCCTAAAGCCACGCTCGCGCAACGACCGACAGAGTTCATAACCGTCCATGACCGGCATCATAATATCGGTCAATACAAGGTCGATGTCATTCGTTGCAATCAGGTCCAGTGCATCCGCACCCTGCTCCGCTACCAAGACCCTTGCCCCGGCATTCTCCAGCACTTTCGCACCCAGAATCCTCAGAGTCGCAGTGTCCTCAACAAACAGAATGCGCTTACCTGCGATGACGGAGGCTTGAGTACTCGGCGTATCGACCCGCTGACTTGGAGCCACCGCTTTCAACTGGAAATCAAACTGGAATACCGATCCGCCGCCTGTTCTGGGGAGGTAACTGACATCCCCTCTCAATAGGTTACGTGCTAATTCGCGAGAGATATAGAGACCCAGGCCGGTGCCATCTGCGGTCGTATCGCCGCGTTGAAATGCACTGAATAGTTCACTTACGCTCTCCACACCTATGCCAGCGCCACTGTCTTCAACCCGCAAGCTATACTGACCTAAGCCCTCTTTATATCCGCTCTCTGTGAGTTGCACATCGACAACATCAGCGCCACTGTGTATGAACGCATTCTTAACCAGATTAATGACAATCTGCCGTACCACCCTTTGCGGACCGACCACAACCCTATCCGGATTGATCTGCAGGGACAGTCTGAGTTCAATCTTGTCTGACTGAGTTAGGTGGGAAAGCGTACCCAGCGCATCTTGCACCACCCGGTATAGATTAAACTCACTATCCTGAGAGTCCACCGAGAGAGCTCCATCCGATGCCATACGCATATCATCAAGCACTGAGAGCAGATGTTCAGATGTTCGTTGTGCTTCTGCCAGACGTTCAGGGCCTGAGGATCCGGAGGCGAGGTCATCCAGCAACATGCTGATCGATGCAGCCGGTGTTCTAAGTTCGTGACCAACGATTGAAAATAGCCGCTCCTGCTCAAGTTTTGCTCTTGTCACCCGCTCTGAGGCTAGTTGGGCCTCCTGAAGCGCAATGCGCAGCGACCAGTAGACGCTTACCACGTATCTGAACATCACTAGCAGCACGATTTGTACCAGTAGCATCGCAGCGCCTGTTATCAGTAAAAGCCGCCATTGATCATCAATTAACGACTCCAGCCGGATTTGCAAATCTTGTGAAACTCTCACTCGAAGACCGCTAAGTTCCTCACGCACACTGGATGAGATTAACCATAACTTCGAGTCTGAAAACTGAGCCTGCAACTCTGTTGTTGAGGTATCGAGCATTAACAAGGAGGCGCGTTCATAAAACTCGTTTAGAACTTCGGCTAACTCAGCGATCGCATAGGGTTCTTGACTGTCGAGCAGGATGGTCCCCTCATCATTGGCCAGTAAAAAACTCAGCAAGCGCTTGGACTCATCAAGCAAAAAGCTAATCTGCCCCCAGTCTCTGTCAAAATCTGAATGCCGCCGGTACCCCTCTAACGTTAGAATCAACGCATGCTCCATAGCGGCTACCCGATCATGCAACATTGGTAGAGTCATAATCAGCAGTCGCCCCAGACTATAGGTCTCTGAGCGAGGGTCCAACTCCACCAGGCTGTCTCTATAAATCGCGCTCAACTCTTGCAGGATCTGCTGATTGAGCAGGGTAGTGACACTAAAAAATTGATCGGGCGTTACAGAGAGATCGCTGGCCCGGGCCCAGAGCCTAAGCTGGGCATCATCGAGCAAGTGATGTGTCAGGCCATGAACTTTTTCTGTAGCTCTTTCGCAATCTGTAGCCTGCTTGCTTTGATTCTGCGGGGAGAGCCTTGAGAGATTACAGTCCAGCGTGAAAACCGCCAACGACTCTAAAAATTCATTAACACGCGTCGCGCTCTTTACCCCACGCAGCTCTGAATTTAGCACCGAAATATCACTGAAACGATGAATTGTCAGTTCAGCAGCGCTGATCAGAAAGAGTATCTGCATCATTATGAATAAGAAGCTAACCCAACGAGGGAGCTCCCTGACTTTTTGCAGAGTACCGAACAGATTTGACATTGAATTCTAGGCTTTTATTACTTTGACGACATCTATCTATGAAGACTATAGCATGTGGGAGAAGAATCTGACTTAACAGGTAAAACTTCCGATCCAAGCCTTTTACAGCAGCGTAGTCGCATTGTTAGAGACAATAACCAAAAGGGGTACGGATCCATGACCAATAAGCAGACAACCGATTCTCTCCACATTCCGCAAGTAGCATTCGACTGGTACGACGAATACGCGCATGGCGACATTGATCGACGTACTTTCCTAGCGAGGCTTGGTACGCTCGGCATCGCCGGTCTTACAATGGGGGCCCTCACAACCGCTCTGACGCCCAACTACGCGCTGGCGCATCAGGTTGATTTTACCGACCCGGATATTAAAGCGACTTACGTTAAATTTGAGTCACCGATGGGGCATGGTGAAGGTAGGGGCTACCTTGTTGTTCCGACCGGCGTAGATGAGATGAATGAAGCTCCCTGCGTATTGGTGGCACACGAAAATCGTGGGCTTAATCCCTACATAGAGGATGTTGCACGACGCCTCGCAAAAGCAGGCTTTATCGCTTTTGCTCCTGATGCGCTTCATACCCTTGGTGGCTATCCGGGTAATGATGACGATGGTCGTGCAATGCAGAAAACTCTGGATCGGAGCAAGATTGAGCAAGATTTCATCGCCGCCGCGAAAATGCTAAAAAACCATAGCTTTTCAAACGGTAAGCTTGGAATGGTCGGCTTCTGTTTCGGCGGTTATCTGGTCAACAAGCTGGCAGTAGACCTGGGCGCCGACTTGAATGCAGGAGTGCCCTTCTACGGTACACCGGCGCAGGAGGGATTTGAAAATATCAGTGCGCCACTGGTTATTCAATTTGCCGAGCTGGACAAACGTGTCAACGCGACCTGGCCAGACTATCAGGCAGTACTCGACAAACTCGGTAAAACTTACACGGCCCATATCTACCCGCAGACGAACCATGGTTTTCACAATGACTCTACCGGTCGTTACGATGAACAGGCCGCCGAGCTGGCATGGAGTCGCACTGTGGAATTTTTCAAGGCGCAGTTAGCCTAATTCAAACCAGCACTTTGACCGTTGATCGCGCAACCTGATGCGCGATCAACCCAGGGTTTTAGTGCTCGGCGTGGGTGGCTGCCAGCACTAGGATAGCTCTGAGACCGTCTTTTCAATCTCTTCGCGAAGCGCCTCAAATTGACTAACGGCAGCCTCAATCTGGTGGTAACGCAGCCCTAAGAGGTCTGTCATTCCCTGAGGTAGCTCTTCAACAGGACCATCGCTCATGCCCAGCTCCCGCAGAAGACGACTGCAGAGGTTGATCAGCATCGCGAGAGGCGACTTTCCTGGCGCCATTTCCGGCTGATACTGCCAGTGTACAGCATCGACTAAAGCCTCTGGCAGCGCCCAGTGTCGAAATAGCCAACCTGCCAGCTGCGCACTGTCTATCCCCAAGAGACTACGTTCAAGACGCCACTGCTCAATGTGTGGGTTCAGCTCAATGGCTCGGCAAAGCTTTGCGTATTGAGGTGGAAACAGATGAGCGAGGATGAGCGTTCCGAAGTTGTGCAACAGACCACTGAGATATACCAATCCCATTGACGGACGGCGTGTAACCGGTATCTGTCGCGCCACTAATTCAGCCAGGCGGGCCGTTGATAGGGCACGTAGCCAGAAGGGAACAGCCCCGCGCGGGCCCTGGGCATCAAACTTGAGTTCATTGCCCAATAGAAGGGAAATACTGAGATTCAACACCAGATCGTAGCCAAGGATTCGTACAACCGCGTCATCAATAGATTTCGCGCGACCTGGCGCAGCAAACATCGGAGAGTTTGCCCAAGCAACGACCTGCGCAGACAGGCTAGGGTCGCTGCTCACAATCGGAACCAGTTGATCAACACCGGCGTCGGCATCTGAACGCAGTTTGAGTAGCTTTTGAGTCGTTGGTGACAGAGTCGGTATCGAAAGTGTCTCTTCGATACGCTCTCCAATACGACGCTGGGTGTGTTTGAATATCGCCGACTCGACCTGCTCTGCCAGAGGCTCATCCGATTGACTCAGAGGAGCAATCAATCGGCCCAGATGCGCTCGCGGCATCTCACGCAAGCGAGTCTCTGCCAAATCAGGATCGATCAGCATGCCCGTCGTCGCCTCGAGCAGCATAGCGTCGTCGGCAACCACTGAGGTATCTGCGATGGCGGGCAAAGTATCAAAGAGTTTCGCCTGCCCCGCGGAGCGACGCATGGCGGGCTGACGAAAGTAGCGCTGCAGTGCGGCAGGCGAAATCGCTTTAAGCTCCCGGTCGGTGGCGTCGTAGAGTAGATCGGCTTTCAGCTCCATCTCCGCCGGTACGACGAGGAGATACTTCCCAATCTCGTCGTGCATCATTATCAAACGCAGGGCTTGCCCCTGTTGATCCATTACCGCACTCCCCTACCGGCTGTCTGTTACTGACGTGCCACCTTAGTCACCTGACGTACCGAGCGCAACTTCTTCATTACGCGCGCCAGATGGACACGATTTTGTACGGTGAGTTCCATCGTCACTGCATTCATTTGGCCGTCGCGCTCACCCGACTCTACTCTAAGAAGGTTAGCACCTACGCCTGAGACCGCCATTGCCAGCTGGGCAATAATACCGCGCTCGGACTCGACCTGTAGTTGTAACATGACAGGGTACTCGTCTTCGTTGGAGTCCGACCACTCAATATAGATATTGCGCTGATTATCGTCTTTCGATTTGCCCCGTAAATTACGGCAGTCAGAACGGTGCACAACCAGGCCGCGGCCAGTCGAAATATTGCCAACAATACTATCACCTGGTATGGGGTGGCAGCATCGCGCGTAGTGCATCACCATACCCTCGGCACCACGAATAGCGACAGCTGCATCCTTTGCTCTATCCTGATCCTCGGGTAGGGTATCGGTCTCAGTATCGCTTTGAAGCAGTCGCGCTACGACATAGGCCATTCGATTACCCATGCCTATATCTTCTAAAAGATCATCCATCGATTTCAGGTCGGCCTTTGACAGCAAATCGTTTAATTTGCTCTCATCGACCTGCTCGACAGTCATACCATAGGTGGCCAGAAACTGATTAAGTAAACGACGACCTAGTTCAACGGATTCGTGCCGCTGCTGATTTTTGAGATAGTGCCGTATTGATGTCCGTGCTTTACCTGTCACTACGAAATTAAGCCAGGCCATATTGGGCTGCGCGCGCGGAGTCGTGATGATCTCGATCGTTTGCCCTGTCACCAGCGGCTCAGAGAGAGGCGCTAGGCGGCGGTTTATTCGGCAGGAGACACAGGAGTTACCAATGTCGGTATGCACAGCATAGGCGAAGTCTACGGGCGTTGAGCCCCGCGGCAGTTCGAAAATTTTACCTTTGGGAGTAAAGACGTAGACCTCATCGGGGAACAGATCTTTCTTTACACTGTCGATGAACTCCATCGAATCGCCAGCTCGCTTCTGCATCTCCAACAGCCCCTCTACCCATTTACGGGCACGGTTGTAGGAGCCAACAGCAGAGTCAGAGTCGCCATAGATCTTGTAATGGCTATGTTCCGCTATTCCCTGACTGGCAACAGCGTCCATCTCTTTGGTGCGTATCTGTACCTCAATGGTGATGTTACGTGCGCCAAAAAGATCGGTGTGTAACGATTGGTAACCGTTCGCCTTAGGAATGGCGATGTAATCCTTGAAGCGACCGGGGACCGGTTTAAAGAGGTTATGAACAGCACCTAAAATTCGATAGCACTCGTCCACCGTTTCAGTCACTACACGGAACGCGAACACATCCATAATACTAGCGAATGAGCGACTTTCACTCTTCATTTTTCGATAGATAGAGTAAAGATGCTTCTCACGGCCAGTGACAATGCCACTCATATGCTCTTGATCCAGACGCTTCTGAATCGCCTGCTGAATTTCCGTGATGATATCTTTACGCTGGCCGCGCGCTTTCACCACTGCCCGGCGGATATATTTGGCTCGCATCGGGTGAAATGCCTGGAACGCCAGATCCTCAAGTTCCACCTGCAGATCACGCATACCAAGACGGGCGGCGATAGGAGCGTAAATATCGAGAGTCTCTTTGGCGATACGGCGCTGCTTATCGGGGCGCATGGCGCCAAGCGTGCGCATATTGTGCAGTCTGTCGGCCAGCTTGACGATGATAACGCGGATATCCTCCGCCATCGCTAGCACCATCTTCTGGAAATTTTCTGCCTGAGCTTCCGCTTTGGTCTCAAACTCAAGATGAGTTAGCTTAGAGACGCCATCCACAATGGTGGCAACCTCCTCACCAAACTGCGTATGAATACCCTCATAACTGATCTCAGTATCCTCAATCACATCGTGCAACATGGCAGCGATCAAACTGTCATGGTCCATGTGCATCTCAGATAGCACGTTAGCGACTGCGAGGGGGTGAGTAACATAGGGTTCGCCGCTTTTACGGCGCTGACCATCGTGCGCCTGCTCAGCGTAAAAATAGGCACGCCTGACCCGCTGGATCTGCTGCGGATTCAGGTATTCATTCAGTCGATCGGAGAGAGCGTCTATTGTCGGCATCATCTATCAGTATAGAGGAGAACTTCGTAGATGATGCCGCAAAGGCGGTGGAGTTGGAAGCTTACTCAGCGTCCTGTTCGTCAAGAACTGCAGGAGTGGTCAAACCCTCTGCGATTTCACGCAGCGCAACGACAGTCGTTTTATCGTTTTCCCACTCCACTTTCGGGTCTTTGCCACCAACCTGCATCTGGCGAGCACGCTTAGATGCAACCATAACCAACTCAAAGCGGTTTTCTACGTTATCCAAGCAATCTTCAACTGTTACGCGAGCCATTTACAAAGCCTCAAAAATTTACATATAAATCGGGAACCGGCGATTGTACAGATTATCACCACTCTAAGACAAGAGCGCGGCCAGCAGATGCTGGTGGTTTTGCGCCTGTGTGCTCTGTTGCAGACGATGGGCCAGGAAGATCGCATGCAACTCTTGTACGGCAACTTGGAAATCATCGTTAATCACAAGGTAATCGTATTCGCCATAGTGCGACATTTCGCTGATTGCCTGGGCCATACGTTTCTCTATCACCTCAGTTGAGTCGGTACCACGACCATGAAGGCGACGTTCCAACTCCTCACGGCTTGGAGGTAGAATAAAGATGGAGCGGCAGTCTGGCATCAGATGCCTTACCTGTTGTGCGCCCTGCCAATCAATCTCGAGAATGACATCTCTTCCCTGTTGAAGCTGGCTCTCCACCCACAGCTGGGAGGTCCCGTACTTATTGGTAAACACCTCAGCGTACTCAAGAAAGGCACCACGACCGATCAGTTCATCGAACTCCTGCGACGAGACAAAATTGTAGGCAACACCGTTCTCTTCCCCCCATCGTGGTTCTCGCGTGGTGTGCGAAACCGATACCATAATTTTAGGGTCCCGCTGCAGCAGCTCCTTTACCAGACTGGTTTTTCCAGCTCCAGAGGGTGCAGAAACGATGTAGAGTGTTCCTTGAGTATGCATAGTCATCACGTATTTGAGATCAGTTCGCTACAGTGTAAACGAGAATGTGAACCTAAGTGTAGACGCTTAACCAACAGGACAAGCTCCCTTCAGTGGAGCCTGGAGAGTTCGTCTTGCGTTTTAGATAACTTTCAGGATTATACTGCGGATATTTCAGTAACGTAGCTTACCCGAACGGCGGAACTCGCTGGGTGTCATGTTGCGAAATTCACTAAACCGACGGTTAAAATTAGCTACATTATTGAATCCCACATCATAGCAGATGGTGCTGATGTACTTGTCTGTCTCCAGCAGTAGCTGACAGGCTTTGTTTACTCGCACACGGTTTACAAAGTCAGTAAATGTATTGCCCGTGGAGCGTCTGAAGTAGCGCGAAAAGCGACTCTCACTCATACCAAATCGCTCCGCCACCTCAGCCATACTGAAAGGTTCAGCGTAATTCGAGGTAATAAACTCCACCACTTCATTGACCTGATCGAGCTGTTTCTGGTCATCGTCACTCTGTATTTGGGCAGATGAGAGCAGACGATAGTTCGTGTGATGCGCCAGTTCCGTCATCAGGTCAATAAAGATAGCCAGGCGTTTGCTACCCTGAGTCTCTTTTATACGATCCATATAGATAGACACCTGATTAGAGATACCAAAGAACTCGATGCCGTTCTTCGCTCTGTCAAGCAATGGCAGAATAGTGGTTAGTTCTGGAATTAACTTGGCGGCCTCGCGAATCGGAACATCGCCAAACTGCAGTGCACGATCACGTAAAGGGGCTTCACCGCTCTCTGGATACTCGGTCGTAATCCAGTTATGCGGCAGTCGGGGACCGGTCAGAACCAGTTGCCCAGGCCCAAAGTGGCCAATATAGTCCCCAACAAAGACCTTGCCATGCGTATTGGTGATCATATGAAGCTCATACTCGTCGTGAATATGCCAACGAATCAGTGGATGAGGTGCGCCGTGTTCGAGAAAACGTAACAGTCCGATATCGTCAGGCTCATAACCTAACTCCGGTCCTCGCTGATAATCCTTCTCAACTTCGGGGGCCTGCGTCGTTCTCGCTGCCTGAACCATAACATTACCTCACTACATGAGCTTTTTTTGTATCTGCATAAGCCCACAAAAACAAGTTGCGAAGCTGATGATCGCTCATCTCCAGCTTCTGAACCTCTGATCAGAGGTCAAAGTTAGTCGGCATTATAACCATATCTCTGATGGTGACGTGCCGAGGTCGGGTCAACATAAAGATCAACGCTTGAGCGATCTCTTCTGCTTCAACCAGACTGCCATTCGCTTTCGCTTCTGCCAATTTTTCCTCAGGCCAGTCCGCTAACAATCCGGTAATCACCGGGCCGGGCGAAACAGAACCTATTCGAATTCCATGCTTAAACATCTGTCGACGAGTTGTCTGCACAAAACAGTCAATCGCCCACTTCGACGACGCATACACCGGTTCCCACGGAGTTGGGTAGTGTGCAGCCAACGAGCTGGTCACCAGTACATCGCCACTACCACGCTCGGTCATGTGTTTAAGTACGGCCTGAACGTTTTTCATCACGACAGCCACATTGAGCTGTAACATACGGTCTATCGCTGCTGGATCGCTCTCCAGTAGATCACCGCCCACATAAAGACCAGCGTTGGCGTGGAAAATATCCAACTGCCCAGCCAGCTCCAATATACGTGGCATCATTGTTGCGCAATCTTCGGCATCTAGAAGATTGATTGCTAGAGGGATAGCTTTATTGCCGTGTTTGGTCGCCAGTTCGGCCAAAGCTGCTTCGTTGTAATCAACGAAGATAACCTTGGCGCCCTCAGCGATCATCGCCTCAGCACTGGCCAAACCTATTCCTGATGCAGAACCAGTAACGGCTGCAACTTTTCCCTCTAGCAATCCACTCATCAGAATGCGCCTCTCTTCGCAGTAAAGGCCTCAGAACGTGCATAAGCTTCGCGTACAGCCGCGGTCACCTGCTCGCTCCCAGCCAAATCGTCAAACAATAGTGGTTCCGCCACAAACGCGGCCACTGGATCGTCTGATTCTACAATGCGTTTAACGCTCTGTGGATCCATCAATTGATCTTCATACTTATATGGGATCAGCCCCTGCTGTTCGCGTAGCAAGAATGACAGATAGAAAGCCGGCAACATTGCAACCGCACTCAAATCCAACCCTTTCTCCAGTGACTCGCGAATAGTCGGCAGAATAAAGCCCGGCACTTTTGAGTAACCGTCCATTGCGACACGCGCGTTGGTGTCCTGAATGTTGGGGTTGGAGAAGCGATCCAACACGACGTCGCGGTAGTTATCCAGTGGCAGCGGGCACGGTGTCAGGCAAGGGATAACGTTGTTAGTGACGTAATCATATGCGAACTGACACACCTCTTTATCCAAGGTGCCCTCGTGGATGTAGTTAAATCCGGCCAGTGTACCACCCCAGGCAATACAGCTGTGGGTCGCATTGAGGATGCGAATTTTCGCCTCCTCATAAGGCATCACATCCTCAACCATCTCAACACCGACCTTCTCCCAACCAGGTCGACCCGCGATGAAATGGTCTTCGATCACCCACTGAATGAACTTCTCGCCCATTAGCGCCGCTTTACACTCGATACCAGTCGCTGCTTTCACGCGTTCAGCAACTGCAGGCGTTGGACGCGGAGTGATACGATCAACCATTGCGTTAGGCGCGCTGGTGTTCGCCTCCACCCATGCCAGCAACTCAGTTTTGCCCTGTAGCTCAAGGAACTGTTTAAATCCTTTAGCAAAACGGTCGCCGTTAGAACGCAGATTGTCACAATTCATTAGCGTTAGAGGGCCAGCACCGGATGCGCGGCGCGCATCCAGAAGGCGAGAGAGCGCACCGTAGAGGGTACAGCAAGTTTCGCCCTTAATATCAGAAACCAAGTCCGGGTAGCTCTGATCCAGCTTGTCACTGGTATCTAGGTAGTATCCCGCTTCAGTCACCGTGAACGAAATGATCCGCGTGGTCGGCTCAATAGCTACCGCAGTCAAACCTGCCAGTTCAGCATCCCAGCTAATGACGCGCTTGATCGAGCTGATCTGCTTATATTCGCGCTCACCCTGAGAGGTAACCGTCTCCAGCATGTACTGTCCGCCCTGTGACTGCATAGCCTCAATAAGCTCAGCCATATCTGGACGAATGTTGCCGCCGGCTAGTTCCCAGGATGTATCACCCAAATCATGCAGGAACTGCATGTAAAGCGCCTGGTGAGCTCGGTGGAACGAGCCCAAACCCAGATGCAGTTGTGTCAGTGCCTGACTCATAGAGCCCCCTTAGCGAATCGCTTGCCCCTGTGCATCGAAACAGTGCACCTGTTCTGGATCGTATTTCACGCCCACCGGTGCCTCCGGACGCAGACTTGTCTGCTCGTACTGACGCACGATGATCATCTCACCGTCTGCCAGCTCGACATGGATCAGCGTCTCGTTACCCAACGCCTCAACCATCTCAACCTTACCCTGAAGGTCACCACTGCCCGCCTCAACCAACGTGAAGTGCTCC
>DATHZN010000055.1:0-6751 GCA_035458585.1 Marinobacterium sp. | reverse complement strand
TTCGCAATTTGCAACATATATTACCCGAATTATCAGCCATTTAGCGAATGCAAATCGCCCTTAAGCCCACATCTTTAAACTAGTGACGCAAGATGTGGGCCAATTAACTTTTTGGGTGAGGGATGACGCCTTTTAGCGTTTTGGGGATTAATTCAGACGCTTCAGCGTAGCATCAAGACACTCATGCCAATCTTTCGGCTCAATGTTAAACGTTGCTTTGAGTTTAGCCGTTGATAGCACTGAGTTGGCAGGACGCTTTGCGTTGGGCACCTCTGCAGGTCGTCGAATAGACTCTATGGTTGCTTCAATGGGTGCGATGCCGAGCTTTTGAGCATGCCTTAGAATCTGATCAGCAAACTCTACACGCCCAATAATAGGGTCATGGGCGTAGTGATAGGTTCCCCAGGGCAGTGTTTTATCCTGCGCGTAGCGATCGATAATTTGATAAATCGCGCGCCCCAGGCAGGCTGCGCAAGTTGGATTGCCCCTCAGCCCGTCGTGTATATAGATAGGCGAATCATTCTGAGCAGCCGCGACCACCTCTTTGACGAAATTTTTATTACTTGTACAGAAGACCCAGCCGACTCGAAGAATAAGGTGCTCGGAGAGTGATTTACGCACCGCGCCCTCTCCAGCCGCTCTGCTTGCACCAAAAACCGAGATTGGCGTGAGCGGTTCATCTTCGAGATAAGGGTGGTGCGATTTGCCGTCAAACACCTCAACATTCGAGATCTGTATCATTGGAATTTTCAGGTCGGCACAGGTTTCCGCCAGGTGGCGCGGTCCCACTTCGTTTATTTCATAGGCGATGTCGGGGTGGAGCTCCGCCTCATCCATATTCGTGTAAGCCGCAGCGTTGATGACCAAGTCAGGCTTATAGGTCAAAAAGACTCGTTGTAACGCCGCAAGGTCACGCACGTCTATCTCGTTTGAGTCAGCGCAAAGAATTTCGTGGCCGCTGTGATCACCAAACTTAACAAGGTTCTGACCGATCTGGCCACCTGAACCGGTTATTAATACGCGCATGCCGCCACTCCTTCTATTTTTGTTGTTTTTAGTACCGTAGCACTGCTGGCTAATTGGGTCACCGACACTTTGAATAGCACAGCGATAAAGACCTTACCAGCGTTAAGGACAACTAAGTCACTTTTGCTCTGACCTGAAAGTTGGGATTACGCCACAGCGCTTCCTCCATCACCTTCGCAAGCAACGCTACCGCCGCCTCAACATCAACAAACCTTGTATACAAAGGTGCAAAACCAAACCGCAGGATGTCGGGAGCACGAAAATCACCAATGACCCCCTCTGCTATTAACGCCTGCATAATGGGATATGCGTGTGGATGCCTCAGACTTACTTGGCTTCCGCGTCGACTTGAATCTCTGGGGCTCGCCAACTCAAATCCGAATGAGCTCAAACGCTCATCTACTAAATTGATAAACAGTTCCGACAAGGCGATCGATTTTTCACGAACCTGCTCGATATCGGCCTGCAGCGATATTCGCACCCCCTCCTCCAATGCGATACACCCCAACACACTTGGCGTTCCGCACAATGCCCGGCTTAAATCAGCCGCGGGATCAAACGTATCGGACATGGCAAAGGGGCTTGCATGACCAAACCAACCAGTGAGCGGCTGCTCAAAACTAGAATGATGTCGTTTGGCCACATAGAGATAGCTGGGAGCCCCAGGACCGCCATTGAGGTATTTGTAGCCGCAGCCAACCGCTAAATCAGCGCCAGCGGCGTTGAGCTCTAACGGCACAGCACCCGTGCTGTGACTTAGATCCCAAAGTACTAATGCGCCATGAGCATGTGCTCTCTGAGTAACAGCGCTGATGTCAAACATTTCACCGGTTTTATAGTGCACCTGCGTAAGCACAACCAGTGCTGTATTTTCGTCGATTTCATCAATGACCTGTTCACGAGCCACAGCGCAGAGTTCTACGCTCTGATCACGCTCTACACCCTGCAATATGTAGAGGTCAGTTGGGAAGTTCCCCAGCTCCGTTACTATCTTACTTCGCCCTCGGTTTAGCTTCAGGGCGGCATGTACCAGCTTGAACAGATTCACAGAGGTAGAGTCGGCCACAATGACCTCATCACTGTCTGCACCGATAAGATTTGAGATCATTGCACCGAGCCGCTGGGGCAAGCTAACCCAGTCTGCGCTGTTCCAGCTCCGAATCAAGCCTTCTCCCCACTCCTTTACAACCGCATCATTTATGCGTTGTTTAGTTGCAACAGGAAGTGGGCCGAGCGAGTTCCCATTAAGGTAAATAAGATTGTCTGGCAGTGTGAATTGACTCCGCATAGCCTTGAGAGGGTCGAGGCGATCTAGCTGCACTGGCGACAGATTTTTGTACATCCGAAATTAAACTCCTCAACTTTACATTAACCTTATGTGACGCCTGCCACTGTTACGCTGTCTGTTACACCGCACAAAGAGGCAGGCAAACTCACCTAGCACGCAAGATATAGACTCGACTCCTACGATAGGCGCTATGGTCGATATTCGAACAAATCTGAGCCTTCGATCAGCTGCGGGCTACTATTGACCCGCTGCATCCGGACATTAGCTTACATCTGCACTTAGCAAACGGACTTACCTGGGAAACAAATAGACAGAGACACAACATGCTCCTGAAAAGGATTGACTCTTTCAGCGATAAATCTAAATTGAGTCAGCACGCAGTACTCCCCGAAATCCTAGTGACGTCGAATGGCTTAGTACCCACAGCTTGGTAAAGTTTTACTTAACAAAATGGAATCAATTGAGTTCCAGACGGGAAAACAGTGTTTCAATATCTGCCTCGCTGATCAGCATATCCAGACCGCAAGGGTCAATAAAGCCCTCGACTAAGGCATTGTTCAATAGCTGTAGAAGCGGGTCGTAAAAGCCATCTACATTCAACAGGGCAACAGGTTTTTTGTGGAACCCTAGTCGCGCCCAGGTGTAAACCTCAAAAAACTCCTCCAGCGTACCGATCCCGCCTGGATAGACGATAAATGCATCAGCTAACTCAGCCATTTTGGCTTTGCGTTGGTGCATGGTATCGACCCGGTAAAGTTGCGTCAGGTCTGGATGCGGCGCCTCTCTGTCTGCTAGAGCATGTACCGTAACACCTATGACCAGTCCGTTCTCTGCAAGCGTGGCATCGGCCAGCCGTTTCATCAAACCCGTATTTGAACCACCATATACCAGCCTAATACCGCGATGAGCTATCGCCTTCCCTAGTTTCTCGACATGCTCAGTAAACAGAGGGCGTACAGGGTCTTTTGCGCCTAAAAAGACGGCCACACTCGACATTGTCAATCTCCGGTTATTTTATAAAGTTTACAATCAAAGCGTTTTTAGAATCTTTTGGCTCCCACTTGCAGCACGCCAGATCTCTCTGAGGACATTACGAAAACCCAGTATGCACTCAGCTATAACTAAACCAAAGGATCAATTAGTGAGAAGAAGCTTGGGTTGAACGTGCAGGACTAATCGGCCATAGAATACAAAGTATGCCGACCGGCAGATCATAATTTTTGTGCTAAAACGCAAAACTGATCTGTTCATCGATTTACTCGGCCGGGCCACCGCTCAGCTGTCGCATTCAGAAGAAAACGCACAGGATTTAGGACACAACTCCTGAGTCAACATAAACGCGAAAACATTGAGCAAGCCAAAAGATTGATGAACCTTATCAATATTTGTGCGTGGCCCGCTAACACCCCTGAGAGCCCTGCATTTCAGATAAAACACACACGACGCGACACTAGCTCTGTACCCGAGCGTAGACTAAGCTTCAGTACAAGTGAATTGATCAGTTTGCGTTACTCAGTGGCAGGGTAACCTGCGGCGGCCAGAGCTGCTCTTACATCAGCCTCTGCAATAGCGGTGCTCACATTTATACTCCGCGTTTCCAAGTCGGCCGTGATCCTAGCTTCAGGATCAAGTTTTTTGATCGCCTCAGTGATGTTGGCTACGCAACCACCGCAGGACATATCTTCGATATTAAGCTGCATGTCAGCTCCCCTATATAGGTTTTAGGTATATAGCGCCCAAAATTATGCTAATTTCAATTTAACACGGCTCCTCGGAGCATCTACCGTTCGGGTTGGCGCATTAGAAGGATAAACGATTTTGCTATCGACAAAACAGTGGCTCGGAGTCGCGGTCCTATTATCTGGTATCAGTTATGCTGTTTGGCTTGAATTTCAAACTGAATCTTCGGTTGCTGCTGAATCTCGCTGGAGCGCTATTCCCTACACAGATAAGGAAGCAGTAGCCAAGGGTCGGGAGCTTTACATGCGTAGTTGCGCTGCTTGTCATGGAGCCGACCTGAAAGGTCAGCCTAACTGGCGCAAACGCGATAGTGCAGGCTACCTTCCCGCACCTCCCCACGATGAGAGCGGTCACACCTGGCACCATGAAGATCAACAACTCTTTGTGATGGTCAAAGAGGGTGTCAAAGCTGTCGTCGGCGATGACTACCGTACAAATATGCGCGCTTTTGGTGACCAACTGAGCGATGATCAGATATGGTCGATACTCGCGTACATAAAATCTACTTGGCCGCAGAAGATTATTGCGGCCCATAACCGCTTTACGCAGGAGTCCTAATGTTCAAAAGAGCCCTAGTTGTTAGCCTGTTTGTCACCAGTGGTGCGCTGGCACACACTGGCGCCACCGGTATTGTAAAAGAGCGAATGGAGGGCTTCAAAGCCGCCAAAACCTCCATGAAAACTCTCAAGACCGCCGTACGTGCTGAGGATTTTGACACCCTAACCTCTGAGGCTGAGCGTCTGCAACTCTGGTTCAGTGATCTTGAGCGCTACTTTCCTGAAGGTTCTAATGAAAAACCCTCCGAAGCGCTGGACATCATCTGGCAGGAGTTCGATCAATTCTCTGGTATCGCACAAGAGACCCGTGATGCCAGCGCAGCCCTTCTGAAAGCAGCAGAGCGTCGTGATAGTGGTGCTGCCATCGATGCCTTTTCAGATCTGGCCGCAAGCTGTAAAGCCTGTCACGACGACTACCGAGAATAGTGTTATTATCCTTAGCCTTTCTATAACCTGAAAGTGAGTCCGCTAACCGTGTTTGATTCTCAGGCTTTCCGCCGAGCGCTAGGTAACTTCGCCACTGGTATTACCGTCATTACGGCAGTCTCTCCTGAAGGAGAGCTCGTAGGCATTACCGCCAACTCGTTCAACTCTGTCTCTCTAGACCCACCTCTTATTTTGTGGAGTCTGGACAAGCGTTCGAGCAATCTGGATACCTTTTGTGCAGCTTCGCATTTTGCTGTCAACATTTTGGCCGCTGATCAGATGCACCTATCCAATCAGTTTGCTCGTCCAAGTGATGACAAGTTCTCCGGTGTCAGTTTCCGCCAGGGGCTAGGTGGCGCAGCTGTCCTAACAGACTGCTCTGCCGTATTCGAATGCTCACGCCACCAAATTGTCGATGCGGGAGATCACTTTATTCTGATCGGTAAAGTAGAACAGTTTGAAGCGCAGGGACGTGCCCCGCTCTGCTACCATCAGGGTGGTTACTCAATTGTTATGCCCTACTCGCGTCTGGCAGCCGATAAGGGTGAGAGAGGGGGTAAGGCTGAGATCCCCGGGCGTCTGGATAACAACCTCTACTACCTTATGCTGCAGGCCATGCGTAGCTACCAAGCAGATTATTTGCCGCTGCAGATGTCGACGGGCTTACAAACCACTGAAGCTCGTATGTTGATGATCCTCACCGAGCACGAGTCGCTTGATGTTAAGCAGTTGGTAGATGCGGTTGCGATGCCAGAGCAGGACGTTCGTCTGGCCGTTGAGGTACTTGAACGCAAAGGCCTGATCAGTGCGAATGCTGGTCACTACTCAATCAGCGTGCAAGGCCAGGAGAAATCTGATTCACTCTGGCTGTTGGCCAGTGAGGAGCAGGATCGTGTGTTTGCCAAGTTCAGCGATGATGAGATAGCGACTTTCCGTAAAGTCCTCAAAGGAATTATCGCAAAGTGAATCCGAGGACTCTTATCACGCTAGGCGCAAGCCTAGCACTGGTGACTGGTTGTGCCACCCGTTCTGAGATGCCGCTGACAACCGAGATGATCAGCGTGCCTATTTTAGCCATGGATATCTCGGTGTTAGAACAGCGACTCGGTACTCCGACTCGAAAGGTTCGTCGGGAAGGTAAAGAGTTCTGGATATATCGTGAGGAGAACAGCACTGGGCTGGCGCAGCTTAAAGGCAACTGCGAGCTTGAGATTGGATTTGATCTGCCCGCTGTAACCAGCCTGACCATTAGGGAATCCGGAACAACCCCTCTGGCGCAGCCACTGGACGCTTGCCGTCCGTTCTACAACAAAATCCGATAACTAGCACCAGAGCTATGTTGTCGTCCGCCAATGCTTGGGGAGGCGCCGCAATATTAATTCGCCCGACGTCCTCGCTAGACCTCATTAAAAAAGCAGCTCATCTGAGCTGCTTTACCCTAGTTAGCGCCTCAGTTAGACGACCGAATAATGGTCAGACAACAAACTGGGAGACCACCTGACGCATTCGTTCTGCCTGAGACTGTAACTGCTCTAACGAGCGTTGGGCAGCGTCTGCTTTGCCAGCGGTATCGTCAGCGATCACGTGGATCTCCTCTGCACTCTGGCCAATCATATTCGACGCAGCCTCTTGCTGAGTGGTTGAGGCGGCAATCTGTTGGTTGATACCATCAATCTCATGGACAGCATCGACGATCTCCTTGATCGCTTCACCT
>DATHZN010000054.1:0-2588 GCA_035458585.1 Marinobacterium sp. | reverse complement strand
TATGTATCTCTACAGCCCACGTCTAACGGGCGTTGTTGCCGCTGCGATCCCCTTTTACCTTCTACTGTCGTTGGCAATAACCCCTGCGCTGCGTCGGCGTCTGGATCAGAGTTTTCAACGCGGTGCGGCCAATCAGGCATTGTTGGTAGAGTCGGTCTCCGGTATTGAGACAGTCAAAGCGTTGTCACTCGAACGGCAATTTCAACGTCGTTGGGAGGAGCAACTCGCCGGGTACGTTAAAGCCAGTTTTAAAGCGGCGAATTTGAATAATATTGCCAGTCAAGGCGCACAGCTAATCAACAAGCTGACAACTCTTGGTATCGTATTTTTCGGGGCCCACCTCGTCATTGATGGACAACTCACGGTCGGCGAGCTGGTGGCTTTCAATATGTTGGCAGGGCGAGTCTCGGCGCCGATTTTAAAATTGGTTCAGCTTTGGCAAGAGTTTCAGCAGGCCGGTATCTCAATGCGTCGCTTAGGCGAGCTGCTGGGGACTCCGCCTGAATCTTGCGCCGCTTGTACAACATCGATTCGCCCCGCTGGGTACCTAAGCTTCGAGCAGGTCGCCTTTCGCTACACCCCGGAAAGCTCTAAAACACTGGAATCTATCAGTTTTGAAGCTGCCGCGGGGCAGCGCATCGGTATAGTGGGTCGCTCCGGATCGGGCAAGAGCACACTGACCAAACTGTTACAGCGCATCTACCGACCCGAGGCGGGTAGAGTACTGATTGATGGTCAAGATATCGCCCAAGCCGATCTGAGTTGGCTGCGCCTTAATGTGGGTGTCGTGCTGCAGGAGAGCCGCCTATTTGATGGCACCATCCGAGATAATATAGCGATTACACGCCCCACAGCGACACAGAGAGAGGTGAGTAGAGCAGCTAAGCTGGCAGGCGCTACCCAATTTATCGGCGCACTGCCCCAAGCATATGACTACCGGGTTGGAGAGGGTGGTTGCAATCTCTCAGGAGGGCAGCGCCAACGCATCGCCATCGCCAGGGCACTTATCTCCAATCCCGCCATTCTGATTTTAGATGAGGCGACCAGCGCGCTCGACTACGAATCCGAGGCCCATATTCAGCGAAGCCTGTCGCAGATTGGTACGGATCGAACCCTGCTAATCGTGGCGCACAGGCTCTCTTCTGTATGTGATTGTGATCAGATCCTGGTGCTCGACGCAGGACATATCGTCGATAGAGGCACCCATGAAGAACTTCTATCCCGCAAGGGCCTCTATCGAACCCTATGGGCTTTGCAGACACAGGGTTTAAGCCAACAGGAGGTTAGCTATGCCTGAAGTGAAAAAGGCCGACTTAAGTCAGTTTCTCCCAGCTGCTCTTGAAGTACGTGAACGCGCTGCTCACCCGGCAAGTCATTATACCGCTGCAACCATTATCGCACTTTTAGTCGTGTTGTTTGCCTGGGCGTATTGGGGCGAAATCGACATTGTTGCTCGTGCCGAAGGGAAAATCATACCACTTGGGCAGGTGAGGCCGGTGCAATCGCCGGAATCAGGCATCGTGCGCAACATTCTGGTGCAAGAGGGTGCTCAGGTAGAGGCGGGGGAGGTGCTGATTGAGCTCTCGCCTGATCTGCTCACTCGTGAACTGGAACGGATTGAGGTGGAGTTGGATGGACTCCGTAAGCGCAAGACCCGTCAACTGCAGTTGCTTGAATTTATTGATCTTAACGAGCGAGCTTTGCCACTGCCGAAAACCGATGATTCTCAGCTACTGCACAGCTTTGGCGCTTACCAGATGCAGCTGTTGCAGATGCAGCGTCTGCAGAGCGAGCGTCAATCCGCAAAAGCAGTTGCGCTTCAAACAGTTGAAAAACTAAATGCGCTTGAGCCTGTGCTTGAGGAGCGAGTAGCTGCGTTAAAGCGTCTGGCTGATTCGAAGATGGGGGCTCGTCTGGATTACCTTCAGCAACGGGAGGCCCTGATCGATCTGGTTCATCAACGTGCAGCAGCCCTGCTACAGCAGCATCAGCTAGCGGCTGAAATCGCTGCAAGTGAGAGTGAATATGAGGCGTTCAAAAATGAGACAAAGGCACTTGTGCTAGCTGAGATTGAGGAGTTTCGCCTGAGATCTGCAGCACAACAAAAGCAACAGCTACAACTAAAGGCGCGTTTGGCTGCTCTCAACATTCGAGCACCGATCAGCGGACGAGTTCAGGATATCAGCATATTTTCCGAGGGCGCGGTGGTGACTGCGGCTGAGCAGGTGTTAAAGATCGTGCCGCTGGACGCGCATTTGGTGGTGGAGGCCTGGCTGGAAAATCGGGATATAGGTTTCGTTTCACCGGGTGATACCAGCGAAATTAAGTTGGAGACCTTTCCGTTCACTAAGTACGGCGTGCTACACGGAGAGGTGATTGCTCTTTCAGCCGATGCAACAGCGACAGAGACTGGCCTGATATACAAGGCGCGCATCGCGCTCAATTCACGCGATATCGAGGTTGATAACCGCATTGTATCCCTGATACCCGGCATGGGTGTTACAGCGGAGATACGAACTGGGCATCGACGGGTTATCGATTATATTTTTGATCCGATGATGCGCTACAAGAGTGAGAGTTTGAGGGAG
>DATHZN010000053.1:0-28374 GCA_035458585.1 Marinobacterium sp. | reverse complement strand
GCGCGCCCACTGCTGCTTACGAAGGAACTTCAGTGAGGATTTCACTGATGGATCCACCTGAAAGCAGTTGATATCGATGCGATCACCCAGTTCATCCCACCCATAGTGGTCGACCAAGCGCTCAACGATGTCCGCGAGTTTGACGCCATGCAACGGATTATTGGGCTGATTATCCATTAGCTAATACGCTCGAACATGAGATCCCAAACACCATGTCCCAGTTTTTCACCGCGCTTCTGGAATTTGGTGACCGGACGGAAGTCTGGTTGTGGTGAGAACTGGCCTTCGCCTGCCTGGTTTTTGTAGCCCTCGGCTGCGCTCATCACTTCCATCATATGCTCTGAGTAGGGCTCCCAATCTGTCGCCATGTGGAAAACACCGCCGATAGTGAGTTTAGCGCGAATGGTTTGGGCGAATTCGGGCTGCACTATACGGCGCTTATTGTGCCGTTTCTTGTGCCAGGGATCGGGAAAAAAGAGCTGGACACCGGCGAGAGAGCTATCGGGAATACACTGCGCTAGCACTTCAATCGCATCCTCACAGTAGACACGGATATTGTTAAGCCCCTCCTCCTTGGCACGCGCCAACAGACGGCCGACACCGGGTGGGTGCACTTCGATACCGATAAAGTTCTTGTCCGGCGCACGCCGAGCCATCTCTATTAGAGAGTCCCCCATTCCGAAGCCAATCTCCACAGTGACCGGTCCCTGGTTGCCAAATAAAGCTTGATAGTCGAGCATCCCCGCTTCAGCATCCAACCCATATTCAGCCCAGTTCTCCTCGTAGGCACGCTGCTGGCCTTCGGTCATGCGACCGGCACGAACGACAAAGCTACGGATTCGACGATGCTTTTTCGCCTGCTCAGGATTGTGATCGGGTATCTGTTCGTTTTCGCTCATGGTTCTGTCTCAATAACTTAGTCTTTTCGCCACAGCAGGGCGGCGTAGGCCAGCAAAAACCAGCCTAGAATCATCGCGACACCGCCTAAAGGAGTGATGGCGCCGAGTATTGGTTTATCCAGCAACACCAGCAGATAGAGGCTGCCGCAGAAAATTAGGGTTCCCAAGGTCAGGGCAATGGCGGATCTACGCAACCAGCTCAGCACCTTTTGGTCACTCGCTGGGTACGCCTCCTTGACGTTGGGCGTCGCAGTGAGCTGCGCACCCAAAATCGCAACGCCCAATATCCCCAGTGCATGCCACATCTGGTAGCTTACGGCCGTTTGAAAGGTTCCCATGCGCTCAGGTGTGAGCAGTGCGCGTAGTCCATGAGCACCAAATGCACCCAGCATGACACCCGTAGCACCGAATATCGCTGCAATCACCAGAAACTTTCTAAACAAAGCGCCACCCCGAAATCAATATGGCAAGGATACACTAGTTGAATGCGCTGATCCTCCCTCAAAAAAAACCCAGGCACTGGGCCTGGGTATTGTAAGGCGTCGCCATTATTCGGCGTCATCCCCCTCGGTTATCATCGCCTCCGTGGTGAGCATCAGTCCTGCAATGGAGGCCGCGTTTTGCAGGGCGGTACGGGTCACCTTCGCTGGGTCGATGATACCCATCTCCAGCATGTCCCCGTAATTATCAGTCTGAGCATTAAAGCCAAAATGAGGTCCTCCTGCGCGAACTTTATCGACCACCACGCTCGGCTCACCACCCGCGTTGGCAACGATCTGCCGCAATGGCTCTTCCATCGCACGCAGTGCGATACGCACGCCCATTGCCTGATCTTCATTGGCGGTGCTCACCCCGTCTAGCGCCAACTTACTTGCGGTATGTACAAGCGCTACGCCACCTCCGGGAACGATACCCTCTTCGACCGCGGCTCTTGTTGCATGCAGAGCGTCATCGACGAGGTCTTTCTTCTCTTTCATCTCAATCTCGGTGGCAGCACCAACCTTGATCACTGCCACGCCCCCGGCAAGCTTTGCGACACGCTCTTGGAGCTTCTCGCGATCATAATCGGAGGTGGTCTGTTCGATCTGTGCACGAATTTGATCAACGCGACCACGAATTGCGGAACTTTCACCGGCGCCATTGACGATCGTAGTGTTCTCTTTGCTGATAACGACTCGCTCAGCCTGTCCGAGATGCTCCAGTTCAACCTGATCCAGGGACAGGCCAACCTCTTCACTGATCACCGTCGCATGGGTGAGAATCGCAATATCTTCTAGCATCGCTTTGCGACGATCTCCGAAACCTGGTGCTTTCACTGCAGCCACCTTAAGGATACCGCGCAAATTATTGACCACCAGCGTCGCGAGCGCTTCGCCCTCAACATCCTCAGCGATAATCAGCAGAGGACGCCCCTCTTTTGCCACTTTTTCCAAGGTATTGATGAGGTCACGTATACTGCTAACCTTCTTATCCACCAAAAGTAGACGGGGATTCTCCATCTCAACCAGCATCTTATCCTGCTGAGTAACGAAGTAGGGTGAAAGGTATCCGCGATCGAACTGCATACCCTCAACCAAATCCAACTCATTCTGCAGGGATTTACCCTCTTCGACCGTGATAACACCATCACGACCCGCCTTCTCCATCGCCGTGGCGAGGATTTCGCCAATGTCCTCGTTCCAGTTTGCTGAGACAGTCGCAACCTGACGAATTGATTTGGACTCTGCGCATGGAGTTGCAATCGCATGAAGCTGCTCAACCGCTGCTTTCACCGCTGCATCAATACCGCGCTTCAGGTCCATTGGGTTCATACCTGCGGCAATCGCTTTGTGTCCTTCACTTACTATTGACTGAGCCAACACCGTCGCTGTGGTGGTGCCATCGCCGGCGATATCTGCAGTTTTGGACGCAACCTCTTTAAGCATTTGCGCGCCCATATTTTCAAACTTGTCTTTCAGGCTTATCTCTTTAGCGACTGATACGCCATCTTTGGTGATACGAGGCGCACCAAAGGATTTATCCAGCACCACATTGCGACCTTTTGGCCCGAGGGTGGCTTTTACTGCGTTCGCCAAAATGTTGACTCCGCTAAGCATGCGCTCGCGGGCGTCTACCGAAAACTTAACGCTTTTCGCACTCATGCTGCTCTCTCCTCTTCAACCTCTGTTTCAACGACTGCAAGCAGATCAGACTCACGAAGGATCAGAAGCTTTTCACCTTCGTGGCTCACCTCTTTTGCGCCATACTTGGTGAACAGCACTCGATCGTTGACCTTTACCGATACCGGAAGACGCTTACCGTTTTCGAGTAGCTTTCCCGGCCCCGCCGCAATCACAATTCCCTCTGAAGGTTTCTCAGCCGCTTTGTCAGGAATGATGATACCTCCAGCACTCAGGGTCTGCGCCTCTAAGCGGCGCACGACAATACGATCATCTAAGGGTTTAATAGACATAGGCAATTTTCCTCCCTCCACAATTAGAACAAGGTCAATTTACAGTCTGGGGTGCCTGTCCCCTCAAAAACCTCAAATATGTTCTTCTATTGAGGGTTTCAAGGGGACGAAAATAATTTTTTTGGGGTTCAGGAGGATTTGATGGGTGTTACAGCTCGTTAATCGCTGTTGTCAGCAGCTTGCACACCGCGAGTGTTGATTGAGGATTCTGCCCAGTAATCAGTCGCCCGTCGCGCACAGCGTGTGACGTAAAGTTAGGGCTATTCTCAAACTGCCCACCGAGGGCTCTCAACTCAGTTTCGAGCAGAAAGGGCTCTACCCCAATAAGCTCGATCTGGGCTGTTTCAGAGTCAGTGAAACTATTCACACGACGACCTTTGACCAGAGGTGATCCGTCTTCAGCCTGAGCTTTGAGGAGGCCAGCGGGACCATGACAGACCGCGCCCACAATTGCACCTTTAGCCCAAGCCTGTGTCACTATCTGACCCACTTCCTCTGAGTTGAAATCCCACATAGCGCCGTGACCACCAGGCAAGAAAACACAATCGTAATCAGCGCCATTTACCTCAGACGCTTTCACGGTGGAAGCCAGCTTTTCCATGGCAACCGGGTCGTCCATAAACCTCGCCACCATTGTCGGGCGCTTGTCTGGCTCTACCAGTGTTTTTGGATCTGCATGAGCCTGACCACCGGCAACCGAAGCCAGACTCACCTCAACACCTGCATCAAGAAGTGCGTAATAGGGTGCGGCCATCTCATCGAAATAGAAACCAGTCCCACGTCCTGTATCGCCCAACTCGCGATGTGATGTCAGTACCAATAACGCCTGCTTTGCTCTACTCACGCTCACCTCTGTTATCTATCACTGTTTCATTCGACACATTAAACGGACAAGGCCATTTCCCGGATCCATAACCGCTCTAGTATGCCTATTTTCTGCCGACTCCGTACAGCACAATCAACGAGATAAAAGCGTCTTCAACCGGGAAAAGCAGCTGTTTGCTGTTTATCGCCACTCACCCTGTTGATAGGCCTCAACACCTGTCTCGTTAAATCTCATCAGGTGTAACCAGCCATTTTCAACCAGATCACCAACCGTCTTGTGGCTCTGCAGCACTCGCTCGATCTGGGCGCGAGGGGCATCGATAAACACGCTGAGACGCAGTGGTTCATGTACCCAATCGTCACCGTTATGTAGAGACTGGCGTGCCAGCCCGATCCGCAGATCGCCTCCGTTACCCTCGAATAGACCCAAATTCCCACCAACGACGTTATGCAGAAGTTTATTTCCACTACCGAATCGCTTGGGTGCCACACGCGATGCGTGATACTGCCAGTTGATCCAGTGGGTCACCAGCATCGGTGCCGTCATTAGCTGCTCCAACAGCAGGCCATCCGGATCCGCCTTTGCAGAGTAGTCATGAAGGAAGCTGCGCCCCTCCAGCACCACCCCTCGAGTGCGCGCGCGCGGCGCGATAATAAAAGCAGCATTATTTGCCAGCCCCCACTCAGGACGAGTTTGTGCTCCGTCATTCGCACGACGCTTGAGCGTCTCCAGCATATCGCGGGCGGAGCGGCGAGGGTCCAAACCGAGTGAGGGTGCGCGTTCACGGCGAACCTGATCACTGGCCATATCCCAGTCTTTAGCAAAACTACGCCAGGTGGGCTGAGTATGCTCTGGCATTAAATCGGCATCAAATAGCTCGAGCTCATCCGTTGTAGTGTTGTGCAGAGCGGCCGCAAAGTAAGTCTTAGAGTCGATTCGCAAACCCTCGTTTACCAGTTGCTCTCGCACCTCAGGGTCATTTAACAGCTGCGCTAAGGTTCTAGAATTTACCTCGCCACTCTGACCACAACAGGCGCCGCACTCAAGCGCTGCTGCTTGGGCATTATTGCGTGACTGACTGCCGTGCCCCACCAAGACAACAATCTCCGCTGATGTGGTGCTGAGCCCCATCGCATTGAGAACCTGCTTCGCTAGATTAGTGCGCTCTTTGAGCGGTACCGCTTGCAATTGAGGACGGCAGGTCTGCTGCACCGACTTCGGCAACCCATGAAGGTGATCGCGCGTCCGCGTTTCAGTCGATGGCCGCAGCCAACGCCAGTGCGTGGCAAGGTAACCAAGACCAACCGCCTCCACAAAACTGAAAGCTGCACCCGGCCAGCGGTGCAAGCGATGCTCTTGATCGATCGCCTGTAACCTCTGCTGACGCGCTGCTTGAACAGGTAGCTGATCCCCGTCATTTTCCCGGGGAGCTAGTTGTTCGGTAACCTCAATGAGAGGAGCAAGCAACCCCGGTAATTGCGGCCGGCGTGCCTCGGTTGCTATAGGTGTATAAGCGATCGGCAACCCAAAAAAGCCAGCAAAGCCGAGCGTTTGAATCGCGGGCGATACAGACTCAAGAGCCCGCCGAATTGGCTCACTGCGCACATCAATACAAAAAGCGGCTTGCACTCGAGGTTTCTCAGGGCTCAGTGCAGCCGGATAAGCCAGGCGTTGGCAGAGCGAGTCCTGGTAACTCAACTCCAGCGCGAGCTGCCACACCTCATCGACAGCCAAAGCGTGTTGCGCTTGCTCGAGCCTGTCTGGCACTCCTGTCCATGCCTGCTGAAGTTGCTCAAATAGTGGAGCCGTCTGTGCCTGTTCACTGGCTTCGAGCAGGATTGCTCCCCAGGCAAGACGTATCGCGAGGAGGTCACGCAGATGACCATCCTCAGCACCTTCAAGTTGCGCCTGCCACCCAAGGTAAGCGCACCAAGAGGCCCATCCGTTTACCGTTAACAGTAACGCTTCAAGATAATCTGCGCGCGCATAAGCAGGTAAACCCAGACGTTTTAGCACCCAGCGTTCGGCGTCCTCGCGTGTCAGTGGCAATGCCTTTAACGATTTGTGCAGTTCAGGCAACCCCATGAGAGCCGCAATACCCAGATCCTCTATCAGGTTTTCACGCCAAAACTGATACAGACCTGCACTACGTTCAGGCTGCCAGTCCGCCTGATTTTCGTCAAAATAAGCCGCACAGGTCTGACTCATCTGATGCGTGACTGCGTCTCGCCAGCTCAAACGGCGCTGGCGATCAGGTGCGCAATCGAGTAGATCAATCAATAGGGGCAGAGGTTCAATTCCAGCCTCTTGCTCGAGTGCCACCATGCAATCACGCAGGCTCAGAGAGTCTGTTAACGCTAACCTCTCCAGAGCCTGTTGGACATGTTCCGCCTGCAGACGTCCTTGCTGCCACAGCTTAAGAATATCCGCTCGCGGTGCAAATACTGCTGTATCACCCAAGACCGCCATGCGTGCCGCCACCTCTCTCACCGGCATAGCGATACGCTGCCAATGGGGGTTAACAGCAATCGCGCGATCCAGAGGCCATGCGGGTGCGATCATGCTACACGCCTGAGCGCAGGCACTCTCGACCTGCTCTCGCCAGCTTTGTGCCGGGGATAGCTTATAAGATGATAGGGGTGCGTTCATAACTTATACCTCCTTTGTGCGCGTACTAGTGCCGGACCAGTCAGCGGGCCAAAACTTAAGTGTTAAGCGAGTAAACTGTTCATCCAGATAGAAGCCTGCGTAACTCCAACGGCGAGCCCAATTAAGACTGCGCGGCAGAAGTTGAAGTAGTACTGTCAGCAGATACAACAAGCCAAAGGCAAACAGAGCCAGGGCACCCGCTAAATCGTCCGCCGCATCTGCCGGAGCCAGTGGAAGCAGATGAAGTAGCTGAGCAAAAAAGCTTAACAGCAGAATCAGGGCGGTACCGCGGGCTAGGATATGCATCGCAGAGCTAGCCGCCACGGGTACCCATAATAGAGGTGCCCAGGCAAAAGCGAGTACTAAGGTCCACCAGATTGGCCAGCTCTGTAGACCGACCAGAAACTGCGTCGCGCCGATGGTTAGAGCGGCTAGCACTGGCGCGCACCATAAGCTCAGGGTACGCAATTTTACTTTACCCACTAGCGCCCCCAGGCCCGTGTTGCGCACCGCTTCGGAGGCACTGAGAAACGCGTACGCTTTGTACACCGAGTGACCCAGCAGATGCAGAAGAGCCAATGTATAGAGCCCCAGAGCGCACTGCATCAGCATGAAACCCATTTGCGCCAGTGTCGACCAGGCCAGTCGCACTTTGATACTGATGCGTGTCAGCATGACAAGCCCGGCCAGCACCGCACTGAGCAATCCCAGCCCGAAGAGTACCCAGCGAGCGACAGGCGCTTGTTGCAGTAACGGCGCGAAGTTGATCAATACATAACCGCCAAGATTGACCACACCTGCGTGCAACAAAGCCGATACTGGCGTGGGCGCCTCCATCACCTGTACCAACCAGCCATGCACGGGCAGCAGTGCACTGCGAAGCACCACCGCCAATACCAGCAGCAACGCGCTCAGCTGCAGGCCAAATTCCGCACTATGCTGTTGCAAGTAGAGTTTGAGTTCAGAGATCGAAAGGGTTCCACTTGCTTGCCATGCCAGCAGGGCTGCAGCAATCAAAAGCAGATCAGCGAGCCTGTCAGCCAGACGCTTTTTATGCGCAGCCAACAGCGCGAAGGGTCGCTCAGCATAGAAGCATAGGAGTGGCTGAAGAGCCGCGCCTATGAGTGCCCAGGCCGCAATCAACACCAACCAGTTATCAGCAAGCAGTAATCCATGAACCGACGCAAGGAGCAATGCCAGATACGCAATGTATCTAACCTGATTCGGCTCACCCTCTAAATAACGAGCCGAGAAGCTGGCAATGATTGTGCCCAACAACTGCACCAACAGGCCTACAGCCAGGCTCGTGCGACTCATTGAGAGCCAGCCATCTAACAGGATTTGCGACGGCAGAAACACAAGCGTCAGCGCAGCACTGACTGTCGCCAAACCACTGAAGATAATAAAGATTCGCCACAATCTGATCAGCGTCAAGCCATTAGATACGGCCAGACCGAAAACCAGTAGCATGAGCGTTAAGGGTACCGCCCCAGCCCAACCAGATAACAGAAGTTCCATTTAAGCACCTCACTTGGTTAATTCTTACTAGTCTGCTGGACAGTTATAATTCTGTAAAATATATTGATTAGAACAATTCGATATTGGAAAAAGAATGATTTCTCTCGAGCAGCTCAATTTTCATCACCTCCTCTACTTCTGGCAGGTCGCAAAACTGGGACACCTGACACGAGCAGCACAGCAACTGAATACATCTCAATCTGCACTTTCGGCACAGATAAGACAGCTTGAAGATCGACTGGGTGAACCCCTTTTTCTGCGAGAAGGGCGTCGTTTGGTGCTGACAGACACGGGCCATCTGGTACTGAGTTATGCAGAGGGTATCTTTGGACTTGGCAAGGAGATGTTAGGGCGCTTGCAGGGACAGTCGGAGGGCATGAGTCGCCTGCGAGTCGGCAGCGTCGCTACCTTATCGCGCAACTATCAGGAGAACTGGATTAAACCACTACTGAGCGACAGCGACGTGGTATTGCAACTTGAGTCAGGCACTCTCGAAGCCCTTCTGCAGCGCTTAATTGAGCACCAGCTGGATCTGGTACTGGCAAACGAGACGGTACCGGCGGACTCCAACACCCCGCTGCATTGCCGCTTACTTGGCAGCCAAAATCTGGCACTCGTCGGCCCCGCCGACCGTTGGCAGAGGCTGAGTCTGGAGATTCCGACAGATCTACATAACCTGGATATAGCCTTGCCAGGTCAACGACACGCTGCGCGTGCTCAGTTTGATGCACTCTGCCAAAGTGCAGGTGTCAGGCCGCGTATCAGAGCAGAAGTGGACGATATGGCGATGCTACGTCTAATTGCCCGAGATAGTGGTTGGCTCACACTGCTCCCCCCCGTAGTGGTGCAGGACGAGCTAGGTAGCGGCCTACTGGTAGAGGTGGGAGAGCAGCAGGTGCTGCAGGAGCATTTCTATGCGATCACAATCAGTCAACGTCACGCCAACGAGCGTCTCGAACGTCTGCTTGCGACTTATTCTTCGACCTGACAAACACTTTGGTCACTTTTTGCTATTGTTAAACTGTGTGCAGCGACACAAGGAGATAGCAATGGCGGTAATTAATGCGGCCGGTCGTTACGGTCTGGCTGAATACTTCAGAATTGAAATTGAGAAGATATCCAATCCCAGAGCAAGCGCAGATACAAGCTGCTACCTGAGCTCCATGCTTGAGCGCTTCGCTCGCAGCGAAATCTACTTCAGTGCCGATCAAGATGGCATTGGATTGCGACCTTTGGCGTTAATCTATGAGGAGGCTTACAACACGTCCTCAGAGAACGAACGCAGGCTACTGCTTCGCCAACTTGGTGATCAGGCTCTGTTCACTGGCGCTATGTTTCCCGAGTTTTATGCACGCAAGGGCATTGCCCGTGACTACTTTATCGGAATGGGAGGAGGTGCCTACAGCTACCTGGCTGACAGAGTACCCAGCCTACAGGAGGCCTTTGAAGAGTTATCCCAGCGTTTTGCCCAGATGCTTGAGCTTGTCGCGAGGGTGTTACGCCGGTATCGAAAACTGGATGCCCAAGAGCTAATGGCACTCTATGATCGCTGGCGACAAACACGTGACCCGGCCCTGGGAAGGCAACTCGTTGAGCTGGGCGTCGTACTCGATTAAAAAAGGCCGCGAATGCGGCCTTTGTAAGCAAAGAGACTAAGGGTTTATACAACCATTATCGCGTTCTTCAACTTCTTCATTGCGTTCTTTTCTATCTGACGAATACGTTCAGCGGAGACTTCGTACTTGGCAGCGAGTTCGTGCAGCGTCGCTTTCTCCTCCACCAACCAGCGTTGCGCTAAAATATCACGAGCGCGCTCATCCAGTTCCGACATTGCATTGCTCAGCTGCTGCTGGGTGTTATCTTCCCAGTTCTGATGCTCCAGCACTAATGCAGGATCAGACGAGTGATCTTCCAGATACGCCGCTGGCGCCATGATCGCGGACTCATCATCGTCATCAGCCGGCGCGTCAAAGGCCATATCGGTCGCAGCGAGGCGCCCTTCCATCTGCCGCACAGTGGCCGCGTCAACGCCAAGATCTTCGGCGATCGCATTAACCTCGTCGTTGTTCATCCAACCCAGGCCCTTCTTCTGCGAACGCAGATTAAAGAACAACTTACGCTGCGCTTTGGTGGTGGCAACCTTCACAATACGCCAATTTTTTAGAATGAACTCGTGCATCTCGGCTTTGATCCAATGCACTGCAAAAGAGACCAAGCGCACACCCATCGTCGGGTCAAAGCGCTTAACCGCCTTCATAAGGCCAACATTACCCTCTTGGATAAGGTCACCCAGTGGCAGCCCGTAACCCTGGTAGCTGCGCGCAATATGCACCACAAAACGCATATGCGACATAACCAGCTGACGCGCAGCCTCAAGATCGTTATCAAAGAAGAGACGTTCTGCCAGCTCCTTCTCCTCTTCTGCATTGAGGATAGGAATGGTACTCACATTTGCCACGTACGCGTCTAAATCGCGACCCGGTGACAGATGTTCGACAACTTGCAAGCTAGTGCCCATTACTCGATTTCAACCTCTATTAAGATCAACTCCCGGCTCAGCCATCACTGAACCAGCCCTACTATATACTTTGACCAAATCCGTCGTCGAAAGTTCCATAAGATACAACTAATATAGTTCTACGGACCATAAAATGTACCAGAGCTAACAATAAACGCAAGTCTACGCGCCTTAGATCAGAACTAACGCGCATCAAATTGCGTTAGCAGGCGCGATACTGCCAAATTGGCGCCTCCCCATCCGAGCAATGATCCTAACACCAACAGCGTAACAACGCCCTGAATACCCAGACCGCGTAGTTCAAAATTACCCAGGTAAAGACTGGTCAGATCACGCAGTGGCGACTCCACAAGAACCAATGCCAGATAGATCAATACCAAAGCGAATAGCGCGCCACAGAGCCCATACCAAAGACCGGCATAGAGAAAGGGACGCCTTACCCAGCCTGAGGTGGCGCCAATCAGCAAGCTCACTTCAATCTCTTCCAAACGGCTACTGATCAATGCTCGAACAGTATTAGCAACAACCAGTAGGACTGTTACCGCCAGCAATAGCGATAAAATCAGACTGATGCGCTCGAAGCTGTTCAGTATCGCCCCGAGCCGGACCAACCACTCAATGTCCAACTCAACGCTATCAACCTCATCATAAGCAAACAGAGACTGCTGCATCGCCTGGAGTGCCTGGGTGCTCTGTTCGCGCGGAACAATCAGGATCACAGCCGGGAGCGGATTAGTCTCGAACAGGTCCAGAAGATCGCCAAGCTCAGAGCGTTGCCGAAAATCTTCAGCACCGGTATCCGAGCTAATCAACTCCACCGACACCAGGTCGTCCCGCAGCAGCAGCTCCCGGCTGATAATGTCCACCCGCCTCTCATCGGCACCGGGCTTAAGGTAGACAGCGAGTTGGGGTTTGAGGTCTGCCGCGGGGCTTAGTTGCTCCAGATTCAGCACAAGGGTGAACAAGAAACCGGGTACGGCTAGAGCGACCGCCAACATGGAGACGGTCATAAGTGCGGCGATTGGCGTCTTCATGAGCCGACGAAGTGCTTCTGACGCCTCAAACCGATGACGCCCTAACCAGCGTTTAAATCGGTCGGCTCGAGTGATGCGGTGACCACTGGCGCCACGCACAGGCTTGGCAGCTGACTTAGACATGGCGCATTCGCCCCTTATCCAGAATCAGTACACGGTGTTTCATTCGCTTGATCAGAGCAACATCGTGCGTTGCGATCAGCACGGTGGTACCAGCCCGGTTAAACTGCTCAAAGAGCTGCATGATGTCCAATGACAAACGCGGATCAAGGTTCCCCGTTGGCTCGTCGGCAATCAGCAGGCGCGGCTTGTGTACAATCGCGCGAGCGATTCCAATACGTTGCTGTTCACCGCCTGACAGAGCCATAGGGCTCGCACTCTCAGCCTCCAACAATCCCACCCGATCAAGCGCGGCCCTTACACGACGACCGATATCCTCATCACTGTACCCCGCGATCTGGAGCGGTAGCGCGATATTTTGAAATACTGATCGATCTGCCAGCAACCGGTGGTTTTGGTAGACCACACCCAGAGAGCGGCGGTAATGTGGAATCTGACGTTTATCAAGCTCCGCAAGACTTTGGTCTCCCACCCAGACCTCACCGCGACTGGGTCGTTCGACAAGAGTAAGTAGTTTGAGCAGGGTGCTCTTACCCGCACCCGAGTGACCGGTTAAGAACACCATTTCGCCAGATTCAAGCTCGAAATCGACACCGCGCAACGCGTCGTATCCATTAGCGTAACGCTTGCTGACTGCACTGAAGCGGATCGCGGCCATCTACTGAAGTTCAGTCGAACAGGGCATCAACGAAGGCTTTAGCTTCAAACGGACGGAGGTCATCAATTTGCTCGCCAACACCGATGAACCGAATGGGTAAACCAAACTGCTTAGCGATGGCAAAAATAATGCCACCCTTAGCAGTGCCGTCCAGTTTTGTCAGGCTAATGCCAGTGACGCCCACCGCTTCACCGAAGAGTCGTGCCTGACTCACCGCATTCTGGCCCGTGCCCGCGTCCAGTACCAACATCACCTCATGCGGCGCAGTTGGATCGATCTTCTTCATCACGCGCACGACCTTCTGCAGCTCTTGCATCAGATTATCTTTGTTTTGCAAGCGCCCGGCCGTGTCAGCAATCAACACGTCAACGCCTTTGGCCTGTGCTGACTGTAGGGCATCGAACAGCACTGAAGCGGAGTCGGCACCGGTATGCTGTGCAATCACTGGAACGTCATTACGCTCTCCCCAGACTTGTAACTGCTCAACAGCTGCGGCACGGAAGGTATCACCAGCCGCCAGCATTACACGCTTACCCTCAGTTTGGTAGCGTTTGGCAAGTTTACCGATGGTGGTGGTTTTACCCACTCCATTGACGCCCACCATCAGAATAACCGTGGGCTTCTTATCAGTCTGCACCTCCAGCGGCTGCTCAACACCCGCAAGAAGATCACCCAGTATTTCACGCAGTGCGGCCTGAACAGCTTCGCCTGAATCAAGCTTTTCGCTGGCGATACGTGCCTCCAACTGACTGATAATCGACGTCGTGGCTTCAACACCGACATCCGCCATCAGCAGCAGAGTCTCAATCTCCTCCAACAGGTCTTCATCAATCTCCGGAGAGCCTGCAAATAGCGATGTAATCTGTTGCGTCAACCCCGCTTTGGTGCGGGTTAGCCCTGAGCGAACGCGATCGAAGAAACTCTTCGGCGTCTCAACATTTGGCTCTGGCTCTGGCTCTGGCTCTGGCTCTGGCTCTGGCTCTGGCTCTGGCTCTGGCTCTGGCTCTGGCTCTGGCTCTGGCTCTGGCTCTGGCTCTTCAACAGCATCCGAGAGAGTTTCGCTCTTGGCAATTTCTTCCTCTTCCGGCAACGCTTGCGCAACGTCTGAATCAGCTTTGGCAACACTGACGGGCTCCGCGTTTACCTCGACCGGCGATGCGGTCTCAACTTCCGGCTCAGCTGCGCCATCAACAGCCTCCTGCTTGGCGGCTGCACGTCGCTCCTGTGCAGCGATCTGTTTCTCGGCTTTAGCTTGCAGCTCCTTCGCCGCCTCCGATTTATCAGATTTCAGCAGCTGCCAAATAAACAGCATTACCAGGAAGACGATCCCACCCACAATCCAAGGCACGATGCTGGGGTCATACCCCTGCTCAGTCATCCAAATATATAGCGATTCCATGGTCTAAAATTTCCAGCAGAGGCTCAAACTCATTGAGCCGGATAAAAACAGTGTATTATCTTGTGTTAATGGCGGAGTATCTTAGCATAGAGACCAGTGATAAGTACCCGCTCAAGGACGAGGCAACTTCGTGATTACAAACATAATAAATCGAGGCGACCGGCCGCTCTTCAATCGAAAGTATTTGATGGCACTGGTGTGGTTATTACCCATTGCTATTGTACTGTTGAGCCGTCTGAACACCAGCGATAGCGGTCAGATGGAACGCTTAGGACCGAGCCAACTCTGGATGCTGAGTGACCGCAACGCTGTCACACTCTATTTTAGTCAGGGCTCTGGGCTGACCAGTAACGATAAGGCCCGTCAGGCGCTATTGCTAGAGGGCTTGGATCTGCGGCTCTCAACCCCTGAAGTCATACAATTACTTGAGGAGCAGCACTGGATAGTTCGCCCACAGCTCTCCAGCCTGACGACACAGCTGCAAATTGAATCAAAAGGTCAGGTCGATATTGCCGCTTTGCAGCGTCTTCTGGATCTTCTGAAACAACCCCCGGCGATTGACTGGGCAGAACCCATCGAACGGATAACAGCACAAAGCTATCTAGCAGCTCAGAACGGCCGCCAGAGAGCCATAGACTCAATGCTCAGTAGCGCTGACCCTGAGCCTCTGGCAGCCCGAACCTATGTGGAGCTGGTCGATCGCCCCATTAAGCTGCTTTTTGAGGGAATGGAAGCGCCTGATGCCTTGGCGCTTACGAATAAAGCCCAGTTAAACAGAGTCCTTCAAGGGAAGACGACAGTAGCTGTACGCGGCCAAAATGCCTCGACTCTGGTGTCCTGGCGTCTGGAGGCACCGACGACAGCGCATAGCTACCTGGCTCAGCAGACACTCGGACTACTGCTCAGCGACCAACTCACGAATCAAGCGAATTTGCGTCTCCAACAGCAACTAAGTCCCGAGGGGAGCCTGCTGTTGCTTGAGGGCAATATGAATGAAGAGGCGCTGACCACCCTTGTCACTGGTCTGCAACCCGACAGAGCACAAATTGAAACGGCAATCTCCAAGCTTGAGCAGCGCTGGCGACAGTCCACTGATGCGCGCCCCGCCTCCTGGCCTGAGGTGATTCTGCTCTTTACCCTTGAACCCCAGAGCCTGAGCTCTGCGTTTGAATCACTGCGCGATAACCCCTCTGAAATTGAACTCGCCTTTGAAGTACTTCAGGAACCTGCCGATCGTCGTGCACGTATTTTCACCGCAGTCAGTGATGAGTCATGAACAGAAAAAATGCCCGCCGACCCGCCAGCAAAGCTCAAGATAACGGTAGTGATTCGATGTTACGCATCATTGGCGGTCAATGGCGTAGCCGCAAACTCAGTTTTCCAGCGGTAGAGGGACTTCGCCCTACGCCAGACCGGGTGCGTGAGACCCTTTTTAACTGGCTGCAGTCCGTCACGCCGGCTGCTCGCTGCCTGGATCTATTCAGCGGTAGCGGTGCACTAAGCTTTGAGGCGCTGTCGCGAGGGGCCGCAAGTGCTACCCTCGTGGATGCATCCTCTCAGGCCTGTCGCTCGCTACGCGCCAACCTACAAAGCCTCCGCGCGCAGAATGCGGAAGTGGTGCAGAGCAACGCGTTGACCTGGCTAGAGTCACAGCCCGAGGATATGTCAGCACGTTTTGATCTGGTATTTATTGACCCTCCCTTCCGCAAGGGCTGGCTGCAGCCCATCGCAGAGTTACTAGAGAGCCACAACCTGCTTGCTGATGAGGCCTACATATATATTGAGGCCGAGCGTGAGCTCGGAACACCCGAACTGCCCGCCAACTGGCAACTTCATCGCGAGAAGCACGCTGGGCAGGTGAGCTACCGCCTCTACATTCGCAACTGATTAAATACCATAAAGTTATATAAATAGGATTTTATATAACTTCATTTTTTTATCGTATTGGCCTAATATTTGTCGCGCTGACGGAACTTGGTTAAGATGCGCGGCAATGTGGTACAGCTGAGAGAAGCCAGATGAACACCGTTGCATACCCGGGCACCTTTGATCCTATCACTAATGGTCACAGCGACCTGGTAGAGCGTGCATCTAAGCTGTTCGATCGAGTCATTGTTGCCGTTGCAGAGAGTCCGAAAAAGCGTCCGCTTCTACCGCTTGAACAGCGGGTGGAGCTAACTAAAACGGCGCTGGCCCACCTGCCCAACGTAGAGGTTGTTGGTTTCTCTGGCCTGCTGGCCGAGTTTCTGCGTAAGCACAATGCAAATGTTATTTTACGCGGTCTGCGCGCAGTATCAGACTTTGAATATGAGTTTCAGCTCGCCAATATGAACCGTAAGTTGGCGCCTGAAGCTGAGAGCCTCTTCCTGACACCGGATGAGCACCTCTCATTTATCTCGTCTACGCTGATACGTGAGATTGCGTCTTTAGGCGGAAACGTTGCAGAGTTTGTGCACCCTGCTGTCAACGCTGCGCTAAAGCAACATTTTTCAGAAGTTTAACGGATCCAGATCCGAGGATAGAGGTAAGTCGATATGGCTTTGATGATTACTGATGAATGCATCAATTGTGATGTATGTGAGCCAGAGTGCCCCAACGAAGCGATCTCTCCCGGTGATGAGATCTACGAGATTGATCCAAAGAAATGTACCGAGTGTGTCGGCCATTATGATACACCACAGTGTGTTGAAGTCTGTCCAGTAGACTGTATTCCGAAGGATCCAGATAACGTTGAGACAGAAGCGATGCTGATGCAGAAGTACGAGAACCTGATCGCTGCAGGCTGATTTGTACTGACTCGCGTGAAAAAAAGGGAAGCGTAATCGCTTCCCTTTTTTTCTGTTGCGAAAGGCCTGAGTGCCACTCGATAAGTAAGCCCTTACCAGCTCTTATAGCCCAAGAACTTACCAGACATCGTGAGTTTTACGCGATCCCCCTTGGGATCCTCTACCTTGTCGATATACATCTCGAAATCGATCGCTGACATGATCCCGTCACCGAATTTTTCCTGCACCAGATCCTTTATAGTTGGTCCGTAGACGCCGACGATCTCATACAAACGATAGATCGCCGGGTCTGTTGGTACAGCTTGCTCCCAGATTTTTGTTGGCTTCTCTTCCAGCGCCTCAACACACTCTTCTGGAAGACGCAGTAACTCCACAAGCTTCTGCGCCTTCTCTTTTGGCATCGAGTTCATTCCAAAACAGGCCGAATGGGTCCAGACCGGCGACATCTCTATTTTTTCAGCAATATCCTCCCATGAGAACTGGAAGTGTTTTTTTGCAGCGAGTATCAGAGACGTGGCGTCCTCTTTGGTCATACTGGGTGTCAGGTGAGTCATTGTATTCATAATTAATATCCTCTGGTTAAGAAGCTTTAAGACGCTTTTTCACTTCAGCTTTTTCAGATAGGCGAACGACATTCGGATAAACCTTCTCTTCGCTACTGACCTGTTGACCACTGAACTCTTTCGAGCGCGTGGTCAGGAACTGCACAAGGTGATTGCGGATTTCGTAATAGAGTGGGTTGTCCACGATCGTCGCACGCGAACGTGGCCTTGGAATTTCGATCTCGACACTCTCGGCAACTGTGGCATAGGGCCCATTACTCATTAGCAAAATTCGATCTGACAGGTAGATCGCTTCGTCGACGTCATGGGTGATCATGAAGACGGTCTGTTGAGTACCCGCCCAGATCTTCAATAATTCATCCTGAATCGTTCCCCTTGTAAGAGCATCAAGCGCACCAAATGGTTCGTCCAGTAGCAGCAACTTCGACTGCGTCGCAAAAGCGCGAGCGATAGAGACTCGCTGACGCATGCCTCCCGATAACTGTGAGGGTTTGCGCTGCTCTACGCCATCACTAAGACCCACCAACTCCAGGTATTTCATCGCATGCTCGCGTACCTGTTCCTGACTCCATTGCGGGTAACGTGAGGCCACAGCAAAGGTGACGTTTTTCAGCGCCGACAGCCAGGGCAGAAGTGAGTAATTCTGAAACACGACCCCTCGATCAAGGCTTGGTCCCGAGACCTCTTTACCCTCCATTATGACCGCGCCGCTGGTCGCCTCATCGAGGCCAGCAAGCACGTTCAGAATGGTCGACTTACCACAACCAGAGTGGCCGATAATCGAGATAAACTCTCCTTTCTCAACTTTGAAGTTAAGATTTTCGAACACCGTAAGTTCGCCGGATTCGGGGCTTGGGTATTTCTGCGTCAGCCCCTCGACGCTTAGAAAGGCTTTAGACATGGTTTTACTCCTGATAAGTGACGCGTTTCTGCAGCAGACCAAATGCGGCATCAAGCAGCATACCGACCACACCAATCATTAAGATTGAGAAGATGACAGAGGTTAAATCCAGATTGTTCCATTCGTTCCAGACGTAATAGCCAATCCCTGTACCTCCCACGAGCATCTCTGCTGCGACAATAACCAACCAAGCGATACCAATAGAGATTCGCATACCCGTCAGTATTGTCGGGGCAGCCGCCGGCAGGATAACCATCCAGGCGGTCTTCCATATTCCCAGTTCATGCGTCTTCGCGACATTGATCCAATCTTTTCGGACGCCTGCGACACCAAAGGCGGTGTTGATCAACATCGGCCATATCGAACAGATGAAGATCACGAAGATCGCACTCTTTTCACTATCCTGAATAACGAATAGCGCGAGTGGCATCCAAGCCAGTGGCGAGATTGGCCTTAGTATCTGAATATAAGGGTCCAGCGCCCGGTACATCAGGGGCGACATACCAATTAAGAAACCAAAAGGGATCGCAATCAGGGCAGCTAAACCGTATCCGGTAAGCACCCGATAGAGTGAATAACCGATCTGAATCCCAATCCCTTTATCGTTCGGCCCGGCATCGTAGAACGGATCTGATAGTTCAGCGACCGCCTTTAAAACAATCTCAGACGGTGGCGGAACCCCCGCCTTTGGCTCAGCGCCCCCCATTAGCAACTCATATTCCGTAAGATCTGTTGCCAGTTTCTGCTCGGGGATGGAGAGCTCCCAAATCCCCAATAGCAGAATCAGTAACGAGACGGACAGAATGATTGGCCGCGCCTGCAAACTAGACATACCCTAACCCCTCTTGATCGCAAATGAGTTTAGATATTCATCTGGTTTGGCGGGATCGAACGTTTTACCCATGATGGTATGTTTTTTATACGTACTAGTTGGCACCTCATAGCCAAGATCAGCCATGATCTTGCCGGCATCAGATGCCAGATACACCTGTTCGGCAACGGCTCTGTAGTCAATATTCTTCTCGATATAACCCCAGCGTTTCATCTGGGTCAGGATCCAGACACCCATTGAGTGCCAGGGGAACGGATCAAAGTCGATCCGGTCCGGCACATTCATCACGTTACCGAGACCATCGGCGTAACGGCCTGTCAGGACTTGTTCAACTACAGGCACGGGCTGATTAAGGTAATTGGTTGGGCTGATCGCTTCAGCGATCTCCTTGCGATTTTCAGGATTAGACGCATATTGGGTAGCATCAATAATCGAGCGAAGCAGGGCGCCATAGGTGTTTGGCATCTCCTGCGCGAACTTAGCTGAGCATGCAAAGGCACAGCAGGGGTGTCCCTCCCAAATATCTTTGGTTAGTGTGTGGATGAAGCCAATCTTCTCCCATACGGCACGCTGGTTGAAAGGATCGGGAGAGAGGTAACCATCCAGGTTGCCGGCGCGCAGGTTAGCAACCATCTCTGGCGGCGGCACGACACGAATTTGAATGTCTTTATCTGGGTCCAGACCATGCTCGGCTACGTAATAGCGGAGGAGGAAGTTGTGCATTGAGTATTCGAATGGCACTCCGAAAGTGAAACCTTTCCACTGTTTCGGATCACGCTTATCGAGATGCTCATTTGACAGCACGATCGCCTGACCGTTGATATTCTCAACTGCCGGCATGAGGTACGGTTCTGCTACAGAGCCTGCACCCAGCGTCATTGCTAACGGCATAGGCGTAAGCATATGTGATGCATCGTACTCACCATTTAAAGATTTATCTCGGGCGACGGCCCAGCCAGCTGTCTTGATAACTTTAGCGTTTAGGCCGTAGCGCTCATAGAAGCCCATCGGCTGCGCCATGATGATCGGAGTTGCGCAGGTAATGGGAACGAAGCCAATATTAAGATCGCGTTTTTCTGGAGTTCCAAGGCTCTCCAGCACAGCGGCCTTGACCTGTTCAATCGGCAACATACTCCCGAGAATAGCCGCCAAAGTACCGCCTCCGACGGCACCTAAGAACTGGCGCCTGGATAGATCATTATGAGCAAAGGTTGATCTTACTATGGCACTCTCAACTGCCCGACCGACTAAATCCTCACTCGAAAGGTTCGATTCACCCACTTTGGCTTCTGACTTGCAGGTGGAGCAATGACACCCTGCGCCGTGACGCAGATCCGAGTTAATGTCGAAGGGGTTTCCCAAACTTTTAACAGGCATAAACAGATCTCCTATGGTCAATTTTCTAAACAGTCTTTGCCAGCTTCATGCCAAAACCCGATAAACAAAAATAACTCATTGTTTTACATAGAAATAAAAAATATTGGACAAACAATCAAAGTGTTATTAGATTTCATAAATTATGAATATTCGTAAATTATTTATTAAAAAACACCAAGACTCACGGGAACGGAGATCTTTGGGATTGGACCGACTGGCTATTCCAGCCGCTATCCTCTCGCCAGGTGAAGACCGCTTTAGGGAGTTCAACCCAGCATTCGAGGCGCTCTGGCATGAGAGTCAAGTGCCGACAAAACCGAGCGCCTGTTTTGTCGGACAACTGCCAGAGCTTCATACCTTCTCAGAAGCGATTTTCTCTGAGGGTGCTGTGCAGACAATGGACCTGAGCTTGAGTAGCGATGGCATCCAGCGAACCACCTGTCTCATTCAGGGAACTCAGTTGGATGAGCACTCGCAAGACTGTTTGATGGTCATCCTGCCCCAACCACTTATCGATAGGATCGCATTCCTCAACTCAGCAGATCTATCGGCTCGCAGCGCCCTGCTCGAGTGGAAGCGACTGGAATCACTCTACCACCAAGCGGAGTCCCTGAATGAGCTGGTATTAACAGCCGCTGGAGATGGAATCTTTGGTGTTGATGCCACAGGTAATACGACCTTTATGAACCCCGCGGCCTCCTCAACCTTGGGCTGGAGTGAAGAGGACCTGATTGGCAAACAGATGCACCAGTTGATCCACCACCATTACGCAAACGGTGATCTTTATCCTGTCGCAAACTGCCCCATCCAACAGACCCTCATCAGCGGTGAGAGTGCCAAGATTGATAATGAGGTGTTCTGGACCAAGACGGGTCGTGCTGTTCCTGTTGAGTATCAGGTTACCCCCATGCTCACGTCAGCAGGAGTAGATGGGGCAGTAATTGTTTTCCGTGACATATCTGAGAGACTGCAGACCCAGCAGGCTCTGGAGCAAGCGTTACGCAAAGTCGATATGCTCAAACAGAGGTTGGAGCTCGAGAACGAATATTTGCGTAATGAGGTGCGAGAAGCTGGAAACCTGACGCGCATTATTGGCGAATCCGTCTCCATTAAACGCATACTCGAACAGATCGAGATTGTCGCGCCTGTGGATGCCAATGTGTTAGTCACAGGCGAGAGCGGCACCGGCAAGGAGCTGGTAGCGCAGGCCATCCACGATGCAAGCAGTAGACGCCATGGGCCATTAATTCGAGTCAACTGTGCAGCGATACCCAAAGAGCTGTTTGAAAGTGAGTTTTTTGGACACATCAAAGGGGCATTCTCGGGTGCGACATCAAATCGGGTCGGTCGCTTTGAGCTGGCAGACGGCGGAACCCTCTTCCTTGATGAGGTCGGGGAAATACCTATTGAGCTGCAAGGGAAGTTACTACGAGCACTCCAGGAGCGTAAGTTCGAGCGCGTTGGCGAGGGTGTTCCTCGCGAAACCAATGTACGCATTATTGCCGCGACCAATCGTGACCTTCGAACTGAAGTCGCGAAAGGGAGCTTTCGGGAGGACCTGTTTTTCCGGTTGGATGTCTTCCCTATTCACTGCTCTCCCCTGCGGGAACGCCTGGAGGATATTCCACTACTGGCAGCGTATTTCATGGAGAATGCTTGCCGCCGCTTTAATATTCCACAACCAATAATTGAAGACCATACACTGCGACAGCTACAGCACTACAGCTGGCCAGGTAACGCACGAGAACTTCAAAACGTGATTGAGCGGGGCTCTATACTCGCTCAAGGGGGGCCGCTGAGATTCACTGAACCCGTCGGGACTCAGCGGCCCGAGAAGAGTACTTCGCCGGTGAACAGCCAACCACTGGCTGTTAATTCTCTGGCTGAGATCGAGGCGCTCGAGCGAGAACTGATCGAGCGTAGAGTCGCGGAGTGTGAGGGGCGGGTCAGCGGACCATTTGGCGCAGCCAAAGTACTAGGAATGAAGCCCCAGACGCTCTATTCGAGACTCAAGCGCTACCAAACCTCATGACAGACAAGGCACCGAGCGTGAATGCGCCCGACGCCTAGTAAGGTTTGTTTAAATCTGCGGTTTCAGCTGGTTTAATCCAAACTCGGCGTCTAGGCGCTGCCCGACCAGATTTTCGTCCGCCAGATGATGTGCGTACTGCATATGTAGACAACGGACCTTATCCCAACTGCTAATCCCACCGATGCCCACTTTGTTGAACATATCGGTATAGCCTAGCCGCTCTAGTCGAGCCCGATCAGAAGGATCCATTAACTCCCAGCGACGATCAACATATGCCTGCTGCTGTTTATGAAATGCTTCGCGCAACTCAGCATCGCTGGCCAACTCCTCTTCAAAGCGTTTGATCCAACCTGCCATCTCAATGCGGCTGATTTCGCGACTTAAGTCACGACTGCAGAGCCAGTAGAGGGTGGGAAAAGGTTTATCGTTCACCAGTGAGCGCATCTGTAGCACCAGCGGCACTCCTTCTGGGTTGGTAGCTGCAACTGCTGCTATACCGCGCGGTTCCCGGCCGATCTGCTCTTTCACTATGGCGAGTTGTTGTATCGTTGGTTGCATATTCAAACCTGTGCGTATTGTTCTGCGTCGTGTATCCAGCGGCGCCCCAATGCGGCAGCCAGTAATGACTCAGAACTGATACGGGCGGCACTCTGGTGTACCGCTTCCATCAAATCAGCATCCCGCTGCAGATCGGCGATTCTAAACTGCATCATACCGGTCTGGCGGGTACCCAGAACCTCGCCCGGACCGCGCAACTCAAGGTCGCGCTCAGCGATGCGAAATCCATCCGTCGTTTCGCGCATAACGGCGATACGTTCACGCCCCTGGCGTGATAGAGGCGCATGATACATCAGAACGCAAAAAGACTCTTGCGAACCTCGTCCCACACGTCCTCTTAACTGGTGTAACTGAGATAGACCAAGACGTTCCGGGTTCTCAATGATCATCAAACTCGAATTGGGAACATCAACACCCACCTCGATTACGGTAGTGGCCACAAGCAGATCAAGCTCATGCGCTTTAAAGCGTGCCATGATCTCCGCCTTCTCTGTTGGCTTCAAGCGACCATGTACCAATCCAATACGCAATTCGGGCAGGACTTCAGATAACTCTGCAGCTGTCGTCTCAGCGGCCTGACATTGCAGCGCCTCTGACTCTTCAATTAGTGTACAGACCCAATATGCCTGCTTACCGAGCTGGCAGCCTTGTCGCACCCGCTCAATCACCTGAGCCCGTCGTGAGTCATCAATGGCCAGGGTTTTCACCGGTGTGCGTCCTGGCGGAAGCTCATCGATGATCGAACAGTCGAGGTCGGCATAGGCACTCATCGCCAGCGTCCGAGGAATCGGCGTTGCCGTCATTATAAGCTGGTGCGGCAACGTACCGTCCCTGCGCCCCTTCTCCCGCAGACTCAAACGCTGATCCACGCCAAAGCGGTGCTGCTCGTCTATCACGACCATTGCCAGATCAGCGAACACCACCTCGCCTTGGAAAAGCGCATGTGTACCGACGATGACCTGCCCCTCACCCTTGGCGATCTGCTCCAATACGCTCGAACGCGCTTTGCCTTTAACCTTCCCTGCCAACCAGCTCACCTCTATTCCCAAAGGTTCAAGCCAGCTCCGAAAATTGATGTAGTGCTGTTCGGCCAGAATCTCTGTGGGTGCCATAACGGCTGCCTGACGACCGTTCTCAACCGCCTGCAGTGCCGCCAGCACCGCGATCATGGTTTTGCCCGAGCCCACGTCCCCCTGAACCAACCGGAGCATCGGTTGCTCGCTATTCATATCACGTGCCACCTCACGCGCCACACGAAGCTGAGCTCCTGTGAGCTTAAACGGCAACTGATCTAAAAAAGGGCGACTCAAACGGCCCGTGGCTTTCAGTACTGGGGCACCATAGCGTTGAATTTTGTGACGTGCCTGTCGCAACGTGAGGTTGTGCGCCAGCAACTCCTCAAAAGCGAGACGACGCTGTGCAGGGTGAGTACCGCTTAGCAAAGCCTGCTGATCCGCATCGACTGGCGGTTGATGCAGGTAATGAATAGCGTCGGTCAGCGCAGGATACTTGCGTCGCCTCAGCTCCGTGTCGGGCACCAGCTCCTCCAGAGGCTCGCTGCCCAAGAGTTCTAATGCTTGCAGTATCAGACCCCGCAAACGTTGCTGCGTAATGCCCTCAGTGAGCGGATAGATGGGCGTCAACGCCTTCTCTAACGCCTCCTCTTTACCGGGTCTGAGTACACGATACTCGGGGTGCACCATCTCTAAACCAGCAGGACCGGGACGCACCTCGCCAAAACAGCGCACCTTGGTACCTTTGCTCAGCTGATTTTTTTGCGCCGCATTAAAGTGGAAAAACCTGAGTGTCAGCGAGCCAGTGCCGTCATGCAGGCGACACAGGAGCGCTCGACGGCGCCCCATCTGAATGTCGCAGATCTGCACTTCGCCCTCTACCACCGCCTCGATAGATGGCAAAAGGCCGCCCATCGCCGAGAGGCGAGTACGATCCTGATACCTAGAAGGGAGATGGAAAAAGAGATCCTGCAGTTGCGTAATACCTAACTTCTGCAGTTTCAACGCCAACGCCGAACCAACCCCTTTAAGATCAGTTACAGGACGTTCCGCGATGGGTGTTGGGGACATCTAAAAATCTTATCAGCTGGATCCATGGCACTTGATTATAGCGTTCACCAGTACGTCTATCGCTTGCGGACGGGGGAAACTGGCACGCCACCCTAGGGCAACTGTACGCTGAGGTTCTGGCGCTTTAAAGGGTAAAACCTCTACCATGCCCATCGCCGGATGCCCTTCAATAGCAGACCTCGGCAGCACAGAGGTACCAAGACCCGAAGCCACCATCATACGGATGGTCTCAAGGGAGCTGCCTTCAGTCACTCGGTGCTGGTCATGGAAGGACTGGTTGAGCGACGGGCAAGCTTCCAGTACCTGATCACGGAAACAGTGCCCTTCACCCAGTAACAACATGTTCAGTTCATTTAGCTGAGAAGTCTCCACCTCCCCCTGTTTCACAAGGGGATGGTTCTTAGGCGTAATCAGACTAAAGGTTTCATCATACAAGGGTCGAGTCAGCACATCAGGCTCATGGAAAGGCAGCGCAATAATGATGGCATCCAGCTCGCCTTTGCGTAGCTTATGACGCAAAGTTTCGGTGAAGTTCTCTTCAATGTAGAGCGGCATTTGCGGTGCCAGACGTTGCATTTCGGGAACCAGTTTTGGAAACAGATAGGGGCCAATGGTGTAGATTGCGCCAACGCGGATTGAGCTTGCTAGCTGATCTTTACCCTCTTTTGAGAGCTCTTTAATTGCATCGGCCTGCTCGAGCACTTTTTGCGCCTGCTTAACCACTTTCTCACCAACAGGTGTGGCTCGTACTGCGTTTTTGCTACGCTCAAACAGCGCGACTCCCAGCTCGTCTTCCAGCTTCTTTACAGCAATTGACAGCGTTGGCTGACTCACAAAGCAACGCTCAGCCGCGTGCCCAAAATGTTGCTCACGCGCAAGCGTAACGATGTAGCGAAGTTCTGTAAGCGTCATGACCTATCCTCTGCTACCCTGTGACCTGTGTTGTTTTGGGAGTGACTAACAGGTGGCACAGTACTCTGTTCTTATTGCTGGATGTGGAGACCTTGGAAATGCGATAGGCGCACGGCTTTTCACCCGTGGCGCGAATATCTACGGTTTACGGCGTAATATAGACCAACTATCGAAAGGCCTGATTCCGATAGAATATGACCTATTAAACGAAGATATGCCACCAAAATTACCGGCGGTTGACTATCTGATATACACAGCCGCAGCTAAATCCCGTGATCCGGCAACCTATCAGCGGATTTACGTTGATGGACCGCAGAAAATTCTTCGCGCTCTGCCATCTAGTCCTAAGCGGATACTGATCACCAGCTCGACTGGTGTCTACGCCCAGCATCAGCACGAGTGGATAGATGAAACCAGTCCGACGGAACCAAACAACCCTTTTGGTAAACTCCTATTGCAGGGAGAGGAGCAAATCGCAGCCCTGCATCCACGAGTGACCCGCGTGCGCCTATCGGGCATCTACGGCCCGGGTCGAATGCACCTGTTAAATCGCATACGCGCCGGTGAGGTGGCGCCGCTGGAGCCACTTCACTACAGCAATCGAATACATCGCGACGATGCTGCGGGGTTCATTGAACACTTGTTACATCAAGACGTTGCGGGTGAGGCGCTGCAAGCGATCTATCTGGCCAGCGATGATGCACCAACCCCAATTAGCGAGATCACGCGTTGGCTAGCCCAGCAAATGGGTGTAGAGATCCGCAATGAAGTACCCATACAGCGGGGCGGAAGTAAACGTCTCAGTAATGCGCGGATGCGAGCAACTGGCTATCAGCTGCTCTACCCCGACTATCGCCGGGGTTTTGCTGACCTAATTTAAGCCCGATTGAGTAGACGTGCAGCTTTCACCGCAAAATAGGTGAGAATGCCGTCTGCTCCGGCACGTTTGAATGCCAGCAATGACTCGAGCATAACGCTCTCTTCGTCCAACCAGCCCTTCTCAAAAGCAGCCATGTGCATGGCATACTCACCACTTACTTGGTAAGCGAAGGTCGGTACTTGAAGTTCGGATTTAACGCGCCGGACGATGTCTAGGTATGGCATTCCCGGTTTAACCATCACCATATCGGCACCCTCAGCAAGATCCAGTGCAACCTCGTGAAGCGCTTCGTTCGAGTTAGCAGGGTCCATCTGGTATGAGTATTTATTCCCTTTTCCAAGATTCCCCGCTGATCCTACGGCATCACGAAAAGGGCCATAGTAAGCACTAGCATACTTGGCTGAGTAGGCCAGTATTCGCGTGTTGATAAAGCCATTTGCCTCAAGCGCTTCTCGTATTGCACCAATGCGTCCATCCATCATATCGCTTGGCGCGACGATATCTGCACCCGCCTGAGCATGCGATAGCGCCTGCCTCACAAGCGCATCAACTGTCTCCGTGTTGAGGACATAGCCACCCTCATCGATGATACCGTCCTGTCCATGGGTAGTGAACGGATCCAGTGCGACATCGGTGATGACACCAATTTGCGGACACGCGGCTTTTATAGCCTGTACTGCCCGTTGCGCTAAACCCTCTGGGTTCCAGGCCTCTTCTGCCGCCAGCGACTTTACCTCCGTTGGAGTCACAGGGAAGAGCGCAACAGCAGGAATACCCAGCTCCCAGGCTTCAACAGCTGCCTCTACCAGACGGTCTATGCTGAGTCGCTCAACACCCGGCATTGAGGGTACTGGCTCTGAGCAGTTTTCGCCCTCAATAACAAACATCGGATAGATAAAGTCTGCCGGTGTCAGCAAATGCTCACGCATCATTGTGCGAGAAAACTCGTTGGCTCGCATGCGGCGCATACGAGTTGACGGAAACGCGCGCTGGCTAGGGTCAAAAGCCACAGATCACCTCAATTAAGACGTATAATTAGTTCGCGCAGTATACAACGGGAGTAGCTACCGTGCTAAACCACTGGTGGCATGCGAACTCTTTCATATTGTGGAAACCAAAATATATTCCTTTTTGTTATAAAAATTAGGAACTATTCCAATAGTTTCGATTTGCGACGCTCAGTATCATTTAACCATGGATCGCTTACGAAGGATTGGTAAGCAATCAGGGATGGATACACTTAGAGATATCACGCGGCAATCAGGGTCACGCAGGATGCGGATAAGGCTGCATGGAGCAAGGATTATCTCACACAGGGCTCACAATGGATTGTGGGCCCTTTTTTTTGGCCATGGATGGCCTTATGCTGCAAAGTG
>DATHZN010000052.1:0-4577 GCA_035458585.1 Marinobacterium sp. | reverse complement strand
CACTAAGCCTCCACCTTGACGCTCAGCCTGAGTGGTTAGGCTTTGAGCCTCGGCAAAGGATGCGAACTCAGCGATACTCACTTCCGTTTTATCTATCCAAAAGCCATCGAGCTCAACCATCTCAGCGCTTCCATGGGAGTGGATTGAAAACAGCAGGAGACAATAAAGGGCTTTCATTCCTAAGGGTGCTTCACTAGAAAATGGCTAAGAGTAGTAATGAATATTAATTGTTAATGTCGCAAAATTCGCACCGCTTTGCCTGTAACAGGATTTATGCTGTCACTTGCTTATGCGCAAAATAGCTCTTTGCTACCCGTGTAATTGGCGGTTTTGGTACCTACATGTCAGCAAAAGGCCGGCCGAAGTAGAAACAAAAAGCCAGTAAAAAGTAGTAACAAAATATGCATTTTGCAAACTGGGCCACTCTCTTCTTTGCAAAATGAAAATTAAGGCTTTGAAAACTTCAAAACTGCCCGATATGCATCGCTTTTATAGGGTATGGCACAGTGTTTGCAAAATTCGATCGTAGATCAAATTTGCCCATGCCGAGGACTCTATGAAAAAGCTTATATGTGGATTGATGTTAAGTGTCGTTGCGCTTCAAACATACGGTGAATCGGTCAAAATTTTCATGTACCACAAGCAACCTCCCTTCGTGATTGAGGCTGCGAACCGAGACGGTTTGATCTTTGAGGTGGTTGAATTGTTGAATCAACAGTCGAAGTCAGGAGATACGTTTGAAGTCGAGATCCTGCCTCGTCCACGATTGAACGCTGAGCTTGATGGTTGGCGAAACAATGATTGCCAAGAGAAGCGGACTGCCTGCAATGATGATTGGGTAGTTTTTTGGGTTACGCCTCAGTGGGGTTGGGGGGAAAATGCGGCGGAGCGCTTTAGGTGGGTTGATCTATTCCGAGACTCTGACGTGCTTGTGTCAAATAAGACTAATCCCATTGATGCCTCGAATTTAGTCGGACACGTCTTTGGCGCGGTCCGCGGCCATAAATACCCCCCCGAGCTAGAAAATCCAATCAACGCGGGTCAGCTAGTACGCCAGGACGGTAATAATGAGGGAGCTGTTCTAGAACGGCTAGCCAACCGGCGTGTTGATGTCACTATGATCCAGCAATCTGCACTTGATTATCTTTACAGAAACGATATGAGTGTCAGAGATCTCAGTGATGATCTTCATGTCGCAGAGTTCAAGTCTTTTATGCTTCAGGTGATGCTTCCCAATACTAGAGCGGATCTGGAGACTGTCATTGCACAAGCAAAGAAGAGCCCAGAGTGGAAGCGTCTATTTGACAAGTACGATATTGAAATATAGGCCCGCACAGAGGGGAATATGACATGGTCAGCTTTTGGTTACCTGGCGATTCGATCGTATCACGCCTCCTAAAGACGGCTTTTGGAGCTTATGTACTGATAGCCGTTACGATCGTTTTGATAGAGGTTTGGTCAAATTATGGTCAAACACGTGAACGGATTGCGCTAAGTTTACACGAGACTCAAAGCCTAGTTGATAGTGGCCTCGCAAACGCTGTCTGGTACGTCGATCAACCTCTTCAGGTCGCGCTACTAGAGGGACTTATCAAACGCTCAGAGGTCGAGGCCGTGAGGCTATTGGACGCCGAGGGCAATTTGCTGCACCAAGCCGGCAACGAGCGTTTATTGGATAGTCAACCAGACAATCTTGGAGACCTGCGACATCAATTTCCACTTTTTAAACCTCAGGACTGGAGTAACGGCGACTCCCAAGTGATCGCGCAAATGGAACTATTTTCAAGTAGCGAGATTGTCTGGTTGCAGATGCAGCCGATCATTATGGGAATGATTATGGCCGCTACTCTCAAGGCCTCGGCTCTGTGGATCATTTTCCTCTATTTCGGTTGGCGCATGGTCTCGTTACCACTGCAAGATTTAAGGGAGTTTGTCCTCGGACGTGGCAAAAAACGGGCGTTATTGTCACCCAAAGCTGAGAATGAAATTGAAGCACTTGATCGCTCGATTCGGATCGCGCGGGATAAAAGCGAGCGCGCCCTCAACGATAAGGTGGATGAAATTAATACGCTCCTCAAAAATGCTGAGGTAGAGCTTCATCGTGAGCGTCTCTCCGGGGAGCTTGATCTTGGTTACAAATGGGAGCTCTGCCTAGAGACACTGGAGCTCAGAGCTGATCAAACGCTCTCACGCTGGATGGGTTTAGAAGCGTCGGAGACGAACACTTACCCAGCATCTAAATTGTTTGAAATGGTGCTGCCTGAATGGCGAGCGTCGTTAATTGAGGTAATCCAGACTAGTGCTGAGCAAACCGCTGCGAATCCGAATTACACGCTCTTGACTGAGCATCCGCTCATTCGACGTGACATAGATAAAGTCATATGGGTGAAGGTCGTCGGAAAGGTTATTGAGATTGATGGCCGCACCCTCATTGTCGGGAGTGCCTCTGATGTTAGTGAGCAGATTCAGTATCAGTCGGAGCTCAAAACTATGCTTGAGAACCAACAGAGGCTAGCGGAAAAACAGAAAGAGATGTTTGCGATCATAGGTCACGAGCTACGGACACCGGTTGCTGCTATCAGCATGATAACGGTTGACGACAGCACCGCTGTAGACGATCGAATTGATCAGATATCGGACATATCATCCCATCTGTTGGCGGTTCTCGATGATTTGCGAGTGGTTGTCGCGCCTGAAAGAGCTTTGGAGTCAAAACTGCAAACGGGCGACCTAGTCAATTTAGTGAGGCGCGCGATTTCTCCCCTCGCCAATTACGTGAAAAAACAGGGAATGATGCTTCATGTGACGCTTCCTCAAAATCTAGTTAACACCTTCAGTTTCCACGAGCAACCACTTCGGCAGAGCGTTACTAACCTTGTAAAAAACGCGGCACTTCACTCTGAGGGACACAATATTTACCTAAGCCTGAAGTATGAATTTCTGGGAACAGAGGGGGTGCGTGCGCAGCTCAGAGTAGAGGATGACGGCGTGGGCATTCCTGAATTAGGGCGTGCCAATATTTTTGAGCCGTTTTGTCGCGGAAATACAAATAAAGATGGCTCGGGCCTTGGTCTCTTTATCGTAAAGCAGATGGCCGATTTAATGGGAGGCGAGTTAGTATGTTCAAGAAGCGCTTATGGCGGTGCATGCTTCGATTTGTACTTTAAGATGGCGAGGCTGGAGATGAATCCATCAGCATCGGCATCTGATATTAAGGTTTCGCTCGATGGCGTGAAAATCCTATTTGCCGAGGATGATTTAACAATTCGACTGCTAACAGAACGAATCTTGCGATCTAAAGGGGCGATTGTTAGCAGTTTCGAAAATGGAAAATTAGCTCTTGACGCGTTTTTGCACAATCAATTTGATCTAATTTTTACAGATCTGATGATGCCAGAAATGAACGGTGAAGAGCTCACTACAGCGATTCGTGAGACTGGATCTAAAATACCTATCGTAGGTTGTACAGCTGCAGTTTTAGGAAACGAAACTGAGCAATTAATTCTTGAAGGGGCGAACATTGTTATTCCAAAGCCCATCACGGCAGATCGTTTGATAGACGTGTTAACGGAGATTAACTTCAGCCGCAGGTCGGAGGCCTGATACCGCTGGTTGGTCGTCGCTATCGGTAGTCGATGTCAATCTACAGGACGGTTGTTGTAACCAAACTGTCTGTGGCATCTCTTGAACCAGGTCTAGATTGAATCCGTAAACCTGGTTGAACCAACGTTGAGACTACAGAGTGAGTTGCCAAGATAAAATCACCTACTTGTTGGCTCAAATGAACGAGGCCCTAGAGGTTAGAGAGAGAATGTTGCAGGGGTTAAGGCATCAGTCAAGGGTGCTTGATGACCGTTCTAAACTTCTGAAACAGCTAAAACGAAAGGGCAAAGTAGCAGAGTCGGATCGAATCTAGGCTGGCATTACTTGGGGAGCTGACTTTGAGCGGGTGACATTTACGCCGACCTCTCACTCCGACCCTATGGGTTGTTCTCTGCGGATCAAAGTCACAGTTAGTTCACACTGGACCGATGACTTCGTTGCCACCATGTGTCTTGGCGATCAGCAGGTTATCCTGCGCCTGATTAATCATCTCATGCACTGACTCCGTCTGCTCTGGCACGTAGGCTGTTGTGCCGATGCTGAGCGTCAAGTTTAGTGGCTGTTCGGTAAAATCGAACTCCAATGATGCGGCGATTTTCTGCAGACGCTCTCCCATGCCCAGAGCATCCCCGATATCGGCCTCGGAGAGCAGCATGGCGAAGAGATCATCACCGAAACGACAGATAAAATCTGAGCTGCGTTGAGTGAGGGAGATTCTTTCGGCGAAGCTTTTGAGTACTTGATCACCGGCGTCCCAGCCATAGCGATCGTTAATATCGCTGAAGTTGTCGATATCAACAATGACCAGAGCAAACCGCATATTGTCGAAACGTTGGGCTTCACCGAAGGCTTTCTCTAGCACGGTAATCAGTGCTCGGTGACTGCGCAGGCCCGTCAGAGGATCACGCATCACATCGCGCAGGTGCGCCTGTTGAAGACGACTCAGTTCGGTGGTGTTACGCATCGCGAAGAGC
>DATHZN010000051.1:0-3255 GCA_035458585.1 Marinobacterium sp. | reverse complement strand
GCATGATCGGAGTCCATATGTTTGCGTGCGATGGCTTTGGCCTGATTACAAATTTCTGGATCTGCCAACACCTTACGGGTGAAGCGTACCAGCTCCTGAATAACACGCTCTTTGTTTTTGATATCGGATATATCCTGCATTGTTTGGCTCCTTGTCGCTCTCCCTCACTATAACCACAGATCTGCATGCTCGCCAATTAGCTGGTCAGACCATTTTTTCAAACCTATGTTCAGTTATGCAGGCTTTTCTTATATACGCTGTTTTTTAAGACCTTTTTCCTGACAGAACTCGCAAGTTTTGCGGTTTATGCGGGTTGAACTCCTTTGTGTGCAGTGCGAAAATACTCAACTTACCCCAAAGTGCACCCACCCCCGCACCTTTGGGTCGAACAAGGCTGTTAGAAGCAATACCCGGCTTAGGTCTAGAGCCGCCAACGGAGAGACCCTCCTGCAGGCGGGCTGAGTAGTCTTTGCTCAGAAAAGCACCGATCTCTGTTACGAGAGGTGCATGCTTGGGATAATTCCTGAGCGGAGCGGCTGCTCATACATCTGAAGATTAGCGTTATGCTATCTTCGGGAGTTGAAACTGACTAAGTGCCGAAAGGCACATCTTAGACTAGGTGCCAAGAGGCACATCTTAGAGGGTAAAGAAGTGGAATTACTTTCAGGCGCAGAAATGGTCGTACGCGCGCTCAGAGATCAGGGCGTTAAGTACATCTATGGATATCCTGGTGGTGCGTTGCTACACGTGTACGACGCAATCTTCCAGCAGGAGGAGGTCCAACACGTTTTGGTGCGCCATGAGCAGGCTGCTACACACATGGCTGATGCTTATGCGCGCGCGACGAATAAAGCCGGCGTAGCACTCGTCACCTCGGGTCCAGGAGCGACCAACGCAGTGACAGGCATAGCAACTGCCTACATGGACTCTATCCCAATGGTGGTGATTACCGGCCAGGTCATGAGTTACCTCATTGGTGAAGATGCTTTCCAGGAGACCGATATGCTCGGTATCTCCCGTCCGATCGTTAAACACAACTTCAGTGTTCAGCGTCCGGAAGATATCCCTGCCATCATTAAGAAGGCGTTTTACATTGCTGAATCTGGTCGTCCGGGTCCAGTCGTCGTTGATATCCCCAAGGATATGACAACGCCGACCGAGCGCTACCCCTACGAGTTCCCAGCCTCGGTGAAAATGCGTTCGTACAATCCGATTAGCCGTGGTCATAGCGGTCAGATAAAAAAAGCCGTTGATATGCTGCTGGCGGCAAAACGTCCCGTCATTTATGCGGGCGGCGGTGTCATCATGGGTGGCGCGAGTGAACAGTTGATAAAACTGGCGCAATCACTCAATTACCCTGTGACCTGCACGCTGATGGGTCTTGGTGGTTATCCCGGTACTGATCGTCAGTCGCTTGGTATGCTCGGCATGCACGGCAGCTACGAAGCGAACATGGCAATGCACCACGCGGATATGATTCTTGCAGTGGGTGCCCGTTTTGATGACCGAGTAACGAACGCCACAGATAAGTTCTGTCCAACTGCACGTATTGTTCATATCGATATTGACCCGGCATCGATCTCTAAAACGGTCGAGGTTGATGTGCCGATCGTGGGGCCAGCCGCCGCTGTATTAGAAGAGATGATCGAGCTGCTCGGGTCGGCAACGACTAAACCCGATGCAGAAGCAATTGCGGGTTGGTGGACGCAGATAGAGGAGTGGCGTGGTCGTCACGGTGGTCGTTTCCGCACAGACGACAGTGAGATGATGAAACCTCAGCAGGTCATCGAGATGCTCTCTAAGGTGACTAATGGCGATGCATTTGTCTGTTCCGACGTGGGTCAGCACCAGATGTTTGCGGCGCAGTACTACAAGTTCAACAAGCCAAATCGCTGGATCAACTCCGGTGGACTGGGCACGATGGGCTTTGGTTTGCCAGCGGCAATGGGCGTTAAAATGAATTTCCCTGAGGCAGACGTCGCCTGTGTAACAGGAGAAGGCTCTATTCAGATGAATATCCAGGAGCTCTCTACCTGTAAGCAGTACGACATCCCGGTGAAGGTTATTAACCTGAATAATCAGTCTCTGGGTATGGTGCGTCAGTGGCAGGACATGAACTACGAGTCTCGTCATTCGCAGTCATATGTAAAGGCGCTGCCTGACTTTATCAAACTGGCGGAAGCTTACGGCCACGTTGGTATGAAGGTCGAAAAACTCTCTGACCTAGAAGGCGCAATGCGCGAGGCTTTCTCTCTGAAAGATCGTTTGGTCTTTATGGATATCTACGTGGATCCACATGAGCACGTCTACCCAATGCAGGTGCCGCGCGGCTCAATGCGTGATATGTGGCTCAGCAAAACGGAGAGGACATAATCAATGCGTCATATTATTTCTGTTCTGCTTGAGAACGAACCGGGTGCTCTGTCTCGCGTTGTGGGCCTGTTTTCACAGCGCCAGTACAACATCGAGTCGCTAACCGTTGCACCAACTGAAGACCCAACGCTCTCACGCCTGACAGTAACCACTATCGGTAACGACCGTGTGGTTGAACAGATCACCAAGCAGCTGAACAAGCTGGTAGACGTGGTGAAAGTCGTTGATCTGTCTGAGGGTGAGCACATTGAGCGTGAGCTGATGATGATCAAACTCAAAGCTAACGGTCAGATGCGGGCGGAGATTAAACGTACCTGTGACATCTTCCGTGGTCAGATCATTGATGTTACGCCAAACGCCTACACGGTGCAGTTGGTAGGAGACTCGTCCAAGCTGGATGCGTTCATTGCTGCGCTTGGCACCACCTCGATTATGGAAGTAGTGCGCTCGGGTGTTTCGGGCATCGCGCGGGGTGAGAAGGTTCTTAGCGTTTGAGTTTAAGGGTCACTTCTGTCTATTTAAAAGAGACTTCGGTCTCTTTTTTATTGTTCGAAATTTATTGGAAAGCGAACCCTGCATACCCTCCCCAGGCACGCTCAAGTACTTGCCTGTAACGCTTCGCATTTGCCATCCTTGGCAAATGAGAGTCTGGGGAGGGTGCGCAGCGTTCACTTTCCCATGATATGGGTAACTAAGCATCTTGTTTTGCCGAATCTTTGGGGCTAAGGTTCAGTAACTAGATATATTTCACGACCCAAAGATAACTGAGTAAGTCCTTCATTGAGAAAGGGGAAGCACATGAAAAAAGCGTTGATGAAAACTCTGGCTCTATCTGTTGTTTTAGCCTCGGGTGCACAGGCCGCGGACTTGAATCCGGCAGTC